>JBEAYU010000048.1:0-71263 GCA_041170435.1 Bacteroidota bacterium
GTCTCGCACCGCAGGTCTCGCACCGCAGGTCTCGCACCGCAGGTCTCGCACCGCAGGTCTCGCACCGCAGGTCTCGCACCGCAGGTCTCGCACCGCAGGTCTCGCACCGCAGGTCTCACACCGCAGGTCTCGCACCGCAGGTCTCGCACCGCAGGTCTCGCACCGCAGGTCTCGCACCGCAGGTCTCGCACCGCAGGTCTCTCACGGCGCAGCCGTCCCTCACGGCGCAGCCGTCCCTCACGGCGCAGCCGTCCCGCACGGCGCAGCCGTCCCTCACGGCGAAGCCGTCCTATCCCAATCGCTCGGCCAGCATCCGATGAAAGTGATGTGTGCCTTGTTCGCGCGTCACCGAGAAGCGACCAGTACTATAGACGCGTGAGCGGAGCCCCTTGAAGACATTTTCCACGACGTATTCATCTTCGCGCTCGACCTTGTCGAGCATGGCACCGGCACCGGAGTGGAGTTTACTTTCATCGTACACGTAGGTGATGAAGCTGACCTTTGTCTTTTCGATCGTAATCGGTTTTACGATGTTGATCGATAGACCCCATGGGTAGAAGTTGAACATCATGTTGGGGAACAGCCAGTAGTAGTACGCTGCGACAGACTTGCCGTGGTCGGGATGTCCCTGTGGTAGATCAAAACACTCCTCTCCGTCTTTGGCGTATCCGATCTGCAGGTTGAAGTGATCGTACAACTCGGTGGCGTATAGACCATAGTCCAGCACCGAATTCAGATCTTGATGTACAAACGGTATGTGGAAACCCTCGAGGTAGTTATCGCAATACAGCGCCCAGTGTGCGTTAACGAGGTAGTCCTTGCTGAGTGTTGGCTGGTGGATGAACTCTGCAAGGGGCAGGAAGCCAACGCGCTCGTTCATGATCGACAGTACCTGGCGCAGGTCGAACGTTGGTGCGATGCCGGTGAAGAGAAAGGGTCCCCACTCCACAAGATCGAACCTATGCAGGTCATCGCATGGACGCGGGAAGTTCTGCGTGGCCCCGAACTCCGGCATGGATGCAAACGATCCGTCTTGATGAAACCGCCTTCCGTGATACATACACGTGAGGTATTTGCACGTACCAGCGTGATGCACCACGACGTTTCCTCTGTGCGTGCACACGTTCGACAGGCATCGCATGGTGTCATCAGAAGCACGCACCAGCACCATTGGCTCGCCTAGGTATCCGTCAAGCAATGTGAACGGATGGGCCGTGTTCGGCAGCTCAACCAAGTTCGTATCACCGATCCACTGCCACGATGTTACAAAGACTCGCTCCTTCATCGCATCAAAGACAGCAGCATCGTGATAGAACCAGCCCGGCAACGTCTCGGCCTTGCTGATGTCGGAGTCGATAAAGAGCTGTTTCATGGCACGGGGCTCGGTGAATGTGATCACGCCAAAGATAATGTTTGGGCGTGGGCATCGTCTCGCACGGCGCAGGCCCGCGGGCGAGACTGCGTCTCGCCCCTACATGTCTCGCCCATACTCAACTCTTCACTTCCTCGTCATCACTCCCACTGCTTCCACATGATAGGTCTGTGGGAACATGTCAACGGGGGTGATGTGGTCGACGTTGTAGAGGTCGTTCATGAGGGCACAGTCGCGAGCCATGGTGGCGGGGTTGCAGCTTACGTACACGACCCTGGGCGGGGCAACCGAGAGGATGTGCTGCACAACCTGCTCGTGCATACCGCTGCGCGGAGGGTCGATCATGATCACGTCGGGTGCAGGGAAAGAGCGCAGAAGGTCAAGTGCGGCCGGACGGTGTAGGTCCACAACGTGGAAGTCGACATTGCCGATGCCATTGCGCTCGGCATTGGCCTTGGCATCAAGGATGGAGCTTTCGGCCAGTTCGGCGCCAACAACATGCTTGGCAAGACGCGCGGCCGGAAGCGTGAGCGTGCCGGTGCCGCAGTAGAGGTCCCACACGACAGAGTCCTTGGTGATGCCAGCCCCTTGCATGGCAAGCTCCACAAGATTGGGCAGATGCGTGGTGTTGGTCTGAAAGAACGAGAACGGTGAGATGCGATACGTGATGCCGTGACTGACCTCCTCGATGAAGCCCGGACCGATGCAGGTGGTGATGGTGCCAACCGCCACGGGTGACCACGTGTCGTTGATGGCGTGGATCATGGATGACCCTTCAGGCAGACGCTCATGCAATGCAAACCACGCATTGATGAAGTCATGCTCGAACTCTGCCGTCGGCGTTGTCGTGATGAGGATCGTCATCACCGCCCCGGTCGTGGCGCTCGTGCGCACCACCAGCGAGCGGGCAAAGCCGGTGTGCTGACGTTGATGGTAGGGGGCGATGCCGAACTCACTCGCACACGTATGCGTATGGGCAAGCACAACGTCGCCGATCTCTGACTGCAGCAGGCATGCTTCAATGTGCCGCACCTTATCGAAGCGTCCGGGCACATGAAGCCCAAGGGCGAATGACGTTGCGAACTCTTCACCACTGTCGATCTCTTCGCGCGTGAGCCAGCGTGAAGCCCCGAACGAGAACTCCATTTTGTTACGATATCGGAACTCCACAGGCGATGCGCACGTCTCGGCAACATGCCCTACCTCGATCTTGGCCAACCGCTGAAAGGCGTCCACAACGTGCTGCCGTTTCCACGTCAACTGGTCTGTGTGACGCAGGTGCTGCCAGGTACATCCGCCGCAGACGCCGAAGTGTGGGCAGGGGGCTTGGCATCGCGACGGTGATGACTCAAGAACCTCAACCGTTTCGGCAAGGAGGTGACGCTTTTGACGTCCGGTGATACGGGCACGCACGCGCTCGCCGGGTAATGCCCCCTTGACGAAATGCACGTGCTGATCGATCCTGCCGATGGCCACACCCTCGAAACCGAGTGCATCAACGGTGATCTCTACCTCCACTGGTTCCCGATTTCGGTCCCGCTTCATTCTCTGCCTGGTTAGTTTTGAAGCCGCAAAGTTACATGGTCATCTCCCCTCTTTCCGTCCGTCCCCTGCGCGCTGCGCAGATGTCCCTGCTCATGATCATGTGCATGGGGCTTCCCTGGCTGCCCATGAACGCCACCGAGCCCCTTCAGCAGACCGTCGCCATCGAGTCGATACGGGCGCGACACGCCGCCGATACCCTCACCATCATCGTACGGTCGGGCTCCCCTCTTGCACAGTACCAACGACCCGAGAGGACGCCGTCAGGATGGATCCTGCGCTTCCCGAGCGCAACCGTCGCATCGACGAGCATCGACACGTCAGCGAGCTCCTGCATGGTCGAACAGATCCGCACCTTCGCGGTCGTGCGCGTGCGCACAGCACTGCGCGACACCATCGTTGTGCGCAAGACGGCGTCGAATGAACTTTCCTTCAGCTTCATTCGGCGCACCCCCGTGGGCAACACGGCGGCGGTGATCGGTGTGCCCTCGACGTCTTCCGCGGCAGACGCGCGGTGGTCTCTGGATGTGATCGTGATCGACGCCGGACATGGTGGCAAGGACGTGGGCGCCGAAGGCGTCAATGGTGCCTACGAGAAAGACGTCACCCTGGCCATCGCCCGAAAGTTGCGTGACGCGCTTCGCAGAGAGCTTCCAAAGACCAAGGTGGTGATGACGCGGGAGACCGATGAGTTCATCGAACTGTATCGTCGCACCGAGATCGCCAACGATGCTGGCGGCAAGCTCTTCATGAGCATCCACTGCAACAGCATGCCCAGTAAGCCCCATCCTGCACATGGCTGCGAGACGTATATCCTGCGACCAGGACGCAATGACGATGCTGCTCGCGTGGCACAGCGAGAAAATGCTTCGGTTCGATTTGAGAGCTCTACCAAACAGTACCAGTCCATGACGGAGGACCAGATCATTGTGGCCACCATGGCACAGCGCTCCTTCGTCCGTTTCAGCGAATCACTTGCCTCGGCGGTCCAGTCCGAGGTTACAACGGCATGTCCGCTTGCCGACCGAGGCGTGAGCCAGGCCGGCTTCTTTGTGCTGGTCGGCGCCAGCATGCCCAACGTCCTGGTCGAGACCGGCTTTCTGTCCAACACCGCCGATGCGCAGTATCTTGCCTCGCCCAAAGGTCAGTCCACCATCGCCGCGGCCCTTGCCAAGGCCATTGCCCGCTACGCGCGGGATTACCAACGCACGCTCAATCACTGATCCGCATGTCATCTACCCCAACAGCCGCCGAGTTCACGGTCCGACGCCTGGCCCGAATCATGCTGCCGTTCGTGCGGCCGGCTTGGAAGTTGGTAGTGTTCTCCACGCTTGCCAATCTGTTGTTCTCCACGGCCAACGCACTGATTCTTGCCGTTGTCGAGCCGGTGTTCCGAACACTCTTTGGCAGTAGTGCGAGCCCCCTGCCAACTGGGGCGACACCAGTGTCGGGCTTCATGAAGATCTTCAATGACACGCTGGGAGCGTTCATCAGCTCGGCCGACCGCAGCGAGTCGCTCCGATCGATCAGCCTCGTCATCGTGGGCCTGTTCGTTGTCAGGGGGCTAACGAAATACACGAGCGCCGTCATCTCCACGCGACTGGAAGAAGGCATCATGAAGCGTGTTCGTGATGCCCTTTTCAATCATGTCACCGAACAGTCACTCGACTTCTTCTCCAAGCGCAAGGCCGGGGAGATCATCTCGCTGTTGACGAATGACGTGCACATCCTGAATCATGCGACCATCAACTCCATTACGGTCATGTGGCGCGAGGCTTCAACGGTGGTCATTTACCTGACGCTCCTGGGCATGATCAGCCTGAAGCTGACGCTGATCTCCATCGGCGTGTCGATGATCGGCCTGCTTCTGATCCGCACAGCCACGAGACTTCTGCGTTCGTATGGTGCGCGACTGCAGGCAGCGCAGGCTGATTATACATCGACGCTTCAGGAGACGGTGTTCGGCATCCGCGTGGTCAAAGGCATGAACCTCGAGCGATTCGTCACCACGCGCTTTGCCGAACAGACAGCCGCCTTTGTGCGCCGTGCCACGCGTAATGCGCGCGTCATGGGTCTCATCCCAATGGTGAACGACACGTTCGGCATCATGGCCCTGGTGACGGTGTTCTACATCGGTAGTATGGACAGTGCCTCAGGGATCATCGCACCATCGAGCCTGATGACGTTTCTCTTCCTGCTCTTTGGACTGATGCAGCCCATCAGCGCCATCGTCAACACCATCGCTGCCATGCAACGCGGCATTGCTGCCGGAGCCAATGTTGCCGCCGCTCTGGGCACGTCACCAACCATCACCACCGGAGCGGTTGCGCCCCCTTCTGAGACGCCTGTGCTGGAAGCATCCAACGTCACGTTCTCCTATGGCGAGCGTAGCGTCCTGAGTAATGTTTCCCTTACAATCCATACCGGTGAAAAGGTCGCACTCGTCGGCGCTTCGGGTAGTGGTAAGTCAACCATGCTCGATATGTTCATGCGCTTCTACGATCCCGATTCGGGTGTAATCAGGATCAATGGTCAAGACGTTCGGTCACTCGACCTCGGCTCCTACCGTCGACTCTTTGGCGTGGTCTCCCAGGAGACACTGCTGTTCAACGACACCATCGCGCGGAACATCGCTCTCGGCGAGGAGTCTCCAGACATCCAACGGGTCTATGCCTCGGCTCGTATCGCCCATGCCGACGGGTTCATCCGTGAAACCCCAGATGGTTATGATACCATCATCGGTGACCGCGGCATGCGCCTCTCCGGAGGACAACGTCAACGCATCGCTATCGCTCGCGCCCTCTACCGCGAGCCCCAGATCCTCCTCTTTGATGAAGCCACATCAGCTCTCGATACCGAGTCCGAGAGACTTGTTCAAGGGGCTATCGATGAAGCACTCGTGGGCCGCACGGCGATCATCGTTGCTCACCGGCTTTCGACCATCGTTAACGCCGACCGCATCCTCGTTTTCGATGACGGCCGCATCGTCGAACAGGGCACGCACGCAGAGCTCCTGACCAACAGCGGCGTGTATCGTCGGCTGTATGAGATGCAGTGAGGTTTTGGGTTTGGTGTTCAATGCCTGGGGCATTAGCCGTGAGCTGAGATGCAGCACAACTCGCCACTCGTACCGTGGGCCAAGGCCCGGGGCTATGACATCGGTGGCGCGTAGCTCTTCACTCGTCAATCCCTGATCTTCAGACGTCGCTCGAAGAGTACATAGTCCTGTGTCTCATCGGCGACCGTGTAGTCGCTGTCGAGTAGTTCGAAGATCTGCGATGTGGGTGCCGTCGATAATCCTGAATGGCGATAGACGATCCACGGGGATCCGACGCCTGCGCGGACGGCTGACTCGTCGATATCGCCTGCAGGCATGGCAAGGGGCGTGAATTCGAATCGCGGTTTGCGGTGCGACATCCAACCTCGCGTGTACCAGGCAAGCTGCGAGTTCACACTTGGGCCCGTGATGTGGCCGTGATGAAGGTACACAAAGGAGCGCGCATAGGTCGTGTCCTCCAACAGTCGAAGGGCAACTTTACGTCCACCCACAACGTTGGATGGATTACCGATGAGAATCGTCAATGCCGCCAGCAGTGCCGTCACGGTTACCGCTCCATACAGGATCGGACGCGTCGATATAGCGGCAAGACGTGCGCGCTGGCGCGATCCCAACCAGATGACCAGGAGCACCGAGGCAAGAGTCACCACGATCAGGAGGGACAACAGCATGCCCGGCCCACCGAAAGGACGCAGGTAGGAAAGCACGGCGGCAACCGTCGCAAGAGCGATGCAGCCAAGATGCGTCAGAAGTACACCCGGAGTGCTGCGTTGCATAGCCCCCTGCAGAGCACCAAGACTGATGATCGCCGCCGCAGGAATGATCGGCAGTATGGCAGCCATGACAGGCTGACGTCCAAGGGCCGTCAGCAGCATCAGTATGATGAACCATAGCCCGGCGATCATCAGCACGCCATCGCCGCGCTCCGGCAGGAGCTCGCGATGTCGAAGACTCGTACCAACCCAGACCAGCGACGAAACAAGCAGGGGGCTGGCCAGAAGCAACGTGAAGACGACCTCGAGTGGACCCCGATCGGCGCCACCCTGAGCGCTCTGCACGGCCGCATCAGCCACCGTCCGAGCGAGAATGAAGTCAGTGCCATGCGCCGAAAGCATCGCGGCATACCACGGGATCGAAAGCAAGAGTCCAACCACGAGACCGGCAACACCCCACAGGAGCGTGGTTCGGCGCAGCAACACCGGAACCAGCAGGCCAAGTGCAATGAGCGCCAGCAGCGTCGAGCTCAGCAACGTGCCTGCCAAGCCAACGCCATACAGCGACGCATTCAACAGCTGCGATGTCCTGTCGGAAGCCGATGCAAGCCGCACCATGCTCCGCCAGCACAAGAGCAGCATGAAGGTGGCGATCACCTCAGGGGTCATTACTCGGCCAAGAGTGATCATGGGCATGCTGATGCCAACAACTGCCATGGTGATGATCGCATGACGATGCACCATGGCTCCGAGGGCGATCTGATAGGTCAGCGCCAAGGTGCCCATCACACACAGGAGCGAGAACAATCGTACGCCAACTTCCGTCGGTCCCAACATCATGATGCCTATGGCGGACAACCATGAGGGAAGTGGCGGTGTGGCAACCGATGACAGTCCACCCACGGTGTGCTCCGACGGGTCCATCCAGTGGCCGCTCTCGACGATCGCCTCGGCACGCATGGCGATCTCCCCCTCGCCGAAGGGTTGGATCTCGACCGCAGAGATGCGCATGATGTAGAGCCCCATGATCACGAGGATCGTTGCGAGTACGCTATGCTGCCTCTCGGTCATGGTGCGATGTACACGGCCCGTGGGGCAAAGCACAACAGTAGCACCACCAACGATGTCCACCCAAGGATGCGGCGACCCTTGCTAAGGGGCTCATCCGATGGGACGTCCGGATGGTCGATCTTCACCACGAAACGGATCATGATGAGCCAGAACACCCACACGTCACCAAGCTGGAACAACCACGGGAACCGCTCCATGGCAGTGCCAATGGACGGGTCGACCGACTGCTTGAGCCACAACATCCAGGCAGAGGCGTCGGCTTCCGTCACCGATGCAAGCGTCGAATGGATAAGTCCGATGAGCCACAGCACGGCCAGGGCAAACATGCTCCACCAGAGGAATCGCGCAATGGTGCGCTGCCGATTTCCGATGAGAGCATACAGCACATGCCCGCCGTCTAGTTGCCCGAACGGCAACATGTTGAGTGATGTGACGAACAGTCCGAACCAGCCCACGCACAAGAACGGGTAGTGGTAGATCTCGTTCATTGGTGGCACAAATGCCACATCCGAGAACATCCATCGTAGGAGCTCAAACAGTAGCGTGTTGTCAAAGGTCATCCCACCGGTCGGGATGCCCGTGACGGCATACTCGGGATGGATCGTCAGCAGATAACTCTCCGGAGGAAGCGTCAGAAAGCCAGCAACAAGGATCACCAGACAGGCGGCAAATCCGGCCAAAGGTCCGGACACGCCAACGTCAAAAAGTTCGTTACGGGTCATCATCGGTGAGCGCGTACGGATCACCGCACCAAAGGTCCCAAAGGGCATGAGTGTTGGAGGCACCGGGATGAGATACGGAAGCGAAGAGTTGATGCCGTGGCGCATCGCCGCGATGTAGTGACCGTACTCGTGCGCGAGCAGGAACGACATAGCAAGCACGGCATACGATAGGCCACTGCCCCAGTTGCCGATCTCAAGGGGGCTGAGCATGGCCCACTGTGTGCCGGCCATGGTGCACGTCACAAGCGTCAGAAGGATCAAGCCGATGTGGACGAGGATCTCCTTGAGCGTTGGCGGTTGCCAGCTCCGGATGGGCGGCTCGCCGGACCACTCCTGAAAACGCTGATACCCCACGCAGTTTACTCCTGGTCAGAGGCACCGGTCTTCTCGGGCCTCATCTGTGGGAAGAACAACACATCCCGGATGGAATCATTCCCCGTCAGCAACATCACCAAGCGATCGATCCCCATTCCCAATCCAGCCGTCGGCGGCAGGCCCACCTCGATGGCGTGCAGGAAATCCTCGTCAACGACCATGGCCTCATCATCACCGGCAGCACGAATGGCTGCCTGATCTTCGAGACGCTCTCGCTGGTCGATCGGATCGTTGAGCTCGGAGAATGCATTGGCCACTTCCTTACCCATGATGAAGAGCTCAAAGCGCTCCACAAGCCCCTTCTCAGTGCGGTGCTGCTTGGCCAAGGGCGACATTTCAACCGGATAGTCGATCACAAAGGTCGGCTGCGTCAGATGGGGCTGAACCTTGACGCTGAAGATCTCGTCGAGGATCTTCATGGCACTGGCCTTTGGATCGACATCCACATGGATCTTCTTCGCAACGGCAAGCAGATCCTCCCGCGACAGACCACGCAGGTCCTCCCCGGTGTGCTGACGAAACAGGTCGAACATTTTCTCGCGCCGAAACGGCCGAGCAAACGACAGCGACGTTTCCTCAAAGACGACCTCATCGCTACCGCAAGCTTCCTGCACGATCGTGTGCAGCAGCTCCTCGGTCATATCCATCATCCACTCGTAGTCCTTGTACGCCACGTAGATCTCCATGGCCGTGAACTCGGGATTGTGCGTCTTGTCCATTCCCTCGTTCCGGAAATTCTTCGAGATCTCGTACACGCCCTCAAAGCCCCCTACGATAAGGCGCTTGAGGTAGAGCTCATCGGCGATCCGCAGGTACAGAGGAATGTCGAGAGCATTATGATGCGTCACAAAGGGCCGAGCCGTTGCGCCTCCGTAGATCGGCTGAAGGATGGGCGTTTCGACTTCCAGCCAGCCACGCTCGTCGAAGAAGCGACGCATCGAGCGGATGATCATCGAGCGCTTGATGAACGTATCCTTGATATCGTGATTGGCGATCAAGTCCAGATAGCGCTTGCGATATCGTTGTTCCTTATCGGCGATCGCGTCGTAGCGCGTCACCGAACCGTCATCGTGAACCTCTTCCTTGCCAACCGGGATGGGCGTGATGCTCTTGGTGAGCATCGTCACGGTCTTGGCGTGGACGCTGATCTCCCCCATTCGGGTGCGGAAAACAAAGCCCTCGACGCCGATGATGTCGCCAATGTCGAACAATCGAAGATGCTCATACATGGCACCGAGATCGTCCTGCTTCATGTAGATCTGGATGCGACCATTCATGTCTTGGATGTGACAGAATGAGGCCTTCCCCATCTTTCGCATCGACATCACGCGTCCGGCCACACGGACATGGGCAAGGGGCTCGGGGGCTTCGTCAACAAAGCTCTCGAGGATCCCTGCCGTCGTATGGGTTTTATCGAATGACTCGGGATACGGGTTGATACCAAGCTCACGGAGTTCGCGCAACTTCTCGATGCGGACGAGCTCCTGTTCGTTGCGTTGGTGGTTCGACATCGTCGATTGTCCTGGAGGAAGGAAAAAAACAGAACGACAAAAATAGCCGATGCGGCTTACTGACGCTGACGTCGTTGCTTGCGAGCCTCGAACATCACGATGGCAGCGGCCACGGATGCGTTGAGAGACGAAACAGCACCGTACATGGGTATCTGCACCACATGATCGCACAGAGCACGGACGCTTGGATGCAATCCCTCACCCTCACTACCGATCACGATGATCGTCGGCCCCCTGTAGAGATCATCAGCGTAATCACCCGTCGAGGGAAGTGCCGTGCCGACCACGTTCCAGCCCTGCTTCTTACAGTGCTTGAGCGTTTCCGATACGCGGGCAACCTTGGCCACCGGAAGCGTCTCCAGCGCTCCTGCCGATGCCTTCACGGCCGTTGGCGTGATGGGGGCGCTGAACTTCGTCGGTAGGATCATCCCAAACACTCCGGCCCCTTGCGCGCTTCGGGCAATGGCCCCAAGGTTGTGCGGGTCCGTGATCCCGTCGAGCACCACCAAGAGTGGCTCTGCTTCGTGCTCGGTGGCCTGTGAAAGCAGATCATCAAGGGAAAGGGGCTCGCGCGCCGCCCGCAACGCGATCACACCCTGAGCGTCGTTGACGGCCAGGCCGAGCGATCGCTCCAGCTCATTGAACTTCCGCCGGTCCATCGTCGAGCAGACAACGTCGCGCTTTCTGGCCTCACTGCGAAGCCACTGCATGGTCGCCTCATCGATACCGTAGGCGACGAGGATCTTCTCGATGGTGGTGCCGCTTGCGAATGCTTCTGCAACGGCGCGGCGACCCACGACGTAGCTGGATGCGGGTGTTGATGACTCGCTCATGCGTGATCTGCCAGTATGGTCTCGAGTGTTGACGCCAAGCGAACAACATCGGCAAAGGACGTGTACAAGGGGGCCGGCGCCATGCGGATGACGCTTGGAGTCCGCCAGTCGACGATCACGCCGTGGGAAATGAAAGACTCGAAGATCTCGCGGCCGTGACGGTCGAAATGCACGCTCAGCTGCGCTCCACGCTCCCGCGGATCTGATGGAGTGATGATGCGTATCCAGTCACGATTGCCGATCACCTCGAGCAGCAGACGCTCAAGAAACCCGGTCAACTGATCACGTTTGGTACCAATGCGCTCCATACCGGCGCGCTCAAAGATCTCCAGCGAGGCCATGAGCGCTGCAAGTGGAAGCACCTGAGCATTTGAGAGCTGCCAGCCGTCAGCCCCGTAACTCGGAACGAAGGAATGCGCCATCGAGAAACGCGTCGCTTCATCATTCCCCCACCAGCCGGCAAGGCGCGGCAGGTCGGGCCGATTGGCAAAGCGCTCATGGACGTACAAGCCAGCAACCGCACCGGGACCGGCGTTGAGATACTTGTACGAACACCACACCGCGAAGTCGACGTCCCAATCATGCAGATGCATCTGCACGTTACCGGCCGCGTGCGCAAGGTCAAAGCCGGCCAATGCGCCGGCCGCATGCGCCGCTCGGGCGATGGCTTCAATGTCGAAGAACTGTCCTGTGTAGAAATGAACACCACTGAACAGGACCAGGGCCGTGCGATGACCATGTGTGGCAATGGCCTCAAGGATCTCGTCGGTCGAGAGGGTGCTCGCCCCCTGCCGCGGCATTACCTCAATCATCGACGTGGCAGGGTCCAGGCCGTGAAGCCTGATCTGACTTTCAATCGCATACCGGTCGGAGGGGAACTCGCCCCCTGCCAACACGATCGCGTCGCGCTCGGGCGTTGGCCGGTAAAACGTGGTCATCATCAGGTGCAGATTCACCGTCAGCGAATTCATCGCCACAACCTCGTGAGGGAGCGCACCGACCAGTCTGGCAAGGGGCTCGGCAAACCAACGATGATAGGAATACCATGGGCGGCGCGACTGGAAGTGCCCTTCTACGCCGTGACGACGCCAGTCCTCGAGCTCTTCCATGACGATCGTCTCGGCCCGCTTGGGTTGCAGTCCGAGAGAGTTGCCGCAGAAGTAGGCAACATCCTGGCCCTGCCTCGTGGGATAGCAGAAGAACTCTCGATAGGATGCAAGCGCATCCTCTGCGTCAAGGCGCGCTGCCTGTTCGCACCATTCCTCGATTCGATGCTGTGAACTGCTCATCTGTGACCGTATCATTTCATGTCGTTGCGAGTTATGGATGCTAATTTGCGGTTTTGTTGCCAACGGGGACCCTTCTGATGTTTCGAATGCGCTCGATTCTGATTCTGATCTGCATGGCCGGCATGATGGCCACGCTTGGCTGCAATGCCATTCACTTCATGGATCGGAAGCGGACAATGACGTTGGCGTGCAGACGCGACAGCCAGAAGTGGCTGGCAGCGTGCGAGAATGTTCTCGGACAAAACGGCTATGCCGTCGTCGAACGCGATCCGGAGTCCAATGTGATCGTCGCACAGGACACGATCACCGACGTTGAGTATCGCTACACCATGCTGGTGCGCACGTTTCGCGTTCATCACACGGGAGACTCGGCATTCATCGACGTGTACAGCGTTTCGACCCGTCTAGATGGCAGCGATGTGACGCAGACCTGGGATAAGAAGTGGTCTGGCGAAGAGGTGAAGTCGTGGATGCGCCCTATCCTGTCGCAGATCGAAGCCAGCTGCGGAACGGCCACTCCACTGGGCCCATCAGACGGACGCTAGTGCGTCGTCCGGCACCTCAAGCTCCATCAACAACATGGCCGAGGCAACGGTCTTGCCTTGGGCATCGAGCTTGAGCGATACCGTTCCGCCCCCTCCCAAGATGTTGGGCAGAAGAAAATTCACCGCCCAGAGGTTGGGCATTTCATACCTCTCCACCGTGCCGTGGCACATTCCGGCAAAGTACTCCTGCACGCGCTGGGCGGTCAGGTGGTCTCTCAGGATCGGATACCACTCCTCTTTGAAGGCGATCACGCCGCAATTGGCCGCATCGCCCTTGTCACCACTACGCGCATGTGCGATCTGGGAAAGTCGGATCTTCATGGCGCAAATGTACGAAGGGGGCGCGATGTACGTCGTAGGGGGCGAAATCAGGGCAGAATCCAGTAATTTCGAGGCCCTAGACCCACGACGTAGCCACCACTCTGGACGCGGAGAGACGTATGAACCGGATCATGTTCAAATCGAAGATCCACAGAGCTCGGATCACGCAGGCCGACCTTTATTACGAGGGAAGTCTGACGATCGATCAGGACCTCATGGAACAGGCCGACCTTTTGGCCTACGAAAAGGTCTCAGTGGTGAACATCAACAACGGCGAGCGGTTTGAGACATACGTGATCCCCGGTGCTCGCGGTAGTCGTGACATTTGCCTCAACGGCGCTGCTGCCCGAAAGGGGCATGTTGGCGACGAGGTCATCATCATCAGCTACACGACCATGCCGGAGGAGGCCGCTCGCCAATGGCAGCCCACCGTGGTCCTCGTCGATTCCGATAACATCCCGGTGAGTGTCAGCAACAGCGTCGAAGCATACACGCACTACCCACCGTTGTCGTGATCACTTCTCGTGCTTCTCATCGGCCCCTTGCCGTGGTCATTTTAGCTGCCGGTAAGGGAAAGCGCATGGGTGACCCGGAGCGAGCGAAGGTCCTGACGCCGCTGTTCGACAAGCCGCTTCTCGGATACGTCCTCGATCAGGCATCACCCCTTCATCCTGAGCGAATCGTGGTGATCATCGGTCACCAGCGCGACGCCGTGCGAAGCTTTGTGGCCAACTACGCTCCCTCGGCGCTGTTCGCCGAGCAGCTCGATCAACTCGGAACCGGACACGCCGTCCTTCAGACACATGCAGCTCTGCACGACTTCCGCGGCGATGTTCTGATTCTTAGCGGGGACGTGCCGCTGGTGCGGTCTTCAACGCTTTTGGACCTCGTCGAACAGCATCGCACATCGAATGCGACGGCCACCGTACTGACCGCACGTGTGCCCGATGCTTCCGGCTATGGACGTATCGTGCGCAACGGCGAGGGGGCTTTGCAATCAATCGTTGAGCATAAGGACGCCACGGACCAGCAGCGTGCCATCGATGAGATCAACTCGGGCATCTATGTCGTTGATGCGGCCGCACTCTTCGACGCGCTCTCGAAGGTTGGTAACAGCAACGCCCAGCAAGAATACTACCTGACGGACATCATCGGCATCTTCGGCGCCGAAGGCAGAGGCATCAATGCTTGGTGTGGTCCTTCGTGGGAGGAGCTGCACGGCATCAATACTCCTGCCGATCTTCAGCGTGCAGCTGATATCATGTCACAGACAACACAGAATTCATGATCACGCAGATCGACCATATCGGCATTGCCGTGCGTGACATCGAAGCCTCCATGCAGATGTATCGGACGATCTTTGGGGTGGAGTCCTTCCATCGCGAGCAAGTCCCTACCCAGGACGTCGATGTTGCATCGTTCGAGCTCAACGGCGTTCGCATCGAACTCACGGCAGCACTCTCTGACTCCTCACCCATTGCGGGCTTCATTGCCAAGCGAGGCGAGGGCATTCATCACGTGGCCTTCCGCACGAATGCCATTCAAGACGACCTCGATCGTCTCGGTGCCGAGGGGATCCGACTTGTGCACACCGAGCCGCAGCCGGGCGCGCACGATATGCTGATCGCCTTTATGCATCCATCTTCCACCGGCGGAGTTCTCATGGAGCTCTGCACGCCGAAACACTAGACCATGGCACGACTGACATTGCTGCGACACGGTGAGTCGCAATGGAATCTTGAGAATCGTTTCACCGGCTGGGTTGATGTGGACCTCTCACCCATGGGAGAGTCAGAGGCACTTCGTGCCGGTACACTTCTTCGCGACGTCCCAGTTGACGTGCTGTTCACGTCCGTCTTGAAGCGTGCCATGCGCACGGCCGAGATCGCCTTGACCGAGGCCGGCAAGACGGACCTGCCGACGCATCGTGACCAGGCCCTGAACGAACGTCACTATGGCGACCTGCAGGGACTGAACAAGGCAGAGACTGCTGAGAAGTACGGTGCCGAACAGGTACACATCTGGCGTCGGTCCTATGATGTTCCTCCGCCGGGAGGTGAATCTCTTGCCGACACACGTGCACGCGTCGCCCCGTACTTCGATGAGCACATCGCACCTTTGCTGCGCGCCGGAACAAACGTCTTGGTTGTGGCCCACGGGAACTCCCTGCGTTCACTCATCATGATCATTGAGAACCTTTCACCGGAAGAGATCCTTAAGACCGAGATCGCCACCGGTGTGCCGATCACATATGAGCTCGACGCCGACCTTGGCGTTGTGGCCAAGTCTGTCCTTTCCTCCCCCACGGAGTAACATGAAGCACATCATCGTATACACCCTGGCAGCCCTCGTCACGGTTGCCCAGGCAGTGGCGCAGCCTACACCTCCGCCGGTACTTGGCGCGATGAAGGCAGAGTTGGACCGCACAATGACGGGTCTGGCCGGGAAGCAGCCAGCCCCCTACTTCCTCTCCTATGCAGTCGCCGAGGTCAACACCACCGTCATCACGGCCTCCATGGGCGGCATCGATGCAAACACAACACAGCGTAGTCGAATCCTTGATGTGGACCTTCGCGTGGGCAGTCATGAAATGGACAACACGCGCAGCATCCGTGGT
Source organism: Bacteroidota bacterium (assembly GCA_041170435.1). GTDB lineage: Bacteria > Bacteroidota > Ignavibacteria > Kapaibacteriales > Kapaibacteriaceae > UBA10438. Next base: position 15,970 of record JBEAYU010000048.1, read on the forward strand.
GTGGCCTTTGAGATGGGAAGGGGCACGCGTGGCGTCGAGATGCCCTCTGGAGACGACGAACGCTCACTGCGCAGCATCATCTGGTCGGCCACCGACAAGGCATATCGTTCGGCTGCCGAACGCTACGGCAAGGTTCTGACCAACCGACAAGTGAAGGTGCGCGAGGAGGACAGTTCGGCCGATCTCTCTCGCGAGAAAGCCTACGTGTCGATCTCAGCGCCGACGTCGTTTGAGTTCGACACGGCGATGTGGCGCGATCGCGTGCGATATCTCAGCTCACTCTGTGCCGGGCGTGAGCACATTCTTACCGGACGAGTGACATTCCAGGCCGACCTTCTGGTGAAGTACTTCGTCAACTCCGAAGGAACCATGATCGTGACCTCGGAGCCGATCGTGAAGATGTTCCTCTACGTGAAGAGTAAGGCCGACGACGGCATGAGTCTGCCACTCTACGAAAGCTACTCGGCCTATGGGGCTGATCGCCTGCCATCGCGCGAGCAGATGGAGCGCGACATGCGCCGGCTGCTCGACTTGTGCGTGAAGCTGCGCACGGCTCCACTCATGGAGACGTATTCTGGGCCGGCCATCCTTTCGGGACGCAGCGCAGGAGTGTTCTTCCACGAGATCTTTGGCCACCGCGTCGAGGGGCACCGTCAAAAGGACGTCAACTCGAGCCAAACCTTCAAGACCTTTCTTGGAAAGAAGATCCTCCCGTCGTTCATCAATGTTGTGTTTGACCCCACGAAGAAGCAGCTCAACGGCATCGACATCGTAGGCGCCTACGAGTTTGACGATGAGGGTATTCCGGGTAAGCGCGTTGTCGCCGTCGAACAAGGTGTCTTCAAGAGTTTCCTTATGTCACGATCGCCGATCGAGGACTTCCCTGCCTCTAACGGCCATGGTCGGCGTCAGCCCGGATTGCGCACGGTATCGCGTCAGTCCAACCTGATCGTCGAAGCCACGCAGACCGTGTCGATCGATTCGTTGCGCAGTGCTCTTCGTGCCGAGTGCCGTAAGCAGAACAAGGAGTTCGGGCTACTCTTTGAGGACATCCAAGGGGGCTTCACATTCACCGGGCGCACGGTACCGAATGCCTTCAACGTGCAGCCGCTGGTTGTCTATAAGATCTTCGCCGATGGACGTCCCGACGAGCTGGTTCGAGGCGTCGATCTGATCGGCACGCCGCTGACGACCTTCAACAACATCGTTGCGGCCGCTGACGACATCGGAATTTTCAACGGCGTCTGCGGCGCCGAGTCAGGTGGCGTGCCAGTGAGCGCAAGCTCTCCGAGCCTGCTCGTATCGATGATCGAAGTGCAAAAGAAGCAGAAGTCGCAGGCCAAACCACCCCTGCTTCCGGATCCAACTCTCACGACCAATGATGGAGGTCAGCCATGATGAGGATCTGCAAGCCCCTTGCCATTGCGGCGATCTTGACCTTGTCGGCCGGTGCCCGCGGCGGCGATTTTGACCCACGCATGGTTTTCGATGCTATGCGTCAGGAGATGCAGCGCTCGATGAGTGAACTGCATCTGGGTGATCTGCCGCGGCCCTATCACATGGAGTACCTTCTGCAGGTGCGGCGCTCGGTGAACATGCATGCCGTGCTTGGCACCGTGGAGAACATCGACACGGGTACGACGGCACGATTGACCGTTCGCGTTCGTGTTGGTGGTCCGGTGTTCGACAACACGAACTTCTTTGACGTAAGTCTGGGGTTCTTCGGATCGAGCGATGACGAGGAGGGCTTCCGCAATCGACGCATTCCGTTTGAGCTTACCCCTGAGACCCTCCGCCGTGAGCTGTGGCTTGCCTCCGACGCCTGCTTCAAACAGGCCGTTGAGATCTACGCAAAGAAGCAGTCGGCACTCAAGAACCGCACGAGAAAGGATACGACCGACGATTACAGCCTCATGCTCGGCCGTAGTGTCAGCGACCTCCACCCGCCGGTGTCGGTGGACCTGCCATCGCTGTCATCGCTGATCACTGATCTGAGCTCGATCTTCCGCGAGTATCCCCAAATCCATGCTTCTCGCGTCGGCATCGAAGTGATCCCGGAGGAGACATTCTACATCAGCTCCGAGGGTATGGAACTGCACAAGAGCGAGTGGACCACGGGACTGGAGGTCATCACCAGTACGCAAGCGCCCGATGGAATGCCGTTGGCGCAGACCTATGCCGCCTATGGACGCACACCAACGGACCTACCGGATCGCGCCACGCTACTGCGCGAGGTCCGACGCGTCGCTGATGTGTTGTCGCGTCAAACAAACGCCCCCATCATTGAGGCATACTCCGGACCGGTGATCTTTGAGGGACAGGCCGCCGGTGTGCTGCTGGGTCAGCACTTCGCTCCAAACCTCGTGGCGCAGCGCCCACCTCTTTCGGAAGGGGGCTTTTCAACCAATGATCGCTCGATGGCCTTCCAGAACAAGATCGGCGCTCGCGTGATGCCGGAGTTTTTGTCGGTCACGGCAACACCCACGAAAACGGCATTCGGCACGCGCGTGGTAGCAGGAAGCTACCGCGTCGATGACGAAGGCATTGATGCACAGACCGTCAAACTCGTCGAGAAGGGATACCTTAAAACGCTCCTCTCGTCGCGCGTGCCAACCAAGCGCATCAAAGCGTCAAACGGCCATCAGCGCGGAGGCGGTGCGATGTTTGGTGTCCTGGATGTGAGCAATTCCGATCGCAAGAAGGGGCTCGCCGAGGCAGACATCAAGAAGCGCCTTCTGAAACTGGTGCGGGACCGGGATCTGCCGTATGGCATCATCGTGCGAACAGCAATGGACCAAAACCTTCTGTTCACCGGCGTCATCCGTCAACTCGGCAACGAACTCCCCGTTGGCCAGGGAGAAGGAAAACTCGGAATTCTCGAAGCTGTCCGGGTCTATCCGGACGGTCGCGAAGAACTGATCCGCGGCGTGGAGGCAGCAGGGATCTCACCATCACTGTTCAAAGATGTGTTGGCCGTCTCAACCACCACCGTCGTGCACAACTTCTTGGCTCCCGCCGTGATTCCATCCTTCATCAGCGGTGGTCCTGCCTACCTCATCTCCACCATCCACACACCAAGCCTTCTGATCGAAGACGTGGAGATTCGCCCCCTCGAAGGCGATATGCCGAAGCCCCCAGCGTTGGGCAGTCCGATGGGCGAGTGACGGGCAGCGTCATCCCGGCGAAGGCCGGGATGACACATGGATTCCCGCTTTCGCGGGAATGACGATGCAGCCGGGATGACGGTGTCACCTAACACCTAACACCCGTTTCCCATAGCGCCCTGATTGGCACAGCGTAGAGCCCTTCGCCGAAACGAACGCTGGCTTCACCATCGTAGAGCACCACTCCGCATGTGAAACGCTTACCAACAGCCCCTTGCAGCTTGCGAATTGCACGAAAGTCCTTCTCGGTGACGGTGGCTGAGGCCTTTACTTCGATAGCTGCCAGAGATCGGCCGCCCTGCTCGATCACGACGTCGACCTCGACTCCATCTTTATCCCGAAGGTGATGGAAACGAATGTCATCATCGCGCCAACTGGCTTGTCGCTTTAACTCCTGCACAACGAAGGTCTCCAGTAGCTGACCCAGTAACTCACGGTCTTGCGCAAGTGATGCGTGGTCTAGCCCCAACAGTGCACAGGCAACACCGGTATCGGTGAGATGAAGTTTTGGGGTTTTAATCAGCCTACTCAGACTGTTACTGTGCCATGGCGGCAGCTCTTCCAAGAGGAACATTCGCTCCAAAAGAGTCACATACTCTCGGATCGTTGGTCGGCTAAGGTTAAATGGAGAGGCGAGATCGCTCACGTTGATCAGTCGCGCAGTCTGGCTTGCGGCAAGCGCCAGCAGACGCGCCATCGCATCATGCGATGTGACCCGGGCCAGGTCGCGCACGTCGCGCTTTACTAGCGTCTCAACATAGTCGCGGTACCACGTATTACGCCGTCGAGGTGTGGAACGAGCCAGTGCAGATGGATATCCACCGTCAACGATGCGCTTAACCAGCTCAGTGCCCATCCTGTGATAAGGCCGCAATGTGAATCCAAGCTCGAAAAGTGCATTCAGGAAACCGGGTTCGGATCCGGACAATTCGCATTGTGACAGCGGATGTAGTCGCAGAATCTCCATCCGACCGGCAAGGGAATCAGCAAGATTTGGCAACAGAAGCACGTTCGCCGACCCCGTGAGCAGGAAGCGGCCCGGTCGTCGGTCGCGGTCTACCGCCCGTTTGAGAGTAGTAAAGAGCGCTGGCGCGCGTTGGACCTCATCCAGTATGGAGCGGTCGGGCAGGCTGTCCACGAACCCGACTGGATCAGTTGTGGCGGCAGACATCGTGACTGCATCGTCAAAGCTGAAGTAGGTATATCCAAGCTCACCACCCACCATCTGAGCAAGCGTTGTCTTACCGCACTGCCGTGGTCCATGAATCAGCACCACTGGTGAATCGGTAAGAGCCTGCTTCAGGAGTGGAGTCGCTAAACGTGGGTATGTCAGCTCCGTATGCATATCGGCCAAAAGTACATCACACTCTCGGCTAATTGCAAGTTTTTGCCTCGGCTAATTGCAAGTTTTGGTTCCGGCTATTTGTAAGTTTACACCCCGGCTAATTGAAAGTTGGCTTGCCGGGATGCGGGGAATTGCACTTCGCATAGCAGCCCATGGCTTCAGCCATGGGACGCGTGATTGTGCGGACGCATGGATTCCCGCTTTCGCGGGAATGACGCTAAGGACATGGATTCCCACTTTCGCGGGAATGACGCTAAGGACATGGATTCCCGCTTTCGCGGGAATGACGATGCGGATGTATTTCCGCAATTCAGTACTTCCGTGCCTCCAAACCTCAGTACCTCAGTAACTGAGCCTGACTCCGGTGTAGATCATTCTCGGATCCAACGGGCCCCATGCCAATGAGGCATCAAATGTTGGTCCAAAGGGTTGCTCTGCGCCAAGGATAGGGCGCTGCTGGATGAAGTTTGTGGCGTTCTCGATGCCAACGTAGAGTTCAACATTTCCGAAGCGGCGAGTGAGCTGACCATTGATGCGCCACCATGCCGGGAACACGCCGGTTCGGAACTCGGCAACGGAAGCGTCAGCAATGACAGGTAGACGTCCGCTCCCATTCCAAGCGATCGTAATGTCACCCTGCCAGAGTTGGTTCTCGGTTCGGTACGACACCGTTGAGAGCACACGCCAGCGGCTCGTCATTGGACGTTGCTGTTCGACGCCGTTCAATGGCGCGATGATGTCAACCCAACGGGCGGCCATCAGGATCTCCAGTCTTGGTACCGGCGAGTACATCGCCTGAACCATGACATTGGTGGCGTAGCTCGTACCGACAAGGTTACTCACGAAAAGTTCACTTGCGGACCGGTCGAAGTCGATCACGATCTGATTCATGAACGACGTGTGATATGCCTCGGCATCAAGGGTTAGGGGGCGACCTGCCACCTCGAGGTTTGCCGTGCCAGATACACCCAGATTCCAAGCGTCTTCGGGGCGGAACGCCGATTCAAAGATCACGCGTCGAGAGTTGATGTAGGAGGAGAGATTTTCGTTGACGACGTTGGCCACACGCCAGCCCCGACCAGCAGATGCACGAAGCGTCAGATAGCTGTTCGCGCTCCACTTCACATGCGCCCGCGGCACGGCACGACCGCCATAGAGGTTGTGATGGTCATAGCGAATGCCGGCAAGCACCGTCAGATCGTCATGCGGCTGCATGGTCAACTCAGCATAGACGCCCGGGACGCGCTCCTGACGAGTGAAGGCAGAACCGGTGAGCGTTTCGTCCACATCATCCATCAAGAACGATGCACCGGTCACGAGCTTGAAGGCCTCTGAGAACGGCAATGCGGCGACCCCTCGAATGAGCATCGTCTGTTGCAGACCAGTCGTCGAGCGCAAACCAAACGTTGACGCATGATCATGATAGGATCCCGATACAACCAGTGAGATCCCACTGCCTTCCATATCCTCGAATGGATTGAGCAGGCCGAACTTCACAAACCCGTCCACCCTGCCGATGTCGGTTGTGATGTCGTACGAACCGCGGATCGTCGAATCAGGATGCACGTGGATGTCTTCGTGATGTCCGAGAACACTCTGACCCGAGACGTAGCGATCACGCAGACCACGCACGTACACCTGCCATTCGATCTCATCATTGTTGAACGTCCAACGATGAACGGCGTTGATCTGTCGAAACGTCGGGATGTCAGCAAACCCGTCATCGTTGTTGTCCATGGCCATATCCATGATGCGTCCGTGCACCATGGTCATGGTGCTGAGCTCATCAGTGATCTTCTGTGCACCATACAGATTCAGCTCATAGCGCTGCATGGTGTTGGCATAGGCATTGACGTAGAGCATCGGCGCCGTCTGCGGATTGTGCATGCAGATGTTGATCTGTCCGGTGACGGACTCGTAGCCATTTGTGACAGTTGATGATCCCTTCGAGATGCTGATCGATTCCATGAAGGGGCCCGGAATGTGATCCAGACCATAAGGCATTTCGATGCCGCGGATAAGTGGCACCGCCTCGACGAGAAACTGCGTATAGTTACCGCGCAGCCCAAGGAGCTGGATCTGCTTGGCTCCGCTGACGGCGTCGGAGAAGGACACCTCAACCGAGGGATTCTTCTCGAAGGACTCGGCCAAGGAGCAACATGCGGCCTTCTCGAGGTCACTTCGCCGGATGACCTCGGTCTTGATAGGAGCCGACGTGATCCCGGTCTCCTCGGCCTCGACCACCACCGTGCTGCCAACCGTGGGCACGAGGTCCACCACGATACTGTCGGAGGTCGGGCGAAGAGTCCTCGCAACATAGCCGGGCATACGCACGATCAGCGAGTCAGCCCCGGCCATCAACGCAAGTTGGAAACGCCCCTCGGCGTCCGTGCGGGTGCCTGTCGAAGCCCCCTTCCAAAAGACCGCGGCACCTGTCAGGGGGCGAATGTCACCGTCGAGATCAGGGCCGCGAACGATACCGGTGAGCTGCTGAGAGATGGCTGGCGCAACAGCCGCCCCCACCATTACAACAACTCCGAATATCGCTCGTCCGAGCCAGCTGACAGACAACTCAAACCTCCGTTACAAAAGCCGTGGCAATAGTACGGAAATCGACCTGTGATAGTATATTGCAAGCGATGAAACGCGTCGGCATCATCTTCGCTCTTGCACTCTGCGTCATAACCGCACAAGCGGTTCAAGTGACGTTGCAATACTTCCAGGCGAAGTCGAACGGTAACTCCATCATTCTTGAATGGAAATCGAATGCTGAGGCTGACATCGCAACATATGAGGTGGAGCGCGCCGGCTCCGATAATGTCTTTCGATACGTCGGCAGCATCAGTGCAAAGGGCAGCAACCAAGCGTACTCGTTCACGGATGACGAGGCATTCGGCAAGCGTGATGGCAATAACGAGTCCGTCACCCGTAACTACTTCACGTATCGACTCAAGATCATCTCGGCCGACAAGAACGTCAGCTACTCGAACACCGTGGGTGTCGTGCACAACGTCAGTGGGATCAAGCGCACGTGGGGAATGATCAAGGAAATGTTCCGCTGAGCACCGTGGCTCGTCACGCCGGTCAAAACATGTCGCGAACGGGAATCGTCCTGTTCGCGTTTTTCTTTTTCGTTCAGCTCAGCGCGCAGCATTCCTTCCCGGACAAGTGTGGGTTCACTCAGCGCTCTCTTCCGGACAGACTGACCGGCCTGAAGAGCGGGAGTGTGCAAGGCGGAAGACCCCAATGCCAGACATTTGCCGATGCCGCAGATGGTCGATTTCGCGTGCACTTCGACACCTCTGGAGTTCACAGTGTCGATCTGACTGATGACTCGGGGAATGGTCTTCCTGACTACATCGATGAGTGCCTGGCGGCATTGGAACACGCATGGCGTGTGGAGATCGACACGCTCGGATACCTCCCGCCCCCTACCGATGGTGAAGACGGCGGCTCTGCAGCAATCGATGTGTATGTGAGCAACTTGGGACCCTCCGGCTTTTACGGCATTGCCTCTGCTGATCGACTTCTGAGGTTGACGCCGACAGAGCAATGGACCTCGTTTTTGCAGATCGACAATGACTTCAGCACTTCTGACTCGATATCGGGACGCCCCGCCTACACCACGACAGGCCTGGATGCCATGCGCATCACCTGCGCCCACGAGTTTCATCACACTGTGCAGACCGGCTCATATGCTCTGATACCTCAGCATCGTATGCTCTATGAGCTTACGTCAGCGTGGATGGAGCAGCGCTGCTGGCCCAATGTTCGTGACTGGGCATTCGCCGCTAAGGTGTTGTTGGAGCGCTCACACGATTGGCCGCTGTCAAATTCATCAGGCAGAAACGGTTACGTGTGGGGATGGTTCGGTAATGTTCTTGCTCCCCTGCCCGGCAATGTGCTTCGCTCAATGTGGGAGCGCATAGGACAAGGCAGGCCACCGTATGCCGCGCTTGTCGAAGCGTGCAGGGCCTCGGGTACTGATATCGACGATGTCTTCTGCACGGCGGTCGAGGCGCTCTGTCGAACTGGGTCACGGGGGGCTTCCAATCCCTACATTCCCGGAGCGAATCTGCTTCCGGAGTTGAAGCCTTTTCAGAAACGGGAGATTCCGGTTGATGGACTTGAAGTTAGCGGTAGTGTCGCCCCATTCGCCGTGATCCTTACGGAGCTCAGCCTAACGGCTCCGTCGGGAGCACGCGCCACTGCCGAGGTTGTATTGGCGTCAAACAGTGGATCCGTGTTGGCCGACGATACGCTCCGTGAACGACCTCAGCCCTACAGGTTCCGTCTTACCTCAGAGCCTACCGCGGGAGATGTTCCGATCTCTTCAACGGGATGGGGCGTGCGTCTGCACCCGGCCTCTTCCGACTATTGCTTGGCCGTTGACGGGATCGCTCTGATCGAGACCGATGTGGCGTACCCGCAGCCGCTTGACCGATCAGGCTCGCGCACTCTGTACGTCCCCGTCGGGGGCGTCTCGATCGGCTCAAGCGTGAACATCTCAATCCTGGATCTTTCGATGCAGCCGGTTCAGCCAAGAGAATCGGTTGCAACCACCATCCATGAGCGACGCGTGGTGGCTGAGATCAACGTCGATCGTGACATCGCCCCCGGAACCTATCTACTGTACGTCGATGATCGTCAAGGCACTCCCACCATGCAGAAGATCTTCATCCGATGAGCGCTGGGCTCGAGGTCAGGGGGCTTTCCAAGCGCTACTCAGGCCGGTGGGTGGTTCAGGATGTGAGCTTCAGCGCCACGTCGGGAGACGTCATCGGCATTGTCGGCAGCAATGGTTCCGGCAAGTCAACGCTGGTGAAGATGCTGACCTCGCTGGTACGTCCATCCGACGGCAGTGTCCACCTTGTTGTGAACGATACAACGGTCGTCCCCTCTGACGTGCCGCGCCTGTGTGGCATGGTTGCCCCCTACCTGCAGATCTACGATGAGTTTACCCCCGTTGAACATCTGAATCTGCACGCGAAACTCCACGGAGAGTCCATGGCTCCAGACCGTGTCGATAAGGTTCTCGAAATGGTTGGCCTCAAGGCAGCTCAGCACCGTATCATCCGAAGCTTCTCCAGTGGCATGCGTCAGCGCGTCTGCATCGCGTTGGCGATCTCGCTGATGCCGCCGCTTCTGGTCCTTGACGAACCCGGCGTAACTCTCGACGAGGCAGGCCGACGCGCACTCTCCGCATGTATTGGCGTGGCGCGGGAACATGGATCGCTCGTCATCCTGGCCACGAATGACGAGCGCGAAAGCACTCTCTGTACGGCGCTTGTGCACCTCGGCGAAGGCATGTAAAGGACTCCTTGGAACGCGCGCATCAGGGCCGTGCGTCAACCCATTTCAGTTTTCACCGAAGTGTCGAAACCGATAGCGAAATGTCAGCAGGACAACACGCTGTAGGAGTGTTGCGCGGCGGTCTTCGGTGAAGACATTGTTGAATACTCGTGACACTCGGTTGTTCTGGTTGAGTGCATCACGAACGGTCAGCTCCAAGGCCCCTTGATCAGCGGCAAACAAGGCCTGACTCAGCGAAAGATTCAGCAGGGTGATGTTCTGATTGAATCCATCGCTGAGTCCGCCATTGATGCGGTTGTTCAGGTTGGCGGTCAGTTCAAGCCCTTTCCAAAGCGTCCACGTCAGATTGGCCCGGTAGCTCAACGTCGAATACGAGTTGTCGAGTCCGGACGTGAGCGTGTTGCGCACATTACCAAAACCGTAGTCTACTCCTGCCTCAACCCAGAAATCCTCACCCGGATAGTAACTGGTACTTAATCCGAACGAGTATGTGCGCGAAGCTGCCTCATTGAGCATGCCATTGATCAATCCGGGCGTAACGTCTTGATCGATGGTATACGTCGCACCAACCCGCAGCGGAATAGTATCAATCTGCATACTGAAGTGTCCGAAAATGAAGCTGCTCATGCCTCCCTCGAGGTTGACCGGACGCATAAGCTGTCGGCCTTGAAGCAAGGGAATCAATTCAACAACCGTGTCACGCTCGGCGATCACGGTACTGCTTCCGATGAATTCACTATTGAAGGACAGATAGCCAAAGGTAAAAAAGTAGGCATCCAGCGACGGGATAGATCCTTGGATGTCCAATGAAAGACGATGCGACAGACCCTGACGTATCATTGGATTGCCAATAGAGAGCAGCATCGGATTCGAGTTATCAACCACATTCTGCATCTGGTCAACCGTCGGCAGACGCGTATCCATGTTGTAGCTCGCAGATCCATATAGCCCCTCAACACCGATGAGTGACACAGAAAGCGATGGCAGCAGATTAGCGAACGTCCGTGACGTGCTCGCATCAAATGGAAAGGTCGTCACACCCGAAAGATCTGCGTGGCGGTACTCCAGATCAGCCCTGGCCGTGAACGTACTATCTTTCCAGTAGAAGCCAGCCTGGCCACTGTACTGTGAGAGTCTCTGCTCAAACGAATTCGAAAGTGACGAATCGACTTCCTCCAGAAGGCCGGTGCCGCGTCGGTCCACGCGCGTTCGCCGATTGGCAAGCGATACGTTGTGCTTACCGGCGATCTTGATGCGGACACTTGCCTGTGATGAAAGGGGCTCTGAGTACAAAAGACTTGGCGAGAAAGAGGATCGAAGCGCGTCCTGCAGCGACCGCTGATTGGTTGAATCTGCGGCGCTTGTTCCGGCAGAACGTAACCCCCGTGATTCCTCGCGACCGGAATTGAACAGATCAGCAGAAAAGGTCACGTAGCGATTTGGGGTGGCAAAGCGGTGACTCAGGCTGAAGGAATTGTTGATTCGTGCCCTTGATGACTCGGCATCGCTCACGGAGGAGATCCGACTCAATGTATCCGTGACATCCGATGTGATGCCACCAAATCGATCGTCAAGGCGCGTCGATTCAAGTCCGATATGCGTCAACAGACTCAGTTGGGTTGCCGTGTCGATATCGTACTTCAACTGGCTGCGGATCTTTTGCTCGGTGACGGTGTTCGCGGTGGTGTTATCCTGACGATAGATCTGTCCGATGACCGATGGCGTCACAAACTGTCGGAATAATGAAGTGGCAAGTGCTGTTGAGTTGTCACTCACGCTGTAGGATGCGTTGACCTTTAACGGTCCCTTAAGATTGGAACCCGTGATCATTGCGGATCGAGTCGTCGTGATCCCTTGTTCGGGACTCAACGTCGTTTCGTCACTTGCATCATCGGATGTGGTGATCGAGAACTGCACATACTCCCCACCCGAGCCCCCTTCCATACCATTCGACTCCATGTCGTCCGTCGATGGCATGTCGCCACGATTGATGTTATTGGTCATAGCTGCAACGGAAACACGATACGTCGTGTCGAATCTGCTATATGCGGCCCCACCCTCGTAGCGATCTTCCAGACCATAACCGGCAGCCCCCTTGCCAAACATGCCCTGACGCTTATTCTCCATCGTAACGATGTTGATGGTCTTGGTGGTCGACTGTTCGTCGGCACCTGTGACCTTGGCTGCCTCACTCTTGCTGTCGTAGATCTGTACTTTGTCAACAATGTCGGCCGGCAGATTCGAGAGCGTATTCATGGCATCGGTACCGAAGAACTCGAGTCCATCAACAAGCACCTTATCAACCTCCTCACCGAATGCACGGATCTTACCGTTATCGAAGCTCACCCCGGGAAGCTGCCTGATGAGCTTATCGGCATCCGCATTGGGTCTGACCAAGAACGCAGCAGCATCATACTCAGTGGTGTCGGCCCGCTGCATGGCTCTGAGGCGTGACTGTGTGACGACGATCGGTGCGCCAATGATCGAACCGAGTGACATGAAAATGGTATCGAGCTTTCCACCCATACTCTCGATCGAGATCGTATCGGTGAACGACAGGTAGCCGATGTAACTGACGCGGATGACGTTCTTGCCATCGCTCACGCCTCGCACCAAATACCGCCCACGTTTGTCAGAAATGGCGCCACTGGCCGTCGAATCACCGACGCGCGAGATGATGACCGTTGCGCCGTAGAGACCGGAGCGCGTCACACTGTCGACCACCACTCCCTGCACCTGACGTCGCTGCGCAAGGGCAGAATGAACAGAGATCAGCGCTAGTGCCCCCAAGACCGGCATCACGTACTTCATGCATTCCCACGTGTGGTGCAAAAATGAAAACGGGCGCTTCGCCTACTCTCACATGCCAGTGGAGATCGACGTAGCGCCCGATCAGTGGGCTTGGACGCCCAAGCTATTAAGGCTTGACGTTGCCGTTTTGGAACACGGGGCTAGAGGACTCTTGAACGAAGCCGTACGCGCGAAGATCCACTTCCGGATTATCAGGGTGCGTGGTCTTGAACTTCACGCCGCCGCTGTAATTACCCTTGGTAGAGGGAACGACCTTTCCGACGATCTCGAGCTTACTCTTGGCCTTCACGACAACCCGGCCGGTGTGGTTGACGACCAGTCCACCGTCAGTCTTCCAGTCAGAGAGCGTGATGTCAGAGTCGGAATTGTTCGAGACCTCGATCTTGGAGACCGCTTCGACGCCGACCTTCAGGTCATTGAACGAGAAGTACATCGCCGGAAGGAATGACACCTCGCGTGTGACGTCCGCCTTCAGGTAGAGATAGCCTGTCCGGATGTTCGTATCGAGACCACTTGCAACCGGCGTGCCGCCAGTGCGGAAGGCCTTCAGGGCATCGTTACCGGCAAGGTCTGCCCACGAGAGTGTGATGCTCTTGGTCAACGATCCCGACTGTGTAGGACTGATGTTGAGTTTGACCTTCATCGTGCTGACCTCACCGGGCTTGAGGTCGTACTTGTCCGGATCGGTCTTTGTGCAACCGCAACCTGGGCGAACTTCCGTGATGCGAACCGCACGGTCACCGGTGTTCTTCATCTGGATCGTTGCCTCGAGGTAGCCTTCCTTTGGCGGCTTGACCTTGCCCCAATCATATGTATCACCACCTACGACTTCCAGCTTTGGCTGGGCAATTGCCGCTACCGTGGTGAAAAGGGCGACGGCAAAACAGAGTATAATGCGGTTGATCATGACGTGAACCCCGACAGATGTTGATTTATACGCGATTCGCTTTTGACGAACGCGTCACAAATATAGTATTGACGTGGCTACCGCCCCTTCATCAGTCGCAGTCCGACACCTATCGAGAGGGCCCTCCACGAATGGTTCGTCGAGAGACTGGTCAGACTGTAGCCACACATGATCGATGGGGTAAGATAGTAGCCGACAGACATCGGTACATCGTATCCAACGGATAAGTGCGGCTCGAGGACCACCGACGCCGCATCAGCCAGACCGGTGGTGGGAAGCGTTTGCACGCGCGTACCATCGGCAAATGTCTCGTCCGGCGCACCGACAACGACCTCCCTATTGGTCATCGATGCACGTAAGAGCATGCCTGCGCGCATGCCTGCCGAGGCCACGAACATGGACGAGCCAAGTCGTTGCCGAAGCGATGCTCCTAGTGAAAGGTAGGACGTCTGCACGTCCAGCTCATAGCGGGTCACAAGCGGACCCCGGCCTACACGCGGTAGGCTCTGCTCAGCGGCAACGAAGGTTGTGGACTGAAGCTGTAGTGACACGTCGAGCGCGGCGGCCATCCGCGGGCCGATCCACGTCTCGCCGGTCAATCCGATGCGGATCGGCAGGCCCGAGCCCGACTCGTACGTGCAACATGGGTTGGGGATATCAGCTTCGAGATACGGAAGTGAACCCGTATGGGACCCACTCGCGATGCCGAGCTCCAGACCAAGGAAGGTACGCGGTGCTTCATAGGGCCGACGCGGCGACGGCTGCCAGTCAAATCCCTGTGCCAGACCCGTGGCGGCCGACAGCACAAGGATCAGAAGCATGAAGATCATCCTCTTCATCGCCGCACCACCAGGGGTATCGAGATGACGCTATCGACCGAACGGACGAGCACTGAATAGGTCGATGGTGGCACGCCCGATACATCAACCGGAATGATGTCAAGGGGCTCGGTGGTTACCACCGAGCGCGGCTCCGTAACACTCCTGCCCAACGCATCAACAAGTTCGATCGTGAACGCCGATCCCGGCACCGACGAAAGGGCCACCGAGGCAACATCCCGCACAGGATTCGGAAGCACTCCGGCACGGAAAGATCGGCCCGACAAGGTCTTGTAGGTAAGCCCGCAAATCGAGTCGATCCGATGCGTGCCAGCCCCGATGGCAAGAGGATAGAGCCGAGGACAATCCACCGAGCCAAATGCCGTTGAATCCGCCACCACGCCGATGGTCGTCGTGATCGAGTCGGCCAGGTATGTGGCAAACCTCAACAGCAGCAGCGTATCGCTCGAACGTGGCTCCTGCGTAAAGGTGATCCGCACGCGCGTTCGGCCGGGAGACGATTCAGCCTGCACCTGTGCCGATTCAGAGGCCGTTCCACCGCGGGCGGATGCCTGAAACACCAGAACGTCTCGATTGTAGACAAGCTCCATCTCAGCCGTGCGGAGCACCTTGCCGTCATATCCCTTGGCCGTGATCGGTATGGTGACGATCGACCCTGGCCGGCTCTGTACAACGTCGGGTGCAGCGATGATGAGCGTATCTGGATCGACGATGGTAGCACGTATGCGAAAAGTTCGACGTCGCTCACCGCTGCCCGACCAAAGTGTCACCAATCCCTCTGACGTCCCGGTAAAGCCCCTTGAGAGCTCCACTTCGAGACGCACCATGCCCCCGGGAGCAACCGTGAATGCCGAGGGCGAAATCCGCGTCGCTGTTCCCGAAGGCGTCACGGTCACAGAGTCGATGACCGCTTGGGTGGTCGAGGTGTTGCGGACCTCAAACACCCCAACGAGCCGATGGTTGACGCATTCACTGCGCGTCGTGAGCGTACCAAGGTCGAGAAGTTCCGGAGTGACGCTGAAGATCGACGTTGATCGCGCTGAGATCACGAAACGACGAACCCGTGCCGTATCTGGCACACATCCGTAGCCGCGTCGGGCGATGTTGGTAAACAGCAGCAGATCGGCCATATGCCGCAGTTCGGAATCAGCGTCAAAACGAACGACCATGGTATCGGTGGAACCGACCGGTATGACCGTCGAGAAGGGGCGCACAACCGTCAGGTACGGAGACGACAATCCCAACTCTGCAATACGAACGCTGTCAATGCCGATGTCAATATTCCCCTCATTGGCAAGGACAATGCCAAACGTCACACCTTCAGATCCGGCGGCCACATTGTGGATGTCAATCGTGTCGCGTCCACGGCGGAGCACATCGCCCCCTCCCGACAACGGGACGAGACTCTGCAACTCCATTTGCTGTTCGACGCCGACGCCGCTGATTTGCAGAACATGCACCGAGTCGGAGGCATTGTCCGGATTCGCGTACGCGATCACGAAGTCTGCACTGTCTCGGCCTCGGTCAAGGGGCTGATAGCGCGCCTTCCACGAGACGTCTGTTCGCTCGGGTATCCGAAGCTGTGGGAAGGTATCGACGATGATCTCGGGTCGGCCAAGATAGGGCGAGCGTACCCTCGTCTGCTGCCGGACGACGTTGATGGCGAGTGGACTGAGATTTGATACCGGAATCGTGTCGCGCTTGGCACACGCGGAACTGACATAGACCGAATCGAATGCGATCCAGGTGTTAAGCGTGCCGAGTGCACGAGGCGTCTTGCGAGCCAGCAATCGAAAGGTGTGCGACTCGACGATCGGTCCCGTGAGGGAATCAAAGACCTGCACGACGAGGTCCACGTCCACCAACGTATCGGTGAACTGCGGAAGCTGAGCGGCATTGTAGTTGATCGACACCGTGTCGGACCGCTGCGGCTGCAAGACGCTGGCCGTTGACGGGCTTACAAGAAACTCATCGACGATCGCAGACGGCACGCCCTGGCGATTGAGTCGAACCGTGCGAATGAAAACGTCGGCCGACGTGGTACTACGAATGATGACGCGCCGCTGAACAGCAATGGTGTTCGGGATCACCCCGAACGAGATGACGCGGCTCGGCTTGTCAGCCTCGTCCCAGTAAAGCTCAACTCGTTGTGCACATGCAGTGTTCGATGCCCACAGCATCAGAATCACGCAGCCGAACCACCTCAGCATGGAGATCAGAGGCTTATCATCCCTACCACGTGCTGTACACGGACAGAAGTTGCGTCGTGAACAGACCGAGGACGATGCTGGCCGTGGCGGCCACCACCAACGAGATGCCTGCCATGCCGGCAGGATTTGGTTCGTGATGCCCCTGAGACTCGGAGAAGTACATCTTTACGATCAAGCCCAGGTAGAAGTAGGCGCTCACGATCGATGAAAGCACCGCCACCAGCGTCAGCCAAAGGAATCCAGCATCAATGGCGGCCACGAAGAGTAGATACTTCCCGAAGAATCCGGCAAGGGGCGGTATGCCGGCCAGAGCGAACATGAAGACCGCCATCGCAAAGGCAAGCACCGGTTCGCGCTTAGCAAGTCCGGCGTAGTCGTTGATCTCAAGGTGCTGTTCGTTGCCGCGCTCAAGAATGCCGACCACGACGAAGGCACCAAGCTGCATGAAGACGTAGGACGTGACGTAGAACACGATCGCCGAGCCTCCGGCGTGAGTGTTGGCGACCAAGCCCATGAGCAGGTAACCGGCGTGAGCAACCGACGAGTAAGCGAGCATGCGCTTGACATTCGTCTGCGAGATCGCCGTGATGTTACCGATCAGCATGGTCACGGCTGAGACGACGGCAAGCATGTTCTGAAGCTTCGGCGTGAGCGCATTGCCATGTGGCATCAGGGCCCAGAAGACCATGATGAAGGCGGCGAAGGCGGCCGACTTCCCCGCCGTGCTCATGAAGGCCGTCACCACCGAAGGTGCCCCTTCATACACGTCCGGAGCCCATTGGTGGAACGGGAATGCCGCGACCTTGAAGCCGAGGGCTACGGCCATTAGCACTGCTCCGATGGACAACAGTGCCGGGAAGTTCACAGCACCCGAGGCAATGTTCTTGGCAATGATGTCATACTGAAGTGATCCGGTGGCGCCATAGATGAGCGCCATGCCGTAGACCAGGAATCCCGATGCAAATGCGCCGAGCAGGAAGTACTTCAGGCCGGCTTCTATGCTTCGGGAATTGGTGCGGAAGAAACCTGCCATGACGTAGAACGAGATCGACATCAGTTCGACGCCCACAAAGAGCACCAGCAAATTGTTGGCGTGTGCCATGAACATCATGCCTGCCACGGCAGACACCAAGAGCGTGTAGAACTCATCGAGCTCCGCATTCTCTCGCTGCAAATACGGACGCGCTGCCAGCATCGTCAAAATCCCAGCACCGCAGAAGAGCACGTCAAAGTAGTTCGGGAAGCCCCCTAACGTGACCATCCCATTGAATGCCACATTCTTGTGTCCTGCCGTCAGGATGGCCAGCAGTGCCGTGCCGCAAAGCGTGGCAACATAGTAGCCAAAGATCAGACGTGTGTTATTGCGAACAAACGCCTGAATGGCAATGCCGACGGCTCCAAGAGCAAGCCAAATGACGATCAGCGGAAGTGATCCAAAGAAGTCGATGTTCATTGAGAGGTCCTCGATCTCAAGTTCAGCGGTGCGTATTCGTTGAGTGATGCGCCTCGGTCTTGGCGGCACCTGTGGTGATTGTTGGAGCCGACTTTGCCGGGTCGCTCACCCACTGGACGACGGCCTTTACGCCCTGTTCCGAGAAATTCATAAGGGGCTTCGGGTTCACGCCAAGCCAGATGCAGAGAAGGGCAAGGGGCACAAGCTGCCAGTACTCGCTGCGATTGAGATCACGCAGGTGATGATTCTCTGCGTTGTCGTTGGTGCCGAACATCACACGCTGGAACATCCACAGCAGGTACACTGCTGCGAAGATCACGCCACTGGCGCTGACGATCGCATAGACCTGCGAGCCAAGAGTCGCGCTCTTGAACGCACCCAACAGCGTCAGAAACTCACCAACAAAACCATTCAATCCGGGCAGTCCCACCGAGGCGAACATGGCGATGGCGAACAGGACCGCAAAGCGAGGCATCACCTTGGTGATGCCGCCGTAATCGGCGATCTCACGTGTATGACGACGCTCGTACAACACACCTACGCAGAGGAAGAGCATGGGCGTTGAGATACCGTGATTGACCATTTGCAGGACGGCGCCTTGGATGCCCTCGGTTGTGACCGAGAAGATGCCAAGCACAACAAACCCGAGGTGGCTGACCGATGAGTAAGCCACGAGCTTCTTGATGTCGGTCTGTACCATCGCCACAAGGGCGCCGTACACGATGCCGATGACGGCAAACACGCTGATCAGCTCGGCGAAGTGAACCGACGCCTGTGGGAACAAGCCGAGGTTGAAACGGATCAGGCCATAGGTTCCAAGCTTAAGAAGGACCCCGGCAAGGATCACCGATCCGGCCGTCGGTGCCTGAACGTGGGCATCAGGAAGCCATGTATGCAACGGAAAGAGCGGGACCTTGATCAGGAACGAGATTGCAAATGCCCAGAACAAGAACTGCTGGACATTGAAGCCGAGCTGCGAACCGATCACTTGGAGCTTTGTCAGATCCGCCGTGAAACCGTGACCAGCCCAGTGGGATTCCAGACCCAGCCACACGATCGCCACAAGCATCAGCAGCGACCCGACAAGCGTGTAGAGGAAGAACTTGATGGCCGCATAGATGCGGTCCTTGCCACCCCAGATGCCGATGATGAAGTACATCGGAATGAGGATCAATTCCCAGAACACATAGAATAGGAAGGTGTCCCACGCCACGAACACGCCCGTCATGCCAAACTGCAACAGCAGCATGAGCACGTAGTATTCCTTGACGCTCTTGTGGATCGGATCGAACGATGCGAGCAGGGCGATCGGCATGATGAGTGCCGTCAGCAACACCAGTGGCAATGAGATCCCGTCGACGCCGATCTGAAACCCGGCGTCAATGGCCGGAATCCACGGCTGGTTGATGACGAATTGTAGGGCCGTGTTCGAGGCATCGAACGACGGAATCATCAACAGCGACATCACAAATGTGACACATGAGAACGCCAAAGCGGTCCGCTTTATCGCCGCTGCCTGGTCTCGTTGGATGAACAGAATGGCGAGCGAGCCGACTAATGGCCCGAACAAGGTTACAAGCAGCGCTGACACGCCCATACTTCGATGGTTCCGTCTGTAGTGTCACTTACCGTTACGACAGGGCGCAATATAGCAAACGGCCTGCGTCGGGCCGTCGGGAAACCGATGTCTGCAGTGCGTAGGTTTGCATCGTATGAGTAGTTCCTCCCGATCAACACTGATGCTTGTCGGCCTGGGCAATCCCGGACCCGAGTATGATAAGACACGCCATAACATTGGATTCATGGTCTTGGATGCCTTCGCCGAATCGTGCTCGGCGGCCTGGACGCGTTCGTCGTCGCTCTATGACGAGGCTCGTGCGCGATATGCCGGCATTGAGCTCGTCATGATCAAGCCCCTTACCTACATGAATCTCTCGGGAAGGGCAGTCACTAAACGCTCACGCGAGCTTTCGATCGGACCGGCCCACATCATCGTCATCACCGACGAGTACAACTTTCCCGTCGGCAAGATCCACCTCAAGCAAGGGGGCAGCTCGGGAGGACACAACGGTGTGGCATCGGTGATCGATGAGCTGGAGTCAGCCAACTTTTGGCGTCTTCGCTGTGGGATCGACCGGCAATTCGGACCGGGACAGCTGGTCGAATACGTCCTTGCTCCGTTTGACGAGAGTCAGCAGCAGGCACTCAAAGAGATGATCGACAGAAGTTGCGAGGCGATCCGTTTGATCGCGAAGTCCGGACCATCCTTGGCCATGCAGAAGATCAACACCGCAGGTCCGAATGCAGGGGGCTGATCAGCCCTCGTCGAGGCGGAGATAGCCGTCGTTCTTGACCACGCGCTGGATCATATCAGCTTTATCCACTGACGGCATGACGTCGTCGTAGTGTGTTTTCAGCAATGTCAGCCGCGTGTTCTCGTCGCGCAGCTCGAGCAGCATCTGACGCTGCATCTTGCTCAGACCCGACTTCGGAGCCATGTCAAACGAAGGCGCTCCGGAGAGTTCATCCGCCTTCAATGTCGGCGCGGCCAGACCATAGACCAAGCCCACAATGCGGTTGTAGGTTTCGAGGACCGAGCTACAGAGCGCTTCATCGAACTCTGTGTTTGAATCAACATACTCCTCGACGTTCGCCACCGTGTATGGAGCGTCGGTAGGCACAAGGTCCAAGACCTTGTATCGTGCAACACCCTCGACGACGATGTCCATCCGGCCGTCGGAGTACTTCTCGACAATGTCGACCACAAGGGCCGAACACCCGATGGAGTGCAGCTGTCCATTATCGATAAGATTGATCCCAAACTCCGAACCTCGCTCAACGCACTCATTGATGAGTGCCTTGTAGCGAGGTTCGAAGATGTGAAGTGGATATCGGATCTGAGGGAACAGGACGATGTCCAATGGGAACAGCCCGAGCGTCATCGACGGAGCTTGAGATACCGTTCGTTGATCCGGCCCCAGTGAAGATTATTCATAAATGCGTCAATGTACCCGGCGCGCCCAGGACCGCTCTTGTGGTAGTATGCATGCTCGAACACGTCACAGGCAACAAGAGGAATGCCACCCCATATTGCGCCGTAGTGATGCTCATCAACGAGCACATTCAGCAGTCTGCCCGAGTAGAGTGAGTCGATGCACAACACGCCCCATCCGGAGAGTTTCGCTGCAAGCGCCGATGCCTTGAAGTCGGCCTTCCATGCATCGAACGAACCATACTCCTGTTCGATGGCAGCCAGAACGTCCGGACCCTTGGATGGATCTCCGTCACCGCCCATGACCTCCCAATAGACATCGTGCAGCACCGTTCCGGCATGGTTCCACGTGAAGCGTCGCTTGAGTTCACCGACGTCGCTCCAATTGCCGTTGGCCGCCGCGCGATCAGCACTCTGGAGTCCAGCCTCGATCTTATTCAGAAACGTCACGTACCCTTTGTGATGGGTGTTGTAGTGCCAGTCGGTGGTCTCCGGTGAGATCACGTCCTTGAGCAACTCCTTTGCTTCCTCGTCACTGTACGGACGCGGATTGAACTTCCATTCGTAGGCCATGTGTACCTCGGTGGGATGATGAATTGATGAATCGATCGATCAGACGCCAAAGCTGCTTCCGCAGCCACAGGTCTTGGTGGCATTGGGATTGTTGAAGGTGAACCCCTTGCCCATCAGTCCGTCACTGAAGTCCAAGGTCATGCCCATGAGATAGAACATGCTCTTGGCGTCAATGAACACACGCACGCCATCGGCATCAAGGACAAGGTCGTTCTCCTTGGCGGCTGCATCAAATCCAAGGGTGTACGACATGCCCGAACAGCCCCCTCCCTTGACGCCAAGACGAAGGCCGTAGTCATCCGCAATGGAGTTCTGCTCCTTGATCTTCTTGACCTCGCTGATGGCCTTCGATGTGATGATAATGTTATCGTTCTCATCCGTGCCGGTCACGCCGGTTGGGATGGACACAACGTCGTCTCCGATCATGGTGACGCTCATAATACCTCCAATTGAACCAGTTCTCGAGGAGATGCCAATTCGGCAATACTCATCGACTTGAATGTTGATTGAATGCGCTCCTGCAATCTGCCGAGCGGCTCCTTGATCGTGCACGCGTGCTCAGCACTGCATGCTGTGTGGTCGGTGCTTTGGCAATCCACGAGGGCCTTACCAGCCCCCTCCATGACTTCGATGATCTCGGCGATGCTGATACTGCTGGCAGGCCGCGCGAGCGTGTACCCGCCGGTGGAACCGGCGAACGAGCGGATGAGACCATGGCGGGCAAGTTGTTGCAACACCTTGGCAACGAGCGCCTGCGAGATGTCGTAATGCGATGCGACATCCTTGGCCGAGACAATACTGTCGGGCTTCGAGGCCATGTCCTGCATGGCCAGCAAGGCATACTCTATGCGTTTTGAGAGTCGAACCATAATGAACTACTACTGGTCGTAATCAGCAAAACAGTCGTCCGACGTCGGGTGCGCCTGACAGGTGAGAATGTATCCATCAGCGATCTCGTCATCCGAAAGGGCCTCGCGCTCGTCCATGACGGCCGTTCCGGAGATGAGCCTCGCTCTGCATGTGCAGCATGCACCGATCTGGCAGGCGTACGGTGGATCAAGGTTGGCCCGCTGTGCAGCAGATAAAATGGTCTCATCCGGCTCGACGCTGAACTCGTGATCCTGACCATAGAGGCGTACCTTGACGCGGCGTGTGATACGTTGTGAGGTTTGTTCCATGTTCTCCATCAGTTACGGTGTGGTTGTCTGGCGTGGTGATGACGAAAATGATTCAACATGAATGTGCTCTGAAGGAACACCGAACACGCCCAGCGAAGTGGTGACCAGTTCGATGAATCCCGACGGACCACAGGTCGCAAACTCGGTTGGCAGTGCGGTACGTTGTGCCTGGTCTGCGGCCTCGACAATGTCTGCTGCTCCAAACCGGCCAACCTGCACACTACCAATGTCATCAAGGTGCGCCTGCGTGACATCTTCGAGCGCGAAACTAACCTGCAAACGCTCAGCAAACTGTTTCTTCAATTGCCGAAGCTCATCGACAAACATGGTATCGGTTGCCGAGACATTGGCATACACGAGGTGGACCGAGCTCTGTGGTTCAGTGTGGAGCACAGATGTGGCGATCGACAGAAGCGGCGTTATGCCGCTACCTGCGGCAAACAACACAAAGGTCCTCTGCCGGTTCGGTGAAAGATCAAAGACGAACGTCCCCGAAGGAGGTCGCACCATGAGCCACTTTCCAGGAAGCAAGAGCGACTGGATGTGAGCCGCCACCAAGGATGAATCTGTACGCTTCACGGCTATGGTAAGGGGCTGGCCAGCCTCCGGACTGGAACAGAGAGAGAAGGCATGATCCTGCTCCAACCCGTCGAGGTCTATCCGAAGCATCACGTACTGTCCGGCACGATAGGCAAACTCCCGCTCCAGGTCCTCCGGAACACGGAATTCAGCAACACGAGCGCGTGGCGTGGTGTCCCACGCGCGCTCAACCTGAAGGCGATGGAAGGTCTTCGACATGACTCAGTACAACCCGATGGAAAACAGGGCCGCCTCACTCATCATAGTCTTATCCCACGGTGGGTCAAAGGTCAATTCAAGATTCACAGACTCAACGCCCTCAACACCGCGGGCAGCCTGCTCAACCTCGCGAGGCAGGGACTGCGCAGACGGACAATTCGGTGTGGTCAGCGTCATGGTGATATGAACCTTGGTCTTGTCTTCGATCCGCACCTCGTAGATGAGTCCGAGCTCATAGATGTTGATCGGGATCTCAGGATCATAGATGGTCTTGATGGCATCGATCACCTTGTCGCGCAAACTTGGCTCCTGTGCCGGGGTCGACTCGGGCATGGGAAGAGCTGATGCTTCATCGGTCATGATGACGTCCTCATACTGAATGCAACGGCATAGAGACGAATCTGCTTGAGCATGCTGGCCAGACCGCTCGACCTGTTTTGCGATAGATGCTGCACAAGACCTAGGCGTTCCGCGATGTCCTTCGGCGCAGCAAGGATCTCCTGCGGCGTGCGGTCCTGCATGATGCGCACGACAAGAGCCACCAGTCCCTTGACGATCAGTGCATCGCTGTCGGCGCTGAAGTGGATCCTACCATCGATGAGCTGCGGATACAACCAAACCTGTGATTGGCAACCCTTGACGATGAAGTCCTCCCGTCGATGCTCCTCCGGATAGGGGGCGAGCTCCCTGCCCATCGCCATGATGGCGCCAAAGCGCTCCTCCCAGTCCGGCAATGTTTCAAGCATCGATCCAATCTCGTCGGTGACGTCCGATATGGTCTTTGGTGTCTTCATGGTCAGCGCAGAATTGTCAGTGCCCGGTCAAGCGCAGAAAAGAAGTACTCGATCTCATCTGCGCTCGTGTACACGGCAACGGAAGCACGGACGCTTCCGGTGGAAGAGAACTGAGCCGTCAGCGGCATGGTACAGTGATGACCTGTTCGAACCGCAACGCCATGCGCGTCAAGCATCAAACTCAGGTCCTGCGGATGAACGCCGTCAACGCTGAAGCTCACGATTCCCGAATGTCCCTGATGACGACCATGCAGTCGAATGCCATCACGGCCGGATAGTCCCGATGTGAGGCTCGACGTCAGCGCATGCTTGTGCGCAATGACGCTGGACATATCCAATGAATCGCGCCACGATAGTGCCGCGGCAAGACCGACGGCCCCCTCAATGTTGGGAGTTCCGGCTTCAAAGCGTAGCGGTCCATCAGCATAAGTGGTCTTGTCGAACGTGACCGAGGTGATCATCGATCCCCCGCCCTGATACGGCGGAAGCGTCTCCATCAGTCGACGTCGAATGTATGCTACGCCGATGCCCATTGGGCCATAGACCTTGTGTCCGGAGAACACCAGCGCATCACAGCCGATCTCATTGACGTCGATGTTCATCCCAGCGATGCTCTGGGCCGCATCAACGATGAATTCTGCTCCCACCCGATGGGCCATAGCCGCGAGCCGATGGACGTCATTGGTGGTTCCGAGTGTGTTGGATACGTGAACGACGGAGACGATGGCCGTCGAAGCATCAATGAGCTGCTCGGCAACGGTCATGTCGAGCTGACCGTCTTCGTGCACGGGAATCACCCGGATCTCAACTCCAGTGCGGTCCCGCACCATCTGCCACGGAACAATGTTGGCATGGTGCTCCATCTGGGTCAGAACGATGTTCCGACGATCGCACGGTTCAAAGCGGGCCGAGAGGGTTGAGGCCAAAAGGTTCAGTGACTCGGTGGTTCCGCGCGTAAAGACGATCTCCTCTGCCGACGCGCCAATGCTGTCGGCAACGCGCTGGCGCGCTGCCTCGAACATCGCCGTGACCTCCGACCCAAGAACATGTCCTGCACGGTGTGCATTGGCGTTGTGGTGACGATAGAAGTCGGCAATGGTGTCGATGACAACGTTCGGCTTCTGCGTTGTGGCTGCATTGTCGAGATACACCAACGGCTTGCCGCCGTGCACCGTGCGACGAAGTATTGGAAACTCCGAGCGCAGCGCTGCGATGTCAAGCACAGGGGCCGTTGGTTCAACGTGGTGCATCAGGAGATCAGCGACTCGGCAGAAAGTTTGCGAGCGATGCGCCGAGTAAGGAGTGCACGCAGTCCATCAAGAGTGATCTTCTCAACCACTTCGGTGATGAATGCATACGTCAGCAGAGCTTTGGCCATGTCCTTGTCGATGCCGCGCGAGCGGAAGTAGAAAATCGCCTCGTCACTGACCTGCCCCATCGTCGCCCCGTGCGAGCACTTTACGTCGTCGGCCCAGATCTCGAGCTGTGGCTTGGCTTGAACTTGTGCTTTGGAGCTCAGCAGCAGCGTGTGATTCGATTGATACGCCGTGGTCTTCTGTGCCTGTGGTCGCACATAGATCTTCCCGTTGAAGACACCAGTCGACGATCCGTCGTAGATGCCTTTGTACAGCTCCTCACTGTGGCAGTGCGGCACCATGTGGTCGACGACCGTGTGGTTGTCCGCAAACTCATTTTCTGCAAGCAAGCTCACACCATACAGGAAACCCTGGCTCGAGGCTTCACACAGCCGCACGGCCAGATCATTGCGGACGAATCTTCCGCCAACGCTGAGCGCATGGGATGTAAAGGATGCATCTCTGTGTACGTCGGCCGTGACCGATGTGATCGACCTGGCCGTTTCGGACTCGTCGGCGATCTTGCAGAAGCGGATGTTGGAGGATGCGGCGACCGAGAACTCGACCACAGTGGCATCAAGGACGACTGAAGGTCCGAAGGTATGATGCGACTGGACGATATCTGCGTCGGCGCCTTCATGAGCAACGACAAGGATCCGCGGCGCGATCAAAACCGGCGTCTGCGTGGTCGTGGTCTCAATGGAAATGTGAATCGGCACGTCCACCTTCAGCCCCTTGGCAAGACGGATCAGAATACCGCTTTCGATGAGTGCCGTGTTGAGAGCAACGAATGGGTTGGCATTCATCGGAGCACCAGCGCCCAGGGCCGCTGCTACGTCGGGAGCCGACTCGACAAGATCGGACGTCAGCTCCATGACGTCAAGACCGACCGGAAGCTGCGATGCATCAACGCTCACCGAGCCATCGACAATGCGAATGGCGATGGGCGTGCCGAGAGCCGAGCTCACTTCGACGGCCGCAGCCAACGCGGTCTGCGACGATGAGCCCGCATTCCATTGCATGGGCAGGTATGAGTATTCCAGTCCGATGAATGGGAACACATTGGTGTACTTCCATTCCTCATGACGTGTTGTCGGGATGCCCATTCGGACAAACTCCCGCAGACCTTCCTGGCGAAGAGCATTGAGACGTCCGCCGGTATCCGCCGCGACGTCGCCGCCGACATGCGTCGGCACGAGGCTCTGGACCAGTTCGACGAGTGCGTGTTGAGACATTTAGGCCTCCACCGACGCTTCCTGCTTGAGCCAATCGTAGCCGCGCTGCTCAAGCTCCAGGGCCAGCGACTTATCGCCGGAGCGAACAATGCGTCCGTTCCAGAGAACATGCACAAAGTCCGGCACGATATGGTCCAACAACCGCTGGTAGTGCGTGATCACGATCGTTGCGTTGTCTGGACGCCGCAGGGCATTGACCCCCGAGGCGACGATGCGCAGAGCGTCGATGTCGAGTCCGGAATCGGTCTCATCCAACACGGCCAGAACCGGATCGAGCATCGCCATTTGGAAGATCTCGTTGCGCTTCTTCTCGCCCCCTGAAAAACCTTCGTTGAGTGATCGCTGCAGGAAGGAAGGATCCATCTCTACCAAGGCCATCCGCTCTCGCATCAATGCCAGGAACGCCGCTGGGTCAAGGGGCTCTTCACCACGATGCTTGCGCACTTCGTTGACGGCGGTCTTGACGAAGTTGGCCGTTGAAACTCCGGGGATCTCAACAGGGTACTGGAAGGCCAGAAAGAGACCTTCCCGCGAGCGCTCCTCGGGAGCGAGCTCGAGAAGCTCTTTGCCTTGGAAGAGCACCGAACCACCGGTGACGGTATAGTCCTCTCGGCCGGCAAGGACTGAGGCGAGAGTGGATTTGCCGGACCCGTTGGGTCCCATGATGGCGTGTACTTCGCCCGCATTGACGGTCAGATCGATCCCCTTGAGGATCTCACGATCGTCGATCGATGCACGGAGATTGGTGATCTGCAGCAGTGGTGTCATCCGACGCTTCCTTCGAGTGAAATTGCGAGTAGTTTTTGTGCTTCGACGGCGAACTCCATCGGAAGCTGATTCAGAACCTCACGGGCATAGCCATTGACGATCAGCGCCACGGCAGCCTCGGTATCGATTCCTCGTTGATTGCAGTAAAAAAGCATGTCTTCACCGATCTTCGAGGTCGTGGCCTCGTGCTCGACGATGGCGCTGCTGTTGGCAACTTCGAGGTATGGGAAGGTATGCGCCCCACAGGCGTCCCCGATCAAGAGTGAGTCGCACTGTGAGAAGTTGCGAGCCCCCTGCGCCACAGGCAGAACCTTGACGAGTCCGCGGTAGGAGTTCTGAGATACTCCGGCCGAGATACCCTTGGAGACGATCCGCGAGCGCGTATTGCGCCCAATGTGAATCATCTTGGTGCCGGTATCGGCTTGCTGCTTGTTGTTGGTGACAGCTACCGAGTAAAACTCACCGATCGAATTGTCGCCCCTGAGAATGACGCTCGGATACTTCCACGTGATGGCCGATCCGGTCTCGACTTGTGTCCAGGAGATCTTGCTATCGACTCCTGCGCAGATGCCCCGCTTGGTCACGAAGTTGTAGATGCCGCCCTTGCCATCCTTGTCACCGGGAAACCAGTTCTGTACGGTCGAATACTTGATCTCAGCGCGGTCGTGTGCGATCAGCTCCACGACGGCAGCATGAAGTTGGTTCTCATCGCGCTGCGGTGCGGTGCATCCCTCAAGGTAGCTCACATAGCTACCCTCGTCAGCGATGATGAGCGTCCGCTCGAACTGACCCGTATTGCGGGCATTGATGCGGAAGTACGTACTCAACTCGATCGGACAGCGAACACCCTTCGGGATGTACACAAATGAACCATCGCTGAAGACGGCACTATTGAGTGCCGCATAGAAATTGTCGTTGGTCGGAACGACGGTGCCGATGTACTTGCGAACAAGATCCGGATGCGTCTCCAAGGCCTCGCTGATCGGGCAGAAGATGATACCGAGCTCGGCGAGCTTTTCTTGGAATGTGGTCTTGACGCTTACGGAGTCGAGCACGACGTCCACGGCGACGCCGGCAAGCACCTTTTGCTCTTCCAGCGGGATGCCGAGCTTCTCAAAGGTGGCCAGGATCTCCGGATCGACCTCATCGAGAGAGTTGAGTTCGGGCTTCTTCTTTGGGGCCGCCCAATAGATAATGTCTTGGAAGTCCACCGGCGGATACTCCACGTTCGGCCATTGTGGCTCCTTCATAGTCAGCCACTGCTCATAGGCCTTCAATCGCCACTCGAGCATCCACTCGGGCTCGTTCTTTCGGGCAGAGATGAAACGGATAACGTCATGGTTCAGCCCCTTTGGCAGAAGTTCCTGCTCAATGTTGGAGGTGAACCCATATTTGTATTCGCTTCCGACGACTTCGTCGAGTACTGTTTGCTGGTCCATAGGCGGCAATATACGACTATTTTAGTCCTAGTTTAGTGCAGAACACTGGGCGCTCTATGCAAGACGCCCCTTCCGCGCGCAGAAACAGGCGAAAGGGGCGCTTGGTTCCCTCACTAAAGGTGCGGGTATGAGCGGTTTTTACTCAGTGAGCGATCAAGAGCCGTGCACGGGCCGCGACGGCCCCGTCGGAGTACTCAATGAGGTACATACCGGCGGCCAGCACGTCCGTGGCGAGGCGGGCGTCAAACGATGTACTGGTGGATTGAACTGGCTGAACGGCGACTCGATTGCCGTTCAGGTCAAGGATCGTCAGTCGGGCCGCAGCGCTCGGCACTGCATCGAGGGAGATCCGGACCGTGATGTCGGCGTCTGCCGGCACGGGGCCAAGCACGCGGAGGATCGACGAGCCTGCCACGTCCTCGTCAACCGACGTACCGCCCATGACCACTACAGTTGCCACAGAGCTTGTGACCGTTCCGCAGCCCCCTGTCACAGCACACGTGTATTGACCTTCATTGCCCTTGGTCGCAGATGAGACGGTGTATTCGGCCGAAGTTGCGCCGGCGATCTCAACGCCTCCCATGCTCCACTGGTACGAAAGTGTCGAACCCGCGGCGGCCACCGAGAGCGTGAAGGGCTTACCCTCATCAACGGTCAGGCCTGCCGGTTGACGGGTGATCTCCGTCGGCGTTCCGAACGCGACGGATGCGGCGGCCGAGGTGACGCTCGGGGTGCATGTGCCGGAGATCAAACAATCGTACTTGCCAACGGTTGTGGCATCTACCGAGGCGATGGTGTACGTGGCATTGGTGGCACCCGGAACATTCACGCCCGACTTGCGCCATTGATACTTCAGACCGGCCCCGGATGCCGTCACCGAGAGCGTTGCAGACTTGCCACCACAGGCCGAGGCATCAGTTGGCTGCTTGACGATCGATGGTGGACTGGAGATCGTGAACGGAGTGAGCAACTCGCTCAGATGGCCATGAATGGTCGTGACGCGCACAACGTATGGGCCCGTCGGCAGTGACGGTACCTTCCAGAGATAACTGCGTCCGCCTACGTTCTTGGCAACATCGGTCCACACATTCGAACCTGCAGCCGAGTACTGGATCTGGAACCGAGAGGTATCGGCAAATCCCAGTGCTGACCAAGAGATCGGCTTGCTGAGACCGACGCAGTAGGTTTCGCCCCCTATCGGAGCGGTGACCTCGACAACACCAAATGCGTGCTTTGCAACGTACCCGTGCATGCCCGTGAGCTCCCGCGATGAGGACTTCGGATACGTCAGCAGATTGGCCGAGTTGGTCGAAGCGATGTAGTAAGGATTGCCCAGCGGATCGATCGACAGTCCTTTGATGGTATCGACCCCATTACCGCCGACTAGCGTGGCGTATATGTTCGTTGCCGTATTGATCGTGGCAAGAAATCCGTCAGTGTCCCCGGCACGGGCCGATACGATGCCCTCTCCGGTCAGCGGGAAGTTCTCTGAGTTCGTGGTGCCGGCCATCATGACCGTGGTGCCCGAGACGAGCTTGACGGCATAGGCCTCATCATCACCCGTACCGCCGTAATAGGTTGTGCCGACCAGTTCACGACCGTCATCGGCAAACAAGGCAAGAAACACATCCTTCTGACCGATGCGCTGAGTGTTCAGGGTGCCAACAGCAGGAAGGTTGGTTGATGTGGTCCAGCCGACGATGTAGGCGCGTCCGAGATCATCGACGACAATGTCGTGACCGGCTTCGTCGTTGTCACCACCAAAGTACGTCGAGTAGGTTCCGTCGTCGGTGCTTGCAAGTGTGAGTTCCCGGCTGAGCTTCACCACGAATGCATCGGTGGTTCCTCCGTTGTACGTCTCATCGGCCGGCTTTCGCCCGGATGCAAATCGATCCGACGTCGGTGCAGTTTCGAAGTTCGATGATGTGGTGTACCCCGTCATGTACACGCTACTGGAATTGTCAAGAGCAAGTGCCGTGAAGACATCATCACCGGTTCCACCGAAGAACCGTGACAGCAGCATCGATCCGTTCTGTGAGAACGATGCGACAAAGCCATCAATCTGCCCTTGATTGGCTCCGCCACCGGGTACGTCGCGATACGTAGGGGGCCTTCCCCGGCCACCCGGAATGGTGATCTTGACGGTTGCGGGGAATGTCACGGGAAAGTTGGTCGTCGAATTGGTGGAACCCGCTATGTAGATGTTGAAGTCCTGGTCAACCTTGATCGAGCGTGCTATGTCATCCTTGTTACCGCCGTGATAGAAGCTGACGATCAGTTTGGTGAGCGTTGAATCAAACTTTGCCACAAAGGCATCGTTGAGGGCCTTGTAGAGCTTTCCCGTCACACCAGATGTGGTCGGGAAATCGCTCGAGATCGTCTCACCGGTCACATAGATGTTGTTAAGACGGTCCTTGGTGAGCCCCTTGATCCGATCCTCTGCTCCTCCACCGATGTACGTATAGGAGATCATCTTTTCCAGACGAGAGTCGAAGCGCGCCACGAAGCCATCGATCTTACCTTTCATCGATGCGCTGTAGCCACCAGTTGCCGAGGGGGCTGAGAGTTCCGCCGTATTGCCGGCAACGACAACGGTGCCGTTGGAGAGATACTCGACGCCGACGAATTCGTCGTCTGATGGGCCGCCGACAAAGGTTCCGTACACAGTCGAAGTGGTGACGGAGACATCGGCCACGTCGTTCTTTCCACCGCCGAGGATATCGTACCGGATGGAGGCCAGGTCAGCACCCGGCGAGGTGACGATCTGGCGTTGGACGCGTCCATCGGCAGAACGCGAGTAATCAAACGTGACATTCGGGTAACAGTCGGCAAGCGCAAAACTCGATACAACAGGGGCCGTGATCCACCGCGAGCGCTCATTGCCTCGTGCGAAGGTAACCACGCCCACCGTGGCACCGGGACGGAGCTGATAGCGCGCTTGGATGTCTCGAAACCCTTCGCGAGTTACAGTACCGATTCGCTTCTGATCGGCTCGTGACACAGTGTATTGGTCGAGGACGACTCCCGTGCGTGTGATCCAGACGTCAGCTCCATTCTGGCGCGCCACACCCAGTACCTCATCTGGCCACTGTCCAACGTTGAGAATGAAGCCTTGTTCGTGAGTCCGTCCCAGATCGACAGTGCCTGCCGAGGCAAAGTTGGGAGCCATCACAAACAGAAAGGCTAGTGAGCGGTAAAGTTGCCGTAGAGCAATTGTCATGTCGATGATCCAGTTGAAAGGTTTCTGCCTGACTCTGCCGAAGAATAGAACACACGAGTGCCGCTATTGTTACACAGAAATGAAAAATGGCCCGTGACGCTGCGTCACGGGCCATTGATGGCGATCGATCAGATTTCTCGTACGGTACTGCCGACGTTAGCGCACGACCATGATGGACTTGGAGAGTCGAATGCTACCGGCCGAAACCTTAACGATGTGCATGCCGGACAAGCACTCGGTTGTCGGAACGACGATCTCATGAGAACCTGGGGTCAGCTGGCCGAGGTCCATCGTCACCATGCGGCGCCCGTTGGCATCGAACAGTTCAACGGCAACATCCACGCTGCGGGTCAGATCCAACCGAAGCGTAGCAAGGTCGGTTACCGGATGGCTTCCGATCAGGCGGAGACGTGTGTCGCCAACGATCGTTTCTTCATCGACTGATGTCGTGGTCACGGCGACGATCGCCTTCTCTGAGGTGACCGCTCCACACCCACCCTCAATGCGGCAGATGTATTCGCCCTCATCATTCTTGCTGGCTGACGTCACCGAATACTCCGCGGCCGTGGCACCTGGGATCGATGTACCATTCCGCGACCATTGATACGAGAGATTGGAACCTGTTGCGGCTACTGAAAGTGTGAAAGGTTTGCCGGCGTCGACGGACACCCCGGTGGGCTGCCGACTGATGGCTGTTGCGACTGCCGTCGATACAGTGGCAGAAGTTGTCGTCGCATTCGGCGTGCATGTTCCGGAGATGACGCAATCGTAACTCCCAAGAGCGGACGCATCAAGTGCAGGAATGACCAAGGAGTCAGACGTAGCTCCGGCGATGTTCTGACCAGCGCGGCGCCACTGGTACTTCAGGCCAGCCCCCTCGGCCACGACCCGCAGAACCACCCGTCCGCCGAGGCATGCACTGGAGTTCTTCGGTTGATCCTTCACAGCTGGCGGATTGGAGATGGTGAACGGTGTTAGGAGCCGACTCATATGTCCACGGAGCGTCGTGATGCGCATCTGATACTGCCCAGTCGGCACATTCGGCACCTTCCATGAGAAGCTCCGTCCAAGAGCAGTCCGCGTGAGCACTGTCCAGTTCGATGTACCAGCAGGAGCCAACTCGATCGAATACTTTGTCGAATCGGGCATATTCTGGGCAGCCCATGAGATAGCCCTATTGCCTCCGGCGCACCATACCTCATCACCACTTGGCACCGTCAGCTCGACCGTTCCGATGGCGTACTTGCCGACATATGCATTCAACCCACTGGCAGAGCCTTGGGCGGCGCTGTCGGTAACACGCATGTTGTCCGAATCTGTGGAGGTGGCGTAATAGACATCACCGAAAGGGTCGATCGACGTGGAAACGACCGTATCGGCGTTTGTTCCGCCAATGAGCGTCGTATAGACGTTTGTGGACGTGTTCATGAGCGTCAGGAAGCCGTCGGTCTGACCAATGCGTTCGCTGCTGGCTCCATCACCGGCGACCGGAAAATCACCTGACTGGGTGGATCCGCTGAGAACAGCAAGCTTTGACACTGCATTGTAACGGACGCTCCGAACATCGTCGTTGCCAGCTCCACCAAAGTATGTCGCTCCGGTCAGATTGCGACCGTCATCGGGAAGCACGGCAAGAAAGAGGTCCTGACCACCGATTGGTTGGGTGACCAATGTTCCGATCGTTTCGAGATTCGGGGAATTCGTTACACCAACAACTTGGGCACGACCGATCTCGTCGACGAAGATGCCTCGCCCTTCTTCATCCTTGTTTCCGCCAAAGTAGGTCGAATACGTTCCGTCGTCGGACTTCGCCAGCTGCAGTTCGTTGTTCATCTTCACGACGAACGCATCGGTCGTTCCACCGTTGAAGGTTCGGTCATAGGGCAAACGTCCCGAAGAAAAGAAACCCGGTGTCGGAGACGTCTCGAAGTCAGGCGATGTTGTCGATCCCGTGAAATACACGTTGTTGGATCCGTCGATGCACATCGCCGTGACGATGTCCATGCCGCTGCGTCCAAAGTATCGTGACTGCTGCATGGACCCATTGACGGAGAAGAACGCCAAGAAAATGTCGGTCTGTCCTTGGTTCGATCCACCACCAGGCTCAGTAGTGGTTCGTCCTCGCCAGTCGCGACGCGTGATGGTCACAGGAAATGTCACCGGCAGATTGGTCGTCGAGTTTGTATTGCCCGCCAGGAAAATGATGCCGTTCTGATCGACGGCGATAGCAACGCCCTTGTCGTCCTTGTTGCCACCATGATACCCGCTGATCTGCAGCTTGGAGAGTGAACTGTCGAACTTTGCAACGAAGGCATCGATCCCGGCCTTGTAGAGCTGACCCGACGCTCCCGAGGTCACGGGCAGATCGGCGGAGTTGGTCTCACCGGTGATGTAGATACCGTTGGCTTTATCCTTGATGATGCAGTTGATCTTGTCATCGCCATTGCCGCCGTAGAACGTGTACGACAACACCTTTTGCAGTTTCCTGTCCAGCCGCACCAAGAACCCGTCCGACACTCCCTTGAGAGACGTAGAATATCCTCCGGACACTCCTGGATAGTTCATCGAGGTGGTCGTACCACCGATGATCACCTCGCCGTTGGTCAGATATTCGATTCCGACCACATGATCGTCTCCAGGACCACCGATATAGGAAGCATAGACGATCGGCGACGTCGGAGATACGATCGCTAGGGGGCTTGATGACGCGGCTGAAGGCTCAACCATCATGGCAGCGGCCGAGATATCCACTCCTGGATCGAGTGTGACTGTCTGCACAAGCCCCTTTTCACCAACACTGTAATGAGCATGCACACCGACAGCAGCATGACGGATGATGACAGAGCGGTACACCGGGGCCGAGAACCATGACTCCGCTCCCCTACCGAGGAAGAAGGATACGGTCCCAACCTGGTCAATGATCCCCAGTTCCGATGCCGGCCCAGGATTGACGAAGCGGCGTGCGACGACCTCACCGGTGCGGGTCTCACGCTTGCGGTCGATCGTGAACTTGTCCACCTCGGTACCCGTCTTGGTGATCCAGACGTTCTGCCCTCCGGTGCGATAGGCAAACAGGACGTGCGAAGGCCACTGACCCACGTTCATGATAATGCCATCGATGCAAGCAGCCGGAGTGGGACTCGTCCCGGCGGTGAGGACGCGAGCAGACAGACACATGGCTGTGACTGTGAAGAGGAGGAGCAAACTGCGCATGATTCGATTATTCATTGTTGATCGGTCAGCCTGTTTCAATGTTCGATTACAGTGTCATGTGTTCACATGGAAGCCACGAGGTCGTAGCTTTGCGACGCGGAACGCGAAGATACAACCTTCGCACGCGCAGAATTGGGAGAACAGCCAAGTCCCACAAACGTTTCACCTAACTTTTTCCCCGTACCTTCGATGGCGATTCGACTTGCTGTGAACATTGACCACGTAGCGACCCTTCGTGAGGCTCGTGGCGGTATCGAGCCCGACCCTGTTCATGCGGCCGTGCTGGCTGAACTTGCCGGCGCCAGTGGCATTGTATGCCACCTTCGGGAGGATAGACGCCACGTGAACGACCGCGACGTTCGGGTGCTTCGTGAAGTCGTCACCACAAAGCTCGACCTTGAGATGGCCGCCACTGAGGAGATCATCGCCATCGCACTCGAGGTCGTCCCTGATCTTGTGACCCTGGTGCCGGAAAAGCGTGAAGAGCTCACCACGGAAGGGGGCTTGGCAATTGCCGGCAATGAGGAACGGTTTTCGGCACTGACGCAGAGGTTCCACGAACGCGGAATCGAGGTCAGCTTCTTCATTGAACCGGAGGCGCAGCAGATCGAGGCTGCCGCTGCGTGCGGCGCCGACATCATCGAGCTGCATACCGGAACCTATGCCAACGCTCGAAGCGGAGCCGCGTCGATGATCCAACTGGAGCGCATCTCGTCAGCCGCTCGCATTGCCGCACAGGCCGGGTTGGTGGTCACCGCAGGTCATGGCTTGGACCTTCGGAATCTTTCGCCACTGAAGGCCATCTCCGAGATCGAAGAAGTATCGATCGGTCACGCCTTGGTTGGGCGTGCCGTGCTTGTTGGGTTTGAACGTGCGGTGCAGGAGTACCTGAACATCCTTCGCTAAGGTTGTCGTCAGGCCTTCCCACCAAGAGCGCTGGCCACAAAGTCCCGGTTCATCTGTGCGATGAACTCGGCGCTAATGCCCTTCGGGCATGCAGCTTCGCACTCATAATGGTTCGTGCATGACCCGAAGCCCTCGGTGTCCATTTGCAACACCATTTCCATGGCCCGGGACGAGCGTTCGGCCTGACCCTGGGGAAGTGATGCAAGGTGACCGATCTTGGCCGCCGTGAACAGCATTGCCGAGGAGTTCGGACATGCGGCCACACATGCTCCACAGCCAATGCACGCCGCCGCATCCATTGCACGGTCGGCCTCCGGCTTGGCAATCGGGATCGCATTCCCGTCCTGAGCATTTCCGGTGTTGACGCTGACGTATCCACCCTTCTGGATGATGCGGTCGAACGCTCCGCGGTCCACCACCAGGTCGCGCAGAACCGGAAAGGCCTTGGCCCTCCATGGTTCGATGTAGATCTCGTCTCCATCCTTGAACGTGCGCATGTGCAGCTGACATGCCGTGGTGCGTGCTACCGGACCGTGTGGACGCCCGTTGATGACCATTCCGCACGTGCCGCAGATACCTTCGCGGCAGTCGTGATCGAAGGCAACCGGGGACTCGCCTTTGGCAATGAGCTCTTCGTTGAGAACGTCGAGCATCTCGAGAAAGCTCATATGCTCGCTGACGTTGGCAAGGTCATAGGTCTTGAGCATGCCCATGTCATTGGGTCCGGCCTGACGCCAGATGTGCAGTCGAAGGTTCATTACTTGTAGCTCCGTGTTGCCAGTTGCACATTTTCAAAGGAAAGGGATTCTTTGTGCAGGGTCGGCGTTGAACCAACGCCGGTATGCTCCCATGCCGCCACATAACAGTAGTCGTCATCGTTGCGCTTGGCCTCACCGTCCTCGGTCTGGTACTCCTCACGGAAGTGACCACCGCAGGATTCGTTGCGCTGCAGAGCATCGTAACACATCAGCTCGGCAAACTCAAGGAAGTCGGCAACGCGCAGTCCGAGCTCGAGTGACTGATTCAGCTCTGTTCCTGTGCCCGGCACAACGAGGTTCTGCCAAAACTCTTCCCGCAGCTCAGGGATCCGCTTGAGTGCTTCCTTGAGTCCGGACTCCGTTCGTGCCATCCCGCACTTGTCCCACATGATCTTGCCAAGCTCGCGATGGAACGATGTTGGGGTCCGCTTGCCCCCTATCGAAAGGAGCGCAGCGATCTTCTGCTCGGCTTCGGATACCGCAGCCTTGGCCTCTGCCGAGTCCGCGCTGACGGCCTGCAAGCCCCCTTGCGCGAAGTATCCGCCGATCGTGTACGGGATCACGAAGTATCCGTCGGCCAGACCCTGCATCAGCGCAGAGGCACCGAGGCGGTTGGCTCCGTGATCGGAGAAGTTCGCCTCTCCGAGAACGAACAGACCCGGGACATTCGACATGAGGTTGTAATCGACCCAGAGTCCGCCCATCGTGTAGTGGACCGCGGGGTAGATGCGCATCGGAACCTTGTACGGATTCTCGCCGGTGATGCGCTCGTACATCTCAAAGAGGTTCCCGTATCGGTCGGCGATGACCTTCTCTCCAAGCCGACGGATCGCGTCGGCAAAATCGAGATAGACGCCAAGACCACCCGGGCCGACGCCGCGACCTTCGTCGCAGACCTCTTTGGCGGCACGCGAGGCAATGTCGCGTGGCGAAAGATTCCCGAATGACGGATACTTCCTCTCGAGGTAATAATCACGCTCCGACTCGGGGATCTGGTCGGGACTACGCTGGTCGCCCTTGTTCTTTGGAACCCAAATGCGACCGTCGTTACGAAGTGATTCCGACATGAGCGTCAACTTCGACTGGTAGTCGCCGCTTTGCGGGATACACGTTGGATGTATCTGCGTATAGCACGGATTGGCAAAGAATGCTCCACGCTTGTGTGCGCGGTACGTTGCCGTGACGTTGCAAGCCATTGCATTCGTGCTGAGGTAGAAAACGTTGCCGTATCCGCCCGTTGCCAGGATGACGGCATCGGCCATATGCGAACGCACGGCGCCGGTAATCATGTCGCGGGTGACGATGCCGCGGGCACGTCCATCCACAACGATGAGGTCCATCATCTCCTGCTTGTTGTGAAGCTTGACCTTACCGAGGCCGACCTGACGCATCAGCGCCTGGTACGCACCCAGAAGGAGCTGTTGACCGGTCTGACCCCGAGCATAGAAGGTGCGCGAGACTTGTGCACCGCCAAACGAGCGGTTACTGAGGTATCCGCCGTATTCGCGGGCAAACGGCACGCCTTGGGCCACACATTGATCGATGATGTTCACCGAGACCTGTGCCAGGCGGTACACATTCGATTCACGAGCGCGGAAGTCACCGCCCTTGACCGTGTCGTAGAACAGGCGCCAGATGCTGTCACCATCGTTCTGATAGTTCTTCGCGGCATTGATCCCGCCCTGAGCGGCGATCGAGTGAGCACGCCGTGCCGAGTCGTGATAGGTGAATGCCTGAACATTGTAGCCCAGCTCAGCCAGCGTGGCCGAAGCCGATGCGCCAGCCAGGCCGGTGCCGACAACGATCACGGAGAACTTCCGCTTGTTGGCGGGGTTGACGAGTTTGAGCTCAGCCCGATGCTTGTCCCACCTCTGCTGAATGGGTCCACCCGGAATTGCGCTATTGAGTTCCATACCGTTGAGCTTTCTGGAGTTAGATCTTGACAAGTCCGAGAATGATGGCCAGCGGCACGGCCGAGAAACCGAGGGCGATGATCACCGACAATGCCGGTCCGCCCACTCGCACCAGCGGCACGATGCGGCGGTTGGTCACGCCCAAGGTCTGGAATGCACTGGCAATGGCGTGGTTCAGGTGCATGCCGACCATGACCATCGACAGAAGGTAGAGGACCACGATAAGCGGCTCACTGAAGCTCTTGACCACCATCGTGTAGACATCCGGCACGACCTCGCCTGACGGAAGGATGTAGCTGACCTGCGCATAGTGCTGCGCGTGCACCGCACCCCACGTGAAGTGAGCCAGGTGGTAGAGCACATAGCTGATGAGCAGCAGTCCGGAGTACAGCATCGTCCGCGAGGCAAGCGTGGATGCGCGGGCTTCCACCTTGGCGTACTTCTGCGGACGCGCCTGCCGGTTACGACGTGACAGGGTGATGGCAGAGGACACGTGCAGGATGAAGAACGTCAACAACCCTAGCCGAGCACCCCACAGCACCGCGCCATGCCCCAGCGTCCGCAGTCCGTGGGCATACTCATTCAGATGAGCCGGTCCGAGAAAGACCAGAAGGTTGCCCGAAAGGTGCCCCAACAAGAACAGCACCAGCAGCATGCCTGTGACGGCCATGAGCCACTTCTGAAAAAGATTCGAACGCCATATGTCGCCGAACGCCTTCATGATATCCCTTGACGTATTGATCGAATGTCGACGGACCAGAACACCGAAGCCGTCGAAAAGGTGCCGCGAATTTACAAAGAGGATGTCGAGGCTCAATCGTAGTTTCGGAGATGCTATCGGTACACCACCTCACAAAGTTCTACGGCACACACTGTGCCAATGATGACGTCTCCATTGAAGTCCACAAGGGCCGCATCTTCGGATTGCTCGGCCCAAATGGGGCCGGCAAAACAACGTTGATCCGCATGATCACCGGCATCACGTTGCCCGATTCGGGAACGATCACCCTCGACGGACTCGATTCGGCAGACGTCCGCCGCTCGAGGATCGGCTATCTACCCGAGGAACGCGGACTCTACAAAAAGATCACCGTAGCGGCACAGTTACGCTACTTCGCCGGACTCAAGGGGCTCAGTGCGGACGCGGCCAATGCCAAGATCGCCTATTGGCTTGATCGCATGGACGCCAGCGGCTGGGACAACAAGAAGATCGAAGAGCTCTCCAAAGGCATGCAACAGAAGGTGCAGTTCATCTCAACGATCCTGCACGAGCCGTCGCTCCTGATCCTCGACGAGCCCTTCAGCGGTCTTGATCCTGTGAATGCCGACCTTCTGATCGCGGTCACACGGGAATTGCAACAGTCCGGAACGACGATCATTCTCTCAACGCACCAAATGGATCAGGTCGAGCGCCTTTGCGACGACATCGCCCTCATTCATCGGGGCCGAGTGGTCCTCTCCGGCGAGGTCTCCGAGGTACGTGGTCGCTATGAATCCGACCGCATCCGCATTCGCTGCGTGGGCCCGATCGATGCGCTCACAGCTGTGCCCGGCACGCAGGTGGCCGATCAGGCCGGTTCATCCGTCATCCTGAGACGCGAGCCCGGAACGTCTGTGCGCGAGGTGCTGCGCTCGGTGACTGAGATGGCCGACATCGTCGAGTTCACGGTCATACAACCGTCCCTACACGAGATTTTCGTGCGCACGGTAACCGGATCGCACGATCACCAGGCGAGTGTGGCATGAAACGACGGAAGGTATTGATTCTTCTGTCGCTGGCTTTTCCATTGCTGATCATCGCTGCGCTTCTTTCCAAGCGATCTGGCTATGCTGCCAATGTGCTGGTAGAAAGAGGCCAGTACAGCGTCAGATCCATTGTTGAAAGCATTTGGTATGATTTTGTCGTATCTGATCCGACGTTCGTCGAGTATGCGATCAAGATAGGTCTTCGCTTAACTGGTCGCTCGATCACCCCGGGCGTGTATCGCATTCAAGAGAACGCGACGCAGTATGACATCATCACCATGTTCGTGTTTGGCAAGCGAGAGCCCCTTGTCAAGATCACGATACCGGAAGGCTTTACGATCTTTCAGATCGCTTCTCGACTCAAGCATCGTGCACAGATTGATTCGGCCAAGTTCATCGACTGGTGCCGTCATGCGAAGGTGCTTGAGAGCTATAAAGTTTCATCGCCTTCAATGGAAGGGTTTCTCATGCCGGCGACCTATCACGTGATCAGGACCGAGCCGTGGCATGACGTTGGCAGGATCATGGCCGATGAGTCACTTCGTTTGTGGACCTCGATCGCGGGATCGACCAACATTTCGCGTGACAGTATCACTACCCTTGCATCGATCGTGCAACGCGAATCAGGCGATGCCACGGAGATGCCCCGCATTGCCGGCGTGTACATAAACCGTCTGCGCATTGGTATGCGTCTTCAGGCAGATCCCACAGTGCAGTATCTGACCGGTACGGACCGCATCACGGGGTCCGAGCTTCGCGATGCGTCGAACAGTTATAACACCTATGTGCATCCCGGGCTTCCTCCCGGACCCATCTGTAACCCCGGCAAGGATGCACTGAAGGCGGCAATGAAACCGGAAACCCATAGCTGGATCTTCTTCGTGGCTCGAGGGGATGGCTCGATGCGGCACCGATTTGCCGTCACTCTGGCCGAGCACAATCAGAACGTGCGTCTCTATCGAGAGGCGATCCGCAGAGCCCCCTCGAATTAATCGGCAGTGGCGGGTAGACTTTCCTTTCCGCGCTCATCGGAGGCCACAACGCGGAAGACGAATGGTCTGGACACGTCTTTGCGAGAGACCTCGAACACCTCCAGCCAGGCGATCGCGGGACGAGAATTGTCTGCCTGACGCAGGTATCCCGAGAGTTTACGAACGGACCCTACGTTGCCGTCCAATACCCTTAGTTGGGGCCGATTCTCGCCGCGCTCATGGGAAAAGAACTGGACCACCACCAAGCGTTTGTTCGGATCGGCATCGCGTCGGATCTCACGGATGGCAGGAGGCGGAAACGCACG
Source organism: Bacteroidota bacterium (assembly GCA_041170435.1). Lineage (GTDB taxonomy): Bacteria > Bacteroidota > Ignavibacteria > Kapaibacteriales > Kapaibacteriaceae > UBA10438. The sequence continues at coordinate 58,197 of JBEAYU010000048.1, forward strand.
CACCTGCATGGTCTGCACGGTCGATTCGGCCACACCGTCGATACTGCGCTCGAAGATCATGGTTCGCCCCGTGTCACGCATGGAGAACCGCAAGCGCATCGATCCTTCGGTGGCCGAAGCGAGTTCGCGAGATCCATCACGCACGACGGCACGAATCCCCGGCCGATCAGACGGTATTCTCGGGTCGATGACGTACTCAACGCCGGGATAGACCACATCGGGTACGGACGGAGTTGCGTACGTCACGGCAACAACACGAAAACTCGTCGTACGAACCACCCCATCGGCACGCCGTGCCGTCACCTCCACGGTTGACACACCCGAACGAGGGGCTCGTCCGCGGACGATCATTGTGCGCTGGTCGATAGACCTCGAAACGTCTGCCATCGGCTCGCCGCTCACCCGCACCGTCGGCATCTCGGCCAGATCGCGCTGAGGATCGGCGCCGCCGATGGTGATCCGATTGCTCCATTCCTGCGAGGAGAACGTCAGTACCTGATCGCGAGCCGGCTCGATCCAGAACTCCGCCGGCGAGGTGGATCCTTCCGACGGGAGGGGCCCTTCTCGAAGGACGAGTGTGTCGCGCCTGCCCGGGATGAAGACCAGCTCAGGGGGCTGACGGTCGTTGACCACCGTCGTCAGGACAAACTGCGTGCTCCCGACGGCCTTCATCGCGTCGGTGGCAATTCCGTTGACGGGCACTCCGCTGACCTGGATGATCACGCGAAAGGTCTTTGACTGAGCAGCGTCCATGAGCGGGCGCCACGAGAAGATGAATGCACTTCGACTCTCATCGTGACGGATCGCTGCGAATCTTGTAGGCGAGTTCCCTTCCGGATCGATCGTCAGCGTCTGTCCGGACTCCACGTCTTCGATGACGGCGCGCACGGCAACGTTTGTTAGCTCCGGGGAGTAACGGATCACGTTGGTCGAATCAAGACCGAGGACACGCACGCCCCCTGAAGAATCGCGCTTGACCTCGCAGGTAAGACGAATACGCTCAGGGAAGAGCTCAATGCGCAGAGGAGAAGTCGGACTAGACTCGTCCGAGGACGGCGTCACTCCGTCCGGCATCAACAGTACCAGCGCAAGCAGGTACAGGATGAAATAGATCTCAACTCTTGGACGTCGGCTCTGGCGCTGATCCATCTCGATCGACGATGTTGCGTGAGAGAATCTTCTCCAGCTCCTGCCGCACAAGGCCCTCGACCTCCTGGCGCTCAACGGCGCGCAGTCGCTCGCTCAGAAGCGTGACGCTCTCGGAGAACTCAGCAAGGGCGCGTGTATTCTGCTTCATCGACTGCATGAGCTCCGGATTCGGTGCCACAGCACCGACAGCGGCCTCGACGCTGTCGCGGAGTTGCCGCGTCATCACATCCTGTCTCTCGACGACCTCGTGCAACGTCACAGAGATCGTCTCCAGTTGCACGGCCATGGCCGCATAGTCTCGACCGATCTCTCCCAGTTCACGCAGCAGCTCCTGTGTTGGCGCATCGCCGCGCGAGTCCGCAGATTGACCATCGACCTCACTTGGTGGAGTGAAGAACATCACCAGGAACAAAACAACCAGAAGCAATGCCTCGATGATGATCGCTGCCACCAAGACGCCCGGCGTATCGATGATTCGGATTCGGTTGAGGCCGACGGCTATGAGCAGAAATGCCGCACCCATGTACACGAACGAATTGATCGGCGCATAGTAGAAGCGGTTGACGATCTCCTGCATCCAGAGAGAGGTGCCGGAGAACAGGCCAAGTGGGTGCAGGATCGTGACGTCTCGATTGACCGTGCGAAACAGATCGGTCTCACGCGTGCAGATGCGCCACAGATAACTCAACGTCGTGATCGAGTTCATCTGCTTGTCGAACCGCAGCTCCTGATGAAGATCTCGCAGAAGCGCCCGTCCGGCCGCCGTTGAGAGTGTCTCTAGCGTGGTCATTGCTGATTGATCATGTCATGATTGTCGGAACAGCGCCAATGATACGGAATAGCACCGGTTGTTACTTGTCGGTTGGCCGATTGTGTCGTATTCTCGCCCCTTCTGTACTGACACAATCGTTGCGAGGATACCGATGCTTCGTCCAATACGCCTGCTTCTTCCGATCTTGATCTTGACCTTGCTAAGTGGAGGGGGCGCATGGGCCTCCGGAGGCACATCGCGCGTCACGTCCCCGTCGGCATCGGTTGCCTTCGAGCGGAACGTCGGCCAAGCCCGCTACGAAGGCGGCGGCACTTCGACACATGTGGACGCTGTGCTCCGCATTGGAGACGTGACGGCATACGTTCATGCGAAGGGGCTCGATATCCTCCAGCAGGTGAATTATCGCATCCCTTCGCGCGACCCGTACCTGACCGAGTACGAGGCGGACCTTTTCAGGGCGGACATGCGACTGATCGCCAGCAATCCGGACCCGCGTGTTGAATTCGTGAACCCACAACCGGGAGTGATCAGACGCATCGGTCCGCACACCGGCATCGAGGGCATCACGGCGGATCGTTTCGGGAGCATTGTTTATCACGATGTGTGGCCTGGCATCGACATGAGGATGTACCTCACGCCTCTCGGTCTGAAGTATGATTTCGTGGTCCACCCGGGTGCCGACCCCAAGCGCATCGCATTCCGGTATGACGGTACATCGTTACCCGTCACCGACGAAGATGGGAACTTGATCGTTGAGACGCCCCTTGGCTCCCTTTCCGAGCAAGCCCCGGTGGTGTTCACCACCGATGCCGCCGGCACGAATCGCCTTCCGGTGCGCGCGCGGTACGAGGTCAGTGGATCATCGGTACGATTTGGTCTCGGTTCCTACGATGCCTCCCGGATCCTGGTCATCGACCCACAGCGGATCTGGGCAACGTACTACGGCGGCAATAACACCGTCGAGTCAGCCTACACAGCGATCGACCCGACGGGTAACATCATCATCGCCGGCTCGACGTTGGCGACCAACATGCCAAACTCGCCCGGTGTCTTGCAACGTCGACTCAAGGCACGCACCGACGGTTATGTGGCGAAGTTCGACGAGCGCGGCACGTTTCTGTGGCACACCTACTACGGTGGCTCGCTCGATGATAAGATCAACGACGTGACCACCGATGCCAAAGGCAACATCTGGATGGCCGGTCAGTCCAACTCGAAGGACCGTCCAGAGTTTTCGAATGCTCTCATCGGCAGCGCCCCGTATGGAGATCCCGACTCGATCCAGCTTCAGGAGGCGATCGTTCTGATGCTCCTTCCTGATGGCAAGTGGGGTGATAGCTGGGAAGTGTTTGGACGCGAGAACGATGTTGCCACGGGCATCGCCGTGTCGCCAACCCGCGTGGCGATCGTCGGCCATACGCGTTCACCACGTCTGGGTGGACTGTTCGGGGAAGCCCCGTATCGAAAGGATACCACGAACTTCAACGACAATACCGACCTGTTTGTCAGCATCGTCAAGCCTCGAACGTCCACGCCGTCGAAATGGACGAACGATTACCTGATCTTCTATGGAGGGGGCGACTTTGAGTACGGCGGCAAGATCGTCTATGACAAGCAGGGCAACGTGATCTTCACCGGCACGACCGAATCGAACAACTTCCCGGTCACCGACGGCTCGCGATTCAAAGGAATCTACGATGTCGGCGTGGTCAAGTTCGGACCAACCCCGACGCGCCTATGGGCCTCGGTCTTCGGTTCGTCGAGTTTTGAGACGCTAGGCGACATCGCCATTGACAGCAAGGGCGACGTCGTGGTCGTGGGTACGGCCGAAGCTGGCGACTTCCCTGTTCAGGCCGCGCTGAAAGGGGCTCTCAGCGGCCCAAGCGACGGATTCATCCGCAAGTACACCTCGGCCGGTGCCGTGGCATGGTCATCCTACTATGGCGGTGATTCGGCCGACGCACTTCGCGGAGTGGCCATCGATCAAGCAGACAACATCTGGGTTGCCGGAAACACGGGACGCTCGCCGAATATTCCGCTTACGGCTGACGCCGTTCAATCGACGCCGTTTGCTCTCAGTGGGACCGATGGCATCATGGGTAAGCTCAATGCCGCCGGCTCTACTGTGCTGTATGGCTCGTTCCTTGGAGCACCGCCGCAGGACAATCTGCCAACTCCGCCGCCACCGCCGCCGCCACCACCGCCGGCTGTCCCACCAAACATTGACTTCGGGAATGATGAGCTGTTTGACGTGGCCTTGGATCAGAACGCATACGTGGTCTTCACTGGTATCGCGCAGAGTTACCGCATGACGACCACCGCCGGAGCGTATCAGGACTCATCGAAACTTGACAAGGACACGCTCCGAAAGAATGCCTTTGTGGCCTACTTCAGCCAGTGCAAGGACTCGGTCATCCAGATCCAGCCGAATGGTCCCGCCACGATCTGCGACGTCGACTCACGTCAGCTCATCGGGCCAAAGGGATTTGCCCGTTACCTATGGTCAACCGGCGAGACGACGGCCAACATTGTCGTGCGCGACTCTGGCTCATATACCGTGCTGTGCACAACGGCCGACGGTTGCCGTTACCGGGACACGATCTACATTGGTCGAAATCCCAAGCCAAGTGTCTCGGCAGGACGTGACACGTCGCTGTGCATCAAGTCGAGCATCCCCCTTCGTGCCTCACCGAGTGGCGGCACTCCTCCATATCGCTACAAGTGGAACAGGGTCGAAACCGGAGTCGAATTCATTGATGACGACACGCTTCAGACTCCGAATGTGAACCCAGGCACAACATCCCGTTACGAAGTCACCGTGACGGACGCATCGGGTTGCTCTGCTCGCGATACGGTGCTGGTAACGGTCATCGACCCAAAACCTTCAGCAGCCCCCTCCAGCATTGATTTCGGAACGATCGACGCGTGTGCCTCATCGGCCGAAGTCGAGTTCTCCATCACCAACCCGCACTCCTACGAGCTGCGCGCCACAGGCTTTGTTCCGGATGACCCACGCATCAGCATGCTCACCTCACTCACGCCCGGAATGGTCATTGCGCCGAATACTACGGTGAACCTGCGCGTGCGCATTTCGGCATCGACCGCCGGAACGATCAATGGAACATTCACCGTCACGGGCACGCCGTGCGAGTGGACGACTCTTGTGCGCTACACGGCCAAGAAGGACCAATTGACGGCCTCGATCACTCCGGGCGTCGTTTCCTTCGGAGCCGGCGTAGTGTGTGAAACCGAACTTCGCCGCGACACGGCACTGATCCGTAACAGTGGCAAGGTCGATCTCGTGGTCAAACCCGCGACGGTATCAGCCCCCTTCGCACTTGTTTCTCCTTCTGCTGAAGTGACCCTGAAGCCAGGCGAGAGCCGCGAGGTCATCTTCTCATATACTCCGACTGCCGGCTCGCATACGGCCGACGTTGTCTTTCCGTTCGAGTCGGGGCCATGCAAAGACTCCCTTCGCGTAAAGCTCAATGCCGTCACGAGTGCCGTCACTGCAACCGTGACGCCGGCATCGGTGAATGCCGGAACACTCTCCGGCTGCGAGGGCCAGCGTGACACGTCCATCACGATCGAGAACACGTCCAACGTGCCTATCACGGTCACGCTTCCGACCGACCCCGAGATCGTGTACGCTCCGGCCGGGCCCCTTACCATTGGGGCAAAGTCATCGACCCTCGTGAACGTCTCGTTACGTCCATCGGCGGCCGGCGCATTCAGTCGCACGCAGGACCTGCAAGTGGAACCATGTGCCGTCAAGGTGAGCGTTGCCTACTCGCTCCAGAAGAACGGCATTGCCTTTACGACCCCATCTGTGGTCGACTTTGGCGAGTTCTCCTCATGCGCCCCCGGAACATCGGTCCAGAAGACGGCCACATTGTCATTCGACGGAACAGGATCTGCTTCGGTAAAGTCCGTAACTACTGGCAATCGCATCGCCACCACGCTCACCAATGGTCAGACCCTTACAGCCGGCCAGGCTGCCTCATTCACCGTCACCTGGACGCCGGTGGCCGACGGCCCGCTGGTGGACAGTATCATGCTGACGTTCGATCCATGCGACGTTCGCCGCGTGATCCGTGTGCAGGGTGTGCGCACGAGCGTTGCTCTGCGGTCTGACAATCCCACGGTTGCTCTTGGGGCCATCAACCCGACGGGATCGGGCAAGACCAAGTTCACCAACGCCGGAACTGATACGATCTTCGTGGGCGTCTCTTCCAAGAGCAGCGGTACGGCCGTCGATGCCGCTGTACCAGGACCACTTATCGGCATCCTGCCGGGTGCCGAAGTGATGGTCGATTTCACAACATCATGTCAGGGTCGAACGGTCATCAGTGATACGCTCGAGGCGACCGTCCTTCTCCCGTGCGTCGGCGTCAGCGCGCAGACCGTCGTCACGGCAACGTGTGCCAAGACAACCACGGTCAGCAGCACCGTGAGCATTGATTCAGTGAGCGCCAAGATCGGCGAACAATTCGTTGTACCGATTCGCCTCCTGAGCTCCCAAGGTCTTACCGCATCCGATGCTCGCTCGTGGCGTGCAACGCTCACCTACGACCCCGGCGTGGTTGTCGGGCGCGTCAACGTCACCGACTGTTGGCTTCCAAATACCTCGGGTCCATGTTCGGTGACGGTACAGGGTACACGCGGTGCTGACACGGTCGGCACGCTCTTTGCCCTGAACTTCACCGCCGTGCTCGGTTCGGCTGATCGCACGGCTCTGACGCTCACGGACTTCCAGTGGATCGGCGTTACGGGTGCTCAAATCGAGAAGCGCAACGGTCAGGTTACCATCAGCGATATCTGCCGCGAAGGCGGCGATCGCTACCTGATTCCCAAGAAGAACGGCTTTGGCGTGTTGGTGTATCCAACACCGGCGGGCTCGGACGTGACCATCGACGTCAAGGGGCTTGGCGCGGATGTGCTTACCTGGACGCTGACCAACACACTCGGGCAGGCCCTGATGACCGGTCAGGAATCGGCCACGTCGGGCGGCGATGTCCGTCGCACACTGGACGTGCGCGATCTCGGCGCAGGCACCTACACGATGACCGTTCAGGCTCGAGGTGTGGTGACCACTCTTCCCGTTCTTATCCAACGCTAACCACCGAGGAGATCAGTTATGATGAATCGAACCTTTGCCATTGTGGCACTACTGCTCCTCGGCTCTGCCAATATCATCGCCCAAGAGTCTCTCTCCAAGGAGCGCCCGAAGGCCGAACCAAAGAGGGAGCCCGTCATGGTGTCACGTCGCGTGCTGTCAGTTGGGGCGCACGTCTCCTACGGCATCATGATGAACGGCGTCACGTCGTTCCGACTTCCGTCCGTTGCCTCGTGCTGTCCGGGCTATGCCTCGACATCCGGCTCGGGCATGGTCTTTGGTGCAGAGTTCATGGTGCCGATGTCGAAGACCATCGACATTGGTGGACGTTTGGTGTATCAGTCGGGCACGACGGACTTTTCGGCATCCGAGCCCATCACCGTACGTGCCGGCAATGGCACACTTTCCTCGACCATTGAGCACGCGCTCTCGACCACCACATCCTTCCTGTTGCTTGAGCCCATGGCCAATCTCGGACTCGGCGGCGGGCTGTCAGCCGTGGCAGGTCTTCGCATCGGCACGACGCTCGGTGGAACGTACGATCAGAAGGAACGCCTCGGCGACCCATCACTGCCGTACGATTTCCCCACCGGCTCGGGTCTCTACAACGTCTCGAGCGCAGATATTCCGAACACGAGCGGTCTGCAGGCCGGTGCCATCATCGGCCTGCGGTATGCCGCGCCCCTTCCCGGCGGCGTGAGCATCAATCCCGAAGTGACCTATTCGCCGATGTTCACCGATGTGATCACCGATGCGGCTTGGACGATCACGCCGCTTCGGTTCGGTGTGAGCGTTCTGTTCGACATCAATACGCGCGAGACAGCGTCGACGCCGATCCAGCCGTAAGTTTGTTGGCTATGGCCAACATCCACGACGAATGCCGGCGCCGGCGCACGGTGGCGATCATCAGCCATCCCGATGCCGGCAAGACGACCATGACCGAGAAGCTGCTGCTGTACTCGGGTGCGATCCATCAGGCCGGTGCCGTGACAGGGGGCAAGCACAGTTCGACAACGTCAGACTGGATGGAGATCGAGCAGCAGCGCGGTATCTCGGTGTCCTCCAGCGCCATGCGCGTGGAATACGATGGCCTGCTGCTGAACATCCTCGACACGCCGGGTCACCAGGACTTCTCCGAAGACACCTACCGCACGCTTATGGCCGTCGATTCGGCAATCATGCTTCTTGATGCAGGCCGCGGCGTCCAGGAGCAGACCATCAAGCTCTTCAAGGTGTGTCGCGATCGGGGTATCCCGATCATCACCTTCATGAACAAGATGGATCGTCCGGCTCGTGACCCGCTCGAGCTCTTGGACGAGGTCGAGCAGGTGCTTGGCATTGCCGCCATCCCACGCACATGGCCGATCGGTGACGGACCGGACTTTCGCGGAATCTATGACCGACAGACGGGAGAGTTCTTCGAGTTCGAGCGCACGGTGGGCAACCGCTACAAGGCTCCGGTGAGCGTCGGCGACATCCGAGGAGCCGAACTTCGCTCTGCCATCGGTGATGCCGCGCATGACAAGCTCCTGGAGGACCTGGAGTTTGTTGATCATGTGATCCCTGAGTTCGATACCGATGCATTCCTTTCCGAACGCTGCACCCCGGTCTTCTGGGGATCGGCCATCACGAACTTCGGTATTGAACATTTCCTTCGCTCGATCCTTCAGCTGGCGCCGACCCCGCAGCCTTATGCCATGTCGACCGGTACGATCGAACCTGAAAGCAACGAGTTCGTGGGCTTTGTCTACAAAGTACAGGCCAACATGAATAAGGCTCACCGCGACCGGATCTCCTTCCTTCGCATCGTCAGCGGAACGTTCACACGCGGCATGACGGCCATGCATCCACGCTCCGGCAAGGAGACCAAGCTGACGTATCCGTTTGAGATCTTTGGCCGAGAGCGTAAGATCATCGATGAGGCCTATCCCGGCGACGTGATAGGTCTCACAAATCCGGGCCTGTTCCAGGTAGGCGACACCCTCACCGAGCGCACGTCGGCAACGCTTCCTTCGTTCCCTCGATTCGCGCCAGAGATCTTCGCTAAGGTCTGGCCGGCCACTGGCTCGTTCTCAAAGTCCTTCCGCAAGGGCATTGAGCAGCTTCGCGAGGAAGGGGTGATCCAGATCTTCACCGAGGCCGACGGAAGCCCCGTGCCACTTGTCGGCGTGGTGGGTGAACTCCAATTGGAGCTCTTCGCATGGCGGATGGAGAACGAGTACAATGAGCGCGTTCGTCTTGAGAGGCTGCCCTATACGCGCCTGCGCTGGATTACCAGCGCCGTACGTCCGTCAACGGCGGCGCCGGTGATGGTCGACGATCAGGAACGGCCGGTGGTGCTCTTCAAAAGCGACTGGGAGATCGATTACACCGTGCAAAGATCCGAGGGGTTGACCCTTTCGGAAAAGCCCCCTGCCGCATGAACGTATGCCCCTGATTTTGTGTATTGTCGTAAGCCCCCTACCGAACGTTACGATGATACATGCCGCTCGTGCGAACCATCCTTTTGCTACTTGTTGTGATACCGCTGTGTCGGGCGGTAAGCCATGCGCAGCAGATCATCAACGACTACACACGCGTCGTCTCGGTCGAGACCGTTAACTGTCGATCGCGGGTGACCGTTGATTCGCTGGCATCGTTTGGAGCTGGCGACCGTGTACTGATCATCCAGACCCTTGGCTGTACGTCGGCGACGTCATACGACGTCTCGAACGTGGGCGTCTGCGAGTTTGCCAGTGTTTCAGCGATCACGGGGCTGACCTTTGAGTTGGCCTTTCCGTTGGAGAATACCTACTCAAACTGTGGAGCAATTCAGCTTGTGCGAGTGCCGGAGTTCACCAACTTCACCGTCACCATGCCCATCACCGGTCGGCCATGGGATGGGCGCGTCGGCGGCATCGTGGTGGTGGACGTGCGCGGTACGCTCACACTCCGTGCGGGAATCAGCGCCGACACTCTGGGCTTTCGGGGAGGTCAGCGCAGGCAAGGGGGCGGAGACTGTTCGGTAACGATCGACGATGATGTGGCAGGCAGCGCACTTTCGGCATCAAAGGGCGAGACATTTGTTCGCCCCCTACCAAACATGGTCACGGGTGGACGCGCCCTCTTCACCGGTGGTGGTGGCGGACGCGGTCACAACTCCGGCGGCGGCGGAGGAGGCAATGGCGGCACCGGCGGACGCGGCGGAAGCCAGTGGCAAGGATGCGGCTCGTACTTCGATAACGGCGGCCGGCCGGGCACAAACTCCGTCATTCTGCAAAATGGACGTCCCACGCTTCGTTTTGGAGGCGGTGGCGGTGCCGGCCACATGAACAACAACAACGGCACCTCGGGTGCACGTGGTGGCGGGCTGGTGATCGTCCGATGCGACACGATCATCGGCAATCAGAACGTGATCTCCGCCAATGGCGGCACTCCAATTAGCGTCGGCGGCAATGATGGCGCCGGGGGTGGTGGCGCTGGTGGGACCGTGCATATCGAAACAAGAGCCAGCGTCGGCCCTGTCGGCATCGTGGCCCGCGGCGGTGCCGGTGGTAGCATCAATAATGGCGGACTCCATGGTCCCGGAGGAGGAGGAGGAGGGGGCTCTCTGTCGATCTCCCAGGCAACGACGCCGACTTCGCTGACGTTCGATCTTGCCGGTGGCGTGAACGGACGCAATGTGGCATTTGGCGATCCCCGCAACTCAGACTACCTGGCCGAGAGCGGCCTAGCAGGGTCGATCGCCTATCGCTCGGTGATCGCAGAGAATCTCACACCGCCACCACCGATCCAAGTTGAGGCGATCCCCGATTGCACCCTGTGCTTCAATGATTCAGTCGTACTCGACTGTGCGATCACCGGACTTTTCGATTCTGTCACATGGACGGATTCACGTGGACGTGTGATCGCACGCTCAGCCCGCGCCGGTCTGCGTGCCCGTGCAACAGAGACGTTCGTGGTCAGAGCAGTGGGCCCCACGGGATGCTGGGATACCGACACCGTCACGGTCACCGTTCGCGAGCCGTGGGATCTCTCCATCGATCGGCTGGATCTTGGTGTGCTACGCTGTGCGAATGTCATAGACACGGTCGTGACGCTCCGCAGTCGCACATCTCGTGTAGCTCCGATCACACGATGGTCTGCATCTGACAGCCTACTGGTGCAGATCGTCTCTGCCCCGGATTCGATTGCCGTTCGCGATAGCGCACGTGTGCGCATTCGGATCAGCCCCGGGGATACGCAAGGTGGTCAGTCAGCCACCATCACGGCCGTCGTCTCACCGTGCGATTCGGTCATTGTGGGCCGCATCGATTGGCGGCGCATCGATCGCGTCATTGATCTAAGGCCGGACACAGTGATCATGCCGTTGGTGGAAACATGCACCTCTCGTAGCACACAGTTGGATGTGTCTTTGGCCTTTGACGGCGCAGATGTGATCGTTGAGCAGATACTCTCCGACGATGTTGTGTCGGCACTGCGGCGTACACCGTTCAACGTTAGCAACGGTGATAGCAAGCCCCTAACGATCGCCTGGGCCCCGACTCGTGCCAAGACCACGGGACGATTGGGATTTATTGTGCGCGACAGCGCATGCCTTGATACGTTGTGGATGACGGTGACCGGCGCCGTCAAAGCCCCCTTCCTCGTTGCACCCGCACAGGTGCAAGCCGACACGATCGTACTGTGCCGTGACTCTGTGCTGTTGGTGCGTATTCCCGTAACAGCTGATACGACCACACCATGGGTGATCGATTCCGTCTCATCCACCGGTCCCGGCACGGTGATCAATGCAAGGGGCGACACGCTACGAGGTACCGACACGATCTTCGTGCGCCTGCAGCCGGGCTTCGTTGGCAACTACGAGGTCGTGACGCAGATGCGTCTGGTACCATGCGATACCGTGGTCACGATCCGCATCATAGGAACAGCCACCGATGTCGCGATGCAGGCCACGCCACTTATCCGTTACACGGAGCGCTATATCGGACGCAGGCAGATTTTGCAGACAACATTTCTCAATACGGGTACGACCCCTGCAACGATCGGCGTGGGCTCCGTTCCGTCGGCCCCTTTCCGCATTCTTCGTATCGAACCACCACCACCTGTGCGTGTGCTGCCGGGGCAGAGCATCATCGTAGATGTTGAGTATCTGCAGACCTACGGCTCGTATGCTGACAGCGTCGTGTTCAACGTTGTTGATCCATGCCCTCTGCGACTTGTCACACAGCTGCGAGGCGATGGTGCAGCCCTCACCCGCGTGCGCATCCCTGACGTTACGGTGGCGACCGGACAGACCGTACCCGTTCCCGTTCTGCTGGAGGGACGCCCAGACATTGCGCCCGAGGTCCTTGACTCATTCAGTGTTCAGTTTGCCTGGAAGTCGAGTGAGGCATCTGCAGCCGCCGGCGAAGCGATCGCCACATCATGGCGCGTCGAGCGCACAGGTGATTCGAGTCTCATCACGATCATCGGAAAGTGGAACGGTACAGACACGCTTGCAGTGGTTCCATTTCTTTCGCTCCTCTCTGTGTCGGATGTCACCGGTCTGAACTTCGACCGGTCAAGGGGCTTCGCATGGACGGGTCAGCAAAGCGACGTCGAGTATGACGACGGCTCGCTGACGATGGACGACATCTGCGCCGGCCGCCGCCTGCGCAACGTGGCTGTGCGCAACAGCCCACGCCCAACCGTCCGCCCCCTTCCGGTGGAAGACGTCATGCACGTGAGCTTCCCGTCACATCTCACCAATGACGCATTTATCGTTTCCATTTCAGACGTCCACGGCCGCCTGCTCTATAGCAACCCTCACACCGGCTCAGCCGACCTAAGCATCGACGTCTCGCACCTGGCCAGCGGTCAGTACTTCGTCCGCATCTTCTCCAATACAAGCTCCTATTCCACGCCAGTCATCGTGAGATGACGGCGAAGCCGTCTCGCACCGCAGGTCTCGCACCGCAGGTCTCGCACCGCAGGTCTCGCACCGCAGGTCTCGCACCGCAGGTCTCGCACCGCAGGTCTCGCACCGCAGGTCTCGCACCGCAGGTCTCG
>JBEAYU010000049.1:0-9447 GCA_041170435.1 Bacteroidota bacterium
CCGATGCAAGATTCCATCAAGAAGCTCTACTACTCCATCACCGAGGCGGCGAAGATCGTTTCGGAGGAGCAGCACGTGCTGCGCTATTGGGAGAGGGAGTTTCCGCAGTTGCGGCCGCAGAAGAACAGGGCGGGCAACAGGGTGTACTCGCAGCGTGACATGGCCATTTTGATGTTGATCCGAAATCTTCTGCGTGAGCAGCGCTACACGGTGGCCGGCGCCAAGGAGTACCTCAAGACCAACGGTGTGCCGGAGGATCTGAACTTCGTCATGCCGGCCGGCGTCAGCGTCGAAGCGTCAGCCGAAACAGCAGAAGCTGAAGTGGTGCCGGCGGTGGTGGTCGACGATGAGCGCGCGCGCGCCGCGCGGTTCGAGGCAAAGCGCCTCATCGACGAGATTCGTGCGTTTTCGGCCGAAATTCGATCGAAAATGGGCAAAAACAGCTAAAAACACGCCCGAATAGCCCCCTTTTCGTATATTCGCCGCCCACACGGTCCCGTGGTAGAGTGGCTATACAGAGCTCTGCAAAAGCTTGTACATCGGTTCGAATCCGGTCGGGACCTCAACAATTCTTTTTCATGATCTTCCCCGTCATTCATGGCAACAACAGCTGACCTCCGGGTGGGTGCCGTGATTCGCCACAACGGCGAACTCTGCGTCGTCCTCGAATCCATCCACCGCACTCCGGGCAATCTGCGGGCCTTCTACCAAGTGAAGATGCGCGTCATCAAGACGGGGAAGCTGCGTGAAGAGCGGTTCCGCTCAGGCGAAAGCATCGAGTTTGTTCGGGTTGAGACCCGCAACTTTCAGTATCTGTTCCGTGACGGTGACATGTTCACCTTTATGGACGCGGCCACGTACGACCAGATCCCGGTTCCTGCCGAGATCGTGGGGGATTCGGCCAAGTTCATGAAGGAGGGCATGGAAGTGCAGATCGCTCGTGACGAGGCCGAGAATGTTGTTCAAGTGACCATGCCTCAGCACGTGGCCCTGCGTGTGACGCACACCGAGCCCGGCGTCCGCGGTGATACGGCAACAAACGTGCTCAAACCCGCAACAGTCGAAACCGGCGCCACGGTTGGCGTGCCGTTGTTCGTCAATGAGGGCGATCTGATCCGAGTGGACACCTCATCAGGTTCCTACATGGATCGCGTCAAGGAGTAAGGGGCTTCCAAAACCTGTCGGAGGGAATATGGATCTGAACTACCTACGTAGACTTTTGCGCGTCTTTGATGAAAGCGGCGCCTCGGAACTGTCCATCGAAGATGAGGGCATGTCGGTCCACATCTCGAAGCCATCGGCCCAAGCGCCGGTGATGATGCCGAGTTATGCCATGCCGTCGGCAGCACCTGCTCCGGCGCCGGCACCGGTGGCAGCGGCACCTGCTCCTCAGGCGGCGGCACCTGCGGCGGAAGCTTCTGCGCCTGCAGATTCGGCCCACAAGGTCTTGTCGCCGATCGTCGGCACATTCTACCGAGCCCCCTCACCAGATGCGGATTCATTTGTCCAGGTTGGACAGCACGTCAAGGTGGGAGACACCCTCTGCATCGTCGAGGCCATGAAGCTCATGAACGAGATCGAGTCCGACGTCAGTGGAACGATCGTTAAGATCCTCGTCGAAAACGGTCAGCCGGTGGAATACAACCAGCCGATCTTCCTCGTCAAGCCAGACTAATTCAACGCCCGGCCCAGCATGATCAAGAAACTGTTGATCGCAAACCGCGGTGAGATCGCCCTTCGGATCATTCGTGCCGCCAAGGAACTCGGCATCCGGACCGTTGCGGTGTATTCAGAGGCCGACCGAGCATCGTTGCATGTGCGCTTTGCCGATGAGGCCGTCTGCATCGGACCGGCTCAGGGGAAGCTGTCGTATCTGAACATCCCGTCGATCATCGCTGCGGCGGAGGTGACGAGGGCTGATGCGATCCACCCCGGATACGGATTCCTCGCCGAGAACAGCACATTTGCAGAGATCTGTCACGATTGCGGTATCACGTTCGTTGGGCCGTCGCCCGACTCAATCGTCCGCATGGGCAACAAATCGATCGCCAAGGACACGATGCGAGCTGCCGGCGTGCCGGTGGTTCCCGGCAGTGATGGCATTGTGGCAACGATCGAGGATGCTCGGCGCATAGCCGAAGAGGTCGGATATCCTCTGATGATCAAGGCCGTCGCCGGCGGTGGCGGCAAAGGCATGCGCTATGTCGAAACGTCAGCCGAACTTGACCGCGCCTATGCAACGGCGAGAGGTGAAGCCGAGGCGTCCTTCGGTAACGGCGACATCTACATTGAGAAGTTTATCGAAGAGCCCCGTCACATTGAGATTCAGGTGTTTGCCGACATGCACGGCAACGTGGTGCATCTGAACGAACGCGAGTGCAGCATCCAACGGCGTCATCAAAAGCTGATCGAGGAAGCCCCTTCGCCGATCATGACGCCAGAACTCCGCAAGGCCATGGGTGATGCGAGCGTGAAGGGGGCTTCGAGCGTCAATTACGTCGGCGCCGGCACCATTGAGTACCTTGTTGACAAGCATCGCAACTTCTACTTCATGGAGATGAACACGCGCATCCAGGTCGAACACCCGGTCACCGAGCAGTCCTCGGCGGTCGACCTCATTCGTGAACAGCTGCTGGTTGCCTCCGGAGAGCGCCTGACGCTTGAGCAGCGCGATCCGCTGTTGCACTCGATCGAGTGCCGCATCAACGCCGAAGACCCATACCATGATTTCCGCCCCTCACCGGGCGTGATTCAGTCCCTGAACTTCCCCGGCGGCCCGGGCGTGCGCGTCGATTCGCACATCTACCAAGGGTACGTCATTCCGCCGTACTACGATTCGATGGTTGCAAAGCTCATCACCTTTGCTCCGACGCGTGACGGTGCCATCGCCAAGATGCGTCGGGCTCTGGATGAGTTCATCATCGAAGGCATTCAGACGACCATTCCGTTCCATCGGAAAATGATGGACAATCCGGATTTCATTTCCGGTACGTTCGATACAAAGTATCTCGACACACATGATTGGAAGGCCTGACCATGAATTTTCCTGCTGACCTGCTCTATACCAGCGATCACGAATGGATCCGCGTTGAAGGAGACATCGGTACGATCGGCGTCACAGACCATGCTCAGGGAGAACTGGGCGACGTGGTGTACGTCGATATTCCGGATGCCTCGGCAACGGTCTCCAAGGGCGGCACGTTCGGCTCGATCGAGGCCGTCAAGACCGTGGCCGATCTCTACGCGCCCGTCAGCGGTCAGCTGGTAGAGGTCAACGACGTCAATGCCTCGCCCGACTCGGTCAACAAAGACCCGTACGGCGATGGCTGGCTGGTGAAGATCAAGATCTCGGACCCATCGGAACTGGATGGTCTGCTGAAGGTCGACGCCTACAAGGCTCTGATCGGCGCCTGACCCTCTTGGGGGGCGATCCTGAACTGGTCGTGACTCTCCGCGTAATTATCCTCGCAGCATTTCTCGGCTGGCAAGCCCCCTTGCCGGCCGTTTCTTTTTTGCACCCGGTTTCACGCGAGTTTCGATCCACGGCAGATCATCTCGTGGGCATCGCCGGCGACAGCGCCACACCAGCCGCTCCGGGCATTGACGCCTGGCGCCTCGGAACGATCACGACGGTAGGAGTGGGAGCCTTTGCCGTTGGACACGGTTGGCTGAACAATCTCTGGTGGAAGGGGACACCGACGGACTTCCACGTCAATTGGCATCAGGACTGGACATATGCGCTGGGGGCCGACAAGCTAGGGCATGCGTACTTCACCAACATGGCCTCAAAGGTCATCGCCGGTTCACTGCGCTGGTCCGGTGTCGACACGGTGACGGCGCTGTGGACCGGCTCGGCAGTCGCCCTTGCATATCAGACCTACAACGAGGTCCGCGACGGCTACAGCGTCAACTACGGATTCTCTCCCGGTGATGTGGCCGCCAACATCATTGGTGCCGCCTTGCCCGTGGCGCAGCATTACGTGCCGGCACTGCAGAACGTCACCTTTCAGGTCTCCTTCTATCCTTCGGAGCCGTTTCGTAACGGGATGTACAATGCCATCATTGATGACTATGAGAGCACCACGCATTGGTTGAGCTTCGACGTCTATGAGATGCTCCCACCCGAGGCGCAGGCTTGGTATCCGGACTATCTCAACATCGCCCTCGGTCACTCGGTCAGGGGGCTTGTTGGCCCCGGACCCCGCGAGCATGTGCTTGTGCTTTCGCTCGACTGGAATCTCAAACGGCTGCCTCTTCTGCCGGATTGGCTCCGGTCGACCTTCGAGTGGCTGCACATGTACCATCTGCCAGCCCCGGCCGTGGAGATCTACCCACAGGTCGCGTGGTTTGGACTGCGATTCTAGCGCGGCTTCGCCGCGGGACTCCTGCGGAGGGACACCTGCGGAGGGACGCCTGCGGAGGGACGCCTGCGGAGGGACTCGCGAAGCGAGGGACGCGGCTTCGCCGCGGGACACCTGCGGAGGGACGCCTGCGGAGGGACTCGCGAAGCGAGGGACGCGGCTTCGCCGCGGGACGCCTGCGGAGTTGAGCCTCAAGCCTTCTTCTTCACCAACCCATATGAATGATCGATCCAGCTCTTGAGCTCGGCTGTGCTGACGGATCCATCGACCAGCACGGTATTCCAGTGCTTCTTGCTCATGTGATAGCCGGGCAATACACATGCATGGCGCTCTCGGAGTTCCTCGGCGCGCGTTGGATCGCACTTAACGTTGAAACGCAGATCGGCGGTGTCCAGGGGGACAAGCAGGAACACCTTGCCGCGCACTTTGTACACGATCACATCTGGTCCAAACGGGAAGGTCTCCTCAACCCCGTCGAGCGACATGGCGTAGTCGCAAAGATCAATGATGGTCATACAGTGCAAAAGAAAAAGCCCCATGACCAATGATCATGGGGCTAGATAGTTTTCGACGAGAGTTCTCGGCTTACTTGCTGCTGGCTTGAGCTGCCTTCACCGCGTCGTTGAGGGCGGTCATAATGTCCTTGAAGGCGTCGGCCTCTGCGCCCTTCAGCGTGCCGCGCTGCATCAGCGTAGCAAGATTTTGGATCTGGTCGGCGCGCAGCTCGACGGTAATGACGTCGTCATCGGTCTTCTTGGCCTTTGTGGCATCCTCGATGGCATCAGTGAGGACCTTACGGACATCAAGATAGGCGTCGACCTCGTTGCCGCGAATCTCAATGCCGTTCATAAAGTTGGCAGCACCTCTGAGGTTGCTGAACTTGAACTTTGGCTTGAGGATTACAGGCGCTTGAGCTGCGGGAGCAAGCGAGCCTTGCGCGGATGAATCAGCACTGCCGAAAACGAAGGCTGCCATGATCGCTACGATTGCGAAGATTTTCATGATTCTTTGGTTCGAGTGTGGAAAAAAGCTTGGCGAAAATAAGATTTCAAGAGCATGTTTTACAAGAAAACGACTGCACGAACCGCACCTGACGTGGTTGTGTCGTGGTTATTTTTTCTGAGGCGATGTCTGCCATTGTGCTGCGGCAGACCCAACGGCGGCGCTGATGTCGTTGATGATGGTAGAGTCAGTGCCCTTTGCCTTGACCCGTCCCAGCAGAAACCCCAGGTTTTGAGCCTGAGCCGCCTGCATCTCTACGGTCGTGACCGCATCGTCGGCACCTCCGGAAGCCGCGGCTGCCTTCGCGGCATCAACGAGAACCTTCTGTACGCCAAGAAAAACGTCCACCTCAACCGGGCGGATCTCCACCTCCTGCAGCATCAGGATAACGCTCTTAAGATCACCCATCTTGAACGATGGCTTGATGATCGCATCGGTCGGTGGCCAACCGTTTGCAGTGGCTGTGATCGTGGTAGTGGTCACCCGATCCGTTCGTTGGGCCAATGCCGCTGTTGATAACAGCACCGCCATTGCCAAGAGTATGATGATTGAATTCCGACGCATGATCACCCCAGAGTTGTTCGTGCAGTAAGGTTTGAGTGGACGTTGATATGTCGCCTTTGCGACCAAAATAGTGTTTTGCAGCTAATCAAACCTCGTTAACGTGCAAAGTAGCGGATATAGTGCCGAGCGATACTTCGTTTCTCCATTGGTGAGTCTCCTTGTACTGAAGACTTTATCTATTCAATAGGCCTCAATGCTACGTCGCCATCGGGAAAAATCTATTCAGGCAATGCAAAATGAATAACGGACTCGCCCGATGTCACAAAAAAATCGTCATGATCTATTGCATCAATGAAAAACTCACCTATATTTGTCGTGTTGTTTGATCAACGCAGACGGAAGTCGGCAGGCATGCAGCATATGTCTTAAACCACCGGTGCTTCGGGGAATTCGCAGCAGATGGCACGACGGACGACCATACGGGTGACAGGAAAGGTCCTTGCGCAGGATCAGGAAGTGGCCAAGGCCGTCCTGAAACTCAAGGATTATAGCCCGTCGAACAAGGAGTTCACGTCGGACAAGTTGCGAGAGGCACTGGCACGGATTCAGGCAGTAGAGGAAGCCGAGAGAGCAGCCAACGAGGCGGCGGCGAAGGCACGAGATGAGGCAATCGTCGTCGAAAACGCCTTCCATGATCTCGTACTTGGCGTCAAACGACAGGTCATTGCCCAGTATGGCGATGATTCGGACGAAATCGCGGCATTGGGATTGAAGAAAAAGTCAGAGCGCCGATATGGGCGCCCACGAAAGGCAGCGCAAACCACGTAAACGTAACGGTTCCCACGGAAAACATGACTTTGGGGGAAGGCATGTAGCATAAAGAGGATGCAGTCCTCGTGGGAAGAGCGCTAAGCAGAACGGCCATCCGCAAGGATGGCCGTTTCTGCTTCTAACAAGATCGTCGTTCGGTAGGGGGCCGATCAGGCTGCCTCGAGGGCGGCAAAAAGTGCGTCATAGTTCGGCTCGACACCCGGATTGGCGGTCACTTCCACGTAGGAGATCGTGCCGTTGGCGTCAACGATGAACGTTGCGCGCACCGAGCGAGTCAGACCCTCGATGCCGGCAAAATTCGATAGTGCAACATCGTAGGCGTTGATGGTCGACAGGGTAAAGTCCGACAGGATCGGGAACGTGAGGCTGTTTGCTGCGGCGAAGGCACCGTTGGCAAACGGAATGTCGGCACTGATCGCAACAACCGCGGCGTTTGCCGAATTCAGACGCTGGATAGCCCCCTGAAAGGTGCAGAGCTCTGCCTGGCATACTCCGGTGAATGCGGCCGGGAAGAAGGCCACAACAACGGGCTTGCCGGCGAATGAGGACAGCGAGACCGGGTTCTTATCGGCATCAAGAAGGGTGAAATCAGGGGCAGGTGTACCGACGGCGAGGGCCATGGAATTCTCCGTAGATATGAAGTGTGCAAAAGACGCTACCGGGATTGGCTAGCGATTCGAGCGCGTATAACGATTACGGGGCAGGATTCGTTCATTTCGGCGCGTATATTGTCCCCCTAGTTCTCAACGACATGATCAATTCTTTATGAGGGGTTGAATGCTCTTTACGAAGAAGAGTGTGACGCAGTTACAGTCCGACGCACAAGGGGAGTCTTCCGGACTCCACCGTACGCTTGGGGCGCTGAATCTAACGTCACTCGGAGTCGGAGCCATCATTGGTGCCGGCATATTTTCGATCACCGGCGTGGCGGCAGCGCAGTATGCCGGACCCGGCCTGGTGATCTCGTTTATCATCTCGGCCATCGCCTGTGGATTTGCCGGACTGTGCTATGCCGAGTTCGCTTCGATGTTGCCGATCGCCGGTAGCGCCTACACGTACTCGTATGCGACGGTGGGTGAGCTTTTCGCTTGGATCATCGGCTGGGACCTCATCATCGAGTATCTGTTTGCGGCCTCGACCGTTGCTGTGGCTTGGAGCGGGTACGTCATCAGCTTTCTGGAGAAGAACCTTGGCTTGGTCATACCCGATACGTTTCGGTCGGCCCCCTTGGCCTTTAGTCCGGACACGGGGTTCACGGCCACGACCTCGCTGGTGAATCTTCCGGCGGTGCTGATCATTCTTCTCATTACGATCCTGCTTGTGAAGGGCATCCGCGAGTCGGCCACCTTCAACAACATCATCGTTGTGGTGAAGCTGATCGTGATCGTGCTGTTCATCGTCTTCGGTTTTCAATATGTGAACACGGCCAACTGGACGCCGTTCATTCCGGAGAATACCGGAACCTTTGGCGAGTTCGGCTGGAGTGGGATCTTCCGGGCGGCCGGCGTGATCTTCTTTGCCTACATCGGCTTCGATGCCGTCTCGACGGCAGCGCAGGAGGCGAAGAATCCGCAGCGGGACATGCCGATCGGCATCCTCGCGTCGCTGGCAGTCTGTACGGTGCTCTACATCCTTGTGTCGCTTGTGCTGACAGGGATCGTTCCATACACCATGCTGAATGTGCCGGATCCGATCGCGGTGGCCGTTGATGCCGCTCGTCTTCCTGATGGTAGCCTTGCACTTGGATGGCTTTCTCCGCTTGTGAAGATCGGTGCCATCGCCGGCCTTAGTTCCGTGATCCTCGTGATGCTCATGGGGCAGCCGCGGATCTTCTTCACGATGTCGCGCGATGGACTGCTTCCGCCGGTGTTCAGCAAGGTGCATCCCACGTTCAAGACGCCGATCGTCTCGACGCTCATCACAGGGGGCGTGGCAATGGTCATCGCCGGTCTGTTCCCGATCAACGTTCTTTCGGAGCTGGTATCGATCGGCACGCTTCTGGCCTTCATCCTGGTCTGTGCAGCGGTGCTTGTGCTTCGCCGCACGCATCCGGACCTCGAGCGTCCGTTCCGCACCCCACTTGTGCCGTTTGTTCCGATCGCCGGCATCATCATTTGTCTCATGCAGATGCTTCCACTTCCACTGCCAACATGGGAACGGCTTGGAGCATGGCTTGCCCTTGGACTGCTGATCTACTTCTTCTACGGTGTCAAGCACTCAACCGTCAACGAAGGTCGAACCTGGCAGCCCCTTGGCACGGTTCGACTGGTTGTCGGTGGTGTCTCGGTGGTATTCCTTGGATACGTGATCTGGGCACACTTTCTGAAGTGAGGTTGCTACACAATGAGTTTCAAACGTGAGCTCGGACTCTTCGATGCCACGATGATCGTCGCCGGATCCATGATAGGATCCGGCGTTTTCATTGTGAGCGCAGATATCGCACGCACGGTCGGTTCGCCCGGCATGCTCCTGGTGGTATGGCTTCTGACCGGGGTGCTGACGCTGACGGCGGCGCTGAGTTATGGGGAGCTGGCCGGACTACTTCCGCATGCCGGCGGACAGTATGTGTACCTGCGTGAGGCCTTTGGTCCGTTCGCGGGTTTCCTCTACGGTTGGACCTTGTTTACGGTCATCCAGACCGGTACGATCGCCGCTGTCGGAATGGCCTTTGCCAAGTACACCTCGGCACTGTTGCCCGTGGTGGGGGAGAAGAACATCCTCATGACGATAGGGGGCGATGCAACAAGCC
>JBEAYU010000050.1:0-4743 GCA_041170435.1 Bacteroidota bacterium
CAGGTCTCGCACCGCAGGTCTCGCACCGCAGGTCTCGCACCGCAGGTCTCGCACCGCAGGTCTCGCACCGCAGGTCTCGCACCGCAGGTCTCGCACCGCAGGTCTCGCACCGCAGGTCCCTCACGGCGCAGCCGTCCCTCACGGCGCAGCCGTCCCTCACGGCGCAGCCGTCCCTCACGGCGCAGCCGTCTCTCACCGCAGGTCCACCACGCGCAGCGTCCCTCACGGCGAAGCCGTCCCGCACCGCAGGTCTCGCATGGCTTTTGCCATGGGCAGAGATGCAGCGCAGCGTGTTAGGCGTTGTGCGAAGACATGTATCAGGCTCTAATGCATGGATCCCCGCTTTCGCGGGGATTACGAAGATGGGCCCCTGCGCCGGGGCGACAGTTTTCGCCGGGACAACAGTTTTCGCCGGGCGACGGTCAGCGCTGAACCATGATCTGTTGTGTGGATACGGTGTTCCCGGCGCGCGTGACGGCATAGTAGACGCCGGGTGGTAGCTCCGATGTATCGAATGTGACAACGGAAGCAAGACCTTCTGCACGCATCCGCAGTTCTCGTGTGAGATCTCGCACTTCCTGACCAAGCTGGTTGTAGACCTTCAATGTTAGAGTTGAAGGAGGCACCGTTACATACCATCCGACTCGAATGGATGTGGTTGTAGCCACCGGATTCGGGTAAGGCGGGTTTGTGGTGATATCTCCGTAGTCTTCGACGCCAACGGTTGCCATGTTGATCACTCCTTTGGCGATGTGCCCCTTACCAAAGGCCAGATACACAACATCATTAATCGCGAAGAGACTGTTGAGTATCGACATGCGATTGCTCCGGAGATAGTCGAGAAGTGGATCTTGGAGGGGGCCAACCATCGTGCAGCCTGAATCCTTCGAGATCATCATCGAACCACCCGCCCGCATGGTCACCAGAACATCCTGGGCGAAACAGGACAGTCCGTCGGGTCCCGAATCCTTTCCGTCCGAATCGCATCGTCGCGTGAGTTTCGCCCACGATCCGTCAGCTGCGATATCGAGGCTGTAGATAGCATCGCGAGCAAGAATGAGCATGAAGGTGCCGTTCTTTATCACGCGACGTCCATCGGGTACGTCGGATAACAACAGCTCCCACTCAAGACCATCGGCAGATCTCAGCAATTCGTTGCGGCCGTCAGCCGAGCGTCTTCCAATACCGATGAAGGCCGTGCTGTCGGCGGTCACAAGTTCAACAAGCAGTGAATCGTAGTCCTTCGACTGGGCTTTCGTTTTCCAACTCGCACCACCATCAGTTGTGAATGAGAACCATTGATGACCACGGCTCTGAATCAGTCCTTCACTGGCTGACTTCCAAAATGTCCTGTTAGGCTCGGCGGCACTATGGAGCATTTCAACATGATGAGTCTGCCACGTCGCGCCCCCATCATCGGTACGCAGCAGACGACCGTAGTGTTCAGTGCCATTTGCGGAATCGACCACGGAATCGGCGTAGATCACCATCTGTCTGTCATTGAGCTTGTCGGCACCGTAGTAACGCCAGCTCATGGAACAGATTGGAAACCCTGTTGAATCAAAGACAACCCGAGATGAACTGTCATTCTGCTTCCATTGTCGAATGACCCGATCATCAACCGGGGAGTACTCCGTTACCATTTGTACCTTCTGATGATCTCGTCCAAGCAGATATGAGCCGTTGTTGGATCTGAGGTAAAAGAGGGGCTCTTTATCATTATTGCGGTCGTCGGAGTATCGAGATTCCTTGTTGAATCGATCGATCCAGACGCCTTCGTCCCACAACCGTATCCAAGAGACCCGTTCCTGGAGAACGCCCGACATGATACCCGTGACTGATCCCGGGAAGAAGGAGATATCCGTCAGAACCATTGCGTCATTGGAGAGGATCGTGCTGGCACGCGCCCTATCCCATGTGTCACCGCCGTCGCGTGTGATCGAGAGAAAACCATCCGGGATATACATGTTGTTATGAAGAATCAACCCGTCTCCAGAGTCATTGAACGCCATTGCCCGCACCGTAAACATCCGACCGGCTTTGCTAGGAATAGGCTCTCGAGTATTCCACGTCGCACCCTCATTCGTCGTACGCGCCAGGTAGGACGTGTCCCCGGCGATCATCCAGGTTGAATCGCGCACGAAGGCCGCACGAAGGAGTCGGACCGTATCCGGTGCACGCCCGGCTGTTTGAAACCATGAAAGGCCGGCATCGCGACTCATGATCACGATGCCGCCCTCTCCAACGGCAAGAGCCCGACCGTCGGGCGCAATAGCTACGTCCCGCAGGGGTGCAGTTCCACGATAGACTGCCGACCAATTTTGACCACCATCCTGGCTTCGGTACACGACACCGCTCCTGCTTAAACACAGCAACGTGTTGTGCTTCACACGGCGCACACGCGTGAGTTCGTCAGCTGCATCGACACGTAACCGCCTCCACGTGCGAAACTCGTCTGTACTTAGTAGCACCGAACCGTTTTGAGCGACGACAGCGATTCCGGAATCGGAGTAGTACGCAACCGACTCGATGTTTTCAAAGATGCCGGTCATCCTGAGCGACCAGGTCTTGCCCGAATCACTCGAAAAGTACATCGAGCCCCACCAACCGATCGTCACCGCACGTCGTCCATCCGGAGATGTTGCAGCTCCCATCTGACCGCAATCCCGAGGGTAACTCGTCAGCAGCTTCCAAGGCGGCTGAGCCGACAGACCAATAGACAATGTGGCAATGCTAATGAGCAGCGGCATACACCACAAAATGAAGCTGAGGCCGACTCTTGAGGTGGTCATTATCTCATTCCTGGATAATAGTCGAGTGAGGATAGTTGTGAAGCTGACATGGTTTGCAACGTGTGCTGGTTCAGTCATTGCGTGGCGGAGCTGGTCCGCAAACAGGTCGACAGTCATATGCATCCTCTACCGTTATCACAGGGTACATCTCTACCGATCCATGTAAGAGTGAAATACCGTTACAGATCACACTATTCGGGAGATCCTGGACCTCATGCGGCTCGGCGTCGCGTTGCCTGGCAATGCGCTTGCGATCACGATAGCACACTTCAAAATAGTCCATGCAACATGTCGATTGGGTCGGACATGCGATTGCTCTATGCATCCAGTCTGGTTGGTCAATCGAGCTGTTGTTGAATCGGTGTTTCCCCCAGCATGGCCCCTTGACAACTCTGTACGACGACTCGCATTCACCTTCCTTCGGATCTGGAAAACGCATGGGGTTTAGCTCAAGTAGCTTTATTGACGCCATCCTTAGCAGCTCCGCAGTATTGAATCTCGCGAAGCAGTTTGCGCAAGCGGGGTCGTTCATGTTTACGCTTGTCATCCGATCAATGAAGACATCATACTTGTCACACGCATATCGTTTTGTCCACTGGACGCTGATATAGCAGCCGTCGCATATCTTGACAGTCGTCTCAAAGAATCGTTGGCCAGTAACATCCCATGCATCCTCGAACGGATTCTCGGGACAGTCAGGTATACACGCCTTGATTAGATCACCTGCAATCCCCCCCCCCCCCCGGAAGGGTTCTGCGCCAGAGCGTGCGGCGCAAGACACATGCTGAGTGTCGCCCACGCTGTAAGCGACATGAGGAAATGGATTCTTTTCATACCAACACCTTAGAAAAGTATGTGAAACATGACGTCTGTTTGACGTCAACTATGATGCATTGCCAATGATCGCATCTTACAAAATGATTTGTCACGAAGTTGTCATACAATGTCATGATGCTGTCACAAGTTGTCATGATGTTGTCACAAATTGTCATGTGTCTGTTTTTCGCATCCCAGGGCTGAAGCCATGGGCAATTATGCGAAGCCGTCTCGCACCGCAGGTCTCGCACCGCAGGTCTCGCACCGCAGGTCCCCCACGGCGAAGCCGTCCCTCAGCGCTGCACGACAATCTGCTGTGTGGAAGTCTGACCAACCGCACGTGAGACGGCATAGTAGATGCCATTGGGAAGATCTGACACATAGAGCGTCACCGTAGAAGCGTGGCCCTCGACGTTTCGTCGCAGGTCCGCACTGAGATCCCTGACTTCCTGACCAATCTGATCGTAGATCTTCAGAGAGATGGTTGCCGGAGGAACGGTGAGAAACCAAGCAACACGAATGGCCGTTGATTGGTTGGCGGGATTGGGATAGGGAGGGTTGGTGTAGATGTCGATGACTTCATCGACGCTGGTTGTACCGGAGAGCACCTTTCCCTTGAAAATGAGGTCCAAGACCCCAGCGGGCTTTGTTGCGATGAATACATAGGAACCAATGGAAAACATCTGTCCTGAGTATCGCGTCTGCTCAAACGGATCTACCGTTGTGTCGGTAGCGGGCCTTCGCATATAGTCGAGTAGCGGATCGCGAACCGGTCCGGTGAAGGTGCAACCTGAATCCTTTGAATACAGTAGCTCTCCACGCTTCCTGATGGTCACCAGAAGGTCGTTGGCAAAACAGGACATACCGTTGGTACCGGAATCGGCCCCATCGGAATCGCACAGGCGTGTCATGCTCGCCGAGCTGTTTCCGGATCCGAAGTCGATCCGATAGGTCCCGTCCGAGGAGAAGACAACCATCATGCGGCCCTTGTTCACAACGCGGCGTCCACTGGGCACGTCTTTGAGCAACATGTTCCATGACAACCCATCGTCGGAGATGAGCAGGTCGATTCCTTTGTCCACCTTCCGCGTTCCTGCGGCGATGAACGACGAACTGTCAGCAGATACGCACACAA
>JBEAYU010000051.1:0-4748 GCA_041170435.1 Bacteroidota bacterium
GATGGAGACTTCATCTCACTCACCGATATGGTAAAGAACTTCGATGGCACGACGGCCCTCATTGATCAGTGGCTGAGGAACAAGGATTCCATTCTCTTTCTTGGCATTTGGGAGCGCATCAGCAATCCGAATTTTAATTCCCTCGAATTCGAGGGAATTAGAAACAATGCCGGTCGAAACAGTTTCTTTCTGTCTATCAGGAAATGGATCGATCTGACACGTGCCAAAGGCTTGATTGCAAGCGCTGGGCGGTATGGCGGTACCTACGCACACAAGGACATTGCCTTTGAGTTCGGGTCGTGGCTCAGCCCTGAGTTCAAGCTGTACCTCATCAAAGAGTTCCAGCGTCTTAAAGACGATGAAAGCGAACGTCTAAAGCTGGATTGGAATCTTCAGCGTACGCTTTCGAAGATCAACTATCGAATCCATACGGATGCCGTCAGAGATGTCTGCGACGGGACTCCGCTTCGCGGAGGGACGCCTGCGGAGGGACTTTGCCAAGGGACTCCGCTTCGCGGAGGGACGCCTGCGGAGGGACTTTGCCAAGGGACTCCGCTTCGCGGAGGGACGCCTGCGGAGGGACTCTAGCGGAGGATCACGATCCAATGCTCCACAGTCGATGCTCCTTCCAATGATCAGGCATACCCATGGCGCGCAGTGGTATACCACGCGAATCTTCAATGAATGATGAGACACGTTTTGGCCAGCCACTGTTCGGTGCAATGACCTCTAGACAATGCCGGCAAATGCTCAGCAAGGCAAACACACGATTATTCGAAATGGTGAATGGATCGTGCCACCACGGCTGGACGAACGGCCGTGGAATGAGGGGCTTGATTCCAAGCTCCCTATTCCAAAGCCTTCCATGATGCGCAGCGATGTTTCTCGCCGCATTCAATGCAAGCAGCCACGATGCGAAGACCTTCTCCGGAATGCCGAATTCACGAGCGACTTCATCACGAATATCCTTCGGGCATACCTTGAAGAGGCTCACGAGCGCACCCATAGACATCACCTCGGCAGCAATCCATAACGGTGGTAGCGAGTGTTCATCTCCGTACTTCGTTCTGAAGTGCTCCATGAATTCCTCTCTACTACGCTTCGTTTCATCATGCATCCGACTGAGAAGCGCCTCTCGAGTCGTGCTATCGACACTAGACAACAACGAGCTCGGATTCGTTGCATAACCGAATGGTCCGTACTTCATCGAATGCTGGTATGCGATCTTCGTCCGGATCGATACCTCGACTCGCTCAATCGCATCAAGAAGAAGCAGACGGAGCCTTCGGTCGAACATGTATCGGTACCATATCTCATCGATGTGGGTCCCGATTCCGAAGCTGTCGTCTACCTCTCTGAAGGGATACCAATAACCACTCAGACGATAGTAGTTCACCACCGTCAATCGGCGGGCTATGGACTCTGCGTCACCACCCATTCCTCTTTGCTGGAGCAACTCAACTTGCTCGTCGATACTCTTTGGTGACTTTTCGTATACCATAACAACCATTACGAATAGAAAAAGCCACCGTAAGATAGCGTGTGTTTCCACAGAGGCCCGGCAGCTTTGATGGACCGAATATACGAAACTTCTCTAGCCCGTTGTAATGGTTTGATTGTATTCGTATGGTGTAGGAGCGAGACGAAGTCTCGCCCGCGAATCTTCGCATAATTGCCCATGGCTTCAGCCATGGGATAAGAGATAGAATCCAATTGACAGGTCACAAGCTCTTCGCATAATTGCCCATGGCTTCAGCCATGGGATAAGAGATAGAATCCAATTGATTTGAAAATGATTTTAGAAGGGGGCTCCCCCGTTTTCCCAGGGCTAAAGCCCTGGGCAATTATGCATGGATCCCCGCTTTCGCGGGGATGACGGCCGCGCGTCACTCGCCCCCGGGCCAAGGCCCGGGGCTATTAAATCGATGGCGCGTCACTTGTACCCCGTTACCTGCGCCAGCAGGGGCATGAGGTTGTAGAGCCGTCCCCTGTCGCCCCAGATGGCTTCGGCGATGGGGGCTGAGTCGAGGTGGCGGCGTGTTGACGGGTGCTTGGTGCGGAAGGCTGACATGATCTCTTCCGTGGGCATGGGGTTGAGCGTGCGCCAC
The DNA here is from genome assembly GCA_041170435.1 of Bacteroidota bacterium. Classification (GTDB taxonomy): domain Bacteria; phylum Bacteroidota; class Ignavibacteria; order Kapaibacteriales; family Kapaibacteriaceae; genus UBA10438. Next base: position 2,109 of record JBEAYU010000051.1, read on the forward strand.
GAGAGCACGTCGCGTAGATCGGTGGTGACGGCTTGGATGGATTCAAGGGGCGTGGTGGGCCAGGCAATGACGTGGTCGGGATAGACGGGCATGGACTCAACAGCGAACGCACTGGCCGGTGATGGGTTGGCCACATACTGCTCACTGGTGCGAAGAATGGCGCCCGAGACCAGATGCGTGCGACGTACCTCTGCCGTGCGCGCAGCCGTGGCCATACCGATGATGCGGGCATACCCGTTTCGCTGCATCGCCCCGGCAAAGGCCTCCATCGCGTCGCGCGTTGAGGAGTCCACCATGAGATGCATGCGAAGCCCCCTGTAAGAACCCGGATGACGTGCGATGAACACCCGGTCGAGGATGCCCTTGCGGTAAACCGACATCACCGTGTCGCCCTCCTTGGCAAACAGCTCGAGCATGCGCGCAGCCACCTCCACGTTGTCGCCGCCGGCCCCGCGCAGGTCCACCACCACGTCGAATGCATCAGCATCAAGCACCCTGTCGATGGACAGCCTCAGCGTTGTGGATGCCTGCGCCGTGCTGCCGGCATGCTTCATGTCGATGTATGCCAAGCCCCCTTCCACATGCGTGTGTACGTCCGAGATGTTGCGCTGCGCATCGAAGAGCGTGAGTGTGAACTGTCGACGTCCACGGCGGATCTCCAGGGAAACGCGGCCGTCGCGCTCACGTACCGTCATGAGCTGGTAGGTGGCCTCGGCATGGTTCACGGCGATGGCTCTGCCGGCGATGGACATGATCCTATCACCGATGCAGACGCCCGCATGGTAGGCCGATGTGAGCGGCTGCACGGAAGTGACGTAGATGCCGCCAGCACGCACCGCGATATCCAGACCGAGGTCGTCACGAAACGGTGCCGCCAGAACACGGTCGAGCGCTGCCTCTGCACCCCTGAGCAGTTGCGTGCTCTGATGCACATGCTCGAACACCCGCTCCAAGGGCTCCATTCGCAACACACTGTCAGACACCTGGCCGGCCATGGTGCGGTGCAACATCCGGCGCAGCTGCGTCTCATCCTTGTGCGTGAACTGCGTGGGCACCTGCGTGTGATCGGCCGCGCATGCCCAGATTGGCTGGGTGATCCTGTGGCGTACACGGCTTAGCTCGTGGATGGCGTGAAAGGGGCTTCCCTTCTCCGCCCAGATGGCCTCTGCCATGTTGACGTATCCGGCGGCATGGAGACTGTCGATGATCCGCTGATCAGGCGCGTCGTAGCTGACACGCAAGCGCAGCATGGTCTGGGCACTGGGCAGTCGAATTGGTTGGGCCTCAGCAAGGGGCAGGTCCGGCTTCAGCCCCACACCGTCAATGTCGAGCGTCCCGCCCGGATGAAAGGTCGACGTGGTGACGCGCACACCGCCGATGTCCGACGTGGCGGCAAGCTCCTTGGGCAAAATCTGGCTGATGGGCACGACGGATTGGACGCGCCCCTTGCCATAGCTGGTAGTGCCGATGATGGTTGCCTCCCGCCGCACCACAAGCGTACCGGCCATGAGCTCACTGGCAGAGGCCGAGCCACTGTCCTGCAGAACGATGATCTTGACGCGCGGGTTCGACAGAGGAGCCTCAAAGAAATTGCTGTTGACGTCGGCCCAACGATTGGTCATACTACGAAAGGTCACGATGGTATCGTCATCAGCAAGGAAGTGCCGCAGTAGTGCCTCAACCTCCCATAGAGAGCCGCCCGGATTGTCGCGCAGATCGAATACGACCGTGTCGATCCCCGCAGCATCGATACCACGCACAGCCCGCGTGAAGGCATAGTCGAGTCCCTGATCGAACTCCGTGATACGAATTCCCATGGTTCGGCCATGGACTGCTACGGTGACAGGGGGCACGGCGAAGTCGTCACGAAACGTCACGATGCGCAGGCATGAGTCCTCACGTCGGACGTCCAACAGGACCGATGTGCCCGGGACGCCGCGGATGCGTTTGTTGGATTCGGGATGACCCTTTCCGACGATGGTGTGATCGTCAGCACCCTCGATCATGTCGCCCACAAAGAGTCCGCTGCGGTAGGCCGGTCCCCAGTGAACAACTTTCTCAATGAGATTACCGTGGGGCGTGACCTCCGTGACGATGCCGATGCGCCCCCTGGCAATGCCCAGCTGATCATCGGTCATCTTCTTCCATTGCTCCTTGGAGACGATCGCCGTCCATTGGTCAACAATGGTATCGAGCACACTCCACGGCATGCTCAGGGCATTGGCCGGCAGGCGGCGGAAGTAGTTCTCGATGATGTACTTCTTCACCAGAAAGGTATCGAGTCCTGTGCTATCTGCCATGGCCGACATCGTCCTGCCGGTCCGCACTGTGTTGGACGATGGCGTACCGGCCGTCGCACCCGATTCCGTTTTCCGTGCTGCGCCTGCAACAACAAACGTCAGGGCGAGCATCGCAATGATGAGATGTGACATGGGGCCTCCAATCAGATGTGTGGTTTGGCAGGTTACCGTCATCCCCGGCGCATTCCGGGGTCCATCAGTCAAAGCGTACTGGAATCAGTCATCATTCTCCAAGTGAGTGTATCCTACTTCTAAACACGATGACAACCTACGTTTCATTGCCGACGCTATGTGTCGGGGATAGTGCGCTTTTGCGACGGGACGTCTGCGGAGGGACTCC
>JBEAYU010000052.1:0-62974 GCA_041170435.1 Bacteroidota bacterium
GTCAGGACGCTTGCCGGGCTCGATTGAGCCGGTGATGTGTGAGATGCCCAGTGCAGCTGCACCGTTGATGGTTGCAGCCACGATGGCTTCCTCGATGCTCATCCCCATATGAATGCAGGCAAGCGAGAGGATCGTCTGCATGTTTTCGGTGAAGCACGACCCAGGATTGCAGTCGGTTGCAAGAGCAACGATCGCCTCCTCATTGATCATCATGCGCGCGTCGGGGAATGGCAATCGCAACGTGTAGGCGGTGCCCGGCAAGAGCGTGCAGACCACGCCAGCATCACGGAGCTTCCGTACCTCGGCAACCGTGCTGTGCTCAAGGTGGTCGGCGCTGATGCAGCCGAGTTCGGCAGCCATGTCAGATGCGCCAACGAGGGCGATCTCGTCGGCATGGACCTTGAGCTTCAGACCATGCTCGCGCGCAGCACGCAGGATACGCGTACTCTGCTCGCGATCAAAGAATCCCGCATCAGTGAAGACATCACAGAACTCAGCGATGCCCTGCTCGGCAACGGCAGGAAGCATATCGTTGATAACGATGTTGACGTATTGCTCGGGGTCATGCTTCCATTCAGGGGGCACGGCGTGCGCACCAAGGAAGGTGACGTGGATGTGTGCGCGATTCTCCGCCTTGAGGCGACCGGCCGCTTCCAGCAGGCGAAGCTCACTGGCCAGGTCAAGACCATATCCGCTCTTGATCTCAATGGTCGTCGTGCCATGGCGCACGGCTGAGTCGACCAACCGACGTCCAACCTCCGCAAGCTCGTCCACCGAGGCGTTCCGTACCGCCTTCATCGTAGTGAGGATGCCGCCCCCTTCCGCTGCGATCTCGGCGTAGGTGGCGCCAGCCAAGCGCCTGGCGAACTCGTGAGCACGCGATCCGGCAAAGACCATGTGGGTGTGACTGTCCACGAAGCCCGGCATCACGGTACGGCCCGTGCAGTCGATGACGGTAGCCCCCTGACGAAACTGTTCCGGCACATCGGTGCTTGCACCCACCCAGAGAATTGCCTGCTCATCATGCACGACGCATCCGTCACGGATCTCTCCGACATTCCGCATGCGCTCACCCGTCAGGTAGGGGGCGTTCCCTGTCCCAACAGTCACCAGCGAAGCAATGTTGGCAAGGATCGTTGTCATTCGCTCGCCCCCTGCACGTCGCGGCTGCTCCTGTGCTCGGCCCGTGTGCGGGCCTTCTCCAGCTGACGTGCGATCACAAGGTCAGCAAGATGGATCGGCACTTCCGTTGGGAATGACTTTGACATGATCTCGTTGACGGCGCCCTCCTTCACGTCGATCCTATACAGGATGGCCATGAGTTTCTCCGGGTTCCTCGCAAGCAGCTCGGTGATGCGATTGATGAGAAGAGAGCGGAGGTCGTTGTGTAAGCGCTGGACCCCGGCCTGCGCCGGGGTGACGGCGGCCTGCGCCGGGGTGACGGCGGCATGCGCCGGGGTGACGGCGGCCTGTGCCGGGGTGACGTGGGAGTCCAGATCGAATGCCGCCTCAATTCGCTCGATCGCGCTTTGCACGATCGGACCGTCAGCGTCAATCGGCTCGTTTGGCTCAGAGGACATCACTGCGGCCCTGCTCTCGAAGAGTCTTGACGATCAGCTTGACGTCTTGGGCACGTTCTTTCGGGCAGACCATCGTCGCATCGGCGGTGACCACCACAACCATGTCATCGAGGCCGACGCTGGTGACCACGTGGTTTGGACCGTGGGCGTTGACGATGACGCTGTTATTGGTGTCGATCGTTGTGGCCGCACCCTGCAGCACATTCCCGCGCTCGTCACGTTCCTGCATGCGATCCAACGAGTCCCACGAACCAACATCATCCCAAGGAAAGGAGGCAGGAACAACGAAGACATTGTCTGCCCTCTCCATCACCCCATAATCGATCGAAATGTCCGGCATCCGACTGAAGGTCTCGTCCAACCTCGACATGTCATTTGCTGCAAGGGCAGCCGTCATTTCGGGCACGCACGCTCCCACTTCCGGCAACACCTTCTGCATCATGCCCGCCAGCGCATGGGTCCGCCAGAAGAACATTCCACTGTTCCAAACAAACTCGCCGCTTCGCAGGTACTGCATCGCAACATCGATCGATGGCTTTTCTTTGAACTCGGCAACACCCGTCACGTGGGAAGGGTCGACGCGCTCGGTCATGCGAATGTATCCGTAGCCCGTTTCCGGACGCGTTGGTGGGATGCCGAGCGTCAGCAGCGCATCATGACGTTGCGCATGATCCAGGGCCACCGACACGTCATGGCGGAAGGCCTCGACATCACCAATGAAATGGTCGGCCGTCAGAACGGCCATCAGAGCATCGCCCCCTTCGCGCGCCTCGATGACGCTGCATGCCAGCGCCAAACATGGGGCCGTGTTGCGCTTTGCCGGCTCGGCGATCACATTCTCAGGGGGCAGACCCGGCAGGGCCTCAATGATCGGTTGCTGCAGCACCCGACTGGTGATGATCAGGATGCGCTCCGGCGGGATGATCGATGCGATACGGTCGATCGCCTCTTCGATCATCATGCGCTCCGACGTTAGCCGCAGCAGTTGCTTTGGTCTTTTCGTGCGTGAAAGGGGCCAGAACCGTTCGCCGGATCCACCGGCCATGATCACTGCGTAGGCATTCATCGATGTGCTGCGAGTATTTCAAGAATCTGAACGGCGTTGGTGGCCGCCCCTTTACGAAGATTGTCGGCCACGATCCACATCAACACGCCATTGGCGACAGAGAGATCCGGCCTGATCCGTCCAACATAGACCGCATCGGTGTCGCGAGAAGTCGATGGCATCGGATACACGCCGTTGGCCGGATCATCCACCACGACGATTCCCGGTGAGGCAGCAAGCAGAGCACGCACGTGGTCGGGTGGGCACGCCCGTTGTGTCTCAACGGCAACGGCCTCGCCGTGTCCGCCCATGACCGGCACGCGCACGCACGTGACGGCAAGGGCAAGATCATCGTCGTGCAGGATCCGCCGTGTTTCGCGCATGATCTTGATCTCTTCCTCCGAGCCCCCTGACAGTTCGTCGATCGTGTGAAAGACCGTGTTCCCGGCAAGCCGATGCGGCGTAATGCGTGTGGTGGGCTCAGTGCCGGCGAGCTCGGCCTCGAGCTGGTCGATCCCCTTCTGTCCGGCACCGCTTGGGGTCTGATACGTGCTGACCACGACGCGCTTCAGACCAAAAGCTTCGGCAAGGGGCTTGAGGGCCACCACTAACTGAATGGTACTGCAGTTCGGGTTTGCGATGACTCCCCGATGCTTGAGCGCATCGTCGGGGTTGACCTCGGGCACCACAAGCGGTACGTCGGGATCCATGCGCCATGCACTAGAGTTGTCGATCACCACACAGCCCCGTGCTGCGGCGATCGGGGCATACGCACGGCTGACAGACCCACCGGCGCTGAAGAGGGCCACATCGATCCCGTCAAAGGTCTCCGGGCGGAGCTCCTCAACGGTCAGTGGGCCGGCCTGCGTTTCGATGACAGTTCCTGCAGAGGCAGCCGAGGCCGCCAAGACGAGACGGTTCACCGGTGTTTGACGCTCTTCAAGCACCTTCAGCATGGTGCGTCCAACGAGTCCGGTGGCGCCGATGATTGCAACATTCATGACGGGCGAAGATACGCCCCTCATAGTTTTGCAACATGACTCGCCCCCTGCTCATCATCATGGCTGTCTGCTGCTGCACGCTCAGTGCTCAGGACGGCGAAGGCATTCCGTTCGAAGGCCGCATCGTGTATGATCTCAACCACATCGAGTCAGCATCGGTCACCTCCGCCTCCATCTTCGCTTCCGACGCACTCCTGCCCATGGCCTTGGGTGTGCCAGCCATTCTCTACGGTGGCAGCTTTCTCATGCAGGAGGGACCCAGTCAGCGCCGCATGGCTGAGTCCGGCGTGCAGATCGGTCTGACCATGGGAGCGACCTATGCCGCCGTCTTTGCCTTCAAGGCCATCTTCAATCGCGACCGACCGTATCAGTCGTTCCCCGGATTGATCACCAATCGTCACCCGGCGGGCGATCCGCTGGGCTCTTCGTTTCCCTCCGGACACTCCGCTGGTGCTGCCGCGCTGGCAACGTCGCTGAGTCTCTGCTACCCGGAATGGTACGTCATCGTCCCGTCGGTTGGCTATGCCCTCTGGACAGGCTTTGCGCGGATGAACCTGGGCGTGCACTATCTGTCCGATGTGCTTGTCGGCTATGCTCTCGGTGCCGGCGTTGCCTATGGCGTTCACCTTCTTCGCACCGAGGTCTTCGACCTCACTGAACCGTTTCTGCCGGGAGCCCCATCTGCGGGCAGCATCGGCGTGGGCGTGCGCGGAAGCACCCCTCTCCTGGCCATTTCATTCTCCTTCTGATGCGCGTCTCCTGCGTCCAATTTGCCCCCACGTTCGGCGACCTCGACGCCAACACACGCCGCATTGTCGATGACATCCATCGCATCGATGCCGATGTGATCGTCTTCCCCGAACTGGCCACCTCGGGCTACCTGCACATCGGTCCCGAAGAGGTCTCGCGCATCGCCGAAACAGTGAGCGGACCACACGTCTCGCAAATCATCACTGCCGCCGAACAAGCCGGCAAAGTGGTCGTTTGCGGCTTCGCCGAGGCGAGCGGCGCATTCTACAACTCCGCTCTGATCGCCGGCAAGGGGCTGGCACGCCCCCTGGTGTATCGGAAGACCCATCTTTTTTACAAAGAGACGCTCGGTTTTACACCCGGTGATACGGGCTTCTTTGTCACCCACCTGCCGCATGTAGACTGCAACCTCGGTGTGATGATCTGCTACGACTGGCGTTTTCCCGAGAGTGCGCGGTCTCTGGCTCTGCAGGGGGCTGACCTTATCGTGTGCCCGTCGAACCTCATCACCCATGTCTGGCGCATGGCCATGCCGGTGCGTGCCCTCGAAAACAAGGTGTACCTGGCTGTTGCCAACCGGACCGGCGTTGATCACAACAACGGCGAGGACGTGTCCTTCAATGGGCAAACGACCATTTACTCCTACAACGGATCGGTTCTGGCTGATGCCTCGGCGACCGACGATGCCGTTGTGACCGCTGAGATCAGTCCGACGGAAACGCGCAATAAGTCCATCAATCCGATGAACGACCTGTTCCGCGACCGTAATCCGGCACTGTACATCGTTTAGCATGGCGTGTTAGGCGTTGTGTCACTCGTCACTCGTACCCCGGGCCAAAGCCCGGGGCTATTAAATCGATGGCGTGTCACTCGTCACTACCTTTGCGCATGACCTTTTCCTCAGTCTCACGCGTACACTTTGTTGGCATTGGTGGCTCTGGCATGAGCGGCATTGCCGAGATCCTTCTATCGCAGGGATTCGAGGTCAGCGGATCGGATTTGGCCGAGAGTGCCACAACAGATCACTTGGCCTCGATGGGTGCCGTGATCTTCAAGGGTCATTCAGCCGCGAACATCGCCGGAGCCGAAGTGGTCGTGTACTCATCGGCCGTGCGGCCAACTGAGAATCCCGAGACCGTGGCGGCGCTGGAGAAGAAGATCCCCGTGATCCGCCGCGCCGAGATGCTCTCCGAAGTGTCGCGTCTGAAGTACACACTGGCCATTGCCGGTACGCATGGCAAGACCACCACCACGTCGATGTGCGGGTTGGTGATGATGAAGGCAGGGCTCGACCCCACCGTGATCGTCGGTGGCCGGCTCACCGGCTTGGGCGGGTCGAACGCACGCTTAGGTGCGGGCGACTGGGTGGTGCTTGAGGCCGACGAATATGACCGGTCGTTTCTACAGCTGCTTCCTACCATTGCGGTGGTGACGAATATCGAGGCCGACCATCTGGATATTTATAGCGACCTTGATGACATCAAAGGGGCATTCACCGAGTTTGCCAACAAGGTTCCGTTCTACGGGGCAGCTCTGGTATGCCTTGATGACCCGGGAGTGCGCGATGTGATGCCCACCATCAAGCGTGTGATCGTCACCTACGGTACCACGCCTCAGTGCGATGTGCGAGCCAGCAACATCACCTACAGCGAGCACAGTAGCTCGTTTGACCTGATCTATAGGGGAGAGCCCCTTGGCAGGATCACCCTCAATGTGCCGGGTCGACATAACGTGCTCAACTCTCTGGCAGCCTGCGGCGTGGCGCTGCAGTGCGGAGTGACGTTCGACGTGATCGGCCAGGCCCTGTCTGAGTTCGGAGGCGTGTACCGCCGGTTCGAGATCAAGGGCGAAACGCCCGAAGGCATACTCGTTATTGACGACTATGCCCATCACCCCACAGAGATCCAGGCCACTCTTGAGGCGGCACGCAAAGGATGGGACAGGCGCATCGTGGCCGTTTTCCAGCCCCATACCTATACACGGACACGCGACTTTTACCGGGAGTTCGCCACATCGTTCGACAATGCCGATGTGATCGTACTCATGGATGTGTACCCGGCTCGTGAACAGCCGATCGAGGGCGTCAGTGGGCGTCTCATTGCCGACGCGGCCCGGGATGCTGGGCACCGTCATGTTCACTATGCGGAGCGCCTCGAAGATGTGTCGGCGCTTCTCGGCGAGGTCCTCAGGCCCGGAGATATTCTCCTGACAATGGGGGCCGGAGATGTCTGGCGCGTAGGTTCCAAGCTCGGCATCTGACTATTTTTGCAGTCCGCTCGTCTGAGCCGCGTCATATCTCGCACCTCTTTTTCCAGAATCTCATGCTGATTCCTGCTATGATGTCATCCGTCCGGAGCATCTGCGTGCTCCTTCTGCTTGGACTCCTTACCATGCCGGCAGTTGCCCAGAAGAAGGCAGCTCCTTCCAAGCGCACCACTTCAACGTCGGCTCCTGCCGCCGCTACATTCGATCCCGCCACCGTGCTTGCCACCGTCGGCTCGGAGTCCTTGCGCCTCGGCGACGTCGAGCGGGCGTTCCAGAAGAACCTTACCCGGCGCGACACGCGTCTTTCAAGTGTTCCGCGCGACACCGCACTTGAGTTCCTTCGCCTGTACGTGAACTACCGACTCAAGGTGGCGGATGCTCGTGACAGGGGGCTGGCCAATGACTCGGCTGTACGCGTCGATCTGCAGAACAATCGACGCCTTCTGTCGGAGACATTCTACTTTGACAAGGCTGTTGCCGAACGGCGAATCCGTGAACTCGCCGCCCGCCGTCTGTACGAGCTCGAGATCGGCGTCATTCTCTGTGCCGTCCCCGAACAGTCCACACGCGGCTGGGATACTGCTGCAAGCCGACGCAAGGCCGAGCGCCTGATCGCTCAGATAAAATCGGGTGCCGATTTCGACAAGATCGCGCGTGACTCATCGGACGACAAGGAGACGGCGGCAAACGGCGGTCGTCTGCCATGGATCAGCGGCGGATCGATCATCAAGACCGTCGAAGATGCTGCCTACAGTCTACCCCAGGGTGGACTCTATGATCGGCCACTCGAATCGCGTTACGGCTACTTCATCGTCAAGGTCTATCAGCGCTTGCCGCGTTTCAGCGTCAAGTTCCGCCATATCCTCTTGACCCCGAACGATACCCGCGACACGGCCGCGACCGAGCGATTTGCCGATACGGTCATCTCCATTCTGAACATGAAGCCGTCTCAGCAGAACACGACCATGGCACAGCGCAAGCTCACGCCTACGGGTGATGCATTCGGCGATCTGGCGCGCGCATACTCGGACGATAAGACATCGTCGGCCAAGGGTGGATACCTCGGTGGCGCGTACTCACGGTCCTCCGGAATGGAGAACAACGGATCGCGCCTCGTAAAGCCATTTGAAGACGCGATCTTCGCTCTCAAGGATGGGCAGATCTCCGGAAAGATCAAGACCATTTTCGGAACGCACATCATCGTTCGCGACTCGTCTCGCGTGCCGGATTCTCTCGCCGAGTATGATGCAGCCAAGCGCACGTATCGACGTCTGTATTACGAAGAAGACAAGCGGATGGTGCTCGACTCCGTGCGCAAGTCGATGAATTCAGGATGGAATGAAAGCGTCCTGTCAGAACTGCTATTGAGCATCGATTCAACAAAGAATACGCAGGATACGACCTGGACGCGGAGTATTCCGGAAGGTCTGCTCGACCGGGTGATCTTCCGTCTGCCGTCCTCCGAGCTGACCGTTCGCCAGTTCACCGATACTCTTCGCCGTCGCATCGATATGCGCGGCTTCACGCTCAACCGTCCGGGCTTGGAGCGCGCCGTCAACAAGGTGGCCGACCCTGTGGTACTTGAACGGGCAACGTCCCGGCTCGAAGAATCGTACTCTGAGTTTGCAGCCCTCATGCAGGAGTTTAACGACGGCATCCTACTGTTCAAGGTTGAGGAGAAGGAAGTCTGGAGCAAGCTCAAGTTTGACACCACCGATGCCCGTGCGTTCTTTGACAGTAACCCGGGACGGTGGATGACCGAGCAGAAGTATGATCTGACAGAAGTATATGTGCTGACCGATTCGCTTGTGACGGTCATCAAGGCAGAGCTGGACGCGGGCAAAGACATCGCCGATGTCGCGGCCGCCTACACCCAGCGAGACGGAATGAGAGAGCAGCGTGGCAAGGTCACGGCTGCCTCCCCCAAGACGTCAAAGTCCGCTCAACAGGTCGCATCGAACGTCAAGGTCGGCCAGACCATCGGCCCGGTCAAACTCGAAGCCGGTTGGGCCTTCATTCGTCTCGACGGAATCGTGCCCCCTCAACAAAAGTCTTTTGAGTCGAGCATCTCCGAGCTGGCACCGGTTTATCAGGATGCCCTCCAGAAGAGGCTTACCGAGAACTGGCTCTCGTCTGTTCGCATCAAGCATCCCGTCAGCTACAATGCGGGCAACATCGACAAGATCTGGGGAGCCCCCTCTCAGAAGTCCGGATCGAAGTGAGCATGACCCTCGCCTGCGTTCGCATACCATTGCTGGTGATCAGCTTGCTCCTGTCAGGGGGCGTGGTGGTTCATGCCCAGGATGCCATTGAGGCGATCGTAGCGGTCGTTGGACGGGAGATCGTCCTTCAGTCCGACATCAACGGCCAGATCGAGGCGATGGCCCAACGCGATCCTCGGATTGATCGCAAGGATCCGAGCCTCAAGAAGGCAATACTGGATCAGTTGATCAACGAGAAGCTGGTGCTTACCAAGGCGCAGGAAGACACGACGATCGAGATAACGGACGAAGACATTTCGTCGAGAATGGACTACCAGATCCAGATGCTGGTGCAACAGTTCGGCTCGGAAAAGCGCATCGAGGATGTGTACGGCATGAGCATCAGCCGCATAAAGAAGGACTTCCGGGAAGAGATCCGCAAGCGTCTGTACATCGAACGCATCCAGCAAAAGATGTTCACGGACATCAAGGTGAGTCGAACGGATGTTGAGAACTTCTACGCTCGGTACAAAGACTCGATCCCGAGGGTACCGGACCGGGTTGACCTCTACCACATCGTCAAGTACGTCAAAGCCTCGGATGAGGACAGCAAACAGGCGCAGCAGCTGGCGGTTCGTATCCGCGACTCCGTCGTGCGCGGCGGATCGTTCAGCGATTTCGCACGCAGATACTCCGGCGATGTTGCCTCTGCTGCCAACGGGGGTGACCTCGGCACGGTGGAACGCGGAAAGTTCGTCCCATCGTTCGAAGCGGCGGCCTTCGCTCTCGAGCCCAATGAGATCTCGCAACCCGTTGAATCTCCGTTTGGATGGCACATCATTCAGCTGATCGACAAGACCTCGTCGTCCATCACCAGCCGACACATCCTGATCAAGGTTGGCCAAAGCGACAAAGAGCGCAAGGTCTCTACCGAGGACCTTCTGGCACTGAAAGCACGTGTTGCGGCCGGCGAAGACTTCGAAGCACTTGCCCGCAAGACCAGTGATGAACGCGAGACTCAAGGGTTTGGCGGTGCCATGGGGCTTGTCGAACTGGAACGCCTGCCGGGCGAAATGAGATCGATCATCACGTCCTTGCCCGATGGCGGGGTCTCTGATCCTCTGCCGTATGCGGCCGACCCGACCAAGCCGGGCTATCACATCCTGTATCGCAAGCGCTTGGTGCCGGAACACGCACCTTCCATCGCCACTGATTACAAGCAGATTGAGCAGCTTGCACTCATGGAAAAACGGCAACGCCTCGAGCGCGAATGGATCGAAGATCTGCGTAAGAAGCTCTACTGGGAAGTGAAGTGATGATCACAAGATCCACCAAGTTCTTCCTCCTTCTCTTGCTCCTCGGCGGCGTCGTCTGGGTGGGCGGTGGGATCACCCGAACGGTTGTCGGATACAGCGTCTTTGTCCCAGGAACCCTGGAATGGAATCCGGCGCTTTCGGACCAGGCGCGCATCCAGACCATCTGGCTCTATACGCTCTTGGGAGGATGGACAGACTGGGCGTGGGTGGCGGCAACGATCGGTGGCATTGGAGTGATCGTCTCGCTGCGCTCGCAGTTTCGTCGGCATGGATGGCTCCTGATGTCAGCCATCCTTTTTGTGTTGACGTTGCCGGTTCAGGCCTATGTTGCCAGTGAGGACTATCGGTTGTGGATGTATTTTGACCGACTCACCGGATTACCCCTTGCCGAGCCCGGAGAGATCGAGCGCGTGTTCATGAGCCGATTCTCCAGCACACTCGTCAACGTCCTGGTGGCTTTGTCGATGCTGGCTTCTGTGACAATCATCACTCTTGGGGCCCTTCAGCCCCTTCACAATCCACCTGCGCACACGCCGAATGAAAGCTGAAAAACTCCTTGAGGAATTGACTGCATTGGCCAACTCGCTCGACTACACGGTACGTCGAGAGCAGGGGGCGTTTCGTGGCGGCGCCTGTGTAGTGCGCGAACGTCGGCTGGTTCTTCTCAACCGGTCCATGCCCTTCGAGGCCGCTGCCGTGATCCTGGCCAGGGCACTGTGCACGATCGTGCCTGAAGATGCCTTCATGAAGCCGGCTGTGCGCGACATCATCGAACGGGAGCGCAACTGGGTTGCCTCTCATCCGGGTGTGACCTTCGAACCGTCAACGAAAGAGGCAGCGTGACACGCTGTGCGACCGTTGCTATCGTTGGACGTCCGAACACCGGTAAGTCAACGCTCCTGAATGCGATCCTGGAGATGCACCTGAGCATCGTCACACCCAAGCCGCAGACCACACGTCGGCGAGTCCTGGGGATCGATACGACCGGTGAAACTCAGCTGATCTTTCTCGACACACCGGGTCTACTGAAGCCCAAGTACCGGCTGCAGCGCTCAATGATGGGCTACGTTGAGGAGTCTCTCAACGAGGCCGATATCATCTGCGTGGTCGTCGATACCCCGAAGGCCATCGCGCGCGGAACGGTGCTCGATCCGATGTGGCAGGAGGAACTTCAAAAGCGCAAGCGGCCAACGGTGCTTGTGCTCAACAAGATGGATGCCGTGGGGATTCGAAAAGAAGCACTGCCACTGATGGATGAGGCCAACAAGAGTGGTCTGTTCACGACGGCCATCGCCATCTCTGCCAAGGACAACAAGTACGTTGACGATCTGCTGAAGATCCTTCGTGAGCTTGCACCTGAAGCTCCATTTGCCTTCGACCCAGACATGGCCTCGGATCAGACGGACCGATTCTTTGTTAGCGAGTTCATCCGCGAGTCGGTCTTCAAACAGTTCATCGAAGAAGTCCCTTACGCCACGGAAGCGATGATCACCGAGTTCAAAGAGAATGACGAAGGCAAATGGTACATCTCGGCCGACATCATCGTGGAACGTGAAAATCAAAAGGCCATCATCATCGGCGCCGGAGGTGCGGCGCTGAAGAAGATCGGCTCGACGGCGCGGGCCACGATCGAGGAGTATCTCGGTCATCCTGTCTACCTTGAACTGTACGTGAAGGTGCGCCGCGACTGGCGCAACGATCGCGCCCAACTGGCCTCCATGGGATACTGATAACGACCCGGTGATCTGCTCGATGCGTATAGCCCCCTTCCACATCTTAGCACTCATGATGATGGCTCTTGCCGGCTGTTCCTCATCGGACACGGTCAAGAAGGCAAAGACCGTTGACGATCTCTATTCCGAGGGGAAGGCCGCCTACGACGAGGGCAATTGGTTGGAGGCACAGGCCAAGTTCGACGTGATCAAGCTCCAGTATCCGGCGTCGCAGTATGCCGATGATGCCCAGTACTACATGGCCGAGATCAACTTTGAGCGTAGCGAGTACATCATGGCTGCGTTCAACTTCAACCAGCTCCGGCGATCCTACCCGTCGAGTGAGTTCGTGCGCGATGCCATGTACAAGGCAGCGCTGTGCTATGATAAACTGGCCTTGCCGGCTGACAGGGACCAGGAGAATACGCGCAAGGCGATCTTGGCCTACACGGACTTTCAGTCCATGTTCATGCGCGATTCACTATCGCTTGAGTCCACCAAGCGTATCCGCGACCTGAGAGACCGATTGGCCGAGAAGTACTGGTTGGCATCCGAGCACTACCAGCGGACATTTGCCCGCCGGGCCGCCGTCATCCAACTAGATGCGATCATCGATGAGTATCCGGACAGCAAGTGGCTCGAGCCGGCACTCGTGACGAAGATCACGCTACTTGCCGACATGAAACGTCATGACGAAGCGCGCACCGCGATCGCGGCCTACCGGCGCATCGTCAGGCAGCCGCAACAGAAAGATGTTGTGGACAGACTCGAACAAGGACTCCCATGAAAACCCCAGCCGAGAGCACCGTCGTCATGACCGAGCTCGTCTTGCCCAATGACACCAACTATCTCGGCAATCTGTTAGGGGGCCGCCTGATGCATTGGATCGACATCGCCGCAGCCCTCAGCGCGATGCGTCACAGCGGCAAGGTATGCGTGACGGCGTCGGTCGATGAGATCAACTTCAACGAACCCATCAAGCTCGGACACGTGGTCCACATCACGGCCGTGCTGACGCGCGCCTTCAAGACATCAATGGAGATCTTCGTCCAGGTGGAACGTGAAGACCCACTGCACAATACGCGCACACGAACCTCAGAAGCTTTCCTGACCTTCGTGGCGATCGACCAATATGGCAAGCCCCTTCCAGCTCCTCCGGTTGTGCCACAGACGGATGAGGATCAGCTGCGATACGAAGAGGCTGCCATGCGACGGGAGATTCGCCTTCGACAGCGCGAAGTGATGAAGGCACGCCGTGGATGATGCGCCCGCGCATCATCATCCTTCTCGTCCTTCTGATCGCCGAGGTCGGCGCTGCGCATAGCTTTGTCCCGACGCCCGCAGGGCTGCTGTACCCCGATGGAGGCGACGTTGCATTGCGGATGATCCGCGCCTATGGTGGCACCAACGAAGTGCTCCCGCCGGTGGTCATTCTCAACGCCGAGAAGGCCGGCGATATCGGCTCATCGTCGATCACGGTGGAGTTTGACATCTCCTCGGCAGCGATTCCGAACGTCTATGCCCGCATCATCCATTGCTCGGCCGATTGGACGCCGGATGAGGATGGATTTCTCAGCGACGTTAACAACCGCACGACGCTGATCGACTGGAAGATCGCCCCCGAGCGGTCCAACTACTCACGCTACCGTGGCCAGTTCACACTGCCGAATCAACAGACGCGTATACGGTTCTCGGGTAACTGGGTTGTCCGGATTCACGACATCGACACCGATTCCCTGCTGGGCGAGACGCGGTTCTTTGCCGTCGATACCAGGGCCACGATGCGCTTGAACTTCATGACGGACTTTTACGAACCGCGATACCGCGTCAGTGGAACGGCCTACACCATCGAGACGCTGGTCCAGGATCTGACGGCACGTCTGCTGACGACCAATCTCCATACCGTGGTGTTGTATCGCAATCATCGATGGTTCGATCCATTCATCGCAAGTGAACGGATTCGCCCCCTTCGCAATCCCGGGAGCATCTCTGCCGATGTTCTCGGAATGGTCCAAGGTGGAAAGATCTTTCGCATATCACGCATCCCGGCTCAGAATGAGTACCGTGTGCTGGACCTTACCAATCCGGGACGTTTCCCTTCGACCGGTCAGCCGATTCCCATAGGGCTTTCGGACATCCGTCGAAACGGCATGTTCATGGAACGTGCCGATGATGGTGCCATGATCTCTCGGTCGGTATCGGATGTGAACGATGAGTTCATACCCATTGAGTTCTTGCTCGACCCCACACCCGGTGGCGCCAGTGATGACGATATCTTCGTGTCGGGATCGTTCAACAACTGGAAGCCCGATCGCAATTGGCTGATGTACTTCGACTCTGCCAACCGCCTGTACCGCCTGCGTCAATGGGTCAGACGCGGACGCCACAACTACCTCTACGCCAATGGTCGTATTGGCGCTGACTCCGATGCGGCACAGGAGATCAGCTACGAGGAGTTTGAAGGCAATACTGCGGCAGCCAACAACACGTTCATCGCCTTTGCCTACTACCGCGAACTGGACTATGGTGGTTACGACGGGATCGTAGCCGTCGGCTCCGGAACAATGTTTGGCAACAAGTGACGCACGGGCCGATCGAGGTATCGTAACTTTGCCGGATGAACCGCTCGAACGCATCGACCGATCCGATCCGCCGAGATGACGACATTGACGCGTCTCTGCGCCCCGTTACGTTCGACGATTTCACGGGTCAGCGCAAGATCGTTGAGAACCTCAGGATCTTCATCTCCGCAGCTCGCGGTCGGGGCGAAGCCCTTGATCACGTTCTGCTGACCGGCCCTCCGGGCCTGGGCAAGACCACCCTGTCGCATATCATCGCCCGTGAAATGGGCACCAACATCAAGATCACGTCAGGGCCCGTGCTCGAAAAGCCGGGAGATCTGGCAGGGTTGCTCACAAGTCTTGACGAGAACGACATCCTCTTCATCGACGAGATCCATCGCCTCTCTCCGGTCGTCGAGGAGTATCTGTACTCGGCCATGGAGGACTTCCGGCTCGACATCATGATCGACTCCGGGCCGGCCGCGCGGTCCGTCCAGCTTTCTGTTCCCCGTTTCACACTTGTTGGTGCAACCACGCGGCAAGGGCTTCTCACCGCGCCGCTGCGATCAAGATTCGGCATCACCAACCGGCTGGATTACTACGATGCGGCAGACCTGACGCTGGTGATCGAGCGAAGTGCGGCCCTACTGAAAGCTGCCATCGATGCCGATGGCGCCCGTGAACTGGCGCGTCGCGCTCGGGGTACCCCCCGCATAGCCAACCGTCTTCTTCGGCGCACCCGCGACTTTGCGGAGGTCAAGGCAGGGGGCGTCATCACACGCGAGATCGCTCGTATGGCGCTCGATGCGTTGGACGTCGATGAGTTCGGGCTCGACGAAATGGATACACGCGTAATGATGGCACTGATCGAGAAGTTCTCCGGTGGCCCGGTTGGAATTTCAACACTCGCCGTTGCCGTTGGTGAGGACTCAGGAACCCTCGAAGAGGTCTACGAGCCGTTCCTCATCCAGCAGGGCTTTCTACAACGTACACCACGCGGACGTGTGGCCACGCCCCTTGCCTATCGGCACATGGGTGTGAGTCCAACCAAAGAGTCTGGCAGCTTATTTTCGGGCGAACAATGATGAAGCTCATTCCCATAATCGTCACAGTGCTCTTGGCTCTGCCGTCTGTACGGTGCCTTTCGCAGGTCACGGGAGCAAACCTTGAGCTTAACTCCGCCGTTCGGCTTGAACTCTCCAGTCGAGACCTCCTCGAATCACTCACCTGGTGGGCACGGCTGGGCTTTTCGCCGATACGCCGGCCCGGTGATAGAGTCGACTCAGCACTGACACTCACCGACGGGCAGATCGTCATAACGCTCGTGCGCACCTCACAACCGTCCCCGTCGATCATCTTTAGCGTAGACGACCTTGCACTGACTAAGAGCATACTCGATGCGCGCAAAATCAGACGGGATGCGGCAACACAGGACTCAGCCCTTAGAGAACTCCGCCTTCGATCTCCGAACAATGTCTTTGTAACGATCCGAGCAAAGTCTTCGGAACCTGACGTGGTTCGTCCCACCACAGAACTCAACCCGGTATGCGGAAAACTCTCTGAGTTGAGCGCTTATACCGACGACATCTCGAAGGAACAGAAGTGGTGGGCTGGCCTCGGCTTCAAGGTTGTGCGCTCCGACACGACGCCCTATCGGTTCGTCTATATGTCGAGCGGGTTCACAGAGATCGGACTCCATGAAGCACGTGATGTGCCCTCTCTGACGCTGACATACTTCATGCCGGACATGGCAGCACGGATAAGTAGACTGCGCAATCAAGGCCTAGAACCTGCCGAGATCATTCCAGGTTTCGACAGCCAAGCTCGAAACGCCGTTTACGTCTCTCCGGATGGTCAGGTAGTGTATCTGTTTGAAGGTAAACGATGATGCCATCGTCTGAGGTACGTGCGGCTCTCTGTACCTCCGTAACTACGTAACTTGCTCTCCTATGAGCAAAGACATTACATCAAGAGCGGACGATTACTCTCAGTGGTACATTGATCTCGTACGCAAGGCCGGGCTTGCAGACTACTCCGCCGTCAAAGGCTGCATGGTCATCAAGCCATATGGCTTCGCGATCTGGGAGAACATGCGTGATACGCTGGACCGGATGTTCAAGGACACCGGACACGTCAACGCATACTTCCCGCTGTTCATTCCGAAGAGCTTCCTGAGCAAGGAAGCCGCGCACGTTGAAGGCTTTGCCAAGGAATGTGCCGTCGTGACGCACTATCGTCTTAAGAATGCCGACGATGGCAGTGGCGTGGTGGTCGACCCTGATGCACGTCTTGAAGAGGAGTTGATCGTGCGTCCGACATCGGAAACGATCATCTGGAATACCTATCGCGACTGGATCCAATCGTATCGCGATCTGCCCCTTCTCATCAATCAGTGGGCCAACGTGGTGCGCTGGGAAATGCGCACGCGCCTTTTCCTGCGCACGGCCGAGTTCCTCTGGCAAGAGGGCCACACTGCGCATGCGACGCGCGAGGAGGCGATCGACGAGACTCGCAAGATGCTCGACGTCTATGCGACGTTTGCCGAAGAGTGGATGGCTATTCCCGTGGTCAAGGGAGTCAAGACACCGAACGAGCGCTTCGCCGGTGCCGAAGACACCTATTGCATTGAGGCTCTCATGCAGGACGGCAAGGCACTCCAAGCCGGTACGTCCCACTTCCTCGGTCAGAACTTTGCCAAGGCCTTTGACGTGCAGTTCAGTTCGAAAGACAACACCCTTGAATATGTGTGGGCAACATCATGGGGCGTGAGTACGCGCCTTATGGGTGCTCTTGTGATGGTGCACTCGGACGACGAGGGACTGATGATCCCGCCCAAACTCGCCCCACATCAGGTGGTCATCATTCCGATCCCCAAGCCCCTTGACGAGCTCGATCCGCACATCAATCAGATCGCCGCCGACCTGCGTGTCCGCGGCATCCGCGTCAAGATTGATACCGATGACCAAAGTCGGCCCGGCTTCAAGTTTGCCGAGTACGAAAAGCTTGGGATCCCGGTCCGCATCGCCATCGGCGCGCGCGATCTGGCAGCCGGTACCGTGGAGGTGGCTCGCCGTGATACCCGAACAAAAGAGAGCATCCCCGTTGAAGGATTGGCAGACCGCATCGTGACCCTGTTGGATGATGTTCAACGGTCAATGTTCGAGCGCGCGCGCGCCTACCGCGATTCCCACATCACGAACGTCGATACATGGGAAGACTTCGTTGCCACACTCGATGGTAAAGGGGGCTTCATCAGCGCACACTGGGACGGTACTCCCGAAACGGAAGAGCTGATCAAGGATGAAACGAAAGCAACGATCCGCTGTATTCCGCTCGACAATCCTCAAGAGGCCGGCACGTGTATCCGCACAGGAAAGCCCAGCACGCAGCGTGTGCTGTTTGCCAGAGCGTATTGACGATTGACCGTGACCGTTGGGGCGTGACACGGTCTCGACCGATTGACCATGAACATGAAGATCATCGCCATCCTTGCCTTCCTCGCTTTCGCGGCGGCTCTATCGTCATGCCGGTCGGTACCGGCCGAGGCGCTCCCGGAAACACAGATCTGGCTTGCTGATTTCGACATTCGCACCGGCGAGGTGAGCAACGCAGCGATGATCATCGATGCGCCAGGGTACGATAACCAGCCGGCCTTCTCAGCCGACGAGCAGTCACTGCTGTTTGTGTCGGACCGTGAAGGAGACGGATCGACGGACGTCTATCGGTATGACCTGGCAACGTCGGCGATCACACGCGTGACGTCGACACCGGATCAGGAGTTCTCGCCAACGCCGATTCCAGGCTCAACCGACTTTTCGGTCGTGCGCGTGCAACGTCCTGCAGACACAGGTGATAGCTACACGGAATCACAGCAACTCTGGCGCTATAGTGCCGATGGAACGCCCCTTGCAGCGGTCATCCCCCTTCGTCGGGTCGGCTATCATGCCTGGATGGACACGTCGTGGGTGGCGGTGTTCGTTGTCGGCAATGATGCACTCGCCATTCCACACCGTCTTGAGATCCGGGGCGTCGACACGGCCGTGACATTTTCGATCGCACGTTCAATCGGGCGGTGTATTCGGCGTCATCCAAGCGGTCAGCTGACCTACGTGGACAAGTCCGACAGTACGCGAAATGTTCTGATGATCACGAACGGTCCGGACACACCGAGTGAAATCTTGGTCACCATGCCGAAAGGCGCCGAAGACTTCTGCTGGCTGTGGGATACGTCGGTTCTGTTCCTTTCGAAGGACGGAACCATCTCGCGGTGGATCAAGGGCACCGAACTGGGAATTCAACAGCTGACGTCGTTGTACCTTCAGGGTCAAGGGGCGCGCATCACCGCGAATGCCTCTTCAACGAAGATCGCCTGGGTCGTCGTCAAACCGCGATCGGAACAATGATCGCCCCCTGCCGCGCGCGTCTTCTCGAAGGCCTCCTCGTTGTCGGCCTGGCTGCCTGCATCGTTGCGCCCTGCTCGCTTGCGTCGGATGGCACCAAGGTTTTCGGTGGCGCAACAATCGCCTACTCCCGTTCGGCCAATGATCTGCCTGCCGGACGACGATCCTACACGCTTCAGCCGTCCGTGAATGATCGGGTCGGCCCGATGCAGACGGACCTCGGACTCCGCTATGAGCAGCGCGGCTTCCATGCCACGATTGCGTTCCAAAATGGTTGGTTTGCCGACGTGAACTATGTTGGAGAGGACTTTGCTTATCGACCGATCCAACAGGCATGGATTGGGATGGAGATAACGAAGCAGATCGCCATCCGCGCCGGCATCATGCCCTCACACATCGGATATGAATCGATCAACGAACGGGAGAACCTCGTTCTATCGCGTCTATACTGCTCCGACGCCACTCCGTACTATGAGACCGGCGGTGCCGTTGTCTGGCAGCCGTCAGACGCGCTGACCGTCGAAGGTCTGATCTTAAATGGATGGCAACGTATCGTGACACCAAATGATGACCTCGCATGGGGCTCACGAATCACGTGGAAGCCCGACTCGACCATGACATTCAACTGGGGAACGTTCTATGGTAACATGTTTGATCGCACGGCAACTCTGCAGCAGCCGATGCCGAATGATTCGTGGCGCTTCTACAACAACTTCTGGGCAGAGTGGAAGCCAGCCACGGATCTGACGTGCGTCGCGATAGCAGATGTAGGACGGCAACAGCAAGCTGGCGATTCAACCGCCACGGTTTGGAGCGTTGCAGCCATCGCCTCCTATCGCCTGCACACCAATTGGCGAGTGTCTGCCCGAGCAGAACACTTTTCAGATCCAATGTCGGTGATCGTGGGCACGCCCCAGGGTATGGGATTTGTCGCATCGTCACTTTCGACAAACATTGATTGGACCATTCAACGGAACATCATGCTGCGAGCTGAGATCCGTTCACTCCAATCAGCCGACAGGATCTTTCCCTCGTCGAAAGGCCTCATAACATCGGACACATTTGCAACCGTGTCCGTTAGCTACACGCTGAACTGATGCGCGCACGGGGCTCCAGCCGCATCAAACGGGGCAGGAAAGGTCAAAAAACTTCAAGCCCCATGCACGGTGCGTGTACATGGGGCTTGGCGAACACGACATGTGTGCTGGTACAAATTTACAAACTATGCTTCAGTATAGAGCGTGGAGTTGTCGACGTAGATCAAGTAATCCTTGATCTTTCCTTCAACCATGTTGAAGACGTTCGCAAACGGCACTGAAAGCACAGAACCACTATGGCGCGTATAGGTTACAACGCCCTCAGTGAGAACAAACCCGTTGCCCTCACGAACATTCATGTCGGAGTGCTTGATCGCTGCGATCGACTGGAACCAGCCCTCGAGAAAACTCACGATGGCATCCCGGCCAACCACAGGCGGATGATTCGCAAATCGGAACTGTGCATCCTCCGAGAGGAACTCGCGGAACACATTGTGGTCCTTGGCATCAATGCCATTGAACAGAACCGAGAAATCAGGATTCGCCATGGATTCTATCCCGTACGTGGTGAAACGAACAATGTTGCTCGCAAAACTACGCACTACCGATCTTTTACCGACCTGCGGGTCGGTAAAAAAAGGTACGTGGGAATGACAGTCACAACGGGCTTTCGCGGCAATGACGGTGCATCCCGCTTTCGCGGCAATGACGGTGGGTCATCGGTCCTCAGTCGTCAGTAATCCGTAATTTGGCGGTCTTATGCAGCACTTCCGGAATTTTTGCATCATCGCGCACATCGACCACGGTAAGTCGACGTTGGCTGACCGCCTACTCGAGAGGACCGGCCGGGTGTCGGCGCGCGAGATGACGATGAATCAGATCCTCGACGATAACCCGCTGGAGCAGGAGCGTGGGATCACCATCAAGCTCCACGCCATTCAGATGGATTATGCTGCTAAGGATGGCAGCAAGTACAAGCTGAATCTGATCGATACGCCTGGACACGTCGATTTCTCCTACGAGGTCTCGCGATCACTCAGTGCCTGCGAAGGGGCTCTTCTCGTGGTCGATGCCACGCAAGGTGTCGAGGCACAGACGATCTCCAACTTGTTCATGGCGATCGAGCAGGGCCTCGAGATCATTCCCGTGATCAACAAGATCGATCTACCGAGTGCTGTCACGACGATCGATAGCGTCAAGCAACAGGTCATGGACTTGATCGGGTGCAAGGAAGAGGACATGATCCTTGCATCGGCCAAGGCTGGCATCGGGATCGATGAGATCCTGGAAGCCGTTGTTGAACGCGTGCCCCCTCCCAAGGGCGATCCAAAGGCACCTCTGCGTGCACTCATCTATGACTCTGTGTTCGATGCATACCGTGGCGTGATCGTGTACGTGCGGGTCATCGACGGTACCATGCGTGAAAGGGATAAGATCCTTTTCATGGCAACGGGTCAGACCTACGAGCTTGATGAGGTGGGTGTGCTCTACATGCAGAGACAGCGAACCGGAGAGCTCTCCGCCGGAAACGTCGGGTACTTTACGGCAGCGATCCGAAAGCTACAGGACTCGAAGGTGGGCGACACCGTCACGTTGGCCTCGAACCCCACGACAGATCCCATTTCGGGATTTCGCGAAGTAAAGCCAATGGTGTTCAGTGGGATCTATCCGGCCGACAGCGATGACTTCGAGGATCTGCGCGAAGCACTTGGCAAGCTGTCCCTCAATGACTCGGCCATCACCTTTGAACCGGAATCATCGAGCGCTCTCGGATTTGGTTTCCGGTGCGGATTCCTGGGACTACTCCACATGGAGATCGTTCAGGAGCGTCTCGAACGTGAGTTTAATCAGACCATTGTTACCACTGTTCCAAACGTGCGATATCAGGTGGTAACAACGCGTGACGAGATCCTGTGGGTTGATAATCCGGCGCAGCTTCCGAACCCGACCTTGATCAACGAGATTCTGGAACCCTACATCCGTGCACAGATCATCGCCCCATCGGAGTATGTCGGCACGATCATGAAGCTCTGCATGGACAGGCGTGGCACGATGATGGGTCAGTCTTACCTCTCGGCCGACCGGGTTGACATGACGTTTGAGCTGCCCCTTGCCGAGGTGGTCTTCGATTTCTATGACAAGCTCAAGAGCAACACGCGTGGCTACGCGTCGCTCGATTACGAGTATGCTGACTACAAGCCGGGACAACTGGTGCGTATGGACATCCTTCTGAACGGCGAGCAGGTTGATGCACTCTCGTCGATCGTGCACCGTCAGAAGGCCCATGAATGGGGCAAGCGGCTATGCTCAAAGCTGCGCGAGCTTATCCCGCGTCAAATGTTCGAAGTCGCTATTCAGGCCGCCATTGGCTCAAAGATCATCGCCCGTGAGAGTATCAGTGCCATGCGCAAGAATGTTTTGGCAAAGTGTTACGGGGGCGACATCTCGCGAAAGCGTAAGCTGATCGAGAAGCAGAAAGAAGGCAAGAAGCGAATGAAGCAGGTTGGCAAGGTCGAGATCCCACAGGAAGCATTTCACGCCGTTCTATCACTTGACTGATCCAACGAACAATGTCATTCATCGAAACTCTGTATGGTCGTATGGGACGTCTTGGAGCTTTCTTGCTCAAGCGCCGACACGACCGTCTGAACGCTCCGAAGCCAGAGACCCTGAAGGAGCATGTCATCGCATGGGTCCGTACCATCGTGTGGTCACTCACGGTGGTGACGATCATCAATGGTCTGGCCCTCGCATCATTCGTTGTTCCGACAGGTTCGATGGAGAGTACGGTGTTGGCCGGCGAGTTTCTGTTCGTGAACAAGTTCGTCTTCGGACCATCGACGCCCCAGATCGTGCCGTTTTTGAACATGCCCCTTCCCTACTACAAGCTACCGCCGATCATCAAGCCGGAGCAGGGTGATGTGATCGTGTTTGTGTTCCCAGGGAATCGCGAAGTGGTCAATCCCTCTGCGTTTGAGTACTACTTGAAACGATGCGTCGCCGTGGCAGGTGACGTCCTCGAGATCCGCCGTGGACGTGTCTTCGTCAATGGTAAGGAGTACGGATTGCCCGAGAACGCCCAGTTCATGGGATGGACACCCGAGCAACGTGCGATGGTCTGTGAGGCTGACCGCAGCTCGACGTTTCCCGCAGGGCGCGGCTACACGCGCGATGATTACGGGCCGATCCGCATTCCCAAAAAGGGAGATGTCCTGCAGCTCACCGCGGAGAACTTCCACGAGTGGGCGGTCTTCATCGGCCGTGAGGGACATGCGGTGAACGCAGACCTCCGAACCATCGACGGTAAGGCTGCCACGACCTACACCGTAGAGCGTGACTATGTGTTTGGCATGGGAGACAACCGCGACAACTCTCTTGATTCGCGATTCTGGGGATTCATCCCAGAGGAAGACGTCGTCGGAACCCCAATGGTGGTCTACTGGTCACTTCCGGTGGAAACACCCGATGGGCGGAAGCTCACGCTCACGCAGCGCCTGAAGAACATTCGCTGGAGCCGTATCGGAACCATCATCCGCTAACGGTCCGGTGATCGCACGGACATCTCCAAGATCATCACTGACCATGTCGGACACGGGGCTCTCGGAAATCACCTGGCGGGACATTGCCACGAGCGCCTCGGTGGCGATCATCGTTGCTGTTCTGCTCCGTCTTTTTGTGATCGGTGCGTTTGAGATCCCCTCGCACTCAATGGAGAACACCCTCCAACCGGGTGACTATATCATCGTCAACAAACTGGCATACACCCTGCGAGATCTTCGACGGGGTGATATGGTGATCTTCTCCCGTGAGTCGGACAGCACGTCGAATCCGGAGATGTATGTCAAACGCGTCATCGGACTGCCAGCCGACACCGTCACCCTCACGCATGAAGGGGTCTGGATCAACGGGCGCCCCCTGCCTGACCCTCCGACGGTGAAGATGCCTGCCGACCCGATCCTTGCCACTCAAAGAAGTCCGGTTGAGATCATCGTTGGCACCGACTCCGTCTTCGTCCTTGGAGATAACCGCAGAAACTCCTACGATTCCCGCTACTGGGGCTGTCTGCCCACAAAAGAGATCATTGGTGCTCCCATGTTCATTTACTGGTCTCGCGGACGAAGTGAAGAAAACCCACTGCCCCATGTGCGATGGAACCGAATGCTGATGAGGATCGAGTGATGGTCGGGTTCTACCTTCATGTGCCGTTCTGCCAAAAGAAGTGCTCATACTGTGACTTCTACAGCATCGAGTCGACCGAGCATATCGCCCGCTTCGTCGATACTCTGAAACGAGAGATCCTTCTTCGCGCCGACGCCGGCGCGGGGAACACGTTCACTTCGGTATTCTTCGGCGGAGGAACGCCCTCACTCTTGCACCCCGACGAGATCGATGCCATCACCTCCCTGATGCGGGAGCACTTCACGTTCGCAGAAGATTGTGAGTGGACCATGGAGTGCAACCCCGGGACCGTTACCTTGGAACGACTTCGTGGATACCGACGAAGCGGCATCAATCGACTTTCGTATGGCGTGCAGTCGTTTCAACAGACAGAGCTGGAGTTTCTCGACCGCATTCATGATGCTGATGAGGCCGTGGCTGCAATGCAGCTGGCCCGCGAGGCAGGGTTCGACAACGTCAACATGGACCTCATGTTTGCTGTGCCCGGACAGACGATCGAGACTCTTCGTGATAATCTCCGTCGCATGATCGAGCTCAATCCTGATCACGTCTCGGCCTACTCGCTCATCTACGAGCACGGCACACCACTCTACTCAGACCTTATCAAGGGGCGCGTCAAGCCCCTTCCCGAAGAGGTCGACGCAGAGATGTACCACACGGTCATTTCCACGCTCCGAAATGCAGGGTATGAGCAATACGAGGTGAGCAACTTTGCCAGATCGGGCCGTCGATGCCGGCATAATCTGACCTACTGGCACGGAGAACCGTATCTCGCCGTTGGGCCGAGCGCCCACGGCTTCGTCGGGACAACCAGATACTGGAACTTCCGCTCACTCAGTGCCTGGACAGAGCACGTGATGAAGGGGGCTCTGCCGGAAGCAAACCACGAACACCTTTCAGAGTCGGACCTTCTTACTGAGCATGTGTTTCTGCATCTGCGGGCCGACGGACTTCGCTTGGCAGACATCAGCCGGCGATTCGGCATTGATGTTCGCTCGATGCTTCAGCCGGACCTGACGTACTGGATCGAAGAGGGATTTGTGAACGATCGTGACGATGTGCTGTCGCTCACCGCTGAGGGCTATCGCGTGTGCGACGAGATCAGCTCCAAGGCTGCGGCTCGCCTGGCCGGATAGATGGCCGCACACGAGGCCACCGCGATGGCAGCCACGGCAATGACCACCACGTCACTTGTCTGCACCCGCAGCGGAAGTGCCGGGACCAGATACCCCTGGGACATGTCGAAGCTGATCCACTGAAAGGTCTGCTGGCCGTAGCAGGCGGCAAGGCCGAGCAGGGTCCCAAGGCCAACGCTCACGAGTCCAATGAAGAGTCCTTGCCATACATAGATGCGAGACACCATCGCATTGGTCAGCCCCATGGCCTTGAGCATGGCGATGTCGTGCCGCTTCTCGACCACACCCATGGTAAGCGATACGAGGATGCTGAAAGCGGCAACAACGATGATCAGCATCAAGACAATGAACGAGCCAAGACGCTCGAGTCGCATCGTGTCATACACACCGCGGTTCATCTGCTGCCAGGTTTCAACGCGTGCCCCCTCCCCAGTGAACGCCATGATCTGACTCGCCACATCAGAGGCCTGCCCCGGGTTTGCGATTCGAACGTGCCACTCGGTGGGCCGGTCTGAACCGACAAGGGGCTTCATGACATCGGCCGGCACGTAGATCGTGGAGGCGTCAACTTCGCGAGAGGCATTCGATTGGAAGACGCCCGTGACGATGATCGGCGTGCCCATCGGGAGGGTCATCATCGTCAGCGCTGATTCAACCTGTCGCGGGCTGAGGATCCTGAGCGTGTCGCCCAGGTAGAGGTTCAGAGACTGTGCCACCCCGGAGCTGACAACGGCACCGGCCAGACCATCGCGGTACGCCGGGTCAGCACGACCGCCAACAAGGGCCGAGGTCAGCGAGCGGATCGTTGGTCCATCATCAGCCACGATCCCGAGGCCTTGCACGACCGAGGTGCCCTGAGGTGCCTGAACAACCAGTGAGGTGCGCCACACCGGCGACCATCCGCGAGCGGCTCCGTCAAGGGGCGCATCGGAAAGTGCCGTCACCCTGATGTGTGGCCCGAACGACGTCATGAGGTCGTGAGCCACGTCCCGAAAGCCGTTGAAGAGTGACATCACAATGATGAGCGCGGCCGTACCGAGAATGATCCCAATACCCGATAGGATGCCGATCAGACCGATAAAGGAAAAACGGCGGGGGCGAAGGTAACGTAGAGCGATCGTAAGGTCGATGTTCATCGGCGTTTCAACTGTGCCAATAGATCGGCTTGCACGCGAACGGGCTGAGCACCCGGATCGAGGCGAACATACGAACCATCGGATTGCAGCTGGCGGGCCTTGACGTTGTCATCGAGGTACCGACCCAAGATGTCGCGGAGCTTCTTTCGCACACGCCGGTCGAGCACGGGAAATGCGATCTCGACCCGGCGCTCCATGTTCCTTGGCATCCAATCCGCACTGGAGATGTACACGGTCTCCTCGCCACCGTTGCGGAACCAGAAGATGCGGCTATGCTCAAGGAATCGGTCCAGGATGCTACGGACAGTTATGTTCTGGCTGACACCCTCAATACCCGGCCTCAGGCAGCACACACCACGAATGATAAGATCGATCTTCACGCCTGCCATCGAGGCGCGGTAGAGTGCCTTGATGATCTTGGCGTCGATCAACGCATTCATCTTGGCGATGATGTACCCCTGACGTCCGGCCTCCTGATGCTCGATCTCCCGGTCAATGTGAGCGATGAATGTTTCGCGCAAGTTCAGAGGTGCCACCGAAAGATGTTGCCACTGGGCATGGCGAGAATATCCGGTGAGCAAATTGAACAAGTGCACGAAGTCGCGCTCCAACTCCTGCCGCCCGGTAAAGATGCCAACGTCGGTGTAAAGTCGACTGGTCGAGAGATTATAGTTCCCCGTTGCCACGTGAGCATAGGTCAGCACAGCACGACCCTCACGGCGGATGACAAGGCAGACCTTGCAGTGAACCTTCAGGCCCATGACGCCATAAACGACGTGCACTCCGGCCTGCTCAAGCGCTCGTGCCCAGGCGATGTTCGTTTCCTCATCGAACCGTGCCTTGAGTTCAACAAATGCCGTCACATTCTTCCCCAAACTGGCTGCGCGCTTCAAAGCGTCGATCACGGGAGAGCGTCCACCGGCACGATACAACGTCATCTTGATGGCCAGAACGTTCGGATCATCAACCGCCGCCTCAATGAACTTCACAACGGAGTTGCTGAAAGAGTCGAACGGATGGTGCACCAACAGATCCCGCTCCTTGAGCGTATCGAAGATGCTCACACCGTCAGCCTCAAACTCCGGAAGGATGCGAGAGTTGAAGGGGGCGTCCTTGAGCTTTCGCTTATCGAGTTGCATCAGCACAAGGAAGTCCTGCAGGTTCAGTGGGATCTCCACCGGATAGACGTCGGTAGCGTCAAGCTCCAGCGCCCGTGTGAAGAACTGCATCAGCCCCTTGGGCATATCAGAGGCAACTTCCATGCGGACGGCGTCCGTGCCCCATCGACGTTGGCGAATCCCCTCAGCAACGGCCGTGATGAGGTCATTTGCCTCATCCTCGGCGATCTCGACGTCTGCGTCGCGAGTGACACGGAAGAGGTGACTTTCGCTGATGCGATGTCCGGGAAAGAGAATTCCCGCGTGGGCTCTGATGATGTCCTCAAGCAACACGTAGTGATGCCCACCAGTACGCGGCAACTTCATCAGTCGCGGCAGCGCCGAAGGCAGCTGGACCACGGCAACCTTTGACTCGTCATCGTCCGCCACTTCGTCGAACAAGACAAAGGCCACCGTCAACGAACGATTCAGGAGCCGCGGAAACGGATGACCAGGATCAAGGGCAAGGGGCGTCAGGACGGGCAGGATGTTGTCGACAAAATCCGTCTCGATCTCGGCTTGCTCCTGACTCGTGAGGTCGAGAAACGGATGAATGACAATGCCCTCCTTTATCAGGGCGGGCTTGACCGCTTTGTTCCATATAGCTGCCTGACGCTTGTAGAGCGGCAGTAGCCGGGTGCGGATCTCGCGGATCTGATCCTGAGGAAGCATGCCGTCCTCAGACAGGTCAGTCACTCCGGAGGTGATCTGCTCCTGAAGACCGGCAACCCGGATCATGAAGAACTCATCAAGATTGGTCGAGAAGATCGACAGGAACTTCAGCCTCTCAAGAAGCGGATGCGTTGCATCCTCGGCCTCATCCAGCACGCGCTTGTTGAACTCGATCCACGAAAGCTCACGGTTAAGGTACAGGTCCTCATCATCAAGATCGATGTCGTGAGTCGATGTGCGCGCCCCCTCAGGCGAAGGGGGCTTGGCGGTGCGAGTGGATGGCCGACGTCGTTGCGGAGTGGTCTTCATACGTGCCTCAGAGCACGAAGCTACCGATCGTTTCGTGCACGACCGTGTTATCTTTTTCTACTCTCGAAGCGGCTTTGACCCACGTTGATGAGACATCGATCGACGTGATGGTCGGGCGTGGTCAGCGACGTGCACTCCAGTACGGCCACATACGCTCCGATCGCAACGGCCAGGCGCGTTGTCGCGTCCCGCACATCCCAGACGGCACTTCCGGTGCGACCGATCAGCTCGCCATTGATGAGCTCTGCCACTTCGACACCGTCGAGTCGAAAGATGCGCAGACGTCCGATCCCCTGCTCAATCGGCTGCTGCCATGAAATGAAACACGGATACATGCCCGACGCTTCGTCGGCCGAACAAGGATCAGGCCAGCTCTTCATGCCACCGGTCGCCGGCGGCGGCCGGCCGATGCTGTTGGCCCGTCCAGGCGTCCCACCGGTTGGGTCAGTGGACGTGGTCCAAGCCGCCACATCCACGGACGAACTCCACGGAGCGCGGCGCTCGAGTGATCGTCCGCGCGTCTGCAGAATGTCAACATGCGAATCGTCATCATACGGCGTTCGATCGATGATCATCCCCTGCGGCGTGCGAAGCGTGACGGTGTCAGACGTGGAATTGACGTTCAGGGTTGGTCGCATGAGAGTCCAAGGTCCAACGCTTGACATTGCGCCGATGCCGGTGTCGGCGCAGATCGCCAGATACCCACCTGCCGGTACGATGGCTGGCGGCTGGATCACGCACCGGCGACCCGAGGCATCCTCAATGCTCCAGCCCGTGAGGTCAACGCGCACCGGTGTGCCGTTCCAGATCTCGACGTATTCGGTCTGACGTTCATCGGGCTCGGCCATGACTTCGGAAATGGTCACACTCGCGGCAAAAGGTGGGATGGTGATGACATCCTCAACCGTGTCGTTGTCGGGTCGGTCGTCAGCACCGTGAATGACCACGCGGACCATCACACTATGCACCGTATCGCGCCGACCGAGGAGTGACCGATCGATCTCGTGCTCGAACCTAAGGCGCGGCACCAACACGGGAAGGTCTCCGCCGTCGCGAGTTGCCCCGATCTCGATGTCGTAGCGCCGCCCTGAGGAGGTCTCCGATCCGGCATTGATCATGACCACGGTCACCGTCGTGTCACCAACCACAAGGGACTCAACAGCAACGTCGTGCGGCAGTACGACGCAGGAGTTCAGGAGTCCGCAGCTGGCACTGTCGCGTCGCATCGACGCAGCCCACTCGGAGCCATAGACAACCCTGCCGCCACTCCAGTGCCCGCAGCGTTCGATGCTTCGACCTCGCACATGACGGCGAACATCGTACGTCATGGAGTCCGCCACGGCGGAGTCAGCATTCCTGAGCTCAACCCGATCGACGGTGTTGTTGAGTGACGGTAGCCGGCACTGTACGACGAGCACATTCCGCGCTACGACCCTTGATTCGGCCAGCGCCTCTGCGTCCGATGTGACGACAAGTATGCCCCCTGCCTCAATGGTCACATCCGGAAGATCCGTGCACGAGCGGCTGTCGCAGACGTACCATGACCGAACTGCCACTGCACGTTGGCCAATGTTGATGCATTCGATCCACTCCGGCTCACCCGACGAGGGCGTCGGATGCACTTCGGTGATGATGATCTGCGCCAGCGCCACAACGTGACACAGCATCAACACAACTGTTGATATCAAGAGGGCCTGCATGCCCCCTTCGAGCATGTTAGGGGGCTATGCGTGACATGATCACGTCAACGATCTGCTCCAACAGCGCAACGTCATCGGACGTGAACCGATCCACCACCGGACTGTCAAGGTCCAGCACGCCAACGAGCGCGCCGGCACAAAGCATCGGAACCACCACTTCACTTCGACTTGCCGCATCGCAGGCGATGTGCCCCGGAAACGCCTCGACGTCCGGAACCACCACGGTACGTCTGTCCAGAGCAGCCGTGCCGCACACACCTCTGCCGAGGGCAATGCGTAGGCAGGCAGGCTTGCCATGAAAGGGCCCCAGCACAAGCTCATCGTGCTTGTAGAGATAGAACCCAGCCCAATTGACGTCCGCCAACGTGTGGTAGAGGATCGACGCCACATTGGCACAATTGGCAATGAGGTCCGTCTCCGAATCGGTCACCGTCAGTACCGTCTGCAGGATGGCGCGGCGCCACTCAGCAGGGTCGGAATCAGCATGGGGTAATGCAAACATCTGGTGGGAAGGTCAGCGTCGGATCGTGAGTGTGGACACGTGCGTTGCCAGTGGCATGACAAAACGAACGTAGTAGGTTCCTTGCGCCAGTGCCGAAACATCAACATCGTGACCACCCGAGGCGAACTCACGCCGCAGAAGTGTTCGACCGTGAACGTCGACGATCTCCACCGAGGCAGTGGCCGGCACGGTCACCCGAACAATGTCGGTGGCCGGATTAGGCATCATGCGTGGCGCATGGAATGGCGCAGCCTCGTCATCGCGAGGTTCGTCCACCGACACCATCAGTGGCAAACTCACCGAAACACGAGTTTCATCCTTGCATCCTCCCGGGTACGTCCGCGTCAGCACAAGTGTGCCGGTGGTATCCGATTCATTCCACTTGACGATGGCGGTCGAAAGCGTAGGGTTGGTCTGCAGCGTTCCCCCGATCACCGCCCACGAGTGCGAAGCATCTCGGACCTCCCTGACGTCATAGGCCGCTGTGTCACCGCGTTGGACGATGCGACGTCCGCGCACCACTGCTGATGCATGAGCAAGCTTACTGCCCGCCACATCCCAACGAAACTCCACGTCACTTCGGGCCGATGCGTTGCGAAGAGTTGCATCTACCGATCGCAGACCGGAGCCCTCATTCAACAACCACGATCCCAACAGGCCACTGCGGGGCTCTGTCAGTCGATCAAACATGGAGCTTTGGATCTGTTTTTCACTGCGCATGGTGTTCCAGACGCGGAAGTCGCGCATGGTCCCCTTCCAGTAGGTGCGCGAGAACGGATTGCCTCCGAGGGTGAGCTGCCGTAACTCACCCGGTTGACCCGTGAAGACTGAGTTGGCTGCACGAACACCGTTGAAATAGATGGCCATCGAATCATGACCGTTGCTGACCAGCGCAACGTGGGTCCACTTTCCGATGTTGCTTGCATAGGACGTTGACACCCGACCCAATTCACGCCAGTTGCCGAAGTCCCAATAGAGATTTCGATCGCCCCATGGGGCATGAGACTGGAATCGCCGCGATTCGTTGTCGGCCTGCCCGATCATGAACGATACGCTGTTCATCACCTGGGACGAGTCGACCAGACTCCAGTACTCAACGGTTGCGGCACGGCCACTGTACAGGAAGTCATCCGAGATCAAGCGATTACCATTCCCTTCAAACGTGATGGCATGGTTCGAACACGGCGTCCGCGTCGTGATGGATGAGGTCGCCCACCGTCCGTCACCATACGTGCCGCGTGGACGAACCTGGACCGTGACCGTTGAGTCCGATGGGAGCCCTCTCAGAGGGTACGTGATCGTTGTTGAGCCGGCAACCGACGGGATGTTGTCAACTTCGATCATCACGCGCTTTGAGGCCGTATCAACAACCTGAAGCTGATACCACAGAGCACCCCGAGGTGCCGAGACCGAGCGCCATGACACATCGTGCAGCGCGCTGCGCACTGCCGGGGCCGTTCCTGTGCCGGATGTGAATTCGGTTGCCTCCAAGGTCACAGGATCTTCACACAGAATCCCGGCTTGACTTGGTGACCAGAGAACTTGGGCATTGAGCGTGAGCGTGCGGCCCCTGACTGCGTCTCGTGTGGTGACGCCCGATCCTTCATCACAGCGCCACCAGCCCACGACCTTTGAATTCTCTGACGGCTGCGGCATGCGGCGCGCCATCGTCGTGCGAATCTCTTCCCCGGAGCGCACCACGTTCCACAAGCGAAACTCGTCCACCATTCCGTTGAACCATGTTCCTCCACGCATCCCTCCAATGGTCAGCTCCTTGAGGTCGGCCGGTGATGCGGCATCATTGGCTTGGGCGACCAGCTCACCATTGACGTAGATGGCCTTGAACGTCGATCCGTTGCTCACCAGAGCGATATGCGTCCACCTGTCGTAGTTGCCATCACCGAACGGCGCCGAGATCCGCCCCTTTGCACCGATGTCACCATAGTCCCAGTAGATGCGACCATCTTCCCACGGAACATGACCTTGGAAACGGTTTCCGCCGTTGTCGGTAAGACCAACCATGAAGGTGGACGTTGGCCGGAGCGTTGAGCGCTTCACATACGTCCAGAACTCAACGGTCACCGGACCTCCTCTCCATGTGAGTGAGGTATCGGTGCCCTTACTTCCCGACCCGTTGAATGACAGGGCTGAGCCGGCGCAGTTGCGTGTGGTGATGAAGGTTGAGGTGGTTGACCACGGCCCGATAACGGACTGATTCATCGCTCGCACGCGCCAGCGTCGGGTGACGTTGAAGTCGAGCGGCACAACGATATCTCCCGCATCACGCACGACGTACACCCGCTCCAGATCCTGGAATGACTCGTCGTTGGCGACGTTGATCTCGTACTGATCAGCCCCCTGCACCGACGTCCAGACCAGATCGATCAGGGCAGGCACGCCCTGCGCGCCATCCCGCGGTGAGATCAGCGATGGGGCTTGCGAGGAGCCACCGGCAGGGAACGACATGGGCTGTTCCGATGCCGCTGAGGAGAACACGCTGACCTGTGAGCCCCGCACGGTGCGCAGGGCATAGAAGTAGCGACGGCCATTGATGAGGCCATCGTCGACGTAGGTGTTGACCGAGGGACGGAGCGTACGAACGCGCTCAAGACTCGTCAGGCTCTCTCCACGCCAGAGTTCGATCCGAGCCGTCGGATCCACATCAAGCAGTGACCATTGAAGGATAACACGATTCGGACCTGCTTCGAGGCGAACATTGTACGGTGGATTCAGTCCACTCGCATTGAACTCACGCCAGAAGCGATTGTTGGTCTTGTTGGAGTCGTCCTTCGCATCGACGAACATCTCCATGATGTGCACACCATTGGCTAGCACCGGAGTCTTCCGCAACGCGATCGTGTCACGTGCCAGCCCCTTGAGCAGTGGGTGGACGATGGTCGTATCGTACGAATATCCTGTAGCTCTGTTCCACCGCATGGTCAGGCGCACCGAAACGTCCTGCAGATCAGTGGTCCCATTGTTGCGGATCACCACGAGCGGAACAAACGGCGTTGTCCTAACACCCTCCGTTGATGGGTCAACAATATCAAAGGCCTCCGCATCGCGCTGGGTTGAGATCGTGAAGGGGGCATCCGAGACATCACTAGCCCCGGAGTTGGTTGTGCTGCGAATGCGCACCAGACACGTTCGTGACGGTGTAAACGGAACCGCCCAAGTGTATTCTCCTGCGGACGATTCGACGCTGCGCTGAACGGTGAACCATTCCGCCCCAGAGTTCGTGGAATACTCAATGAACACGGTTGGCGCTTTGGACGCGGTAAAGGTGATCTTGGCGGTACGACCCGAGACCAAGGTCTCACCACCATTCGGGGATGTTACGCGGACGGTTCCTGAATCGGCCGCAGCAACACGAAATGGTCGCGTCATGGCATTGTTTGTCGAGAACTTGTCCGACCTCAGCTCAATGGCAGCGCGCATGAGATAGCTTTCAGCCGTATCGAGCGTCATTGGCGTGAAGGAGACCTCCTGCGTCTGCCCGGGTTCAAGACGGCTCATCGTCACAAGCATGTTTCTGCTGACGGAATTGTCCAGGCGCGTCAGCACGCAGCGCACCTGAGCACCGGTGATGGCAACTCGGCCGACGTTTCGCACGACGGCTGACGGAGTGAAGGCCTGCCCGGCAATGATAGTCGCACCGTTGATGGGCATTCGTATGTCAACGACGGCAAGATCAGTATCATGTTGCGACCTCTCGGGTCCCGTACATGGTGAATTGGCAAGCACACGATTGAACAGTGTGGCCACACGCGGATGGAACTGCAACTCGGTGCCGAGTGACTGGAGGTGACAGTAGCTCATGATCGTTCCTCGGCGCGTGCGAGTACCCTGATAGCAGCCACCCTCGGCATTCCAGCACGAATCGATCGGTGGGTTCCATCCGCAATTGTGCGTGTGCGACGAGCCGATGTTATGTCCGAGCTCATGCGATGTGACGTCGACATCCCACTGGTATCCCGGAGCCGGGAAGTTGACGCGGCCATCGACGCCCGAGACGTTGTACCCATAGCCACCACAGAGGACGCCCACCCATGCCAGACCGCCGCCGCCTTCTCCCGATAGCAAACACGTTACGCTGCGGTTGACGTGTTGCATCTTGTCGTTCCAGTGGTCTCTCACGCGGCCGAGCTTCTCGCCGATGTCTCCCGGATATGGATCGGCAACCGTCCACACTCTGAGGTAAGGCACGCGCACCACAACGTTCGCATCACGCAGAAAGATCATCGCGTCGGCCCCGATGATGGCGATCGCCGACGTGGCAGCCGTGGCAAGGTTGTTGCCGAGGTTTCGATAGAACGACTGCGTACAGTCCAGCGCCAGTTGCAGCGTTCGCAATGTGGCATCTTGTGGCTCGTCGCCCTCAGCCCCTTTAGCACGCTCCCACGCCGTGACCATCTGCATGATGGAATCGGCGCGCTGCTGGTAGTTGGGTAGCGTCTCAGAAAGGCACTGCCGCGGAGTGCCTACACCCTGGGTGACCTCGTAGACGACGTGCGTGGCAGGACGGCCGGCGATGATGGTGTCTGGAGAGATCAGCCATCGGCGACGACCCTCAGGCTCTGGCACTTCGATGATGCCGACAACGTGATTCTCAAACGCAGCAATGAAGACAGACGACCCCGAAAGTCCATCGATCGTTCCATGGAAGAGTCCGTGCCGCGGCATTGCAACACTGCGCTCACCGTCTGCGGATCGCTCGATCAGTACCGCCTCCGGTGTGAACAGCGAAAATCCTGAGCCGCGGACTTCGAGATTTCGTCCGGGGATCGGAATCGTCAGCCGCACGTGCCGACCCGTCGATTCCAACGCCTCGACAAGCCCAACCGGCGCCTGCAGCAAGGCATGCTGGACAGGAAGTGGCGCTGCCGTGCGCACCTGCCCAACGCCAACCGGCGTGAAGGAGAACTGCGCAGTGGCCGGCAAGGCCCAGAGAAGGAAGACGTGCAGAAAGAGCGTGCGGATCGATTGCGGCATCTATGACCTCTTCAGAGTGGAGTGCGGCCAAAAATACCCCGTCCGATGCTGATATTTGGGGATGAAATCACTCTTCGATCTCCCCGGCGACGATGCCGAGCGCATCCTTGACCTTCGGCGTGAGATTCTCCGTCACGACCGCTTGTATTACGTCGATGCACGGCCGGTGATTTCCGACCGCGAGTATGATCTGTTGCTTGACGAGTTGATACGCCTCGAGTCAGCGCATCCGGATCTGGTCACCCCGGATTCACCCACGCAACGTGTCGGTGGCGAACCCGTTGGGACCTTCGAAACGGTCACCCACGAGGTACCGATGCTCTCTCTGGCCAACACATACTCTCGAGAAGAGGTCGAGGATTTTGATCGTCGCGTCCGACAAGCACTCGAAGGGGCGTCTCCACGGTACGTCTGTGAACTGAAGTATGACGGCGTTGCCATGTCCCTGACCTACCGTGATGGCATTCTCGTCCAAGCGGCGACGCGTGGCGACGGGCAGACGGGCGACAACGTGACGGCAAATGTCAAGACCATTCGTGCAGTGCCACTTCGCCTCGATCATCCCGACATTCGGTCGGCGACGGTGCGCGGCGAGGTGTACATGCTCACTGAGACGTTTCTTGAGATCAACCGCCAAGCTGAGGCCCATGGTGAGAAGACCTTTGCCAACCCTCGTAATCTGACCGCCGGAACACTCAAGCAGAAGAATCCCAAGGCGGTGGCCAAGCGTCGATTGGAGTTCGTTGCCTACTGGCTTGACACGCAGGATGTGCCCCTTGAGTCGCATGTCGGGAACATCCACATGCTCGGCGGCATGGGCTTTCCAACATCCCCCGCAACGGCCACATGCGACTCCGTCGAACAGGTGTTGACGTTCCTGGCCGAATGGGACGAGCGTCGATTCGAACTCCCGTTTCAGATCGATGGCGTGGTCATCAAGGTCGACTCGCTTCGTCAGCAACAGGAACTTGGCTCGGTGGCCCGGTCACCGCGTTGGGCCATCGCCTACAAATACGAAGCAAAGAAGGCGCACAGCGTCCTACGCGACATCACCCTGCAGGTTGGACGCACCGGCGTGGTGACGCCCGTGGCCGAACTCACGCCAACTCTACTGGCCGGGTCGACCATTTCGAGGGCTACGCTTCATAACGAAGATTACGTTCGGGATCTCGACCTCTGCATCGGCGACACGGTGGTCATCGAGAAAGGGGGCGATGTGATCCCGAAGGTCAGCGCCGTTGTTCGTGAGCTCCGTCCCACCACTGCCCATCAATGGCAGATGCCGCACGTCTGCCCGTGCCCTCGGCAAGCCCACATCCACCGTCCGGAGGGCAATGCTCAGTGGTTCTGCAATGATGCTCGGTGTCCGTGGCAGCTTCGGCGCACCCTCGAGCACTTTGCCTCGCGCGATGCAATGGACATCGACGGATTGGGTGAGAAGGCCATTGAGCAGTTCATTGAGGCGGGATTGTTGACGTCGATAGCAGACATCTACCGCCTGCCTGAACGCACCGACGAGATATTGATGCTCGACAGGTGGGCTCCGAAGAGCGTGCAGAAGTTGGCCGATGGCATCAAGGCCAGCAAACAGCAGCCCTTCGAACGGGTGCTCTTCGCACTTGGCATCCGATTCGTTGGTGAGGGTGTTGCTAAGATCCTTGCCAGGAACTTCACGTCGATCGAATCCCTGATGTCGGCCACCAAGCACGAACTCACGTCGGTCAATGAGATCGGTGAATCCATTGCCGATTCGATCCTGTCGTTCATGGCCGAGGACGACAACCGGACGCTGATCGAGACTCTCCGCTCTGCCGGATTGCAGTTGGAATCATCTCAGCCCCGTGCCATGAGTAGCGAGTTCGCCGGCATGACGTTTGTGTTCACCGGTGAACTCACCACCATGACGCGACGAGATGCCGAGGAACTCGTCGAACACCGCGGAGGCAAGGCCTCCGGATCAGTCTCGAAGAAGACATCCTACGTGGTCGCCGGCGAGGCGGCCGGCAGCAAACTCGCCAAAGCCCGGGAGCTCGGCGTTACCGTGCTCACCGAGCAGGAGTTCCGTCAGATGATCACGAACCGAGATTCCAGTTGATGTTGAACATCACCTGATTGCGAAGCTGGGTTGCAGGACCCAAGGTTCCGTCCGTGCGCAGCACCGGAATGCGATCGTCATAGAACACGTCCAAGAGCCATGTGATGTTGAGCCAGTCATTCACCTTCATCAACACGGCATTTTCAAGGGTCACCACCCAGAGATCAGGGGTCTCATATGGCATGAACCCGTTGAAGCGGGTACGCAATGTGACGTTGGTGAACATATCCCAGTCGATACTCGCGTTGACCACGGCACCAAGAGCCGTGCGGGAACGCACGCCGGGAGCAAGACCAAAGGCCCCTTCACCGGTGATGACGCCTTGCTCGACGATGCGATCATCTGAAACAAATGTCGAGCGCGACGAAAACGGGGCGATCAAAACGCGCACCTGCTTGATCGGCCGAAACTCAGCACCAAGAGCGGCCGTTAGGAAGCCCGGGGCGAACCAACTCGAGATCAGCTTCGGATTCTTGTTGGTGTCGAGCACGTTGTAGTTGAAACCGTCAACGAACTGTGAGCGCAGATCAAGGAACCCGGTGAAACGATACCAGTCAGATGTGGCGTGCGAGCCGCGCATGCTGTAAATGATCCGGTCGTCCGACTTCTGGATCGCTTGCTCGCCTTGCTTGACAAGGCCATAACCGAGCTGCAGCTCGTTATCCCACATCCAGACCGAGTCCGAATAATCGAATGACGCCAGACAGTTCAGGCCGACGCTGATGGCATCCTGACCGCCCCCTGTCCAATTGGTCAGTTGTACCGTGGTAAAGCCGACTCCCCATTTAGTGTACCATGACCACGGTCCTTCGGACTTCTTCGTCGTCGGGATTCGCGTGAGCGAATCGACCGTGATCTTGGCATCAACCTGCGCCTGAAGTGGCCGTGCTACGACCATCATCAGAGCAAGCACAATCAGCGTGAACTGTCTGCGCATACCCCATCCCAAAAAATGTTGTTGCAAATGACGATGCAAATCTATGCATCCATCGATGAGCAGTAAC
The DNA here is from genome assembly GCA_041170435.1 of Bacteroidota bacterium. Classification (GTDB taxonomy): domain Bacteria; phylum Bacteroidota; class Ignavibacteria; order Kapaibacteriales; family Kapaibacteriaceae; genus UBA10438. Next base: position 38,751 of record JBEAYU010000052.1, read on the forward strand.
TTCGCGCCTCGCAACCGCGCACGACCGCGCAGCGCAGACCATTCACAGCATGCACAACGACAAACGACCCTCAGCCTTGCCCATCCCAACGCGCCTACGCGCCATTGACGCTGTTTCAACGCACGAGGTGGTGATCGCAATGGTCGATAGTGATTTCATGGCGCATCCGGATCTGACGCAACCGGTCAACCGTATCATCCGATACGTCGATGCCGTTCAGAAGACCGAGTTTGAGTCGCCCCCTGCCGTTGCACGTGATCGGCACTGGCATGGGACAATGACGGCGTGTACAGCTGCTGGGAACGGACACCTGTCGCGCGGGATGTATACATCTCTGGCTCCGGATGCCCGACTTGTTCTTGTGCGTACCATGCACGAGAATGGTCGCATTCCAACCTCCACCATCACCTGGGCTTTGCAGTGGATCGCTGAGAATGCGGCACGCTTCGGCATTCGCGTGGTCAACATCAGCGTCTATGCCGATGAGTTGGATCAAACACTTGCACACCCGGTGAATGCTGCCGTTGAGTCCCTTGTTCGACAGGGCATCGTCGTTGTCGCTGCTGCGGGAAACAATCCGCTGGCACCGATCCGTCCGCCGGCAGCCGCACCAAGCGCCATCACTGTTGGCGGCCTGAACGACAACAACACGGTGCGCAATGATGACAATGCGATGTACCATTCCACCTTCGGGATCACCGATCTCGGCGTCCAGAAACCAGACGTGATCGCTCCGGCTCTCTGGCTTGCAGGGCCGCTGCTACCGGGGACGGCGCAGCAGCGGCGCGCCGGTGCACTGTTTGCTCTCGACTCGATGTCGGATGACATGCTCGAGACCTCGGCAACCCGGCTTCTGGATGCCGCCGACCTGAAGGGGGCGATGTGGGACACAAAGGATGCCACGCTCCTTCGCCAAGCAATCAGCGAATCAATGCAGCACGAACAACTCGTTGCTCCGTTCTACAAGCTGGTTGATGGAACCTCGTTTGCGGCGCCGATCGTCACGAGCATCGTGGCGCAGCTCCTAGCCTGCGACGCGACTCTCGCGCCGGAGCGCGTCAAGGCGATCCTGCTTGAGACTGCTCGCCCCCTACCAGACGTATCGACGTCCCGGCAAGGGGCTGGCATCGTCGATCAACCGCAGGCCATCGCGTGCGTGCGAGGTATTCGGACCTGAAATCCGTCGGGCCGTGATGATTTCGAGCCATTGTGAGCCGTAGTTTTGCCAGATGATTCGCACACTCCTGCTCCTGCTCGTGTCGGCCGCTGTGGCGGTCGCACAGGTTTCTACCACTGCCATCGATGGACTTCGCGACAAGCGCGTTCCGGTGGTCGCCTACGTCAACTGCACGGTTGTGCCGGCCCCCGGATCAAAGATCGATTCAGCGGTCATCATCGTCCGCGGTGAGCGCATCGTGGATGTGGGCCGCAACCTTGCCATACCGCCCGGTGCGCAAGTGCGCGACGTGCGCGGCGCGTGGGTGTATGCCGGCTTCGTTGAGCCGTTCCTTCCCGTTGCAACGTTGGACAAGAGTATGTCGGCGCAGACCGGAGAGCAGCGGTGGGAAGAGGATGGTGATCCCGTCACTCCACCACAACAGGGTGCCCGCTACTGGAATCAGGCTGTACGTCCAGAGCGCAAAGCATCCGATGCGTTGTCGATCTCAGCCGATGCAGCAAAGCAGTGGCAGAGCATCGGCTTCGGTGCTGCCGCAACGGTATCGAATGATGGTATCTTTCGAGGAAGTGCAGCCGCGGTGATCGTTCGAAAGGGGACGGCATCGCAGACGATCATCAATGACGGCGTCTATCAGGCCATGTCCTTCACCAAGGGCTCAAGCAAGACGCCGTATCCAACCTCACAGATGGGATCGATCGCTCTTGTACGTCAGGCATTCTATGATGCGGACTGGTACGGACGCGCCCACGCTGCAGCAGCTCGGGGCTCATCACAACGTCCACCGGAGTTCAACCACTCCCTCGAAGCTCTGCGCGATGCAACCGCCTCCAAGGCTCTGTTCGTGGCCGAGTGCCTTGATGAGAACGACATCAGCAGATGGGATCGAATCGCCAAGGAGTTCAATCTCAGACTTCTGATCAAGGGTACAGGCACAGAGTTTCGACGTCTGCCGATGGTGGCCCGTGTCCGCCCTGAGATGATCCTGCCGTTGGAGTTTCCAAAGGTTCCGGACGTTCGAGATGCCGTCTCGGCCCACGAGATCGGCCTTGCAGATCTGATGAACTGGTACTGGGCGGCCGACAATGCTCGGCTACTGGACTCGCTCGGTGTGCGGTTTGCCTTTACCACAGACGGGCTCAAGGATAAGTCCACCTATCTGGCTCGCGTTCGCGAAACCGTCCAGCGCGGGCTGCGTGCGGACGTTGCGCTGGCGGCGATGACCACCGAGCCAGCACGCATGGCAGGGATCGCAGACCGCGTCGGCAAGATCGAGCGGGGTTACTATGCCAACTTCGTTATCATGTCAAAGCCGATCTTCGACGCCGGAAGTGACATCCACAGCGTGGTCGTGGCCGGCGGCGAGAGCATCCAGCACCATCACGCTGAGATCGATATGCGCGGCCACTGGACGCTTTCGTCCTCAGCTCTTCCGTCGGCACGCCCCTTGCGTGTTTCCATCAAGGGAACGGCTGAATCTCCATCGATCGAGACCACGCGTGATTCGATCACCGTACCGTCGAGTATCACGCTCCATGGGAAGAGAGTTTCGTTCACGATCACCACTGACACGCTCGGCACTGTGGGCACACTTCGCGCAGTAGCCTCTGCCGATAGCGTCATGATGAGCGGAGACATCGTGCAACCCAATGGTGTGACGGTACCGTTCGTGCTGCGTCGCGATTCCGTCGTGCGAATGACGGCCGAACGCACTGCCCCGACGACCTTTCGCGCGCGCCGCCCCCTTCCATCTGTGCTCCCATTTGGTCCATTCGGACTCGCCTCACGTCCGCCCCAGGCCAACATCGTTCTCAAGAATGCTCGCGTCTGGACGTCGGGCCCGAGCGGCATTCTCGACAGCACCGACGTGGTGCTTCGTGACGGGAAGATCGCAGCCATCGGTAAGGGGCTGACAGCCGATACTAGCATTGACTGTTCCGGCATGCACATCACCCCGGGGATCATCGACGAGCACTCGCACATCGCCATCACACGCGGAGTGAACGAAGGCACTCATGCAATCACGACCGAAGTCCGCATTGGTGACGTGGTCCACCCGGATGATGTTAACATCTACCGACAGCTTTCCGGCGGCGTGACATCCACGCACCTGCTTCATGGGTCGGCAAATCCGATGGGTGGCCAGCTACAGTATATCAAGACCCGATGGGGTGCCGATGCCGAGGACTTGAAGGTTGAAGGAGCCGTACCAACGGTCAAGTTCGCTCTCGGCGAAAACGTCAAACAAGCCAATTGGGGCGACCGTTACACGGTGCGCTATCCGCAGACCCGCATGGGTGTCGAAGAGATCATGCGGGATGCGTTCCGCACTGCGAAGGAGTATGAGCGAGACCTGCGTGCGGGTGATCCGACGAAGCCGGTTCGACGGGACTTGCAGCTCGACGCGCTCGTCGAGATCGTCAACGGAAAGCGCAACATCCACTGTCACTCCTACGTACAGAGTGAGATCCTCATGCTGATGCGTCTTGCAGAGGAGTTTGGTTTCCGTGTGCATACCTTCACGCACATCCTTGAGGGATACAAGGTCGCCAAGGAGATGGCAAAGCACGGCGCGCGGGCTTCGTCCTTTGCCGACTGGTGGGCCTACAAGTTTGAAGTGTACGATGCCATTCCGGAGAGTCCGGCCATCATGCATGAGCAAGGCGTCATGGTGTCGATCAACTCCGACGACGCCGAGATGGCCCGCCGTTTGAATCAGGAAGCAGCCAAGAGCGTCAAGTATGGCGGTGTCTCCGAAGAGGATGCGCTAAAATTCGTTACCATCAATGCCGCAAAGCAGATGGATATTGAGAACCGTCTCGGAAGCATTGAGGTTGGTAAGGACGCGGACGTTGTCGTATGGACCGGCAACCCACTGTCGAACATGTCTCGCGTCGAGCGCACGTTCGTTGACGGACGTCAATACTTCGCCCGTGACGTTGATGCGAAACTTCGGCAGCGCGACGCCGAGCTGCGTGCATTCCTTGAACAAGAGGCCATCCTCGCCATCGGTCAGGGTGCCTCTTCGACACCGGCAGGGAGCGGTCCTCGCCGCGAGTATCATTGCGATACGGAGGGCGACGAGGTTGCCGGCTACGGTTCTGACCGATGACGATCATCGATCACGACCTCATTGGTGCGAGTTCCACCGTTGGCGACTTCCTGACGAGCCGAGGGCCGATCTCAGATCGATTTCCTCATCGTGAGGTCACGCCCGAACTCTGTCAGAAGAGAGCTCTCCAGGGGGCATCCAGGTCACGACTGCGCCACCTCGTCGAACTGTCGATGATGCCGATGGAACTCTCGGAACGTCAACGCACGTCACTCGACGTACTCGGCGCGCCCGGCAGCGTCGTAGTAGCAACCGGTCAGCAGATCGGCATGATGGGCGGTCCCATGTACACGCTCTACAAGATCCGCACGGCAGTGGCGGAGGCTCGCCGCATCAGTGCGACGCTTGGCGTTCCCGCAGTGGCTGTGTTCTGGTTGGAGGATAATGATCATGATGCTGCCGAGGCATCGGCGCTAACGCTTCCAGGTGCAGATGCGCAGCCGACATCGGTTGCGACATGGGAGTCGGACGGACGTCGAATGCCGGTCAGTATGCGTCTGTGTGACACGATCATGCAGGAGCAGGTTGGGCAGGCAGCGGACATGCTCATGGGACCGCATGAGGCGACCACTCGCGAGCGGGTGCGCACATGCTGGACTGCCGGCACACCATGGGGTGATGCGTTCTTACAGATGCTTGCCCCCTACCTTCGACACTGGGGCGTTCTGGTGGTGCGTGCCAGCGAGGTCATCACGTCCGGCATGCATCAGCCCTTGGTCGAGATGGAGGTCGAGTCTCGAACCATCACAACGGCGCTCGTTCAGGGGGCGGAGGAATGTCAGCGCAACGGCCTGCCACTGCAAGCGGCGGTTCCGGAGTTTGGCTTCTTCGTTATCGACAACAATGAACGCCGCAGACCGCAACCTGATGAGCCGGGGCTTGGTGAACACGTCCGCAGCAGACCGGAGGATTTCAGTCCATCGGTGCTAAGTCGGCCGCTGGTGCAGGATGCCATTCTCCCAACGGTCATGAACGTGCTTGGAGCGGCCGAACTCGCCTACCACGCTCAGCTTGCCGAGGCCTATCAGGCATGCGGCATCGAGCAGCCCGTGCCGGTGCTACGGCATGGTGCCACGTTGTTGACGTCAAAGATCCAGAGACTTCTTGCCAAGGCCGAAACAACGGCCACCCGCTTCATGCGTGAGTGGGCATCGATCGAACGGGAGCTTGCCGATGCACTCACACACGACATGTTCCCCGATGCCCAAAGCAGGTCGGCAACGATCGAGTCGTTGCTAGCCCCCTACCGAGCAGCGGCAGAGAGAACTGACTCGACCCTGATCGCGACGGTAGAAGCTCAGCGCACCGCTATCAGCGCTTCCGTTGAGGCTCTCGAAGGGAAGATCCGTGCTGCCGCAAAGCGCCGAAATGTCGCGATCGTTGATCGGGCTCGTACGATCCATGCTGCGCTCATGCCGAACAACACGCTGCAGGAGCGCGTCTATCCCCTTGCCTACTGGGAGGCCCAGACAGGCATCGAGGGGCTGATCTCCGCGCTGGAGACGTTCGATGCCGTGGGTGCCGGACGTCATGGTCTGATCGAACTCCCCTCGGCTCATGGCAGCCTCTAACACCCTACGCGTCGGCGTCATCGGAGGTGGCATTGGCGGGCTCGTTGCGGCGATCCAGCTGGCGGCTAAGGGGCATCAGGTCGACCTGTTCGAGCAGGGAGAGCGCGTTGGCGGCAAGCTCAACCGCACCATTCTCGATGGCAGCACGTTTGAGACCGGACCGACACTGGTGACGATGCCGTTCGTGCTCGACGATGTGTTTGCCCGTGTCGGTGCTCGGCGAAGTGACTACATCACACTCGTGCGCGTCGATCCCGCCTGCCAGTATCGGTGGTCCGATGGCTCCCGGATGGACCTCCCGTTTGAGCACGAGAGGGTGATCGATGCCATTGAACAGTTCTCTCCGGGACAGGGGGCACGCGCACGCGCCTACCTGGAGCATGCGCGGCAGGTGTACGAGCTCACCAAGGACATCTTCATCTTCTCATCGTTTGATGGCATCAGTGAACTTGTCAAACCGTCCAATCTTCCCCTGCTGCCGTCGCTTCCAAAGCTTCGCCCCTTCTCGACCTTGCACGATCATAACCGATCGTACTTTTCGGATCCGCGACTTGTCCAGCTGTTCGATCGGTTCGCCACCTACAACGGATCGTCGCCCTATCGAGCGCCGGCAACGCTGATGGTCATCCCATGGGTGGAGATCGGCTTCGGTGCATGGTATCCGGTAGGGGGCATGCACGCCATCGCCGACGGACTCGAGCGGCTCGCTCGGGAGGTTGGTGTGCGGATCCACCTGGGTACATCGGTCGAACGGATCCACGTTGATGCAGGTCGTGTACGATCATTGGAGCTTGCCGGTGGCGTACGGCACACGATCGACCACGTTGTTTCCAATGCTGATGTGGCGATCACTCGACGGAAGCTTCTGGGATTGGATGTTCCCCTGCCTCGCGACCCGTCCTGTAGCGGACTTGTTCTGCAGATCAGCACCGACCAGCAGGACCGTGGACTGGCTCAGCATACCATTCTCTTTGCCGACGACTATCGCTCCGAGTTTGATGCGATCGAACACGGGAATCATCCCCACCCGGATTCCACGATCTACATTTCACGGTCATGTGTGGCCGATCCTTCATTGGCGCGGGCCGGGACAGAGAACTGGTTCGTGCTTGTCAATGCTCCGGCACGGGGCTCGGGATCACATGCAGGCGACACTGCACCTTCTGTGTGGCAGGACAACGTCCAGGAGCGAGCCGAGAACGTTCTGCGACGGATGGAGCGATTTGGGCTTCGACCACGCATCCATGCGATGAACATTCGTACTCCCGACACGATGGCCACCGAATGGTCGACCGACCGCGGATCTCTCTATGGTGCCTCGTCGAACACACCATGGAGTGCCTTTCTTCGTCCACGTCAGCGCTCGCGCGACGTCCGGAATCTTTGGTATGTTGGCGGCAGTGCCCACCCCGGTGGCGGTATGCCACTGGTGGCCACCAGCGGGATGATCGCTGCTCAGTTACTCCTCACCACTCTCAACGACCGATCATGATCGTACGCTCTGGATTCCTTGTTGTTCTCTTTCTCGTTGCCTCCTGCGCAAGCATCCGCGATATGGCCAACTCGATCATGTCCCTCAAGGACATGCAGTTCCGCATTCTACGCGTCGAGAACATGCGCATCGTGGGTGTGGACGTCTCTCGATTGCGGTCGATCTCGGATGTCTCGGTGGTCGATGCTGCAAAGCTGCTGACCGCGTATCGTTCGAAGAGGCTCACCACCACCTTTACGGTGTACGTCGAGGCTCGCAACCCCAACGACGGTAGTGGTGGCGCGAAGCCTGCGGATCTGACCCTAAAGGAGCTTCCGTGGCAGCTGTTCATTGATGACAAACCAACGATCAGCGGAGCCATTCGCAAAGAGGTGGGCATCCCCGGCGGACAAACATCAGCCCCCTTCCCGCTTGAGATCGAGGTCGATCTGACCAAGGTCATCGGCGACCGCGGATATGAAGACCTCATGGCACTGGCACTGTCCATCGGCGGCCTGAACTCAGAACCCACCAAGGTGATGGTCGAGGCCACACCCACCGTGAGCACACCATACGGAGTTGTCAAGAGTCCACGTCCAATTCGCATCGTCAACACGGAGTTCCGATCGCGGTGATGGACGTCGCTTTACTCGTCGTATCGGTCACGATCAGTGGCTACTTGGAGCTTGTCGCAGCCGTGCTGGCGAATCTCCCGATCTCGGTCGTCGGAACCATGGCCGACGAGGGGTCGTCAGTTGGCAAGCGTCTCAAGCACGCTCTGGACGAGCCCAACGAGGCACGCTTGTCGATCAGTGTCGTCGATGTGATCTTTCAGATCCTCGCCGTAGCGGGCGTCGTCATGACGACCATCAGTGATGGTCAGCGCCTTGCTATCGACCTGACGCTTCTTGCCACGGGGCTGGCCCTCATCAAGGTTGTCTCGAGTACGATCGGAGAGCGCTCGGCTGAACATCTGCTCAGGTTTGCCAGCACGTCACTGGCAGTCATCTCCACACTTGCCACGCCAATGCTTCTGGTACACCGTCTGCTTGTGACGCTTACCAAGCCCCGCACGCAGGAGGAAGAAGAAGAGGAAGCTCGAGAAGAGCTTGAGGCGCTTGTTGAGACGGCTCGCGAGGAGGGGGCACTGGATCCGGGTGAATACCGCATCATGACCAACATCATGCAACTGAGCAGTATCGAGGTTGGCGACGTCATGACGCCGCGAATGGTCGTCTCGGCGCTCTCGAGCGAGCTCACTGTTGGTGAGGCGATCAAGCATCCCGAGTTACAGATGTTCTCACGACTGCCCGTACATGACGGATCGGATCTCGACTCCGTCGCCGGCTACGTCATGACGAAGGACATCCTACGCGCGGCACTGGCAGGGCGGCATACGGTGGAGCTTGGACGATTGAAGCGCGAGATCGGATTCATCCCTGAGAACATCACACTCGATCATGCGTTGGAGCAGTTTCTTCAGAAGCGTCAGCACGTCTTCATGGTTGTCGACGAGCACGGCGGCGTCGAAGGCATCATCACGATGGAAGATGTTCTTGAGACCATGCTCGGCGCTGAGATCGTCGATGAGGCCGACCACGTTGTGGATCTGCGCGCACTAGCCAAGCAGCGCCGTGATGCGCGCGTGGCGCGCATCACCCAATCGTGATGTTCTTGACGTTGACGAATTCCAACATGCCCCAGCGCCCAAGTTCACGTCCGTAACCGGAGGCCTTGATACCCCCGAACGGAAGGGCGGCATGACTTCGCACGAAGTCGTTGATGAAGACCGTACCACTCTCAAGACGTTCTGCCACGCGCTGGGCGCGATCTGCATCACGGGTAAAGACCGCATTGCCCAGGCCATACTCGGTATCATTGGCCAATGCGATCGCCTCGTGGTCCGTGTCGAACACGGTGACCGTTGCCACCGGTCCGAACAGTTCCTCTCGAAATGCCGGATTTGACGGGTCAACCCCGATCAGCAACATCGGCGGGACGTACCAGCCCCCTGCCGGCACATCGTCCGAATTCCTCTGTGTGACGCGTCGAGCGCCATGATCAATGGCGCGTCGCACCTGGTCAAGAAGAACGTCGCGAAGGTCCTCCCGAGCGATCGGACCGACCTCGGTCAACTCATCCAGCGGTGAGCCAACGACAGCGGTATCGAACCGTTTGGCCACGCGAACGGTGAACTCATCATGCAGACTGCGATGCACCACGTATCGCTTTGCGCCAATACAGGACTGACCGGCGTTGAGCAGACGACCTGCAACACACGCCTCAACGGCCACATCCATGTCAGCATCGTCGAGTACGATGTACGCATCACTCCCACCAAGTTCCAGCACAGCCGGCTTGATATGTCTCGCCGCGATCTGCGCCACGGAGCGGCCTGCACGGGTCGACCCGGTAAACGTCACGGCCGCCACCAGAGGGTTGGCGATCACGTGCTCAACCTCGGGAACATCGATCAACAGAGCCGACACCAGGCCTGGCGGCAGTCCTGCTTCATGGCACAGCCGTTCGGCAAAGAGTGCCGAGCCCATGGTCGTTGGCGCATGCTTCAGCAGGACGCCATTCCCGGCAACGAGTGCCGGTGCGGCGAACCGAAAGAACTGCCACAGAGGAAAGTTCCACGGCATGATCGACAGGATCACTCCAAGCGGCTCATACGTCACTCGACTCTGTCGAAAGCCGGCTTCGATGACCTCGTCGGCAAGAACGTGTGGGGCAATCGACGCCATGTGGCGACAGACACCGGCGCATTTATCGATCTCTGCTCGTGACTGTGCAAGGGGCTTCCCCATCTCTTGAGTGATGATGCGAGCCCCCTCCAAGCGATGCTCCTCGAGCACGACTGCCAGGCGTTGTATCGCTGCGATTCGATCGTCAAGCGACTGCGCACCCCACCACCGCTGCGCATCGGAGCATGACCTGATCGATCGTGCCGCGTCAGCAGATGATTGTGCCGCGAACTCTGCCACGAGTTGTTGTGTTGCTGGGTCGATACTTCTGAAGTTCATGGCAACAAAATTAGATTTGCACGCATGGAAACACTCTTTACCTCCGATAACCTCGTCTCACTGCTCACGCTCACCGTGCTTGAGATCGTACTTGGCATCGACAACATCATTTTTATCTCGGTCCTCGTAGGCCGACTCGAGCCCTCGAAACAGCAAAAGGCACGCACCATCGGACTTTCTTTAGCGCTCGTCTTGCGCTTGGTGTTTCTCATGGGGGCCGTCTGTATCGCCCAGCTCACTGCGCCCCTGTTTTACTTCCCTCAAGTGCTGGCAATGGACGCTCCATGGGGGATCAGCGGTCGGGACCTGATCATGCTCTGCGGGGGACTCTTCCTGCTGGCCAAGGCCACCAGCGAGATCCACAATAAGCTCGAGGGTGCTGAACATGCCCCCTCCGGTGCCGCGCGTGCTGCTTTTGCCACGATGATCGCCCAGATCATTATCCTCGACATCGTGTTCTCCATCGACTCGGTGATCACGGCCATCGGTTTGGTTCAGAATTTCACCGTCATGGCCATCTCGGTCATCATTGCCGTCATCGTCATGCAGCTCAGCGCCGGGAAGATCTCGGCCTTTATCCATGCACATCCGACCGTGAAGATCTTGGCCTTGGCCTTCCTGATGATGGTCGGTCTCGTTCTCATGCTCGAGGGATTTGGGGTGCACGTCCCCAAAGGATACGTCTACACGGCCATGCTCTTTTCCATCACCGTCGAGTTCCTCAATATGCGGCTTCGTCGCAAGCATGCAGGGGCGCCCGTGGAACTACGTAATCCGTCAATTGACGGGTAGAATCTTTTTTCTTTTTGGAAACGATGGTAACACTTTCTATTATCGCCGCCAACGTTCAAGACTGAAAGGGGCCATTCATGCCCAAGAATCCGGCGTCGGCTCTCGATGCTTCGAACATGTTCGATACTCTGTATCGATTCCCAGAACAGGTAAAGGAAGCCGTCAGCATCGGAGAAAGTGCCCCTCTATGGAGGCAGCAATCCACCTCTAACCGCTATGCTTTCTTTGGCTTAGGCGGATCTGCCATAGGCGCGGACCTGCTGCGTAGCTATGCCTCTTCCACCGTTGGCGCCGATCATCTCAACATCTCCGTCCACCGGGGATATGGGGTTCCGTCCTGGATGGATAGTGACACCAACGTGGTCTGCTCGAGCTACTCCGGGGAGACCGAAGAGACGCTTGCGGCCTTCGACGACGTCCGAAAGAAGACCATGCGCGTGGTTTGTATCACGACCGGTGGACAACTTGGTAAGCGCGCCATCACCTACGGATTCCCGATCATCAACATCCCGCCCGGGTACCAGCCGCGGTGTGCCATCGCCTATTCGTTTTTCCCACTGCTCACGATCATGTCGCGCTATGGCGCGATGGATAATCGTGCAGGACGAATGAACGCCAAGGGTATTCGTGAGATTCTGGCACACACCGATGAGGTGCGCGATCTCTACGCGTCATCGGCGGCCAAGAATCCGGCGCTGCAGATCGCCAAGAAGCTCCATGGATCAATTCCGGTGATCTACTCCGCAAATGAGCGCATGGACGTGGTGAATCTGCGCTGGAGAGGCCAGATCCAAGAGAACGCCAAGCAATTGGCCTTCGGGAATCTACTTCCAGAAATGAATCATAACGAGATCAACGGCTGGCAGCACCCCAAGGGGAAGACCAAGAACTTCTCGGTGATCATGCTGCGCGACCCGGAGGATAACCGCCGGGTGCAGATCCGTTTCGATGCCTTGAAGGACATCATCAAGGCCTCAGTGGCTGAGATCATCTCTCCGGAGCCCAAGGGGGCTACCCTGCTTGGCCGAATGTTCGCCCAGATCTACCTCGGAGATTGGGTCAGCTGGCACCTTGCGGTGCTGAATAAGGTCGACCCAAGCCCCGTGCCTGTGATCCAGTCCCTGAAGGCAAAACTGGCCAAGGCGAGGTAAGCGGCTGATTTTTCGGGAACAAACGGTCGATTTTGCCGTTTTTCTTCATATCTTTGAGGCCCCCAAAAACCTCGTTGGATATCTTATGCCCGCAGCGAAAGCCTCCAAGGCCGCTACAACCAAGACCTCAAAAGCCAAGAAGGCCACAGTCGAAGCTGTGGATGCCGATGGCGTCGAGGCACCGAAGAAGACCAAGCGGAAGGCCAAGTACATGGTTTTGTACTCGCCATTCCTGATGAAGGACACGAAGCACGAATTGATGGCTGAGCCGATGGAGACGGAGGGCGGGCGCATGCAATGGGCACGCTGCACCGTGAGCCGTCACATGCAGATGATCAATCTGGACACTCTTGCGACGAATACCGACAAGAAGGTCACGGAGATCAAGCTGGCTCGTGAGGACTCGAAGGAGTACTCTCCAAAGAACGTGTACAAGGTCGGAGATGTGATCTATCACAAGCTGTGGGATGATGTCGGCATCGTACGCTCCAAGGAGGTAATGTCGAACGGCCGCGGCTCCGTGCTCGTGCATTTTGAGAAGAACAAAGAAAAGCGTCTCGTCGAGAACTTCAAGTAAAACACTCAACTCAAGGAACACCTCGTGATCGGAGTCACCGTACAAAGCAACGAGTCGATTGACCGTGCCCTTCGTCGCTTCAAAAAGAAGTATGAGCGCTCAGGCGTCCTTCGCGAATTCAAGAAGCGCGCATTCTTCGTCAAGCCAAGCGTCGAGCGTCGAATGTCGCGCCTGAAGGCTGCACGCCGTCAGCACCGCGCACAGATGGAACAAGAATAGGTTTTGGGTTTTGGGTTTTAGGTGATGGGGGCGGGTAAGACGCCATATCATCACGCCAAGCGAACCCAATACTAGGTACTGAAACACCACAGCCAAAGAAGTGACCGGGCGAAAGCCCGCGTCACTTTTTCTGTTTTACAGTGGCAACAAACCCAGCAGTCACTTGCACCTAAAACCTAAAACCTCTTCCGTATCACTAAACGGCAAACGTTCGGTGCCGACGATCTGGTATTCCTCGTGGCCCTTGCCGGCGATGAGGACCACATCTGAGGGGGCGGCGGCGGCGAGGGCTGCGTGGATGGCCTGACGTCGGTCTTCGATGACCGTGACGCGAGAGCGGTGCGGACCGTCGATGCCGCCCATGATGTTGGCGATAATGTCTGTTGGCGACTCGGTGCGAGGATTGTCGCTGGTGATGTAGACGTGATCGGCCATCTCTGATGCGATGCGCCCCATCTCTGATCGCTTGCCACGGTCACGATCGCCACCACAGCCGAAGACGACGTGGATCTTGCCTGCAGGGCTACCGGCGGGATGGAGTCCTCGCAGCACACTGAGAACGCTTTCGAGAGCATCCGGAGTATGGGCATAGTCAACGATTGCCGTAGGTCCCGACGGTACCTGATGAACTTCCATGCGACCCTTGGGGCCGGTCACGCAGGAAAGATGTGCGATCACATGATCCGGACTCATTCCGTCGATCATGCACAGTACGGCAACCAAGGCGGCATTGGCAACGTTGAATTCGCCGAGAAGTCGGGTGGAGATCACGCAACGCTCCGGCACCGACGTCGCGTCGGCCCTCATGCGTTCAAGCGTGAAGGTCGTGCCTGTGAGCGACAACTGCACATCCGTCACGCGTACGTGATTGTCAGCCCCCTTACCGACCGTGATGACCTTGCTCGCCATGCAGTTCCGCTTCATGTACGGCGTCCACTCCGAGTCGCCCCAGAACACTCCGGCCGCTCCTGGTGAGAGCCCATCAAAGAGGAGCTTCTTGCAGCGCGCATACTCTTGCATGGTTCCGTGGTAGTCGAGATGGTCCCGGGTGAGATTCGTGAAGATCGCACCGCGATAGTCAATGCCCAGCACACGATGCTGTGACAACGCATGGGAGCTGACCTCCATGCAGACCGTGTCGACGCCCTGAGAACGCATGGACATGAACAGCTCAGCTAGTTGTCGGGCATGGGGAGTTGAGTAACCGGTGGCGTGCTCGACACCGCCATATCGATTTCCTGTGGTGCCAATGAATCCGACTCTCCGACCCTCCATCGCAAAGATCTGCTCAAGAAGCGTTGCACACGTCGTCTTGCCATTCGTGCCAGTAACGCCATACATCGAGAGCGATCTACTGGGATGATCGAAGATGGCCAGCACGAGTTCAGCAAAGGCACGTCGCGTATCAGATACGCAGACAAGGCTCACAGGCAGGGGGCGTGTCGGCACCCGCTCTGCGATGATCGCCACGGCGCCGCGAGCAACTGCCTGGTCGATGGCATCGTGACCATCGAACGTCGTGCCAACGATGGCAACGAAGATCATTCCCGGCTGTACCTGCCGCGAATCCGTGGTCACATCATGAACAGGAGCCGAATGCGCATCAGCGTCGATCTGAGTTGTGCTACAGTGCGACAACGCCGAGAGCGCTGCAGACAGAGTGATCATGAATGCAAAATACGATGGCCACCATGGCCAAAGTCGCGAGATTTGCGCCATGATGTTTGAGACTTGGTTGCGACGTCGACTCCAAAGCCCCCTGCCGGGAATCGGGGCGCATGAGCGATTTGTGCCGGACATACCAGATCGGCGATCACGATTGACGCCTGCTCCTGAAACCGCTCGCCGCAGTGCCGTGCTCATTCCCCTCATGCGTGACAGGGACGAGCGCATACATGTTGTGCTTACCGTCCGAAGCGAGGGCCTGCGCAATCACCGCGGGCAGATATCCTTTCCGGGTGGGCGATGTGATGAGGGCGAAGATGCCGTCACGACGGCACTTCGTGAAGCGCATGAAGAGATCGGCATCGCTCCCGATCAGGTCCGTGTGTTGGGTCAGTTGACCGGACTCTACATACCACCCTCCCAGAGCGCCGTCACACCTGTTGTAGGCATGATCGACGAGCGCGATGCGTGGGTACTTAGTGCCGACGAAGTGGCAGAGGTGCTTGTTGAGCCAATAACTTCGTTCCTCGACCCGTCATTGGTGCGGAGCAGGGCAGACATCATTGCGGGTCTCCACGTTGATGTGCCTCACTGGCAGGTGCATCCAACAATTCCGCTCTGGGGTGCCACTGCGATGATGCTGCACGAGCTTGTTATGATCCTTGATGAATACCATTCGGAGATTGTATGAACCGCATGCCCCTTTCCATCGCCCTTGGCTGCTTCGCCGTCATGATGATGCTCAACTCCTGCGATCAGATCGATCAGGAAAGCCAGAAGCTGGTTTCTACCTATGCACGCGTGCTTGTGGAACGTCAGACCGGGCTCGACTCGGCCACAACGGCAAAGCACATTGACTCGATCGTGAAGGCATCCGGCTACAGCGTTGAAGAGTTTGAACGTCAGCTGCGCGCCCACGGCACAACACCGCAGAACCTCAAGTCATTCTATGACAGCGTCAGCACAGAACTCAGTCGCATGCGCTCCGATAGCACGCGATAGAGATCATGTCCGTGACGGGCGAAGTTTTCGAAGTAGCCCACATACCACTGATTGAGCAGCACACCGATGCGGCGCGACGCTTCGATGTCTTCAACCGTCATCACCCCACCGCAGCGGATCACATGAAACTCATGGGAGGGGGCGAGTGATCGCACGGCATCCATGGCTACGGTACATGACTCGAGTGAGGACTGCGTCAGCAATGCTCCGCTGATGCCGCCGCCATACGTCTCGGTAAAGTGGTCGTACATGGCAAGGTCGCGCCGGTCGACATGTTTGCGCAGCTCCGCATAGCGTGTGGACGTGTTGCCGAGGATCATCCCGTCAAAGCCACGTTGCACAAGGGCTGCAACCAACGATGGGATCTGATCGTGCGAGGTATCCGTCGAGAGCTTGACCACCAGAGGGAGGGGGCGAGTGCGCTTGTTCAGGAACTCGGCAGCAACCACGTCAAGACGTCTCAGCAAGGCCTCATCCAGTGCCTCGTGGCGTCCATGGCCGGGCACGTTCGGACAGCTTTCATTGAGCTCGATGTAATCGACGCCGGCGTCCGCATATCGACGAAGTCCCTCAATGAGCTCCGGCACGGCAAGCCCCTCGTCAAGACCCGGTTCAGTGCTGACGCTGATCCCCAACGGGCATCCCGGCACGTGACGGACATTGGCAAGCTTCGTGGCAACCTCTGCATGACCGGCATTGGGAAGCCCCATCCAGTTCGACGCCGAATGTGAGTACGGATACTGCGTCGATGGCCATGCGATACCCTTCACCACGTTGCCCTTGCGCGCTCGCGACGTGGTCGTTCCCGCAACAAAGGCCCCTGCTCCTTCAGCCGCTACCATGTCATATCCCGCACCGCTCTTGAACATCCCTGCGGCATTCCAGACGGGAAGCCGGAACCGCATGCCCCATGCCGTGATGCCGAGCTCCACAGGGGGCTCAAAGGATCTCGATGGCACGTCATACGCGAACCGTGGCAGATACACATTGCGCCCGGCCGTGAATGCACGCACACCGATCGACGGTGGCGCAACAGCCATCACGGGCCTCAGCACGAACTCCAGCCGTCCGATGAACTCAATGAAACTCATGAGCGCAAATGTATGGGTAACCGTGGGACAAGTGACGAGCGCCGTCATTCCCGCGAAAGCGGGAATCTACTGTGACCGCATCGTCATTACCGCGAAAGCGGGAATCTACTGTGACCGCATCGTCATTACCGCGAAAGCGGGAATCTATCTTCGTAGCGGATGGGCCCCTGCCTGCGCCGGGGCGACGATCATCCGCATGGATCCCCGCTTTCGCGGGGACGACGCTGACTGCAATATGGATCCCCGCTTTCGCGGGGATGACGCTGACTGCAATATGGATCCCCGCTTTCGCGGGGATGACGCTGACAGCTATATGGATCCCCGCTTTCGCGGGGACGACGCTGACAGCAATATGGATCCCCGCTTTCGCTGGGACGACGCTGACTGCAATATGGATCCCCGCTTTCGCGGGGATGACGCTGACTGCAATATGGATCCCCGCTTTCGCGGGGACGACGCTGACTGCAATATGGATCCCCGCTTTCGCGGGGACGACGCTGACTGCTATATGGATCCCCGCTTTCGCGGGGTTGACGCTGACTGCAACCTGTAACCTGTAACCTGTAACCTGTAACCTACCTCAGCTCCTTCTCTCCGATCTCTTTCTTCCATACCTCTTTGCCGGCGGCGTCGATGATCGAGAGGGTGAGTATGCGCGCGCCACGCTGGCCATACACGGAGATGAGGCCGAAGTTGTGGCCGACGTATTCCGTGCCTGGTACGTTGCGGGAGTTTTCGCGGTAGAGTGGACTGGAGTTCAGACCGGCCGAGAGGGGCGACGAGGTAAGCTCATACAGCGGATACGCCCCTTCCCTATCGAGCTTCGAGAGTTCAGCAAAGTGTACGTCGCCCGAGACGAAGATCACACCCGAGATCTTGTTCTTGGTGATGGCCTGAATGAGCTCGTCGCGCTCGAAGGTGGATCGTTCAAAACCTTCACGTCGTTTGTTATCGCTCAGAACCTGTGAGCCAACGGCGACGATCTTGAAGGTTGCACGACTGGCGGCGAGGCCGTCAATGAGCCACTGCAGCTGCGCATCACCAAGTATGCGCCGCTGCTGATCAAAGCGGTCGTTGGCATTGCGGTACCATCGGTCATCCAGCATGAATACCTGCACGTCGGCAATCTCCATGCTTGTGGCGATACCTTCATGAGCCCTGAACCCATGGGAAGGATTGGGCCAGAAGAGTTTGAAGACGTCACGTGCTGATTCTTTCATCCACCAGCTGCGGTCAGAGTCGTTCGGCCCGTAATCATGATCGTCCCACGTGGCATAGTTCGGCACGTTGGCGAACATCGCTCGTGAGGGGGCGTGTGCACGTGTATGTGAGTATCGCTTCTCGATCCCCGAGCGCGATCCCCAGTCAGGCTCCCGCAAATACACGTTGTCGCCAAGCCATAGCATCGCATCAGGACGTCTGGCAAGGATGGAAGTGAAGATGTCCGTCACGGTTCCATATCCGCGTTCATTGCCACTCGAGTCATGCCGTTCAAAGCCGGGCTCGTTGACGTAGTGACAGCTACCCATGGCGATGCTCACCGGTGTGATGCTTGAACCACGGTACTTCCAGATCGGACGCGACCGAAAGGATGTTGGGAACGGGAGCTTCACCTCGGCTCCGTCAACGATGACGCTGTAGCGGTATGTGCGACCCGGCTCCACGCTGTCGAGATGAAGTGTCACACAATTCGCCTGCTCGACGGCTGAGCGCACCGCCGGTGTTGTGAACGTTGCATTCGATGCCGAATCAACGTACCGTATCGCTACCGAGGATGGCCTCAGGGTCTGCACGAAGATCGACGCCCCACGCATGTCCACATGACCAACCATTGGGCCTGAGCGAAGGGGGCTTTGGGCAATGGTCGCCTGGGATGCCGCGAAGAAGGTACATGCCAGGAGTGCAAACACTCTGACGAGGGTGGAATGATTAGTCATAACGTAGGTGCTTGATCTCTTCGCCCTTGATGCCAAGCTCGCGCATGGCTTCAATGCCAATGTTGAGATGAAGATCAGCAAACTCCTGCGTTACCCGCTTGTCGCTTTCTTCCGTCTTCACCCCCTCGGGCACCACCGGCACATCGCTCACCAGAAGGAGCGCGCCCCGTGGAATGCCGTTCTTGTGTCCAACAATGAACACGGTGGCCGTTTCCATGTCGATGGCCAAACAGCTCAGATCCTGCAGTCGTTGCCGAAACGACATGTCCCACTCCCACACCCGGCGGTTCGTGGTATACACAACGCCCGTTCGATACTCCTGTCCGAACATCAACACCTTGTCCGAAACAAACTTGTGCAGCTTGAACGACGGCAGAGCGGGCACTTCCGGAGGGAAGTAGTCATTACTTGTACCGTCACCACGAATGGCAGCGATCGGCAAGATGAAGTGTCCGATCTCGGTCGAATCCTTCAAGCCGCCGCACTTGCCGAGAAAGAGCACACCCTTTGGCATACGGGCAACAAGCAGATCCATGATCAGCGCAGCATTCGGCGAGCCTATACCGTAGTTTATGATCGTAAGATCGCCATATGTGGCCGTCTGCATGGGGCGGTCCTTGCCCTTGATCTCTACATCGAACTTTGCTGCAAATGCGTCAACATATCCCCGAAAATTTGTCAGCAAGACGTAGTCGCCAAATGCATCGACATCCGTTCCGGTGTAGCGGGGCAGCCAGTTGCGGGCGATATCGAGCTTGGTCTGCATGCTAGTAGGCTGGTCTCCACATGTGACGTTCGACGAGTTCGGCGACATCGTCCGGACGCGGGATTCCGGCGTGACCGTCGTCGAACAGATACTCGGCACAAGCAATGGCCACCACCTTTGCGGCCTTCTGGATGTCGGACATTGGCGGATAGATGAGCCCCTTTTCAAACTGCTCATCCGAGACCATGCCGGCCAATGCGCGAGCCGCGACGCCGAAGGTCTTGTATGGGATGTTGGTTGCGTCCACTGCATAGGCCGCAAGACCAACTCCAGGGAAGATGTACACGTTATTGCCCTGACCCGGGTGAATGGTCTTTCCATTGATCTCGACGGGCTTGAAGGGGCTGCCGCTGGCAAAGATGGCCTTGCCATTGGTCCACGTGTAGGCCTCCTCGGCTGAGCACTCGCTCTTGGATGTCGGGTTCGAGAACGGGAAGATGATCGGACGTTCGCAGTACGAGACCATGTGCTCAATGACTTCCTGCGTAAAGGCCTTGGAGATCGTGCTGGTACCAATGAGCACCGTTGGCCGGATCGCGCGGACCGCATCGAAGAGCGTTGCAGCTTCATCGTGATCGTGGGCATAAGGGGCTTTCTGGGTGCCTTCAACATCTCCTCGAGAGGCCACAACGAGCCCCTTGCTATCAAGCAGCCAGCACTTACCACGCGCTTCCTCTTCTGTGCATCCTTCATCGATCATCAGACGCCAGAGAAGCTCGGCGATGCCGATACCGGCAGAGCCAGCGCCAAGGAACATATACGTTTGATCACGCAGGCGCTCACCCTTCATGCGTGCAGCGGCGATCACACCGGCAACGCCCACGGCGGCGGTGCCCTGAATGTCATCGTTGAAGGAAGAGATGCGATGTCGATACCGCTCAAGAATGGGGCTTGCATTGGGGTTGGCGAAGTCCTCCCACTGAATGGCGCACTTCGGGAACACCTCCTGCACGGCGGTCACGAACTCTTCGATAAGGTCATCGTATTCCTGACCCTGCAGACGACGCTGGCGGATACCGATATAGAATGGGTCTTCAAGCAGTGCCTCGTTATTGGTGCCCACATCCAACATGATCGGAAGCGTCACCTCCGGAGGTACGCCGGCACAGGCCGTGTAGAGAGCAAGCTTTCCAACCGGAATGCCCATTCCCTGTGCACCCAGATCACCAAGTCCCAGGATGCGCTCTCCGTCGGTGACGCAGATCCAACGCACATCCTTCTCGGGCCAGTTGCGCAGGACCTCGGCCATCATTCCGCGGTGGCGGACGCTGATGAACATACCTTTGGGACGCCGGTAGATACGCCCAAAGGTCTGGCATGCCAGACCAACGGTTGGCGTGTACACGATGGGCATGTACTTGACCGGGTCCTTCTGGAGCAAGGCATAGAAGAGCGACTCATTGCGCTCTTGCAGGTCGCTCAGGTAAATGTACTTGTCGAGATCGGTGGTTAGGGAATCAACGTGACCTTCGATGCGCTCCATCTGCATTTCCATCGACGAGACGATGTCGGGCAGAAGCCCCATCAGTCCCAGCTCGCGTCGCTCACGTCGTGTAAAGGCCGTTCCCTTGTTCAGTCGTGGGTCGCGAAGAACATCGAACCCACTCTTGGAGGAATCACTGTGTGACATAGGGCACGAAAATACGGAGATGTCGTAGCTTCGAGCCATGTTTAGCGTAACCGTTACACGCTGCATGTGCCTTGTTCTTGGTATTACAGCGTTTGCCATTTCTGCTGGGGCCACCGAACCCCACCTGAAGAACATCCGTCAGCTGACCTTTGGGGGTGACAACGCAGAGGCGTACTTCAGTCCCGACGGCACGAAGCTGGCCTTCCAGAGCAATTTTGCCGGATGGGGACACAAGTGCGATCAGATCCACGCGTTGACGATCGCCGCCTCCGGTGATTCGTCGTACCGACCACCTCTTATCAGTACTGGCAAGGGGCGCACCACGTGTTCGTATTACATGCCGGATAACAAGCACATTCTCTATGGCAGCACGCATGAGTCCGGTGCCGAGTGTCCTGCCCTGCCCCCTCCTCGGGCCGATCGCAAGTATCTGTGGCAGGTGCTGCCGACGTACGACATTTTCGTTGCCGACGAAAAGGGAACGATCGTAAAGAAGTTGACCGATGTATCCGGCTATGATGCCGAAGGAACGGTTTCACCAAAGGGCGACAAGATCGTGTTCACCTCGGATCGCAGTGGCGACCTTGAGCTCTGGACGATGAACATCGACGGTACGGATCAACGACAGGTAACGAACGCCCTCGGCTACGACGGAGGGGCATTCTTTTCGCCCGACGGCAAGAAGCTGGTGTTCCGGGCATCACGTCCGAAGACGGATAGTGCTGCGCGTGAATACAAGGAGCTGTTGGCCCAGGGACTTGTTGCCCCAACCGAGATGGAGATCTTCACGTGCAATGTTGATGGCTCGGACATGAAGCAGATCACTACGCTAGGTAAGGCCAACTGGGCACCCTACTATCATCCGTCCGGAAAGAAGATCCTATTCTCGTCGAATCATGCCTCAAAGCGTGGATACGACTTTCACATCTACATGGTGAATGAAGACGGAACGGGACTCGAGCAGATTACCACCGAGAGCATGTTCAATGCCTTTGCGATGTTCTCGCCTGATGGAAAGAAGCTTGTTTTCTCAAGCAATCGCAACAACAACGGCACGCGCGACACGAACGTCTTCATCGCCGACTGGGAAGACTGACGGTCAGGGGGCTTAGCGCACTTCTACGCGCTTTCCACCATTAGCGACGATGCGTCCGATCGGATGTAGGTGCCCGAGCCCCACGCTTGCTGCCTGGGCTTGAAACGCTTCCGAATGCATCGGATCAACAGACACGAGCAAGCCACCACTGGTCTGCGGATCGCAGAACAGATACTTCTGTGTCTCTGAAAGTTCCGAGACGTGATGTCCGTACGAATTGAAATTGCGCGTTGTGCCGCCGGGGAAGGACTTCTGTTCCAGGTAGTGGAGCAGTGCCGAGCGGTCGATCAACGGCACATCGTCAGCGTGGATCTCGGCTGAAAGGTTCGCCCCTTCGCAAAGTTCGAGTAGGTGACCCAGCAGACCGAAGCCCGTCACATCGGTCATGGCATGTACGTAGGGCAGCGATCCAAATGTCTCGCCTGCGCGGTTCAGCTGACACATCACATCGCGCGCACGCGTTGCATGTTCGGGTGCAAGGATCCCCTTCTTCTGCGCCGTTGTAAGAATGCCAATGCCAAGGGGCTTTGTCAGAAACAACACATCGCCGAGTTGAGCGCCGGTATTGGTCTTCAGATGCGTGAGGTTCACACGGCCGGTCACGGCCAGTCCAAAGATCGGCTCCGGTGAGTCGATGGAATGTCCACCCGCCAGCGGAATCCCCGCATCCATGCAGGCCATGCGAGCCCCTTCCAGAACAAGCTGAGCAGCCTCCACCGGCACGGTGTTGACCGGCCACCCGAGGATGGCAATGGCCATCATGGGACGTCCACCCATGGCGTACACGTCGCTGATGGCATTAACGCTGGCGATACGACCGAAGTCCACCGGATCATCCACGATCGGCATGAAGAAATCTGTTGTACTAACGATCCCCGTGCCATCACCCAGATCATACACCGCGGCATCATCCTTCGAGGCATTACCAACGATCAGCCGCGCATCGTGCGGCATCTCAATGGATGACTGCAAGATTCCGTCAAGCACCGCGGGCGCGATCTTACAACCACAGCCAGCGCCATGCGAGAATTGTGTGAGCTTTACCATGACGAAAGATAATGACGAGGGACGGCTTCGCCGTGGGGGACCTGCGGTGCGAGACTCGCTTGGCGAGGGACGCGGCTTCGCCGCGGGACACCTGCGGAGGGACTCGCTTGGCGAGGGAGAAGCGGGCAACCGTCATCCCCGCGAAAGCGGGGATCCATCTTCAATACAAATAGGCCTTGACCTTCGCCGTGCGAGACGGCTTCGCACAACTGCCCAGGGCTTCAGCCATGGGGACCTGCGGTGTGGGACGGCTGCGCCGTGAGGGACGCTTCGCGTGTGATACGGCTTCGCCGTGCGAGACGGCTTCGCCGTGAGGGACGCCTTCGGCGTGTGAGACCTGCGGTGCGAGACCTGCGGTGCGAGACCTGCGGTGCGAGACCTGCGGTGCGAGACCTGCGGTGCGAGACGGCTGCGCCGTGAGGGACGCCTTCGGCGTGCGAGACGGCTCTTCGCATAACAGCCCACGGTTTCAGCTGTGGGAATGTGTGTACGCACTAAAGGTGAGTGCAAGGAAAGATGGTGTTCCGGTTGACGCACCAATCGTGCCGGTCTTTGAAGAGGTTAGGGTACATACATTTAAGTTGCAGGGAGGTCGATGTGGAGGAGGTGGTGTCAATGAATCGTGCACCATGGATCGCTGCGACGAAGAGTTTAACCCAGCATGTGGCCAATAGGACCGATATACAGTTTCATCGTCGGAGGATGTCTATATGATTCTGAGCGTCAAACATCAGTGTCTGCTTTTGTATGCTTCATTAGCGATACTGTGCGGTGGAACTATCACCGGCAGATCACAGGAAATGACACCAGTTCGATTCCCGGTATCGGTCGAACAGTACGATGAGCGTGGGAGCGTGCGCGTACTTTTTGCGAATGCTCTTTACATGGCAGTCG
>JBEAYU010000053.1:0-102196 GCA_041170435.1 Bacteroidota bacterium
GGTCTGGACATCACGTTCACCGAAGGCGCATTGGGTAAGCTCGTTCGAGAGTATACCCGCGAAGCCGGCGTGCGAAACCTCGAACGTGAGGTCGCCAGCATTCTTCGCAAGCTCGCCGTCGACATCGTCGACTCCGTCGGAAAGAGATCAAAGACGGCTGTGGGTGGCGACATGCGCTTGTCGCGGACGTTCCAATCCATCGCAAAGAAGAAACGCTGGGTGATCGACGAGAAAAGTGTCGAGGGCTTCCTTCGCGCCCCGAAGTTCAAGGTCAAACCAGAGGAACTCAGCAACAAGATCGGCGTGGCCATGGGGCTTGCATGGACGTCGATGGGTGGTGACACGCTACCGGTCGAGGTGACGATCATGCCCGGAGCCGAGCGCTTGACCCTCACCGGCAAGCTCGGTGAGGTCATGAAAGAATCGGCCATGGCGGCTCTGTCCTACCTTCGCAGCAATCACGTCCGATACGGCCTCGAAGAGATGTTCGCCAAGGATCGGCAGATCCATATTCACGTTCCGGAGGGGGCGATCCCGAAGGACGGTCCGTCTGCCGGCATCACCATGACCATGGCCTTGCTCTCAGCCGCAACCGGCCGGGAGCTTCGGGGTGACGTTGCCATGACGGGCGAGGTGACGCTTCGTGGGAATGTCCTTGCCATCGGTGGGTTGAATGAAAAGCTGTTGGCGGCCCGTCGTGCCGGCATGACCACGGTATTGGTACCGGCGGAAAACCGAAAAGACGTTGACGAGCTGCAAGCCGAAGTCACACGCGGACTCAAGATCGTGTTCGTATCACACGCCGATGAGGCCGTCAAAGTGGCCTTCGTTGATCCTCCAAAGCCACCAAAGTCCGCACGCCCGACCCTCCGCTCACCGCATTCTGCTGCGAACTGATGTTTGGAAATGCCCACATCCGGCCGTAAGTTTGGTGTCTATCCCAATTACAATGAACGACATACCGAGGTTGCGCAGCACGCAGCTTTGGCAACCGAAGGAGAACTGAAATGGCAAAGAAAGGCGCTCGCGTAATCATCACGCTCGAATGCACGGAAGCAAAGAAGGAAGGCAAGCCAGCCTCTCGCTATACCACGATGAAGAACAAGCAGACCACGACCGAGCGTCTTGAGCTGAAGAAATACAATCCGTTTCTTCGTCGCCACACGGTTCATCGCGAGATCCGCTAAGCCCCCTTTTGTGAGGTCGCCGTGTTGCACGGTGATCCCCTCTCCATGAACATCAGAACGGCCCCGAGCATATGCACGGGGCCGTTTTTCGTTTCATGATCGGTCAGAGATGCGCGCCGAAGCTCAGATGCGCGTGGGAGCAATGCGTGAGAGCTTGCTGCAGACGGCCGCCGCAAGGTCGATATTGCGCGCGTTGGCATAGTTCATGAGTGCGATCAGGACGTCGGCTGCTTCGTCGGCGAGTCTCTCGCTCGGGATATCAGCCCCCTTCCAGCGCTTCTTTTCAAGGTTTGCCAGCTCCCCTGCCTCGCCGCAAAGCTCAAGAGAGAAGAACTCCCCGGGGCGCTCGATGAAACACTCTCGCTGGTATGCATCAAAGGCATGTTGAACGGGGCTGATGCCCGTGCGGACCTCATTCGTGAGAAGGACGCACAGCGGATGTGGCGCTTCATTCATCGCTGTCATTCCCTTCTGATGGCGCTGATTCGCGCATACGATACCCCACTCCACGGATGCTGTGGATCAATTGGGACTGACCCGGACGTTCGATCTTCTGCCGAACGCGCTTTATGTACACGTCAATGATGTTGGACTCAGGATCGAAGTCATGCTTCCACACATGCTGCATGATCATTGACCGAGAGAGGATCCGATCCTTGTTGCGCATCATGTACTCGAGCAGAGCATACTCTTTCGTCGTGAGCTCGATCTCCTTTTCATCGCGAAAGGCGTAGTGTGTGACCAGATCAAGCGTCAGATCTCCACACTGAAGCTTTGTCGTCTTCTCACTCGTCGACCGTCGGAGGATCGATCGCAATCGTGCAGCCAGTTCTTCAAAATGAAAGGGCTTTGCAAGGTAATCGTCGGCACCCAGGTCTAAGCCTTGTACTCTGTCCTCCGTCGTACCTCGAGCGGTGAGCATGATCACCGGAACCGCGAGCCCCTCTTGGCGAATCGAGCGCAGAACGCTGTAGCCATCGAGCTTCGGTAGCATCACATCCAGCACGATCGCGTCAAACACGTTGTTGAGCGCCATGTTGAGGCCTGTCTCGCCATCAGCGGCAGTCTCAACGATGTAGCGTTCTTCTTCGAGTCCCCTGCGGATGAAGCTTGCGACCTTGCGCTCGTCTTCGATAACTAGAATGCGCATGCGGCAAAATACGACGTGGCGTATCTTCGCCGCCATGCAGTGGTCAGGCATCATCGGGCAACATGCCGTTCAGGAGATCCTGCAACGGTGCGTCGTGCAGAATCGGATTCCTCAGGCCCTGCTGCTGTGCGGCCAGGATGGCTTCGGGACCATGGCGCTGGCCATCGAGTTTGCCCGTGTGGTCAACTGCTACCAGCCCACCGTCGAGAGACACGCCGTAGCGGCATGCGGCGAATGTCAGAGCTGCCTGCAAGCACGCAGTCTGCAGCATCCAAACATCTCCCTGATCTCGGCCATTCCGCCGGGAAAGCTCGATGGATCTGACGAGCTTCGGAAAGAGTGGATCGACGGCCTGTACGATCTCGCACGAGAACTTGCTCACAACGGGTATTCCCCATCTCGAATGGAGGGGGCTAATGAGATCCGTACCGTCCAGATACGGGAACTCAGCCGGCAGCTCTCGCTGTCCATGACGCAGCGCGGACGACGCGTTGCGATCATTGCCAATGCCGAGGACATGAACGTGAGCACGGCCAATGCATTTCTCAAGACGCTCGAAGAACCGCATGCCGACACAACGATCATCCTGACAAGTGCCCGACCCGATCGTCTGCTGGCAACGATCATCTCACGATGCCAAGTCATCACCGTCCCTGCGCTGGACGAGACGACTCTGAGCACGGCATTGATGGAACGGGGCAATCACGGGCGCGAAGACGCCCAGATAGCTGCCTCGCTGGCCCAAGGTGACTATATCGCGGCTGAGGCCTTTTTGGCCGACGATGTGCGTCAGATCCGGGATGCCGCCGTCGATCTCTTGCGAACAGCCCTGCGTGGAAAGGACTTCCGTCCTGCACTCACCGCCGCCGTTCACGAGCTCATTGGCCAGCGCGACCGTCAGCGTGCGACCGCAGTGGCAAGTGCGCTGCTGCTGTGGCTTCGCGATGCCTACACGATCGTCCAAGCCGGTTCGGCTGCGGCACTGCTCAACGCGGATCAACGCGAGCCCCTTGAACGGTTTGCAACAACATTCGCGCGCGCCGACTTTGACGCCGCCTATCGCGTGGTGGAGCGCGCTGTGGCCGATGTTGATCGATTCATGCCCACTCAGCTCGTGATGCTGACATCCCTGATGGAACTACGAACGATCTTTCTGCAAGCCCGCCGGTCCTGATCGTTTGCTCTGTCAGGGGGCGAGAAACGTCGGGATGATCACGACGGACCTTGCCGAAGCATGACATTGGATCGTTCGGTGGAGAAGCGTCCACTGGTCGGACACGGCAAGGGCTGCAATGTCAACACCGGACACATCGAGGATGCATT
Organism: Bacteroidota bacterium; assembly: GCA_041170435.1. Taxonomy (GTDB): domain Bacteria; phylum Bacteroidota; class Ignavibacteria; order Kapaibacteriales; family Kapaibacteriaceae; genus UBA10438. The sequence goes on from JBEAYU010000053.1 coordinate 3,661, forward strand.
GTTGTGCGACGGCTGACGTGTTGAGGATTACGAGCATGCCTCTTCGTGTACCAACGCACTGACGATGAAAGGCAACGATATGGGTCTCAGCACAGGCGACCTTGTCAACACGATCGTCATCACCGATGCGGCGTACGACGTCGAGCCGGTCCATCGCTTCGAGCTGTGAGACAAACAGAGTATGCCGATCAACTGCCGTATCCCATTCAAGTGGCACATCGCTAAAGAGTGCAAGGCGATCCGTGGTCCACGTGGAGATCTCATCAGCGCTGAAACTCAACCCAGTGTTGATTGGCCTTGTCTCGGACAGCTCCATGCCGGCAACGATGAAGGGAACCGCCTTGGGGAGCAGACTCAGAAACGCCCACAGTGCAGGCACCAGATCCGGCTCAGCACGAGAGGCCCATCGCGGCGTGTTATGTGACTCACCACAGGCAAAGAACCGAACCGGTGCGCGCTGCGTCGAGAGCCGTTCGACAAATGCGTGGAGCTCATCGATATCGTGAACCGCAAATGGAAGGTAACCTGACACGATGTCGAACCCGTCACTGACCGAACTCTCATCGAGGTGGAAGTTCTCCTCGATCATGATGGCGGACGGCCTCTCATGTCTCGCCTCGTCGATCACACGACGTCGAAGGCGTCCTGGCAGGGCATGTCCCATATCGACCATGGCCCCATCCACATCAAGCATCCGCATCGCAGTCGGGATAATGGCGGAGATAAGGTTCCAGACGCCGATACTCTCCATTCCCGGTTGCTCGAGTGATTCGTCGAACATCCGGATGGTATTGTATGCCATGTAGTTCAGCGTTGGATGATGATGCAGCTTCAGATATGTCACGTCATCCCATGCCGGCTGGGGATCGTCAGGTGGCCAATCGGCGAACGCACCCGGGAGCATGACCTCCTCACCATCAACGCTGCGCCCCCTCCATCGATCGTGGCCCAGCCATGTCAATGCCGGTGGGTCGGTGAACCGTCGTCGGAACTCAGCTGACGGTTCAGGCAGCTGATCGCGACGTCCACTCGTGACCATTTGATGGATCTCGCGTATCACCCGTTTCGGGAATACAGGGGCTGACAACGTCTGCGCACCGTCATCATCGCTTCGGATCCAGTAGAACCACTCGGGATGGTCTTCAACCAAAACGCTATCTAGGCTGGCTGTTCGGAGTACCACTTCGGTGACCACGCGCATGCCACAATGGTGGGCTGCTTCGACGAATGCTCGTGCCTGTAGCTCGGGCGTAAGATTGAGAAGGGGCTCGGCAAGCAACTCCTCCACCGCAAAAGGATCGCGAACGGCATACGGTGAACCCAGCTGACCCTTGCGCCCAACCGATCCAATTGGATTGATTGGAAGCAGCACGATCGTTTCCACATGCAAGCTTCGCAGATATGGCAACAGTGCGATCATCTTCAGGAACGTCCCAGTTGAACGCCACCCAGCCATCCTTGCGTGTGTGCCATGATCGTATGATGTAACATGACGTACCATGGCGTTGTACATCACCTGAAGCCCTTGACGTGTGCTGGCCCCTGAGGCCGCGCCAACGATGATCCGATCGATAGCATCAAGAAAGAACCTACTGGCTGATGGACATATGATCGGACTGGCAGAGCCGAGCCATACGCCTGGAACACGATACGGCGTGGCAGGAAACCGCTCAAGCCGAACCAGTTCATCGCGGACGCGTTCAAGACTGGATGTCATGCGTCTTCACCAGTCTGGTGAAAATGCGCCAGGACCTTGTCGGCCTGCGCAGAACTGATCAGCGCCTCGAGCTGTTCTCGTGTCGCATTGCGGACTGCCTCTACAGAGCCCAGCGTTGTCAGAAGCAACGTCGCTGTCTTTGGTCCGATCCCTTGGATCGAGGTCAGTTCCGTCTGGAGCGTTCTCTTGGAGCGAAGGATTCGATGGTATCGAACGGCAAATCGGTGAGCTTCGTCTCGAACCTGCTGGAGAAGTCTGAGGCTGGGACTGACTTTGGGCAACAAGATCGGCATGGGGCTTTGGGGCACGAAAACTTCTTCGAGCCGCTTTGCCAGGCCAACCACAGTAAGACGACCCTGAAGGCCGAGCGTCGCGATGATCTCCATCGCATGCGATAGCTGCCCCTTGCCACCGTCGATCACCAGAAGGTCCGGAAGCACGACCTCGCGTGCTTGACCATGTTCATCTGTTGCCGCAAAGCGTCGTGCCAGCACTTCCTTCATGGCTTCAAAGTCATCATTACCGTTGATGGTGCGGAGCTTGTAGTGACGGTATTCAGACTTGCGCGGCTTGCCATCGACGAAGCAGACGATCGACGAAACGTAGTCGGTGCCTTGAAAATGCGAATTGTCAACACACTCGATACGTCGAGGAAGTCGATCCATACGCAGGTCCTTCTGCAATGCCAACACTGCCTTCGAGACCGATTGATCCTTGGCGGCATTTTGCGCCAGCACCTCTTTCAGCAGGATGTCGGCGTTCTGTTCGGCAAGAGACACGATCTTGCGCTTGTCCCCGATCTTCGGGACAAGCATCTCAACGGCACTCCCGCGGCGGGTGCGGAGGTACTCGGAAACCACGTCGGCTGATTCGATCTCTACCGGCAAGAGGACCTGCTCTGGAATGGAATCAGACTCGATGTACCAGCGCTCAATGGTTGTAGCGAGGATCTCTTCGTCGGAGCGGTCCTGCACCGAGGTGATGATGTAGTGACGCTTGCCGACCAACTTTCCATCACGGATCGTGAGCACCAGACTGCAGGCCGTGGACTCCGATCGTGCAAGAGCAAAGACGTCTTGATCCCTTCTGTCTGAGGTCAAGACCTTCTGCTTTGAGGTGTGCTGCCGGAGCCGTTCAAGACGTTGCCGAACGACCTCGGCATCCTCAAATCTCAGCTCTTCGGCAAGTTCAAGCATCTTGTCGTGAAGCTGCGTCTCGAGTTCGCGGGTCTTTCCTTGCAGGACCTGTGTGGCCTGCCGTATGTACTCATTGTACCGCGCGGCCGATATGATCCCCTCACAGGGTCCTTCGCACTTCTTGATGTGATAGTCCAGGCAGACCTTCCAGCGTCCCTCCGCAATACCAGCGTCCGTCAGGGGAAGATCACACGATCTCAATGGAAAGACCGACCTGAGTGTCTTGAGCAGATGGTACAGGTACGTCCCATCTGTGTATGGACCGAAATATGAACTGCCATCGTTGACAACTGTCCGCGTCTTGAAGACCCGCGGATATGGCTCCTTCGTCACCCGAATGAACGGATACGATTTGTCATCCTTCAACAGGATGTTGTATTTGGGCCGATGCTGCTTGATGAGCGTGTTTTCCAGCAGCAAAGCCTCGACTTCCGTGTCGGTCACAATGAACTCGACGTCGGCGATCTTCCGCATCAGCGCTACGGTCTTGGCGTTGACCGGCCGACCTTCTTGAAAATATGATCGGACGCGAGAGCGAAGATTCTTGGCTTTGCCCACATAGATGATCGTTCCGGACGCATCCTTGTGAAGGTACACACCGGGCCTGGTAGGCATGGCCTCAACGATTCGGTGAAGGTGCCCGCTACGTGAGGTGTTATTGTCGGCCGAATCCACGGAACAAAACTACGGGAAATGCCCTGCTGGGATTATGTCGTTGCTATATTGGTCGCAGCATCACGTACGGGAGCATCCTATGGGGCAGTCACAGCCGGCAACCGGATCCATCGAAGAGATCGCAAAGGAACTCAAGGACGCCGCATGGTTCATTGGCCAGCGCGTCATCAACCGTGAAGAGGTCATTGAACAGGCCTTCTGCGCCCTCTTGACGGCCGAACACCTCCTATTGCAGAGTCGTACCGGCGTCGGCAAGTCTCTTCTTGCAGAGCAGATCTTCTCGATGTTCGAAGGGGCTCGTCTGTTCCGAGTGCAGGCCAGTAAGGAACAGCAACCCGACACGTTCTTCGGTGGACTCGACCTAGAGCAGCTCAAGTCGGGCAGGATCATCCACAATACCGAGGGCTCACTGGTTGAGAGCGAGTTCGGATTCATCGATGAGATTTTCGATGCCAACGACTTCACACTTCGTGCACTGCTTTCGTTGCTCAACGAACGTCGATTGATTCGTGGCGTGCAGGACGTCTCTTCCCCACTGCACACTGTCATCGCCGCAACGAACTACTTACGCATCAGCGAGGTCACCGAGGCCCTTCTCGACAGGTTCCTGTTCAAGGCAGTCATCTTGCCGGATAAGGATCCTTTTATTCAGTATCAGATCTCTCAACGGTATCTGGTGCACGGTGGGCGCACCGTTGAGCCCCCTCGCAAGATCTCGTATGAACGCCTGCTGCACATGCATCGGATCATCACCGGTCGAAGCCAAGAGCTGACCATCAGCGTTTCAAATGAAATGCTGTACTTCACAAACATCGTCATCAGGCATTTCGAGTTTCTCCGCAATCGTCAGTTCCGTGAGCAGGTCAAGAACCAAAGTGGGGGCGATTTCTATATCTCTCCACGTACACAAGCCAAATCGCTGGATCTATTGCGTGCCCTTGCTCTTTTGAAGGGGCGGAGCAACGTCATCCATGACGACGCCTCTCGGCTATACTTCATCTTTTCGACGGTGGGCCTGCCCGAAGACGTGGCACTGTTCCGAAAGGCCTATACCACCGTGCTGAATTCTCTGACGGCCTCCAGAGGATTCGATCAGGTTACCATGCTTCTGGATTTTTCGAATCTTCTGCAGGAGATCAAGGAAGAACCTTCCAAGATGCTTCGTCCCCTGTCGCAATTCGCAGACTCGCCGGTTCGACGAAGCTTCGTTGAGTGGCTTCGCGAACGATTCGCAGCCGAACAGCCTCAGGATCAGAATCGGAAGATACTCGAACAGTTTTTGGCTGACTTCGTGCCGGTCTGTGACGAGGTGCGCGAGTTGAAACACTCAGTCGAACTTGCCATGCAGTCCACGCTCATCACAGTCGAACGCGAACTGCAACGTATTGAACGCTCCTGATATGTCTCGATCTGTTCTCGAAACGTCCACATTCTTCTCGCGAATGGAGGAGTTCGGGTTCTTTGACACCGTCGAGGAGCATCTCCCCGATGAGTTCACGATCATCTATGAGATAGCGCGCATCATCGAGGATGCAACGCATTCAATATCGCGCTCTTTAGCGCCGATCATGGAACTGAACGACTCGACCGCACAGGATGCAGCGACTGAACAGATTCTTGTTCCGCATGTGCCCGAAGCGAAAGAGTACGAGGCTGATCTTATTACGGCAGTAAGCGAGGTTCGGTTCATATATCCGTCCCAGTTTCTTCTTCCCGAAACAGTCTTCCTGCGAAAGCTCGCCGAGAGATCGCTGTGGATGCCACGCCCGAAACAGCCAAGAAACTTCCGGTATCAATCAGAGTCAGATCGGTTTGCTCCGGATGACCGAAAGCAGAAAGTTTATATCCTGTTCGACACGTCGAACTCGATGCAACAACACTATCGCATCCATCTTGCCAAGGCGATCGTGTACATGTTCCTGAGGCAGAACCAGCGTGAGCTCGGAACGATCTTCTTCAGAACGTTTGACCTTCAGGTTGGTGAGTTGATGACGGCGCGGGATGTGCCGTCCTACGACACTCTGATCAGCACGGTCATGCACATCAAGGCTGTTGGCAACGGCACCGCGCTGCAGAAGGCGTTGCAGACGGCGATCAATGACATTTCACACGAAAGTCAGCTGAGCCAAGCCCAGATCCTCGTGGTCACCGATGGCGTGGCACACATCGATCTCGATCATCTGCGAAGCCAGCTCGGTGGACAGATCACGGTCAACACCGTAAAGATCGGAAGTGCTCGATTGCAGGTCGACGCCGTCGTGGTCGAGGGCATGGTCGCCTCATCGAATGCGCCCGAGGCAGTGCGCATCCGTGAACTCTTCAAGCAGAAACGTGACCTTGAGAGTCAGCTGAACGCAACAACGGGTAAGATGCGGCAGGACTCGCTGCGCGCTCAGATCGGCCACGTCCAAGGTCAGATTGAACTGCAGACAAGTCGTTACGGAGCAGTCCTTGCCGAGCACTATGGCGACGAGATTCGGAAGCTCAGCACGGTGTACGTTGGCGTAGATGACATCGCCCCTGACGAGATGTTCTCTCTTCCGGAGGAGAAGGTCGCAGAGTTCGAGCAGCTCGCTGAGTCTCTGCTCGAGGCACTCCGCACGGAGCGGCAGGTGGAGGATATCAAACGTGCTGTCATCCTCTACGATCACCTTGTCCTTTTGATGCGCTACAATCGGATTGATGCGCAGCGCTTCAAGGATGCAGCCGAGGAGCTCGAACAGATGCTTGACCATATTCTCAACAAGCCATCATCGAGCAGCGATGACATGCCCATCAGCGAACTTGAGCGTGCTCAACTGCGAAACATGCTGGATTCAGGCAGCTTGGGTAAACGTATGTCACTTGCCCTGCTGCTAAGGATCGTCTGGCTCAAGGTCGTTCGAGCCTGGCGCACACGTCGACAGCTCCGCTCCTTCAGGGCCCTACGAGGCAGCATGCCGGTTCGACGCCGGCAACGCTAGATCAGCTCTCTGGGTACACCGACCCACGACCGACGGAGTGATACTCGAAGCCCCTTTCGCTCATCTCACGCGGGTCATAGATGTTACGGCCGTCAAAAATGATCGGTGAGGCTAAGAGCGATCGCATGCGAGAGAACTCGGGGTCGCGAAACTCCTGCCACTCGGTGGCTATGATGAGAACATCCGCCCCATTCAGAGCAGCATAAGCATCATCGCTATAGGTGATACGATCTCCAATCACTCTCTGTGTTGTTTCGCGTGCTTCAGGGTCGAATGCTACGACGGTCGCCCCCTCGGAAAGCAATCTGTCGATGATGACAAATGACGGTGCTTCACGCACGTCGTCCGTATCTGGCTTGAAGGCAAGACCCCATAGCGCGACACGCTTTCCGGACATATCACCATCGAAACGGGCCACAACTCGACTGGTGAACCGACGTACCTGGTGGTCATTGACGATCTTTGCCGCCTGAATGACCTCAAGGGGCGTGCCGGCTTCGGCGGCGGCATGAATGATCGCCTTGACATCCTTGGGGAAACAGCTACCACCATATCCAATGCCTGCATACAGGAATCGGCTTCCGATCCGAGGATCGATGCCGATACCGACGCGAATGTTCTCGATGTCGGCACCAACGGCTTCGCAATACTCGGACAGATCATTCATGAATGAGATCTTCGTCGCTAGGAACGAATTCGCGGCATACTTGGTGACTTCGGAACTCTTTTCATCGAAGATCAGAAGCACTGCACCACGGTCTGTAAAGGGGCGATACAGACTTTGCATGCGTTCGGCGGCATATGCGCTGCCAGTGCCAACAACGATCCGGTCGGGGCGCATGAAATCCTCAACGGCAAAGCCCTCACGAAGAAACTCGGGGTTGCTCACAACGTCAACATGACGGGTTGGAGCCACTCGCTGGAAGATCTCTTGAACGACGGCCGCGGTGCCAACCGGGACCGTGCTCTTGTTGACCACGACTCGGGGCTCCATGATGTTGAGTTCGTTCAGAAGCTCAGCAACACGATGCGCTGTGGAGATGACCATCTCGAGATCTGCCTGACCATCCTTGCCGGGAGGGGTCGGGAGACAGAACATCAAGAGGTCACATTCGCGGACAGCGGTGTCTAAGTCCAGAGAAAACCGGATACGTCCCTCACGGAGCGTTCTGTGCAACACCACATCTAATCCTGGCTCATAGATCGGCACTTCGCCACGTCGCATCCGCTCGATCTTCGACGGGTCGACGTCGATGCAGAGAACGTCATTACCAACATCGGCCAGACACGCTCCGGTGACAAGGCCTACATATCCGGTTCCGATGACCGCAACTTTATGCGACATGGCATCACTTTCCTGGATTGAATCGTGGCTTCGGCATCATCATGGCAACGACGCCATCATGTACCGGGCCACAAAAATGAGCACGATCAGCACGGTGACCAACAGGGCGACCTTGACGAGTTTCTTGATGATCGACAGAACTAGGCTGATCACCAGGAGAACGATCAGAATCTGGACCACCTCCGGAGCGGAACTATACAGTGCGATCAATGCGGCGATCATCGGTAACTGACCAAAAACGTGATCACTCCTTCCATTTCCGTTGGCGTCGACAATCGATTGAATCTCCACCGCATCAGAGCGGCGATCGCAGCCTGTTCCACCATTCGGTTCCCGCCTTTCTTTTCTGGCCATGCCATGGTGACTGTGCCATTGGGTGCCACGCGAAATCGCACCTTGATCTTGGTGTCAAGCACTCCAGGTGGGAAACTCGGGATGATCTTTGTGACCACCGTGCGGTTTCCTCCGCCACCCCAGTCGATGTCGCCAAAGCCATCTCCCTTGCCTCGACCCACACCCAGCTCACCAAGGCCCGCTCCATCATCCGTGCCCTTCGACGATCCGACCGTGTGATCTGACGAGGTCTCCGAGGCATTGGCCTTACCTCCCCTTCCTGCATCATCCTTCGGGATGAATCTAGAGGCGAAGGCTGGATCCGTAACCGTCTTGGAGACTCCCCCACTGCTCTTCGTTGCATCAACAAGTGGATCCTTCGACTCGGCGCCGCGTTGAGCGGCTCCTTCTGCCGTGAGATTTCCTTTGCGAAGTCCCGTGCCATCGCCACTTCCAAGCACAAGCAACGCTACGGGCGTGGTCTTGGGGATCACGATTGGCTCGGGCTCGAATCGCGTGCATGTGAGGAACGACAGGATCACACCCATGATGAGCAAAGCGCCGATGAAACCACGAACCGTGTTGGGACTCCACCTGAGGCGAATGCTGATTGTTGGTTGATCGACGTACCGTGTCATCGAATCCGATCGACCCATGCATTGCGATAACCAAGCTCGAGAGCAGCTTGCTCGGCCTCCTGACGTGTGGCATAGCGTCCAAACCGGACCCGGTACCACACCGCCCCCTTCTGCGTGACCGGCTCGATCCGTCCGTCGGAAATGCTGCGCGACTGCAGCTGCTGCAGCCACTCGTCAGCATCGTCAATGGATTGACTCGAGTGCACCTGAACGACCCACTGCGCGCCGGACGCGTTTGCAGACTTCGTGGTCTTCAGTGCGATGTCGCCCTGCCCCTTGTCCTGTTCACTCGGAGTCATGGCCTTCTGTTGTGTCGAAGGTCTGCTAGTAGGAGGAACCTGATCGGCCGAACTCTTTGGTGGTCTCGACTCACGTCCGGAAGATGCCATTGATGGTACGGAGGCCTCAGCCCTCGTGGACGGTGCCACGGTACTGGGAAGGGGCGGTGGAGGGGTGGACTGATCGGCCTCCTGTGAGGGGGCTGACGCCTGTGAGTCATCCGTGTTCGACCCTGACGGTTGTTCACTGGTCGTCGATGTTGTTTCGGACTGACCATTCGTCGCGTTCTCGACCACTGTCTCCTGACCGCCATCATCAGCAGGACGCGAAAAGAAGTACACCGAGACACTGATGACGCTGATGAGAAACAGAAGCAGTGCTATGATCACGAGCGCCGTTGAGCTGCGATCGCCGCCACGTTGAGATGCTCGTGATGATCGGCCCCCACCAGGTGCAGGATTGGTCAAGCCACTGACGGGCTCAATACGTAACCGCTCGCCCGGTGGCTTGGGAATGTCCGCCACTGCCTGCGGCTCAGGGTCCGTTGCAGCCGGTGGTTCTTGCGCGACACCTCCGACAGATTCGACGTCGGCCTGCGTAGACGCTTCGTCCTCGTGTGCCAGATCCTCTCCAGCGGATGCATGCCCGTCGGCCGAAGCCGTCGGTTCCGATGCCGGCGATGACGTCTCGCCACGGGGCTTGAATCCATCGCCCGCGATTCCGGGTTCATCGTCGTCCCATACGGGATCTTTGGTGTCCATAGTTCAGAACTTCCAGAGTAAACCTGCGCTGACAAAAATACCCCGTCCTCGATAGTTGTTCCATAGGAACACACTGCTATTGACGAGATTCTCCCCGATCAGTTGAACGTCAAGTGTCTGATTGACAGCATAGGAAAGCGAAGCACGAAGATCGATGAATCCATCGACACTCCGCGTATTGGCCACGTCTGTCCAACGCTGACCCACGTAGAGAAGCGAGATCATTGACCGTAGGTTTGGCAGCCACATGCGCTCATAGCCAACGGTTGCCTGGACCAGTGGTATATATGTTTGCTGACCCGAAGAGTCCGTCACGGCAGATGTGATATTCGCCTCGCCCATGAGGATATCACGGGGCGAGAGCGACACCGCGCCCTCGAGGCCTGCGCGGAACGACGTAACCGATTGGTACGACGGACGGAAACGTCCTCCAGCCGCATCCTGCCACACCAGCTCGCGCGCGGTTGACCGCAGTTCAAGGGATCCGACAAGCGAGGTATTCATGCTCGGCGTGTAGTGCAGCGATGCTCGTGCCGCAAACAGGTCGTATGCATGATCGATGACTGCGGAATCAAGCACGTACGGATTGGTTCTCACCAGCTCTGCATAGGACGTGCTTCGCATACCGGATCTGACTTCGGCACGGAAGACCGAATGGTGCCAGGGCGCTGTCTCAGCAACCGCCCGCACCGCCAGACCGAATCTGTCCTGTGCATCACTCGAAGAGGCAATTTGTGGGGCGACTGACGCGGAGATGGACCAGTCCGACATCTGCAGTCGAAGCCCGTACCCGAACTCGAAGAAGGAGTATGAATCACCGTTGAGCGACTGCATTCGAAGGTCAGCATTGACGGCCGATTGAATGCGAGACCCTAGCCAGGTGGCAGATACATTCGCATTAAGTGCATTGTCCGTTGCCGCCCCACCGGCAAGCAGCTCATTGGATGACGTTTGTAGACCAAGCCGAGACCATCCAAATGATCCCACCACAGAGATGCTGTCGATCTTGGCCTCGGTTGTCACGGCTGCCGACAATGCCAGGCTTGATCGGCCGAGCATGGCCGAATCGCCGTAGAGAGTGTACGACTGGTTTCGAACTCGTAGATCGGTCTCTGTGAGCCCCTTGCCAAAAAAGAGAAACTTGTCAGGCGCGACGTATGACGTATTCAGTCGAGCCTGAGCCGTTGTGTAGTCCGATCCGTCCACCCATCCTTGTGAATGTTCCAGTCCACCCGACATGTCGAGCGTGTATCCACCCGAGCGCGTGGAGTATCCGGCAAGCACCGACGGCGTGAGGTATGCACCCGCATCGATCGCGATGTAGCCCGGCACCAGTGCGTCGACGCGCGAAAAGAGAGGCAACGGCCGACGCGCCGCCAACGGTGGTGGGAGTTTTTCGGTAGGATTGAGAGAATCCAGCTCGCTGAGTGAAAACGTCGGAGGCTTTGTAGGCAGATGCTTAGCCCCTGCGGCAACATCAACAACGGCCTTACCGGTAACGAGAAAATCCGGCAGCTCAAGGGGCGCATTGGGCTGCGGCTGAGCAGGGTTCTGAGCCTGCACAATCGCTGAGGTCAGCAGTGACAAAAGCGCCGCCACCAATATCTGTACAGGTACCGATGAGGAGCGCACGATTCCCATCCTCTGGATCATGAGATAGATCATCGACGACCTCCGGAGAGACGCTTCAGCCGTGCCTGAGCTGTTTTACCATAGTCATCATCAGGTCTTAGCGTGAGCACAGTCTGATAGGTCGAAACGGCATCCAGCTTTCGATCGAGTGCCTCATAGCACTCACCAAGTGAAAGCATGCTTAACGTGTACCAGTCTTCAATGCCGGCATGATCATCTCGGACACGTTCAAAGTATCCCGCGGCGATTGTGTGATTGCGTTCACGCATGTAGGACGTGCCAAGGTCATAGAGCACGTTTGCCACGATCAGCGGAGCATCGGTGCGCTGCGCCAACAGGTTAAGATGAAAGCGCGAACTGTCGAGGCGTCCGGCGCGGCGGTGCAGTTGCGCGAGTTTGTATCTGGCCTGCGCCCCATACTCGCTCTGTGAGAATCGATCGGCAGTCTGCTGATAGAGTTCCATCGCCTCGGTCGTGTCCTGCCGCATTCGTGCATGCTCGGCAAGTTCATACCCTGCGAGCGATAGTGCCGTTGTATCAGCGCCCGGCATTGCGAAAATGATACGGTAGATCGAATCGGCAGAAGTCGTGTTGGCCGTGCGCGTGTAGTACTCGGCAAGATCCATCGAGGAGCTCACGATGTAGCTACTCTTCGGATCGCGTCGTGAGATGGTGTTGAAGGCATCCAATGCCTGCGGCAGATCGTTCATGGACAGGTATGTCTTGCCAAGGAGGTACAGCGCTTCATCGGACCGCTGCGCCGAGGGATATGATCGCAGGTACGCTTGCAGTTCGCCGGCAGCGTTCTGGTACTGCTTGCCGGAATAGAAGATCTCGGCCTTTTTCCAGGAAAACTCCTCAGCTGCAAGCGACTGCGGATTTGCACGGATCAACGTGTCCAGAACCACCAGCGCCTCCTCGGTACGACCTTGGCCGACCAGCACATCTTGAAGACTGCGCGCGGCCTCGGTTGCCAGCGGATGTGACGGGAACCGCGCCATGACGTCGCGATAGGTGGATATGGAAGCGTCGATTTCGCCGAGATTGAATCGTGCATCACCAATGGTGTACAAAGCGCGCACGGCATGGTCTCCGTCAGGATAGGCCTGGAGCAAACGCTCGAACTCTGCGATCGCTCCGGCATCGTCCTGTTGCTGGAATGCCACCCATCCGATGAGGTACAGAGCATCGTCGGCCAGACGACTCTTCGGATATCGCTGAACGAAGGCCCGCATAAGCTCGATCGCGCGCGACAGTTCACCAGCTCTGTACGAGGATTGTCCGGCCTGAAATGCCGCATACTGCCCCTCATCGGAGGAGACGTCGCGGCGAGATGCCTGTTCGTATTGCCTTGCCGCTGCCGCGAACTGCTTGGCGATGTAGAGACCATCGGCGCGGCGAACCATGGCTTCGGTCGCATACGGTGATTGCGGATAAGTGTCCAGCAGCTCACCGAACACCTTGGCGGAACGGTCAAAATCGCGCCGCCGAAAGTGTGTCCACGCCAATCCGTACATGGCCTCTTCACGACGAGCGCTCGCTGTGTACCGGCGTACAACTTCCTCGTAGAGCTCCTGGGCGTTCTTGAGCAGATCCTCCTTGTACATCGCCTCGGCAAGCCAGAACGTTGCCTCGTCACGCCGTGTTTCTGTGGGGTGATTGCCCAGGAAATCTGTAAGCGCAGCGATGGCCTGCCGCGATGAACCTGCTTGGACAAAGCAGATGCCGCGATGGAGTCTGGCGTCGGCAAGGTACCTGAACCGAAGCGGCACGAGCTCTTCCTTCGCTTCAAGCGCGATCTTTTCGGCACGCTCCAGCACCGTCGCGGCACGCGTCCATTGCTGGCGATGCATCAGTGCACTGCTCAGAAGGATCTGGGCACGCAGCAGTGTTGTGGCATCCTGCGCCTCGCGTTCGGCCTTTTCGAGCGACTTGACGGCGCGTTCGTAATCGGCGCGTTCGTACTGTGCCTGTCCCACCTCAATCAGAGCTTGGGCCTTGTATGGATAACCCGCTTGGATGGCCAGACCGGCAAAATCCCGTTCGGCCTCTGATGAACGTTCAAGACGCTTCAGGCAGAGCGCTCTGTACAACAACGCCTGATGGCGCGTGTCAGACCCTTCTTCTGCATCACCTGAAACGATCGTCTCATAGTGCCGGAGGGCCGAATCAGAGCGTCCAAGGTGAAGATGACTGTAGCCCGCCGTCAGGTGTACAAGCCAACGGAATGCCGACGTTGGTCGGCGCCGAAGGAATGCATCACACGTATCGATCGATCGCTGAAAGAGTCTGGCCTGTGCCAGCGCCTGCAGACGCACAACGGGCACGAGATCAAGCGCTGCCGAGTCGATGTCACCGTCGGAACTCATTACGCGTACGATCGCCGAATCGATTCCATTGAGCAGATCGATCGAACGAACGGCCTGCCGCTTTCCAAGCGAGATCACGGCCTGCCGAACACGCGCGGCGATGGCAAGTGCATGTCTCGGATGAAACGTCCATACTTCTCCGTAGGCGGCAAAGGCTTCTGCCTGCTGGCCATTCTGCTCATGGACTTGACCGATGGCAAAGCGCGACTGTGCCGCGAGATCGTCATCACCAATGGTCGACTTTTGATAGGCGGCCAGCGCAGATTCAAGCTCGCCGACGTGAGCAAGGGACGTTGCCTGCCAGAACGTTGCCATCTGTCCGATGCGCAGATAGATCGAATCTGCCGTCCGCTCCCAGGACTGAGCTGCAAACTCTGCGGCCTGACGGCACAGCGTGGCTCCAACCGAATGGTCGCTGTCTTCGAGCGACATCAAGCCCCGTTCCAACATTGCTGCTGCGGCAAGGGGCGATGCAGCTCGCCGCTGGGTGAAATCGGAAAGGCGGCGTGAGGCTCCCAGACGGTTATCTCGTCGACGGTCTATCTCCGCTCGGTCAAGCCAGACCCGGTCTGCCGAAGCTGTTCTCGACCAATCTTGTCCATAGGCCCTGAGGCGCTCCAACGAGCGTTGCAACATGGCCTGGTCCAGAAACGTATGTGCCTGCCGGGCGATGATGGCACTCGGCATCACCGGCATAAGGATGTCTTGCGCGTGAAGGCCTGCATTGGCCACAACACACAACACGATGATGACCATCGTGCGAATGATCGTCATGCCTCTCGACACTCCCATGTTTCCTCAAAAGCTGCATGGCAAATCTACACACTGCGACGGCACGCATTGGCCTTCGCTCGTGTAGATTTGCACGTGACATTTTCCGACGACAGCCCCGAGACGGTAGTGTATAACGTTCTGCTCTACTATCAGTTTGTGCGAATCGACGATACTGACGCATTCGCCGATGCTCACCGCCAGCTCTGTATGGAGCTCGGACTGAAGGGGCGCATCCTGGTCGCACCCGAAGGCCTCAATGGGACCGTCTCTGGTCCAAAGCATGCCTGCGATCAGTACCGCAGCGTTGTTTCATCCGACCCGCGCTTCGCCTCGATGATCTTCAAGGTGGACGAGGCATCGGGCCACGCCTTTGAGAAGCTCTTTGTCCGCGTCAAGAAGGAGCTCGTTACCTTCCGAGCCGATCTGCCTTCCGATCCGAATGAGATCACCGGCAAGCGTCTGACGCCGACCGAGTGGAAGGAACGCATCGAGAAGGGCGACGTGATCATTCTTGATGGACGCACAGACTACGAGTACGACATCGGTCATTTTCGCGGAGCCATCCGCCCTGACTGTCAGTCGTTTCGCGAGTTTCCTGAATGGATCCGGACCCATCTTGCCGATGCCCGTCATAAGCCGATATTGACATACTGTACCGGTGGGATACGCTGTGAGAAGCTCACTTCCTTCATGCTGCGCGATGGATTCACGGACGTCTATCAGCTCGATGGCGGAATCGTCTCGTACGGCAAAGACCCAGACACGAAGGGGGCCCTATGGGACGGACTGTGCTATGTCTTTGACGAGCGTGCGACCGTTGAGATCAACCACACTGAAGACCGACGCATCACCGGACGGTGTCATCATTGCGGCGAGCCGGCCGAACGCTACGTCGACTGTCGCAACTACCGTTGTCACCTGCAACACATAGCTTGCGACGAGTGTGAACGTCAGTTCAACAGCGCGTGTTCTATCGCCTGCATGGATGCCCCCGAGAGACCTTGGTATCCGGGTCAGCCCCCTCGAACAAACCAAACCAGCGAACGAGCAGAAACCGCATGAGTATGATCCTCGAGTACATCAATGATGCCGTGACGGCTATCCGCCAGTCCACCTCGTCATCTCCACGCATCGGGATCATCCTGGGCACAGGTCTGGGCGCGCTGGTCTCACGCATAGAGATCGATCAGACCATCCCCTACGAATCGATTCCCCACTTCCCCCTGAGTACTGTGGAATCCCACAGTGGCCGACTGGTCTTCGGACGGATCGCGGGCAAGGAAGTTGTTGTCATGCAGGGTCGGTTTCATCAATACGAGGGCTACTCGCTGCAGCAGATCACCTTTCCTGTTCGAGTGATGAACGCACTTGGGGTTTCGACCCTGATCGTCTCCAATGCCTGCGGTGGCCTGAATCCATTGTATCGACGAGGCGATGTGATGTTGATCGACGATCACATCAATCTGCTCGGCGACAACCCACTCGTGGGACCGAACGAACCAAAGCTCGGACCGAGGTTCCCCGATATGAGTGAGCCGTACTCACGACGACTGTTGGAGATCGCCGAACGGTGTGCCCTAGAGCGTGCACAAAAAGTCCACCGCGGTGTATACGTCGCCGTCACAGGGCCCAACCTGGAAACGCGAGCCGAGTATCGATTCCTGCGCCTGATCGGAGCGGACGTTGTTGGCATGAGCACCGTTCCGGAGTGTATCGTTGCGCGCCACATGAACATGGATGTGCTCGGAGTGAGCATCATCACCGACGAGTGTTTTCCGGATGCCCTACAACCTGTTCTTCTTGAGCACGTCTTGGAGGCAGCCGCCATGGCAGAACCTGTGCTGACCAATCTTGTCACCGACGTCATCTCCTCCATACCATGACACATCGCATCTTCTGGCCAGTGATCCTGGCTTTGGCCCTGCTCTCCTCGTGCTCTCCGGAGGAGCCCCTTATCGATTCCTTCGATGATCGCTGGCGACTCTTGATTAGTAACCAGCGCGGTGAGATCGTCAGCATTCCTATTCCGAGCGAAGAGCAACCCACCGTTGTCTGGTCGGACCCGAGTGATTCGTCGCGCAATACACTGCATCGTTTCAGAGATTTCGTATACCTGCTTCACGGGCAACGTCCGTGGATCGTGGTGTTCGATGCCGATACGGTGCGGGCGATCGATACCATCGACCTAGGCACTGAGCCCGTAGCGTCGATTGCCTTTGCCAACGCAACGACGGCCTTTGCCACAGCGCCATCTCAGAAGAGTCTCTTGGTGATCGACCTGACCGTCAATGCCGTGGCACGCACAATTCCGATGCCAAGCAGGCCGATGTTCATCGCCGTGAATGGCAACCAGCTGTGTGTGACGATGCCCGACACCAATGCTGTTGCGATCGTCGACACCCGATCGCTGAGCCTCACCAAGATCCTCTCCAGCGCTCCCGTTCCATGGTTTGTGGCAGCCGATCCGAACAGCTCGTACTTCTGTGTCGTGGGCCTTGGCTCGGGGAAGGTCGACGCGAATCCGGCATCTGCTGCAACGGTTCAGTTCGTGGATGCATCCGCGCAGAACATCTCCGCGCCTCTCGAGATCACCCCACGCTCGGGGCCTGCCTCGCAAGTGATCCCCACGGGGCTTGTGGTGACGACAACGCAGATCGCGTATATCTCGACGCAGATCGGAATGTTCCGCGTCAGCACACGCACGCGTAGCAGGGTATCGAGCACGCTCGCGGAGAAGTTCTCAACGATCACTTTCAATGATGCTCGTGCAGAGCTCATCGGCCAGGTAAGCACTGCTCAAGGGGCGATCTTGGTCTACAACAGCAGTGCCGATGCGCTCCGTCACCGACTGCCGATGGCCTCGGCGGCAACGTCCATGGTCGGCATCGTGCGGTAATGATCGATACGATCTTTCAAGCTGCGCGGCGCACCAAGCGCCGTATCGCCTTTGCCGATGCTACCGACCAGCGTGTCCTTGATGCCGTGCGCATCTGTGCCGAATCGGGCGTTTGCCATCCCGTCGTGGTCGTTGCTTCAGGTCCGGACGACGTGGCAGCCCTTCAACGATCGTATGTGGGTCTCGACATCGACATCGTAGCCTGTGAATCGGTCGAAGAACAAACAGTCGAACACCTTCTCAAGCAACGCTCGACCAAGGGACTGACCGAAGTCATCGCCCGTGACCTCGCTCATGACCCTCTTTATGTGGCCGGTTCAATGGTCGCTCTAGGCATGGTCGACGGGGCCGTTGCCGGTTCCCTATCGGCCACTCCCGACGTGGTTCGCGCGGCGATCTGGACAGTTGGGATGAAGCAGGACATCGAGACCGTCTCGAGTTTTTTTCTCATGCTCTGGCCCGATCGAACACTGATGTATGCTGACTGCGGCGTCGTGCCGGAGCCGACGTCACGACAACTGGCCGACATTGCCTCGTCGGCTGCAGACAGCTTTCAGCGTATCGTGGGAAGTGAGCCCCGCGTGGCGTTTTTGAGTTTCTCGACAAAGGACAGCGCCCGCCATGCAATGGTGGACAAGGTAAAGGCGGCCTTTGAGGCATTTCGGCAGGCACGTCCCGATGTGCTTGCTGACGGGGAGCTGCAGTTTGATGCGGCCTTCGTTCCCATGGTTGCGGCCCGAAAAGCCCCCTCATCACCACTGGCCGGGGCGGCTAACGTGATGATCTTCCCAAATCTTGACGCCGGGAACATCGCGTACAAGATCACCGAGCGCCTTGGTGGTGCCATGGCACTTGGTCCGATCATCCAAGGATTGAGGCGGCCATACTGTGATCTGTCGCGCGGGTGCACGACGCAGGACATCGTTCACGTTGCTGCAATCACGGCCCTTCTGTGCGATTGATCAGCCGATCGAAGTCTTCATTCGTTAGCTCGTATCGTCGCGAGCAATATTGGCAGACAAGCTCGCGTTGATTCTCTTCCTTCATCTGGATGATCTCTTCGACGTTCAACGTCATGAGCGCCGAAGTGAAGCGCTCGTGGGAGCATCGGCAGAAAAAGTCCACCGGTGACGATGCAACGATATCGATCTCTGACGGCATGATCTGCTGCAGGATTTCGTTTGGGCCATATCCGGAGTCTGCATACTCGGTCAGCCGGTTCAGGTAATCGATCGAATCATACAGCTTGAAGATATCCTCAGCCCGCGCTCCGGGCATTGCCTGCACGACAAGCCCCACGCTTTGGCGGATCTTTTCACCATCGAACGCCACGTCAATGACGAATGCCGATGGTATCTGCTCGGACTGCGTCAGGTAGTAACCAAGGTCGCTCGTGACGTCACCCCGGCGGAGTTCAACGATGCCCATTACAGGTTCGTACTCGCCGTAAAGGATTCTCTGAACACGCAGAAGTCCCTGGCCAAGGGGCGTTGTGCGATCTTCATTGGGGCTTCTGTTGAGATTGATGTATCCGCGAACCTCTCCGACCTGCATCGCCTCGGCCGTCACAGAACGAACCAGCCCATCACCCTCCAAGGACAGAACGATACGTTCCTCCCCCTTCAGAAAGGATGCCATCAGAGCAGCACCGGTGAGCGTCCGCGCCAAGACCATGGAGGCCATTGGATCGAGGCCATGAGACCGCTGTGCCGTTTGGACCGTCGTGGTGTTATGGATCACCGCTGCACGAAAGGTACCATCCTTGGTGATGGCACGCGTGACGCGGTCACGGTGTGCCCATAGCTTCTTGACCGGGTCAGTCATCTACCTGCTTTCGAAGTTCACTGAGTATTTGAAGAGCCTGCAGAGGCGTCATCATGTCGAGATTCAGCCCCCTGACAGTGCGTCGAAGCTCATCGTCTTCGACCATAAACAGGGTCGGCTGATAGGAATCACTCTTCGCCACTGTGGCAGCCGGGCTGACCTTGGGTGAGTCGGAATGCATCGACTCAAGCGTTTGAAGGATCTGCCGCGCCGAGGCCACCACTTCGGACGGCATGCCGGCCATGGATGCTACGTGGATACCGAAGGAGTGATCCGTGTGACCGGGCACAACCTTGTGCGTAAACAGAACATTGCCATCGATCTCGCGCACTTCAACGTGAAGATTATCTACCCTATCGAGGCGCGCGGCAAGGTCCGTTAGTTCATGATAATGGGTAGCAAACATCGTCTTGGCACCCACCCGATCATGGATATACTGAGCAATGGCCCATGCTATCGATATGCCATCGTAGGTTGCCGTTCCACGGCCGACTTCGTCCAACAGGATTAGACTGCGCCTTGTGGCGTTGTTGAGGATGTTGGCGCTCTCTTGCATTTCGACAAGGAACGTACTCTCCCCTGCTAGGATGTTATCCTGAGCTCCAACTCGCGTAAAGATCCTGTCGGTCAGCGGCACACGAGCAGATGTGCAGGGCACATACGACCCGATGTGAGCCAGAAACACGATCAATCCTACCTGACGGAGGTAGCTCGACTTACCGGACATGTTCGGTCCGGTGATGATCTGGATCTGCCGCTCGGTCACATCCATGATCACCGAGTTGGGCACATATCGAGTTCCGTGCTCAAGGATGCGTTCGATCACCGGGTGCCTAGCATCAGTTAGTTCCAGCCGTGTACCATCATGAACCTCAGGTCGACAATACTCGTACTCAATGGCCGCAGTGGCAAAGCCGCTGAGCACGTCCAACACAGCCAATCGCTGGGCTGTCTGCTGGAGTGCCTCACCGTGTTGAGCGATTTGATTGCGAAGATCATTGAGAAGAGCGGTCTCAAGAGTGCGGACGCTTTCCTCGGCTGTGAGGAGTCTCTGCTCAAGTTGCTTGAGTTCCGTGGTCGTGTAGCGCTCGGCACTGGCCAGAGTCTGCCGCCTCTCGTAATGCGCAGGAACACGACTCGAATGAGCATTTGATATCTCGATGTAGTATCCAAAAACGGACGTGAACCCCACCTTGAGGGAGTTTATCGAGGAGCTCTCGCGCTCGCGCTGCTGAAACTCCGAGATCCATTCCTTCCCATTATGCAGCGCCTGCGATGCCTGATCAAGCTCGTCGTTGTATCCCGCGCGAAACATTGCTCCCGAGCCGATGGCAACGGGCGGCTCATCGACCAGCGCTCGCTGTAGGAGCTGACGTAACTCGTCGTGCGATTGGATCCCACGCAACACGTCGGCAACGTCGGCATCAATGTCTGACGTTGACAATCCTGCGATACTCGGCAGCTGCTCGAGCCCCCTTCGCAGTGCGCCCAGATCGCGAGCCGTTGCTCGTCCGGTCATGACCTTCGTCAGGAGGCGCTCGATGTCGCCGATGCCGGACATGAGACCTCGGATCTGATCGTTGATCATTGGAGCCGCCACCAGGCCGTCCACCACGCTGAGTCGTTTAGAGATCCTGGCCACGTCCGTCAAAGGTGTCTGTATCCACCAACGCAGCAAGCGCGCCCCCATCGGCGTGGACGTCTTGTCGATGAATTGCACGAGTGCTCCCGATGACGTCGAACCCGACATCGTCGAGCTGATCTCAAGGTTCCTGCGCGTTGCCGCATCAAGCACCATCACATCATCTGATCGTAGCAGTCGCAGGGATGTGATCTGGCGAAGTGCACCTCGCTGCGAGTCCGCCACGTACTGCAGAGCCACACCAGCAGCGACGACCCCCCGATGGTGTCCGTCAAGGCCGAAGCCCTTGAGAGAAGTTGTAGAGAAATGCTCTCGCAGATTTCTCTCTGCAGCGTCCTGTGCAAAGTGCCATGCCTCGAGGCGTGACACGGACGGAGCGTTTTGAAGCCGTTTAAGAAGGGGCTCCCAATGCTGTCGATCATCTTTGCTGACGAGGATCTCGGCAGGTCGGAAGGCATCGATCAGCGAGACGATCCTCTCCGAGGGTACGTCTCCGGCAGTAAATGAACCCGTAGAGACGTCCATCACGGCAAGACCCCAGGGATCGCGCTCTGCACGTGGCGCTACGAGACAAGCAAGAAAAGTGTTGGTGGAGGCATCAAGTACCTTGTCATACAAGACGACACCGGGCGTCACAACCTCAACCACGTCGCGTTTGACGAGCCCCTTTGCCAGCTTCGGGTCTTCGAGCTGTTCGCAGACTGCCACCCGATGCCCGGCCGCGACCAGCTTCGGCAGGTACGTGTCAAGCTGATGGTGCGGAAATCCAGCCAGAGGGATGTCACCTGCCGCTCCATTGTTGCGCTTGGTCAGCGTGATTCCGCAGGCCTTGGCCGTCAGGATGGCGTCCTCTCCAAAGGTCTCATAAAAATCACCAAGACGAAACAGGAGCACCATGTCGGCGTGCTTCTGCTTGATCGTACGGTATTGCCGCATCAGCGGCGTCTCGGATGATGCTTTCACGGCGCAAAAGTACGAACCGAGCGCCTGCTCGAAGGGCTCACGTTTCTCAAACAGGATCTTGTTATATTTGCCCTCTCCGGGAGAGGTGGCCGAGTGGCTGAAGGCAACGGTTTGCTAAACCGTCGTAGTGGTTAAGACCGCTACCGAGGGTTCGAATCCCTCCCTCTCCGCGCGCAGAAGCCCCGTGTTACCAACGCGGGGCTTTTTTCGTCCATGAGCAATGATCGCACCATACGGACCATCATCACCAACCGCAAGGCCCTCTTCGAGTATGAGGTCCTTGATCGGTTCGAGGCCGGTATTGCCTTGGTTGGAACAGAGGTAAAGTCGCTCCGAGCCGGGAAAGTCAATCTGGCCGATGCCTACGCGATGTTCCCTGACAAGAGATCCGACGAGCTCTACCTCGTTGGCCTGCACATCAGTCCCTATGACTTCGGCAACCGCGAGAACCATGAGCCCCTTCGCCGCAGGAAGTTGCTTTTGAAGCAGCACGAGCTTCGACGGATGCGCGAGGGCATCGAGGAAAAGGGGCTTACGGTTGTGCCACTGAGTCTCTATTTTTCGGGCCCGTATGTGAAGGTCGAGCTCGGCCTGGTGCGCGGTAAGAAACTCTATGACAAGCGTGCGGCAACAAAGGAGCGGGAGCAGAAGAGAGAGATGAAGAGAGCGACAAGTGACAAGTAACGAGCCATCGGTTTACTAGCCCCGGGCCTTGACCCGGGGTACAAGTGACATTCCCGCGAAAGCAGGTGTCCAGAGAATTGAACGAACTACATCAATTGACTTCGACCATGAAAACCCTTCAAGAACAGCTCGATATCCTCTCTCAGGGTGCCGTTGACCTGTTGCCCCAGGAGGACTTCGTGCGAAAACTCGAACGGAGTATCGCCACGGGGGTGCCACTACGGGCAAAGCTTGGGCTTGATCCAAGTCGGCCGGACATACACATTGGGCATGCGGTGGTGCTCAACAAGCTACGTCAGTTTCAGGACCTTGGACACACGGTCGTTCTGATCATTGGAGATTTTACGGCCATGATCGGAGACCCGACGGGTAAGTCCAAGACACGACCGGCGTTGACACTAGAGGAGACTCGTGAAAACGGCAAGACGTACGTAGCCCAAGCGTCGAAGATCCTGGACATGGCAAAGACGGAAGTCGTCTACAACTCCCAGTGGCTTGATGCTCTGTCATTCCGAGACGTCATATCACTAGCGGCTAAGTACACCGTTGCTCAGCTCCTTGAGCGTGATGATTTCACCAAGAGGTATCGTTCCGGCGAACCGATCAGTGTTCACGAATTCCTCTACCCATTGTCTCAGGCATATGACTCGGTTGCTGTGCGCAGCGATGTTGAGCTCGGAGGGACCGATCAGAAGTTCAACCTGCTTGTCGGACGAGAGATCATGAAGGCCTATGGGCAGGAGCCGCAGTGCATCCTTACCATGCCGATCCTTGAGGGCACGGATGGCGTGGAGAAGATGAGCAAGTCGCTGGACAACTGCATTGCTCTTACGGACTCACCGAAGGATATGTTCGGAAAGACCATGTCCATCCCCGACTCGCTTATCACACGGTACTATCGCTACGCGTGTTTTGCCGATGATCAACAGGTCCAAAAGATGGAAGCTGATCTTGCCAGCGGACAGCTTCACCCCCGGCAGGCCAAGGTGGAGGTTTCAGGTAGCATCGTCGATCGATATCACGGCGCAGGCGCTGGGAGTGCCGCTCTGGCAGAGTTTGAGAAGGTCTTTGTCCGGAAAGATGTGCCTGACGAGATCGAAGATCGTCACCTTGATGGTACGTCGCATGACATCGTTTCACTGCTGACGCTCACGGGCATGGCTGCCTCGAAGAGTGAGGCCCGACGTCTGATTCAACAAGGGGGCGTTTCGATCGACAGCAACAAGATCACCGATGTGGCTGCTGTCGTCGATTGTTCATCCCCCGTCATCCTGCGTGTTGGTAAGCTGCGGTTTTTGCGCATCGTTGGTTCATGACCCTTGAGATCATCGATAGTGGTTCTGCAACTGGCTCTGAGAACATGCGTCGTGATCTGGAGTTGTGCGCAGACGTCCACGCAGGAGTTCTACCGCCTACTCTTCGTTTGTACACGTGGCAGCCGTGGTGCGTCTCACTCGGTAAGAATCAATCTGCCGATGCAATGGACCACAACGCGCTCCGTGAACGTGGCTTCGATCTTGTACATCGTCCGACCGGTGGCCGCGCCGTCTTGCATGCCGATGAGGTAACGTACTGCGTTTGCATGCCCGTTAGCGATGCTCTCGAAGCGCGACGCGTCTATCACGACGTACACATGCTCCTGTTTCGCGCGCTGTCGGGTCTGACCGACGGCCTGGCAATTGCCGGGAATCAGACCGACCTGCGCGTACATTACGCTTCGAATGGCCCTCTGGGCCAAGCTTGTTTCTCGTCGCATGCACGGACGGAGATTGTCTCCTCAGGCCGCAAGGTGGTAGGCTCGGCGCAGAGAGTGCTCGATGACATTGTCCTTCAACACGGCTCGATTCTCTGCGGTGCGGGCCATGAGCAATTGGCCGACATTATCCTGACCAGTGATGATCGACGCGAGATGCTTCGCGACTCCATCATCTCTTCGAGTACAACGTTGAGCGCCATTGCCTCGCGACCGATCACGACCGAGGAGGTGATCGCTGCGATCATTGCGCAGACGGCAACGATCGGTCAGTGAAGCTTAGCGCACGTCCACCGGTCTTACCACTGAAATCCCGGTCCAGGAATCTACCCGTTGTACCACATCCGAAAGGTAGTCGTCCAGAATGACCATCTTGCGCGTCGAGGATGCATGTAGCAGGCGAGCACGAGTGCCATCCCGGACTACGAGTCCGGTGTGCGCATAGTCGAGCCCCCTCTTTGAGGTGGCAATGGCGACAATGTCCCCCGTGCGCAGCTCGGATTCGATCTTCCGTATCTCACCTCGGGGTATGACGTACATTGTATCTCGACGTAGGCGATCTTCTATCCTCGCCATCTGGGCCGTAGCGTTCGGATCGGATTTCAATGCAGGATAGTACTGCGGGTGGTTGGACATGAAGTTGACCCCGAAAACGGTGGCAGCTCCCCCCAGTGATCTCGAGAGATCAATGACTGTGCCCTTGGCAACATTGTTGCGAATCCACTCCATCGTGTAATGTAGTCGGCTCGTGTATCCTGCCAGCACGCCATCCCGATAACGAGTGTAGGAGACCGCATCGCGCAGGTCGTTCAGCGTGGTCTTGCCCTGACGGGCGATCCTGACAATGTTCAGGGAGTTCTCAAACAACGTCACGCAGTCGAGTCCGCCAAGATCAACCCGACATACCTCTGCTCCCGGACCTTCCAGTGTCCCACCGACGTAGGGAGTACCGAGAAACTGCATGGCGACCTTCGCCACGAAGTCCCCCATCGGCAGTTGCGTCCACCCCGAGTCGGCTACCGTCTTCATCACCTGACGGAGTCTGCTCTCAGTACCTGCGCCGGACTGAGGAGCCGCTGCGCAGGCGCAGACAACACAACAGATGAGGAGGATGCGCACCATTACTGTTCGCTGACGGCGCGCCGAATACCGACTTCAGCGAGCTGGGCCTCGTCGACACCGGATGGACATCCGTCCATGAGTGACAGTCCAGAGGTGGTCTTCGGGAAGGCGATCACGTCTCGAATGTTCTCGGTCTGCGCAAGCAACATCACCAATCGGTCAAATCCGAACGCGATCCCTCCGTGAGGGGGCGCTCCAAAACGCAAGGCGTTGAGGAGAAAACCAAACTTCAGCTCGGCATCTTCTCGGCTGAAGCCCAGGAGATCGAACATGCGCTGCTGTACCGGATTGGTATGGATCCGCACCGAGCCCCCTGCCGCCTCATAACCATTGATCACAAGGTCGTGCGCTACGGCACGAGCATGCGTCGGATCACTCTCCAGAAGATGCAGGTCTTCATGCATCGGGGCGGTGAACGGATGATGTCGGGCAATCCAGCGCGACTCCTCTTCACTGTATTCGAGAAGAGGAAACTCTACCACCCAGTGAAATGAATACGTGCCGGCGAGTCCATCGAGGATGCCACAGCGCCGCGCTATCTCAGAGCGCATCGCACCACCGATCGTGCAGGCTCGCTCCCAAGGCCCGGGAAAGAACAGCAAAAGGTCTCCGCTCTCGGCTCCGAGCTCTGCGCACAACTGCGCGGCCTGGTCGCCCTCGAGCTGCTTGACGAAGGAACCGGAGATCTCACCGTCGATCATCTTAAGCCAGGGAAGCCCCTTTGCACCGTACTTCTTGGCATGCTCTGTCAATTCATCGATCTGCTTCCGAGAGAACGAACCGCAGGATTTCGCGTTCAGGGCCATCACCACGCCGCCATCGGCGATAGCCGACGTAAAGATGCCGAACGAACTGGCTCCTGCCAGCTTCGAAACGTTGGTCAGTTCAAGGCCATACCGAATGTCGGGCTTATCAGAGCCATATCGGCTCAGTGCCTCGTGGAAGCTCATCCGAGGGAATGGCGTTGGCACGTCGACATCGAGGATCTCCTTCCATGCCATTGCGATGAACCTCTCCGTCAACGATAGGATATCGTCCTGGTTGATGAAGGACATCTCTACGTCGATCTGTGTGAACTCCGGTTGGCGATCTGCGCGGAGATCTTCGTCTCGGAAGCACTTAACGATCTGCATGTACTTATCGAAGCCCGAGACCATCAGCAGCTGTTTGAACAACTGAGGAGACTGGGGCAAGGCATAGAAACGCCCCTTATTCATGCGGCTCGGGACAAGAAAGTCACGCGCACCTTCCGGAGTCGACTTCGTCAGCACCGGTGTTTCGACTTCGACAAATCCCTCCGATTCGAAGAATCGATGTGTAATCTGATAGAGCTTATTCCGGATGAGAAAGTTCTTTTGGAGTGCCGGGCGACGAAGATCCAGATACCGATGTTGAAGGCGAAGTTCTTCGTTGGTCGCCAGATCATCAACTATCTCGAACGGTGTCACTTCGGCGGCATTGATCACTCCGATATCATCGGCAAGAAGTTCGATCAAGCCGGTCGGAATCCGTGGATTGGGGTTCTCGCGCATGCGGACCGTGCCCTTCGCCCAGAGCACGTACTCTGATCGAACCGGATCGATCGCCGCCGCCAACTCCGGAGAATGCGAAGTGTCAACCACGACCTGCGTGATCCCATATCGGTCGCGAAGATCGATGAAGATCACGCCGCCGTAATCGCGTCGGGCGTTGACCCATCCATTGAGCGTCACAACGGTACCAGCGTCGGCTGGGCGGAGTTGACCGCAGGAAACTGTTCGCTTTTGAAACTGCATACTGGGAGATTCGAAATGGGTGGATCGGAAAATTACGCATCGCCGGACTTGTTCTCGATCGAGGCCACGATCATGGCATCAACGGCCTTTCGAACATCGTCAACATCGATCGTCTCGAGAGCCCCCTTCGTCGTGACACATGGCCAGCAAGGCGTCGCATATGGCAACCATGGCATCAGACCGCGAGAGTCCTGCGAAAAGAGCACCACGCTCGGCACTCCATGCGCAGCAGCGGCATGCACGGCAGACGTATCCGGCGTCAGGAGCATGTCTGCGGCAGCGATGCAGGCGGCAAACGATGCATATGACGACTGTGGCGGCACGACGTCGATTCCGCAGGCCTGTCCAATGCGATGTGCCATGTCCGAGTGCATCGGTGCTGAAATGATGCGCAACTTCACTGCACCGGGACCCTCCTGGCACCATCGTTCGGACACACGCTGAAGAAGCGTGATCATCAGCTTCTCGGGATACATGCGATGAACATCCGATCCAGAGGTGTTCACGGCAAGCACGGGCCTGCCGTGTGGATCGGTCATCAGCGACGCTGCATGCTGACGCTGAGTGTCTGTCAACGGGAATGAAAGCCGAAGATCTTCACCACGAAGATCGACGCCAAGTGGCCAGAGAAGACGTGCGATTCGCTCCACGATGTGCACACGGGTCTGATCGGCAAGTGGCACGACATGCGTGTACACGCCGCGGTTGACCTTATCGACGCCGATCGAGAAGGTCGCTCGTGCTCCTGAGATCAGCAGAGCCGAGGTTGACGATGCGTTATCCATCAGGTCGATGACCAGATCATAGCGCTGGCGACGAAGCCTGCGGCGCAGCACAACCAAGTGAAGGAGTGACTTCTTGAAAACATGAATGTGGTCAACCTGATCTGCTACCGCCTGTCGAACGGCAATATTGTTGGTCGACAAGACCATATCGATCTGTGCATGGGGCATGAGCCGACGCAGCGCTCGTATGATAGGCGTGCTCACCAAGACATCTCCGATCCTATCCTGTCGAAGCAAGAGAACTCTTTGGACCGACGATGCATCGAGAGCATTCGCTGGAGCATCAATGACGACTGGTTCAGCATTCCCGCCGACGCGGGCATTGTAGAAGCGTCGGACGGCCAGCTCTACCTTCTTTAGAATGCTTTCGGCCATGACATCACCCTATCACTGACCGGTATGCGTCGGCAGTAGCTCTGGCTGTCGCATCCCATGTGAACATCGAACTGTGACGTATGCCATCGGCGCGTCGTTCTGCAACGAGATCATCATCTTCAAGGCATCGTTGCATCAATGTTGCGATCTGCTCGGCATCAGTTGGATTCACGTACAGTGCTACCGAGCCCCCTACCTCTGGAAGTGACGTAGTGTTCGAGGTGATGACGGGGCAACCGCATCGCATCGCCTCGAGTACCGGAAGCCCGAACCCTTCACCAAGCGTAGCAAATGCAAGGGCACGGGCTGACGAGAGGATCTGCACCATTGAAGCAGTGGGAACATCCGTGATGATGCGGATCGATGGCTCATCCATGACTGAGGCATAATCAGAACGAAAGCGATCAATCACATTCGATCCACCTGCCATCATGAGAACGAACTCCGCGTTCTGTCGGTAGGTCTTGGGCAAGGACTTCCAGGCCATCATCATCCGGTGGAGGTTCTTTCGAGGGTCCACTCGGCCGACAAACAAAATGTATGGTCTTTCGAGCCCATAGTGCTTACGAACCTCGTCGTTGAGTGGCGTGGGAACGAACTCTTCGCCGGCGGCCAGTGGCGTGACATGAATCGGCAGGTCGCATGACGGAAAGAACTCTCGGATGGTCGATGCAACATAGGAGGATGGACACAAGATGGCATCTGAAGCCGCAAGGTGGCGGCGAATGCGCCCTGGGAAGCGACGTGCTAGGTACCCCTCGATCCCCATGTCCGGATACATCGGAAACAGATCATGAATGGTCGTGAGCAGGGGCCGGCGCCGCGGAATGATCTTGCCCGGCGAGAGCAGATGAACGACGTCCGCGTCTTGCACAGAGGAGGTAAGCTCCCACTGACGTAACATTCGTGCCACGGGGCGAAGAGGTGCGCCGAGCAATCGTTCATGCGTCAGGCGTTCCAGCACTCGCACATTCGGGTTCTTCGCGAAGTATGCGCTGACAGAACCGCTATCACGTTTATCAACGACCAACGTAACAGATTCGACGGTCTGGGTCCGGATAAGCCCCTTGATCAGCTCGCGTGAATAGCGTTCGATCCCGCTGCGGCCAAGAATGGCGCTGGCATCAAACGCTACGTTCATACCAAAACCACGACGGTCCGTCAGACCACTTCGTTGGCGACGTCGTAGGTGACGTTCGAGGCAAGGGCATAGATCTTTTCGATCGATGCGGCGATGCCAGCCGTTGTTGCTGGGTCGTCCGAAGCTTCGTACGACTCTGCATTGGGATACACATACACTTCTTGGAAGTGATTGTGCTTGCCCTTGGTCTCGTACAACGAAAAGGCTACATCAGAATTCGAGTAGAAGTCACGCACAGAGGCTACTGCCGACAGATACTCAGATCGCTTGCCGTCCGGAATCGAATACGATACGCTGAAGAGAACTTTCGACATGTACGGGGGCCTCGTTGTTAAATGAGAACAAATTTACGGCTCAGCGTAGAGCCGTTTGTGACGAACTTTTCAACACGCAATTCGTCAAAACGAACATGTTTGACGAATCGTGTTGGCTATGACCGATGAATTTGGCAAAACAGCCTGCTCGAGTGTCGGCGCAAATGGAGTTGGGGCATCGAATGCCGCAACACGCTTGATCGGAGCGTCGAGATATGCGAATGCCGTATCTGCGATGCGCGCTGCGATCTCTCCACCAAACCCGGCCGTCAACACTGCTTCATGAGCTATCACGGCACGATGCGTCTTGCGAACGGATTCGAGGACCGTCTCCTCGTCGAAGGGCACGAGCGTTCGGATATCAACGACCTCAACATCAATACCCTCTTTGGCCAGTTCATCTGCAGCCGCCAACGCCATATGAACGGCCGAACCATATGCGATGACACTGCACTGTGTTCCTGAACGGACCACTCGTGCTTTGCCAAGAGGAACGATGTATTCGCCTTCGGGCACTTCGCCTTTGATCTTGCGATACAGACCCTTATGCTCAAAGAACACGACAGGATCATCATCACGCATGGAGGCCGTCATTAGCCCCTTAGCATCATCGGCAAAAGCTGGGCAGACCACCTTCAGTCCTGTGGCATGCGCAAACCATGCTTCCGAGTTTCGACTATGAAAAGGGTTGGCACCAACTCCACCACCGGATGGGCCTCGGACCACCATCGGCACGGGAATCGACCAACGATAGGCCGTCGTTCCGGCAACCGTGACGAGCTGATTGAAGCCGTTTGTGACGAAGTCCATGAACTGCATCTCGGCCACTGGTCTCATACCATTGAGTGCCGCTCCTATCGATGCACCAATGATGGCGGCCTCACTAATGGGCGCGTCAATGACCCTCTTCGAACCGAATTCGTCAAGGAATCCCTTTGTGAGTTTGAAAGCACCACCATAGGTGCCAATATCCTCGCCAATCAGAAACACGCGCTCGTCACGGCGCATTTCAAGACGAATGGCATCGGCGATTGCCTCCAGGTAGGTCATTTGCATGTTAACGGTTCTCCCCTGTTGGCGTCATGAATACATTCCGCAACCCCTCTTCGGCAGCGGGCCATGGGCGCTCGAGCGCACGATCAATGGCAGAGATCATCTGTGCCAAGATCTCGGCACGCATCTCTTCGGACTGCGCCCGAGACAGAACGCCGTCGGCATCTAGCCTGTCGATATATCGCTCTACCGGATCCTTGACAGCCCACTGTTCCAAGAGCTCTTTGGGTACGTATGAGAAATCATCATGTTCGGCATGTCCGCGCATGCGCATCGTCAGGGTCTCGATCAGCGACGGTCCCTCGCCACGACGCGCACGTTCGACAGCATCGGTACACGTGGAATAGACAAGCTCGACATCGGTTCCATCGATCGTGATTCCATGCATCCCGTAGCCGCGAGCTCTGTCGCTCAGGTGCTCACAGGCAAACTCAAGCGAGTTGGGCGTTGAGTATGCATACTGATTGTTCTCAATGATCAGGATCAACGGCAACTTATGAACAGCCGCAAAGTTCAATGCCTCGTGTACCTCACCCACCTGCGCCCCTCCGTCACCGATGTAGGTCATCGAGACGGTGGTGATGCCTCGCATCGCATCGGCCATGGAGAATCCTGCTGCCACCGGGATCATTGCGCCAAGATGTGAGACGTTCCCATAGATGCGGAGAGCTGGATCCGCATAATGTCCCGTACCATCTGTGCCTCTCATCTGGCTGCCTTCACGTGCCAGGTGATTGAGCATCAGCTGATCGAGTGATTGACCGAACACGAAGTGTCCGCCAATGTTCCTGTGCATCGGGAAGAGTACATCACGCGTCCTGTCAAGCGCGAGCGCACTACCCACACTTACGGCTTCGTTGCCAAGCTGCGAATACACGCCACCAAAGGCCTTGCCCTGACGGTAGAGTCGGAGCATTGCCGTATCGAACTCGCGCGCCATGAGCATGTATCGCAGCATATCGCGCCGAAACTCCGCCGGGATACCGCCTGCCTTCTTTCGTGCCATTGATCAGTGTTGAAGTGAGAGAATGGTCCAAAAATACGCCAGCCCCCTGAAGCATTGGCTATCAGGGGGCGTGCAGAGCGTATCGTGCTGGGGCACGATCTTATTTCTTCTTGTGTTTCTTGACGTCGGCTGCCGTGACGACCGGACCCGAGTTGCCAAAGCTGTTATAGACGTACGTGATCACAGAGGCGATATCCTGATCGGTGTACTTCTTTGGGATTGGTGCCATCACCCCGTTATACTCTTTGCCATTGACCTTGATCTTACCACTCTTCCCGTTGACCACTTCTTTGATGATCTGAGGCATCGGTGTATTCTTCAGATAGTCACTCTTGGCAAGGGGCGGATATACTGTACCGAGACCCTGACCATTGGCTTGATGACATGTCTTGCAGTACTCGGTGTACACCTGCTGGCCTCTGGCCATGAGCTTTGCCTTGTCATCCGCAGCCGATGCATGACCTACCACCACAAGGACCATTGCCGCTACTACCATGAGCCGATTCATACTGTTTGACTTCCTTGAATCATGTTGTGAATTGAACGGGTGCAATATCGGACATTCTTGTCTGAATTACAACGGCATTGTCTGAAACTCCTCATGTCATTTTCCACAGCAACCATTGTGGTGGTGAACACCATTCTCGACCACAAGACGTGGCGAGAGGTATGGAATATCAAGTGAAAGACCTCGGAAGATCACGATCAAACCAACCAATACTGTTGCAAGTGCAAGACTCGAATCAAGACGCTTTCTCCATACGCGTCCAACTCTGCTTAGAAGCATGCCCATCCCGACAAGCGCCGGCAGCGTTCCAACACCGAATGACAGTATGAAGGCGAGACGCTGATCGACGTCAGGTATGGTGGCAGAGGCCATGATCGCTGTGAGAGTGACGCCACAGGGTAGAAGGCCGTTGACGACACCCATCGCGAACATGCGGATCGGTCGTGATGTGATGTTGGTTGACGTGGCTACGATCCGACCGAGCTTTCGCATGATGTCTGCCACAGGCGTCGGCAAATGAAGCGTGCTGCCATGCAGTTGCAGAACGCCTGCGAAGGCAAGAAATGCCCCACTCATAACTGATACCGACGAACCAAGAGAAATGATGTTCAACGCATCACCGGCAGCACCAATGAACAGGCCCATGGCCAGATACGTGAAGATGCGGCCTGCATGATGGAGTAACAGCCGACGTCCAACGAATGATCCCCGATCATCATTGTCGATGTAGATCGACATCAGTGGTCCGCACATTCCCACACAATGAAGGCATGACGCCAGTCCGAGCGTAGCGCCGGCGATGATTGCGAGAATCACGGTGCTACCCGAATGATCGTATCGAGACGAAACTCTTCGTTGTCATCACGCCACGTCGCCTCTATCCTCCACACGCCCCCTCGAAGATCATCCAGGCGGACGCGCTGTGCGCTTTGGTCCAGAGCCGTCAGTGCATATCTGCGATCAAGGCCCGGATCGTCCGGTCGTCGGAGAACAACGCTCATCTCGCGCATCACCGTACTTCCATCGTCGAGACACACCCGGATGTGCGAAGAGTCTACAACGAAACGTGCCCCACTGACACGAGCTCGTTGCCGCGCCGCGGATGTCCGGTCGTGGTTCAAGGCATCCTCGTAGTAATGATCACTCACCAAATCCACACGCTGGGTCATGGCAAAGCCAACAAATGCCAGTGTTGCACACGCAAAGAGAGTGTAGACGATGACGATGTTTCTTCCCCACGTACTCTTGTTCGGTTTCATGCGAGAGCCTCTGCTTACGGACCAACAAATGACGTGTTCAATGACTGCACTCCATCGGGCGTCTCGACGTCGATCACAACCTTGAAGGCACCCTGCAATTGATCGTCATCTTTTTCATCCTTCTCACCTTCCTTCATGGTCAAGATGAACCGCGCCGTAACGATCTCTTCCGGAGCGAGAGATGATGGCAGCCCCAATGGACGAAGAGTCATTCCATGGGGCTCGTGGACTCGGACGCTGATGGGCATGTCCTTCGAGGTCTTGTTGATGAGTCGAATCTGATAGAAGTTCGCCAGACCCTGCGGAGTCTGAACCCAGGTCGTACCAGCCTGACGAAGGATTACCACATCGAGTGATGATCGCATGGCAAACAACGTCACCACGGTGCTCATCAGGATCAGCCACACGATTCCGTATGCAACGATCCGTCGCGTAAGGAATGTGGTGCTAATACCACTGCGGATGGAGTTCAAACTGGCGTAACGGATCAAACCTCGGTCGAGTCCCACCTTGTCCATGACCTCGTCGCATGCATCGATGCAGGCCGTGCAGCCAACACATTCTAGCTGAATCCCGTTGCGGATATCGATACCTGTCGGACAAACGGTCACGCACTGATGACAATCGAGGCAATCGCCACTTCCACCGGGACGCTTGAACGCCACCGCATCTGCAGTTGCACGCTTCTGGGATGCTACATCCTCACGGGACCACTTTGTGCGTTCTTCACCGCGAACATGGTCGTAGGACACTGTGATGGTGCGTTCATCAACAAGCGTGGACATATACCGACCATAAGGACACGCGATCAGACAGGCCTGCTCGCGAAATCGGTAGAAGACCATGAAGAACACGAAGGTGAAGAACACCAATCCAACGAAGAGCTCGATATGGGCAAGGGGCCCGTCGGCCACATATCGGAGTAACACTTCGCTGGAGATGACGTACGACAGGAACGTGTTGGCGATCACGAAGCTGAGTGCGAAGAACACGAGAAACTTGCCCCCTGCTCGTAGGATCCGGTCTCGATTCCACGGACCTGCATGCCGTTTGGCCTGCTCAACCGGAGTGCCCTCGATCAACCATTCGATCTTTCTGAAGATCATCTCCATGAAGATGGTCTGAGGACAGAGCCATCCACACCAGATGCGTCCGAGACTCGCAGTTGCGATAACGAACGTCACGATCGTGGTCAGAAACATCAACGTCACAAGGTAGAAATCGCTTGGCCAGAAGGGCACCCCGAAGAACACGAACTTGCGCTCGATGATGTTCAGAAGCATGAACTGATGTCCATTCACCTTCACGTACGGCGCAAGCAGAAGGAACGCCAACAGAAACACGCTCAGAAGAGTCCGCCGGCGGGTATACCGCCCGCGTGGCTTGCGTGCATAGATCCATCGCCTCCGACCGTCAGGTCGAATGCTCGCTAACTCGGCACGAAAGCGCTCGTGGTCGTCGATTGTGGTGATGTCGATGATTGACATGAGATCTAATCCTACGATGCCGATTTCTACTGGGCGGGCTGGCTACTGCACAGGACTTCCCGACCCTCTTCAATCGGCTTTGGCTCTGCAGGGTTGCTCCCTCTTTTCGAGACGATGTAGGAGGCCACCTGCATCAAATCCCTATCAGAGAGCTTGTTTCCACTTCCGTACGGAAGCATACCCTTTTCAGGGAATCCACTTATGATGCTGGCTACGATCTCCTCAAGTGAGCATCCGTGAATCCAGTAATCATCGGTCAGATTGGGGCCGACCTGGCCACCAAGATCCTCTCGATGGCACGTATAGCAGAGGCTGTTCATGCCATTGAAGATCTCTGCACCCTTTGCCAGGGACTCTGCGTCGGTCAACAGTACGATGGGCTCCTTCTTTGATTTGGGTGCGTTCGCCATCATGACTTCGGCTTCCTTGATCTGGGCAGAATACTCGGCCTCAGACGTACGTGGTCCGTACCAGAGTATGTTCCAGTCCGGCCCGGAATACACGTGGTAGTAGTACATGTAGATCACGCTCATGACGATGGTAAAGTAGAAGCCGTACAGCCACCACCGGGGTAGGTTGTTGTCGAGTTCCCTGATCCCATCTGCTTCGTGGTCGAGAAGCTTTTCGTCGAGATTTTGCTTGTCTTGTGACATATGATTCATTCTCCGAGGGGTGATGTAGATGAAGTGCGCTCCGTGGGAGTTCCGTCTTCAAGTGCTGTCATGGAAAGATCATGCAGCCGATTCTTGTCAACCAACACGAACCATATCAGAAGAGCACTAAAGAATCCGAAGAAGAGCACCAGTGCGACGATCGGATACCACTCAATGCCGGGAATTCCGGCCAGGACGTTCTTGTACATGTTGACCTCAATTCATCGACGCTGTTGCCGGCGCCTTTTTAATGTCGGTCCCCAACCGCTGCAGGTACGCGATCAGGGCTATGATCTCCCGATCGGCTGCAACGTCCTTGATCCCACTCGATCGCAAAGACTCAGCGATTCCATCGGCCTGTGTCTGAAGGTCGGTCACCGCCTGTTGAGCAAATCCCTCCGGATATGGCACGCCTAGCTTCTGCATCGTGAGGATCTTGCCCTCGGTATGGCGAACATTGAGTGTGCTTGAATACAGCCATGGATACGTCGGCATGATCGATCCCGGCGATGTGGAACGAGGCTCCATCATGTGTTTCCAATGCCATGCATCCGGTCGCTTGCCTCCCTCTCGATGAAGATCCGGACCTGTTCGCTTGGACCCCCATTGAAACGGACGGTCATAGACGAACTCACCTGGCTTGGAATACTCACCGTAGCGCTCTGTCTCGGAACGAAACGGCCGGATCATTTGTGAGTGGCAGGTGTAGCATCCTTCGCGGACGTAGATATCTCGGCCTTCAAGTTCAAGGGGCGTGTACGGCATCACGGTTGAGATGGTTGGCACATTTGACTGAACCATGGCCGTCGGAATGAACTCCACAATTCCACCGATGAGGATGGCAATGAACGTGTAGACGGCAAATCGAACTGGTCTGCCTTCAAGTGACCGGTGCCAATGCTCCTTGGTCGTCGACGTGTGTTCTTGCTGCACGACCGGCACAAGGACTTCCTCGTTGGCCATGAGCGTTCCGCTCTTGGCGGTTTTGTAGAGGTTCCAAACACCAACACACGCCCCTACCAGATAGAGAGTTCCACCGATGGACCGCATGATGTAGAGCGGAATGAGCTGCGTTACGGTATCGAGAAAGTTCGTGTACTGAAGCGTACCATCAGGAAGGAACTGCTTCCACATTAGCGACTGTGTGATTCCGCCGAAATACATTGGTACGGCGTAGATCACCACTCCAAGCGTCATCAGCCAGAAGTGCATGTTGGCCTGCGCGACTGAATACAACCGCGTTTGATAGATGCGCGGGATGATGTAGTACAACATCGCAAAGGTCAGACCACCATTCCAGAGCAGTGCGCCTAGATGCACGTGTCCAATGATGTAATCGGTGTAATGCGTCAGCGCGTTGATGTTCTTCAGCGACATCATGGGTCCCTCGAAGGTGGACATGCCATAGGCCGTGATGCCGACTACGAAGAACTTCAGTACGGGATCCACGCGCACTTTATCCCACGCGCCACGCAGCGTGAGCAATCCGTTGACCATTCCGCCCCATGACGGAGCGATGAGCATGAATGAGAAGACCACTCCAAGCGACTGAGCCCAGTCCGGAAGTGCGGTATAGAGCAGGTGGTGCGGTCCTGCCCAGATGTAGAGAAAGATCAGTGCCCAAAAGTGGATGATCGAAAGTCGGTACGAGAACACAGGCCGACCCGATGCTTTGGGAATGAAGTAGTACATGATGCCAAGGAACGGCGTCGTCAGAAAGAACGCCACAGCATTATGGCCATACCACCACTGTACGAGTGCGTCCTGAACTCCGGCATACATCGAGTAGCTCTTGAGCAGGTGTACCGGCAGCGCAAGCGAGTTCACAACGTGCAGTAGGGCAACAGTGATGAACGTTGCGAGATAGAACCAAATGGCTACGTACATGTGTCGTTCTCTACGGCGAAGCACCGTTCCGATCATGTTCCAGCCAAAGACAACCCAGACAAGGGTGATCGCAATGTCGATCGGCCACTCAAGCTCTGCATATTCCTTGCTTGAGGTGATACCTAGGGGTAAGGTCAGGGCAGCGCTCACAATGATGAGCTGCCAACCCCAGAAGTGGATCTTACTGAGCGCATCATTGAACATGCGGGTCTTACAGAGGCGCTGCAGCGAGTAATAAACGCCAACGAAGATAGCATTGCCAGCAAAGGCAAAGATCACGGCATTTGTGTGCAGGGGCCGAAGACGACCGTACGATAGAAAGTCGATTCCTCCCAGAAAGTCGGGCAGATACAACTTTATGGCCACGATAAGACCTACAAGGAATCCAATGATCCCCCATCCAAGTGCCGCAATGGCGAACATCTTCACGATGTCATTATCGTAACGGACGAGATACTGCTCTCCCGTGTCGTGGTGTGTGGTCGTACTCATGAGGTCTTACACCCTCCCGTGCAGATTGTGATTGATGATAGATTTTTCTTCGTTCTTAGCGACATTCTTTGAGCTGACAGCCGTTTGTGCGGTCTCGTCATCGAAAAGCATGCGCATCGACGGTGTCTGAGTGTCGTCGTACTGCCCATGCTGCGCAGCCACGACAAATGCGATGGCAAAGCCCCCTGCCACGACCAGACTCAGCAGAATGATGATCGGCATCACTCCCATGGCGTCCTCGCAAAGGTCCAGCGGGCTCCGCCGACACTAATGGCGATCACGATAAGGGAGCTGGTCGGCATCATGATGGCGGTGATCACCGGAGACAACAGTCCGCTGGCAGCGAGTGTGATACCAAGCAGATTGTAGGCCATCGTAAACCAGAAGGCAACGTGGACTACGCGCTTCTGCCGTCGCGCATAATCAAGGATTCGATCGATCACCTGCACACGTCCTGAATCGATCATGACGTCGCATGCAGGGACAATGCGACTTGACCCATTGCTGACGGCGACTGCAACATTTGCAGCTGACATTGCAGCGATATCATTCAGGCCATCTCCCACCATCATGACCTGTCCACGAGACAGTTGCATCTGCCGGATATGGTCCACCTTCTGCTCGGGCGAGGCCGAAAGATGGATTCGGTCAGTGTCGAGCAGCTTCGACAAAACGGAGCCAGATGCTTTGATGTCGCCGGAGATCACACTCACGTCAATTGCACGTGTGACAAGTCGATGGATCATCTTCTCCACTCCGGATCGCAGACGATGACGCATGACGTAACGCCCAACCGCCCGACCATCCACGATGGCCATGCTACCGGACCGATTCACATCAACGCTGACGTCGGTCATGGGGACGGATGCCAATGCCACGGAGCCGAGGGCCAACTGCACGTCTGCAATGGTGCAGACAAGCCCCTTACCAGGGATTTCTTCAACGTCGACGTTCACGGCGTCGAATGCCTGCTCTTGCATGGCGATCGCCCGACTGACGGGATGTGTGCTGTGACGCGCCATCGAAGCAAAGGCCGTCCTCAGCCAAGGGGCGAGCGGCTCGCCGACATACTCGACCTGGTCCGGCGACGTAAGTGTTCCTGTCTTGTCGAAAGCCACATGCCTGACCTTTTGCAACTCCGTGATCGTACCCACGTTTTTCAGAAAGACGCCCGTTTTGGCAAGCATCGTCATCGCGGTGCCATACGTGATGGGCATTGCCAGCGTCAGAGCGCATGGGCAGGCGATGATGAGGACCGAGGAGAACACCGTCAGCGACATCGCCCAGTCGGGCAGCCAAGCGAGAGCCGTGGTAACAGCCACCGCGAGAACAGCAAAGGTGAAGATCAGACCAAATCGCTCGCTGGTCCATGATAGCGCCGAGCGCTGCGTATGAATGTCTTGCCGTGACCACAGGGAGGCCATGTAGCTTCCGGTCGATGGCCTGACCACGCTCAGCCGGACCGACCGCCCCATGATGCGTCCCCCGGCATAGAGCATGGATCCCGGTGAGCACTCAACCGGTTCGGATTCACCGTTGAGGTATGCATAGTCCACAACGGCAGACGTATGCAACAAGATGGCATCGGCAGAGATGACCTCGCCGTTACGCACCAGGATCACATCAGTTTCGGCCAGTTCTTCGATGGGCACATCCTGCTGCTGATCACCACGAATCCTTGTGGCCGATAATGGAAAGAACGACCGCATGGAGCGATCGAACTCGAGCGCCTCGAAGGCCCGTTGCTGAAACAACCGACCGATCAGGAGCAGAAACACCAATCCGGTGAACGAATCCAGAAATCCTTCACCTCGTCCCATCGAGAGATCGATGAAGCTTCGAACGAAAAGCGTCAGCACACCGATCGCAACCGGCACGTCAAGATTGACCACTCCGCGCCGCAGGCTGCCCCATGCCGACCGGAACCAAGGCTGTGCACAGTACACGAGCACCGGAACACTGAGTGCGATCTCGATCAATCGGAGTGTCTGCTCGACGTCCTTTGCCATTCCGGATGGTCCGGCGACGTACTTGGCCAGACCGATCATCATCACATTCCCCGCAGCAAATCCGGCGATCCCAAGCTGCGTATAAAGCTTTCGCCGATCCTGCCTTACTGGCTGTCGGCCCTCCGTGTGTGACGGCATCACTGGCGGATATCCCAATGATGTCAGCAGTTGGGCAATGCGGGAAGCAGAGGTTTGACCGGTGCGAAAGTCAATCGTCAACGTCCGTGATAAGAGATCGACCCGCGATGCAATGATGCCAGCGTCAAACCGCGTTAGGCGCTCAAGAAGCCAGACGCAGCTTGCACAGTGCATATCCGGGATATGCACCGTAAGGACCGAACGTCCCGGTGAGCCCCCTGACGTGACAGCTGACACCACCACGTCCATGCCGTCATATCGCGGCGCATCGTCTGCATCAGGCCGATGTCCGGGGTGTGCCTCGACATCATAATAGGTGCATGCATTGTGTGAACGCAGAAGCTCGTAGACGCCGGCGCAACCATGACAGCAGAAGATGTGATCATCACTGCGCACGACCTCCATGCGACACTCTGCGCCGCAGTGGTAGCAGGTATTGTCGTGCGGTTGCAAACTCATACATCGTTGCCGTTGTGTGTGGCTACGGTGCGAAACAGTGTCTGCGCATACCGAAACTCTTCGGTCAGACGAACGTTCAGTTCACTCGCCTTCTTTGCCATGTTCTCCAGGGTAAGCCGTCGTGCAATGACCGTGAGCTCACTCCTGATCTTGGTCCATTGCTCGTGGGCAGGACATGGCTCTGCGATGCCGCAACCCGGGAGTCCGAGCATGCATTCAGTGAAGATCGACGTGCCATCAATGGCCCCGATAAGGTCATGCAAGGTGATATCACTCGGTGCCTTGGCAAGAGCCACTCCCCCCTTCGGCCCTCGATACGATGTCATCAAGCCAGCCTGTGTAAGCTGTTGCAGTACCTTGGTAAGAAAGTGGAAGGAGATCTTCAACTCAGATGCGATCTGGCTGATCGGGACATACTCCTGGCCGGCGTGTGCAGCAACATAGATCGTTGCCTGGATGCCGTAAATGCAGGACTTAGAAAGCATGCAGAAGTCCCTTCGTTGTGAATGCAGATTTCAGACTCTTTTGTCTAAAATATGGCTAACTCAGTACTTTTCCAAGGCCCTAAGCGTCACGTGGGTGCCTATTGAAAGAGTGGGAACCGGACCGGATCGGACTCGTGCATCATGCCATACACAGCATCAACGATGTGCTCGGCCTCCGGCTTCGACCAGTAATTGCCGTCGGTACCATAGGCCGGACGATGTGGCTGTGCCGAGAGCGTCGCGGGGGCTGAATCAAGCCAACGAAATCCATTTTGGACTTCCAATATCTCTCTGAGCATGAATCCTGTCGTCCCACCGGGAACGTCTTCATCAACCACGAGAAGGCGATTGGTCCGCTTGAGGGATTCGACGATCACTCCGGTCGTGTCGAACGGAAGAAGTGTCTGAACATCGATGACCTCGATCGTTATACCGATCTGCTCAAGAACTGATGCGGCCTCGAGAGCCACACGAACGGTCGCGCCGTAGGTGACCAGCGTAACATCGGTACCGGAGCGAACGATCTCCGGCACTCCAAGCGGAACGGAATACGAGCCCATGTTCGAAGGAAGGGTTTCCTTGAGTCGATACCCGTTGAGGACCTCGACGATCAGGCCAGGGTCATCCCCTCTCAACAGGGTCTGATACATACCAGCGGCTTGGACGAAGTTCCGCGGAACGCACACATGAACACCGCGTACGAGATTGATGATGCCTGCCATCGGCGAACCCGAATGCCAGATCCCTTCCAAGCGGTGCCCGCGCGTGCGAACGATGACGGGGGCCTTCTGTCCCCCACGTGTGCGCCATTGCACGGTCGCCAGATCGTCGCTCATCAGCTGAAGCGCGTACAACAAGTAATCCAAGTACTGGATCTCTGCGATGGGTCGCAGTCCGCGCATGGCCATGCCAATGGCCTGCCCTAAGATCGTGCACTCGCGGATGCCGACGTCGCTTACCCGGAGGTCGCCATAGATCGCCTGAAGTCCGCTCGTGCCCTGGTTCACGTCACCAAGTTTGCCCGTGTCCTCACCAAAGATGACCACCCGAGGATCCGTGGAAAGTGCGTGATCAAACCACGCACGGATGACCTCGGAGCCATTCACTACCGGAGCTTCGGGGGCAAACTCGGCCGGACGATGGATGAGCGCAAGGGGGCTCTGGGCCGACTCGCTGTGCAGATGGGAAGCATAAAGCGGACGGATGCGTCCATCAAGTTCACGCCGCCACCGAACCAGTTCGGCCATATGCGTCAGGGTGTGGGCTCGCGCAACGACCAGCGCCCGGTGCGTGGCTGTCATGATATCCCGCCGAAACGGCTCACGGATGCGCTCGAGCTCGTCGGCGATGCGTGAGATCTCTGATGCCGCTTGTCCATCCCCACCAGTGTGAATCCCCTCGGCAGCTTGACGGAGAATCGCTACGCACTGCGCTATCTCGTGTCGGATCGGATGGATGTAGGCATCCCAAGCGTCTTGCTTTGACTGCAGGACGGAGCGCACAGCCTCATCGTCAATGACTGACAGTTCATCAGTGGTAGCTACGCCCTGATCGATGATCCACTGACGGAATCGTGTGATGCCATCCATTTGCTGTTCCCACTCAAGCCGCTCACCGGACTTATAGCGCTCGTGAGACCCACTCGTGGAGTGTCCCTGTGGTTGTGTGACATCAATGACGTGGATGATCTGCGGTACATGCTCTCGGCGGGCCGTCTCGGCTGCCGTGCGGTACGTATCGATCAGAGATGGGTAATCCCACGCACGAACAACATGAATGTCGAACCCGTCGCGTGTGCCCGCCCGACGTGCGAAGCCTTGCAGTAGCTCCCCAACGTTTGACTTTGTGACCTGGAACTCGTTTGGAACGCTGATTCCGTAACCGTCGTCCCAAATCGAGATCACCGCCGGCGCCTTGAGCACACCGATGGCGTTAACGCTTTCCCAGAACATGCCTTCGGCACTCGACGCATTACCGATAGTACCAAAGGCAACCTCGTTGCCGGAATCACTGAGCTCTGGCATGTTCGAAAGGACATCTACCTCTCGGAAGAGGCGAGAAGCATAGGCCAGCCCGACGAGGCGCGGCATCTGCGAGCCGGTTGGCGAAACATCTGCTGAAACGTTGACGGAAGACGTTAGGGAACGCCACGATCCGTCGCCGTTGAGGAACCTCGTGGCAAAATGACCATTCATGGAACGACCAGCGCTGGCCGGTTCTGCATCAACGTCGGTATGAGC
Organism: Bacteroidota bacterium; assembly: GCA_041170435.1. Taxonomy (GTDB): domain Bacteria; phylum Bacteroidota; class Ignavibacteria; order Kapaibacteriales; family Kapaibacteriaceae; genus UBA10438. The sequence continues at coordinate 47,293 of JBEAYU010000053.1, forward strand.
GTAAAGCTGTGCGAAGAACTTCTGCACGTCACTTTCCCCGATCGCGAACATGAAGGTCTGATCACGATAGTAGCCACTGCGCCAGTCCCCTGGACGAGCGGCCCGAGCCATTGCCAATTGAGCGACTTCCTTGCCGTCACCAAAGATCCCAAACTTGGCCTTGCCGGTAAGAACTTCCTTTCGTCCAAGAACGGAGGCCTGTCTGCTGACAACAGCCAGACGATAGTCGTTCAAGATATCCTCGGGGGTTAGCCCGACCGGGAGCGACGCGCTCGTAGCCTTCTTGCTCTTCTTCATAGACGGCAAAGTTACGACGTCGTCACGGCTCCGAGAAGAGCGAGGGCTGATGTGGAGAACCTTCCACGTGCTCTCGCACCAGGTCGACGGCTCGCGTTAGGGTCTGCTCAAGGTTTGCATTGACAAGCACAACATCGAACATGTCCTGGTGAGCCATTTCCATTTCTGCCCGTGCAAGGCGCGTGTCGATCTGCTCCTGAGTCTCTGTATGTCTCGCCGTCAGACGCTCACGCAGTGATGCCAAAGATGGTGGCGCAACGAAGATGAGCAACGTGTCGTCGGGAAACGCTGACTGCAATGACAGAGCCCCCTTGACGTCGACATCAAAGACAAGAAACTCACCGCGGCTCACAGCTTCGGTCACTGCGCTCCGCAGTGTCCCATAGTAATTCCCGAAGATCTCCTCATACTCGATCAGATCAGACCTCTCGATTGCACGGCGGAACTCGTCACGTGAAAGAAAGAAATAGTCCTTGGTGTCAACTTCACCGGGACGCTGCTGACGGGTCGTTGCGCTGACGCTGAAACGCAGCTGCGGGAACGTGGCCAGTAGATGCCGCGCCACGGTTGTTTTACCTGCCCCGGAAGGGGCACTTAAGACGATGAGGTGTTTCTTATTCGACATTCTGCACCTGTTCGCGCATGCGTTCGAGCTCCTCCTTCATTTCTACCACGATGATGGCAACGTCGGCGTTGTTCGACTTCGAGCCAATGGTGTTGACCTCTCGATTCATCTCTTGAAGAAGGAAATTCAGCTTACGTCCGGCGTGCTCTTGAGCCGAGATGTACTGACGCATGTGCTTGATGTGACTTCGAAGGCGTACACATTCCTCGGCGACGTCGAGCTTTTCGGACAGCAGAACGATCTCCAATGCAAGACGTGTCTCATCAACGCCCGCCTCTCCAAGGATCTGAGCTACACGCTCTCGCAGCCGTGTTCGCTCATGCTCGATGCGCAACGAAGCAGTTGACTCGATCTGAGAAAGACCACGCTCAATCACGGCAAGACGCTGCTCAACATCAATTGCCAAGTCAGCCCCCTCTTTGTCACGCATCATATTGAGAGCGTTGAGAGCCTTCTCCAAACCGTTTCGGATCTGTGACCACGTCAGTTCGTCATCGTCGGTCGTGGATGGTGAGGAAAGTACCCCTGGGAGTTGGACAAGATGCTCGATACCAATTATCCCGCCGATGCCGAGCTTCTGCTGCAGATCACGCAGTGATTCGACATACGCCGCGGCGATGGGGGCGTTGATAGAAACATTGGCTGAATCCTCGGATTCGCTCTGCCTTATGGTGACCGTGAGCGACCCCCTCATGACGTGCGAGCGGATATACTCACGTATCCGGTGTTCCTTGTCTGAGAACTCACGTGGGATCTTTGCCGATACCTCAAGAAATCTGCCGTTAACGCAGCGAAGTTCTATGGTGCAGGGCGTGGCACCGACAACCATCTCGGCTTTGCCGTAACCTGTCATGCTGCGAATCATACGTTGTCCCGGTGTTACTGTCGAAATGACGCCAAAGATACGGCCCTATCGGGGGTGACCATGGGAGCATTGGCGTATCTTTCCACTTGAATGGTCATGGCACCCTTGTCCACATGCTCTGCCGAAGCTGCCGCCCGATTTCTGACGGAACGTTGGCGCACATCGATCGATGCGGTCATTGTGACCGGATCTGGCTTCAACGCGGACTCCATCGGAGAGGAGCTTGACGTTCCTATCAGCTACCACCTCGTGCCCGGCATGCCCCATGGCAACGTCGATGGGCATGCTCACGTGTTCCGGCTGGTACGCCTCAATGGCCAGAGCATATTGCTCTGCTCAGGACGATTCCATCTTTACGAGGGCTTGTCGGTCGATGCATGTGGGATCTTCATGCACATTGCCAGCCTGATGCGTGTTCGACGTGCCGTCCTGATGAATGCCGTCGGCGGTCTGAATCCCTCATACTCTGTGGGCGACATCGTACTGGTCGATGACGTCATCGATCTGACTTTTTCCTCGCTACCAGAGACCGCACATCGGCAGAGGATTCAAAGGCAGACCTCACGGTGGAGCACTGAGATGATGATCCGGTGTCTTGACCGTGGAGTTAATCTGCGCCGGGGAGTTCTGGCGCAAATGCTGGGTCCCACCTATGAGACCCGGGCAGAGGTCCACATGCTTCGCTCCATTGGCGCCGACGTCGTCGGCATGTCCACTGCCATCGAAGTGCGGCAGGCCTGGCAGTTCGGCATTGAGACCATGATCCTGTCCTTGGTGACCAACACCCTGTCTGACACCGTTCTGCCCAAGCTGGACCACCACGATGTTGTTACGGCCTCGCGATCGGCCGGCACTTCATTGCAAAAGGCATTGCACGCAGCATTTGCCTAGTCACTTCTGACACTATACATTTGTCGTGTGTCGATGCCGCGGTAACCGACTCGCATACTCTCGATATCATGACCTGCTTCGTCCGCCGTTTCCCCTTTGTTGCTTTTTTACTGCGGTGGACCCTCCCTGTTGCTGCGGTCCACTGCGTTTGCATTGCGTTGCTGAGTGGTTGCTCAGCATCCGCTCCGCAGCGAGCGGTCGCTCTCTCACGTGTGACCCACGACGAAGCTCTAACGGTGAAGGTTCTGCCAGCACCTAACGAGTCAGTCTTCCGCGTCGTACTCGCAGCCATTGATGCGCAAAAACTTTCGGGTGCTTCGGGTGCCGATGTTTTGATCGAAGGGGGCGATTCAGCAGCAAAACGCTTTCCGCTGACCATCACATCCATGGGCGCTCCTGGCCGTGCCGAAACAGTTTCCACATCAGCGTTTGCAGATATCCCTGCAGACCTGATTCGTGCTGCCGCACAGATGAAGCTGATGGCCGTTATCGGTGGTCGTGAGCATCTGTACGAAGCGATCGTGGACGTTGACACCTCGGCACTGGCCCTTCTGCCGCAGGTGGCCCGCAGCGATGACTCCGGTTACGTGTTCACACTGCGCGCTACCCGACGTCGAACGGTCCCTGGGGAGTATTTTCCATCCTCAGAACAACTGCGTGTTTCCGTGGTCAACATGAAGGGTGCAACCGTCTGGTCTTCCGATCAGGGACTCGCATTTCTGACCGTCGTCATGCCCGTTGAGCCGGAGCAGATGGGCGCTACGTACGTCTATCAGCAGGAGTGGAACGGGATCACGATCGATGGCGAATCTCTTCCGCCAGGTCGGTACCGCGTTGTGTTCCTCCTACCTGTCAGGCCTGTACCCTACTCACAAACGTTGGATTTCACCGTACAACTTCGATGACGACCGCAACTTCTCATGAAGAGTGGATGCGCCGAGCGCTCCAACTGGCGCAACTCGGTTCGGGCCAAGTGGCCCCTAATCCCCTAGTAGGCTGTGTGATAGTCCGCGACGACGTCATGATCGCCGAAGGCTGGCATGCCTCATACGGGGCTTTGCATGCCGAAACCGATGCTCTAAGGCACCTCGATGGGAATGCACAGGGCGCAACCATGTACGTCAACTTGGAACCATGTGCTCACTATGGCAAACAACCTCCGTGCGTCGATGCGATCATTCGCAGCGGTGTTCAGCGTGTGGTTGTTGCCATGACCGATCCAAATCCGGCGGTTTCTGGTCGTGGGGTGCGTCTTCTTCAGGAAGCAGGAATTGAGGTGGTGCTCGACGTAATGCGTGACGAGGCGGAGTACCTCAATCGTCGCTTCGTACACTGGATGCGCACCAAACTTCCGCATGTTACTCTCAAGATCGCGACCTCGCTTGATTCCCGCGCGCAGATGCCTGCTGACCAGGGACGCTACATCACCTCGGCCGAGAGCCGTTTCCATGTGCACAAACTGCGTTCCTGCGTCGATGCCGTAATGATCGGCATCGGTACCGCCTTGTATGACAATCCGGAACTCACTGTTCGCCTGTGCCCCGGTCGCAACCCAGTGCGTGTTGTCGTTGATTCGATGTGCAGACTGCCCACCAGCACGAAGCTCGTCACGACGGCCCGTGAGACCCCGACGATTGTGCTCTGCTCGGACAGGTCCGACCGCGACGCCCGTGAGGAGCTGCGCGATAACGGCGTTGATGTCATTGTGCTGCCAACAGGTGAAGGAACGATCATCGCGACTCGCGATCTCCTTGCGGCTCTCGCTGAAAAGAACATCTCGTCGGTTCTTGCAGAAGGCGGACCGTATGTTGCGGCACGCTTGCTTCGTGATGACTACGTCGAAGAGCTGCACTTTCATGCCGCCCCATTGATGATTGGCAGCGGACCAACGTGGGTTCTTGACACACCGATGCGCCGATGGGCACTGCGAAAGCTTCTGCAAGTGGGTTCAGATGTCCACGTGCAGTATGTTCGCAGTCGATGACCAGTATCCGCTCATGTATTCTCGTATTGGTGGCGTCGATCTTCGTCGCGGCCGGGCTCTCAGCCCAAACGTCGCCGGATCGGCTCCAAAAGGCCCTGCGCGAGCAAGACTGGAAGCAGGTCGAGACTATCGCTCGGAGAGATCTACGCTCAAATCCCAAGGATCCGGACCGGCTCATACTCTTGGCAATGGCCCTGATGCGACAGGGTCGGTTCGAAGCGGCACTCACCCAATCCACGCAGTTGATCGGACAGTTTCCTCAGTCATACGCTCCGCACATGATCGCTGCCGAGTGCCAGATGCGCATGCGGCAGCCCGAGAAGGCCATTCGCCTGTTCATGGCGGCCAAGGCCATCGCTCCTGATTCTGTCGAGCCCACAATGGCGCTCGGGATGTTGTTTTCCGAAATCGGCAAGTGCGATGATGCAATCACACACCTTGAGGAGTCACTGTTTCGTCGACCGGGCAATGTCGTGATCACGACCCAGCTGACTCGATGCTACTTGCGACTGGGGCGCATTTCCGAGGCGGCGGAGCTTGCCATGCGATCGGCAGAGATCGATCCTGACGATGTGAATCTGCAGCTCATGGCCGGAGAGACACTCATGGCCGCAGGCCGGACAGATGAGGCCATTCCATTTCTGCAGCAGTCCATCGCCGGGGGCAGAGGAACCGCTTCAGCGCATCTTCTCTTGACGGTTGCACTTCAAGACAGGGGGCGCACAGCAGAGGCCACCGACGTGGCCAGGTCATACGTCAAACTCGCTCCGGAAGACGCACAGGGATGGTTCAATGTTGGGCTTCTTCAGATCGAAACCTCGAAACTCGACTCTGCACTGAAATCTCTGAGGCGAGCTGTAACGCTGAAGCCGAACTATCCAGAAGCATACTACAATCTTGGCCGAGTGTATGACGGTCTTGGATTTAGCGAAGATGCGGTTCAATCATACCGCCGCTGTGCTGCAACAGGTGGCAATCTCGCCGCTCAGTCCTACCTCGGTATCGCTCTCATCTATCGCAAGGCGGGCAATTTTCCGGAAGCGCTGAAAGCTCACAATCAGTCGGTCAGTCTCAGCGATACGTCGCAGGTCTGCCGTGCTCAGCGGCTCCGTACCTGTTTCGATGCCGACCGATGTGCCGAATCGGCATCATTCATTGATGATGACGTGAACCACTTCCAACACAGTCCATCCGTGCTGTTTGAAGCTGCCCGATGCCTCGCCCGAAATGGACGTCGATTTGATGCTGAGAAGATCATTGGCGTCATTGAGCGAACTTCTCCGGCCATCGCCAACGAACTTCGCATGTTCATGAGTATGTGATGCGAAGCAATCGTCAACGGGCCATCAGGGCCTCGCTGGCACTCGCCGGTATCATCCTCATTGCCGGTATCGGCCGGTCGCAGACCCCAATGAAAACAACATTGGCCGATGGTCTCATGCGACTCGAGCGATGCGTGGATACGTCCCTGGCACTACTCGGGATGCGACCCGTCGACCTGTCCATGCCGGCCGACATGCTCGACCGTGATCGACACAGAAGCCCCTTTCATGATCGGCTCTTCACCGACCCACTGTCAGCAGCAGCTTGGACCGATTCCATCACCTCGATTCTCGTATCACGGAACACCCTCGACTTTTCTACGGTGCATTCCCGGCTGGCCGAATCTGTCGGCCTGACACTACGTCTGCCCGAGGTGATCATGACCACCTCGGCGGCCGATACGACGCTGACAGACCTCATCGGATTCGATGGCTCGGCCAGTCTCACACCCCAAGCACGACGTTTGCTATCACGATTTCTCCGACGCGTGGTCCAGGCACAAGACTCGATCGCTGCGCATCGTCGAGGTCAGTTTGGTGCTCGTACGAAACTGCTCACGGAGTTTCTCTCGAGGCTTGATTCGATCTGGACATCGTCGGAAGAAGACGAGAAACTCACACTATGGCAGGTTCACGACAACGAGGAGCGTGGACGAAGTGTAACACAGGCCGTCAGTTCCGGCATCGACCCATCTGTTGTTTCGGAGATCTGTGCCCAAGGGACTTCCCTCTACCGCGACATCCTGAGTCAGCTTGATCTGGCTCTAGCTGGGCGCGCGAGTCTCCGTGATTCGGTTCGTAGTGTCGTGCTTTCTACGCGTATCGGCCGGGTTGCCATCGGAGGGGCAGGTCGTGATTCGTACGCCGGCACATATGCTCTGATCATTGATGTTGGAGGCGACGACGCCTACGATCTTGTATCAATTGACCCCAACGACTCATCGGCGACGATGCTGAACGTGATCGTTGACATGGGGGGAGACGACGTCTATCGGGGCGGCGACCATACCCTTGGATCTGGGCATTTTGGCGTCGGCATTCTCATCGACAACGCTGGCGATGATAGTTACACGTCGCGTGATTTTTCGTTAGGCACCGGAACCTATGGCTTCGGAATCGTGCATGACAGGGCCGGCAATGATGTCTATCGGAGCCGTTCAAACTCCCAGGGGGCGGGCATCGTGGGTATGGGATGGCTCGTAGATGACGCCGGACATGATCTCTATGTCTGTGCATCACAGTCACAGGCCTTCGCAGCCACCCATGGTGTTGGAGTGCTTCGCGACCTCTCAGGCAATGATCGATACATAGCCGTGAGCCCCTTCGCCGACGTCCTGCGCTACGATGACCATCAAGTATCGTTTGCTCAGGGTGCAGCCCTTGGTTCACGGCCAACAATGTCAGGGGGCGTAGCACTGCTTGTTGATGCATCTGGCAATGACCTGTACTCGTGTGACATCTATGGTCAAGGCACGGCATACTGGTTTGGTCTGGGTGCCCTCATGGACCTTGGTGGCGATGACCGATATGATGCTTATCAATACGCTCAGGGATCAGGAGTGCATTTCGCTGTTGGCGTCCTGACAGATCTGCATGGTAACGATGTCTATCGCTCGCACGGTGTATCTCAAGGCTGCGGGCATGATATTGCCACCGGCCTTTTGCGCGACCACGGGGGCGATGACAGCTATGCGTGCGAGAGTCTTTCTCTGGGCGCGGGGAATGCGAACGCCGTATCGATCCTCTTCGACGAATCCGGTAACGACAGCTATAGCGCTCTCAACGGGGGCAACACGATGGGGTATTCCGATATGCGACGCGGATATGGCATGATCGGATTGTTCATCGATGCCGGCGGAAGAGACATCTATGGCGAGTACCATCGCAATGACACGGCAATGGTGCGATCGACCTACGGTTTGATGGTTGATGCCGAACTCGTGCAAGCTCCCGCCACTCAAAAGCCACCAACTCAACAGCTATCGTCGACGCACCTGAAAGCGAGCATTGACAGCCTCTTCATTCAAGCGTCGGCATCTCATCTGCGGTTTCAGAACGACGTTGCTCCAGCACGCAAAGAGATCGGTCGACGCGGCATCGAGGCCCTCAGGTATCTCGAATCCAAGTTCTCCACGCAGATGCCGCGCGAGCGAATAACACTCGAGACAACGCTGCCAGACCTGTACTCCAGCGATCGAGACTCTACGATCGCGCTGCTGCGTAGAGCACTTCAATCACGCGACAATGCAACTGTTTCGACCGCCGCCACCATCGTTGGTAAGGTCAAATGCCAGGAGTTGATTCCCGTCCTCGAAGTGATGCTCCGAGATTCTTCATGGCGCCGAAGACGTCTGGCAGCAGCCACCATCGGAGAAGTGAGCGATTCAGTGCTGCCTCCCATGTTGAAGGGGGCATGTGCCGACCCGCATCCATACGTGCGCCAGCGCGCGGCGTTTCACCACGCTCGAATCCTTCCGGACGACTCTACGAACCACAGAATGTACCTTGGCGACACGCTGCAGATCGTGCGAATGGCGTTGATCGAGGGTCTGATAAAGGCAGGGAGGCGTCCGATGTCGCAGATCCTCGGACTGATCGATGGGAATCACGACAGGAGGTCTTTGCCATCAGTCGTGCGCTTGCTGATAGCAGCTGACACGACACGTCGCGATGTTGCGATGTTCAGCGCTTGGTGGCGTCAACAGTCTGCCCCCTGCAAAGAGGCCATCCAGCGCCTGCATCCTTCCCTACCCGGCCCACTTGCTGCGATCATCACTGCGAAGGGCCCTTCCAAGCGTAAGGGGTCTCGGCGGTGATCGGACATTACCTGACGCTTGAGCACGTAGCACGAGAACTTGGCACGATCCTAAGGAATGGACGACTCGTCAATGCATGGTCACAACGTAAGTATGTCGCCACTCTGATCTTTGAGATCGGCGTCGAGCAGATCCCCGTCGTGATCGACGTCGGCCCCCGTGACGCATCGATCTCACTACGGAAGGCTGCGCATCGTGCCATGCGGAACAGCATCAACGTGTTTCAGGATCTATGTGGCCAGCGACTGGGCGCCGTCGTGAAACTTGAAGGTGATCGTGTTATCAGCTTTGTGTTCGAACACGACGTACTGCACGTAGAGCTCTTCAGCGCAGGCAATGGCAACGTCATCCTGTGTCGGAACGAATTCGTCACCGATGCCCTGCGAGCGCGCTCCACCCGCATCGGCCTTCCGTTCCGCGTCGCTGCGGACCATGCGGCCGAACCGCTCACGCGGTTGGATATGTCGCTGGCGCAGGATCTATCCACTTGCTCTCTTCATCTTGGCAAGCACTATGCCTCGGAAGTCTGTCTGCGTGCCGGCCTATCTGAAGCAACACGAGTTGGCGAGCTCAGTCCTGAGCAACGACAGCACGTACAATCATGTGCGAACGACCTGATTCGCACGTGCCGTGAGCAACCCGAGGTCGTCTCTCTAACAGCGCGCGGTGATGTCTTACTGTCGATGATACCCCTGCAGCGCTGGGATACCCTCCAAAGACATACTTCAGTGCTCGAAGCCATTCAGCATGTTCTGGCTCGTCGACGTGCTCTGCGCGACCTTGCGGAGGAACGACAACGTCGTCTTCGTTTGATCGACCAGATCTCCGGCAAACTGCAGCGTGCGTTGCAGGCACTGCGAAGCGATGAAGAGGCCACATCCCGACCCGAGCGATACCGGTCGTGGGCCGACACCCTTATGGCTCACGTGGACGTTCACCTATCCGGAATCGATCATATCGACGCCGTCAATGTGCAGACGTCGGCGATGGAGCGGATTCCGCTGCGGCCTGAGATGAGCATCTTGGAGAACGCCACTGCCCTCTATACAAAGGCACGGAATGCCGAACTGGCGGCGCGGCAGCGTGAGCGGCGCATGCCCGAGCTTCAGGAGCGCCTCCTCACGCTTGCACGTCAACGAGAAGCAGTTCAATCCGCTTCGTCCATCGATGAACTTCCCCCGAGGACAGATGCCATGGAGACACACCAACGTTCAGCGTCTTCCGCACCCAAGTTTCGGGAGTTCATACTCGACGAGACACATACGTTGTACGTTGGTCGGAATGCCGCCAACAATGACGAACTCACCATGAAGTTCGCTCGGCAACAGGACTGGTGGCTGCACGTGCGAGGCGCCAGCGGATCGCATGCCGTTCTTAGAGGTGTAAGGGGCGATAAGATTCCGAAGTCGATCCTCGAAGCTGCCGCTGCCATCACGGCATACTACTCACAGGCACGCAACGCATCGTATGTGCCGGTGGTCTACACGCAGCGAAAGTATGTCCGTAAGCCGAAGGGGGCGAATGTGGGCGCTGTGACGCTTGAACGTGAGCAGACCATCATGGTCAGACCGTCTCTACCTGCGGGAACGATCAGCGATGAATGACCAACAGTCGACGCTGCTGACCGGCTGTAAGAACATAGGTTCCCTGTGAGAGCATCGACAGGTCGATGCCCTGCTCGTTCACTTCTGGCGTAAACTCCCTGGAGTAGACGATGCGGCCATCCATGGTGGAGATCGCAACTCTGCCAAGGCCATCACTCGTGCGGATGCTCACCAGATCAGAAGCTGGATTCGGTCGCAAACAAAGACCATTGGCATGATCTTCCGTACCAACGTTCACGAGCGCACCGGAGTACGTCAAAACGATCTGCAACGGAGTAAGCAATCCGCGGTCAGCACGCAGATCTATCGAGCCCCCTTGCAACTCCAACCTCTCGTTGTTTTGAATGCGTGCGCCTGACCACGGTTCCGCAGGATTCCATGTTGAACGGGTCAGCACGCCATAGCGCCTATCCAGAGCATCCGCCGCAAGGGCTCGAGGGTCACATGACAATCTCATGGCAGAAACCTCCAGACTTCGCCGCGAGGAGTACGTGTTGAGGACGCGCCAACTGTGCTCGAGATGATGTGGGCGCAGTGCCCCGGAAGTGTCCTGAATGCGATCGAAACGCGTCATGACCAGCTGCGTCGGTTCTTCGGCTGCCACATACAATTCGACCGTGTCTCCAAGATCTTCGAAGGCTGCCATGTTCATACCTCGTTCGACCGTGGAGATCTGACTCGTTCCGGCAGCCACGAGCGCGCCCGATTCCGTCGGTCCGGCCCCGGAGTGATAGCGCCCATCATTTCCACCAGCCTTATCGAAGATCACACCTTGTGCCGACTCATTGAACTGGTAGTATGCCAGCATCCCCGGCTCGGCGCTATTGCGCGTCAGGTGCATCGATCGCCTGATCTCGTCTTGAGTCAGCGTTCGATCAAAGAGCGCAACCTCGTCGATCAATCCATTGAAGTTTCGTTCGCTCCAATAGTGGTAGGTGCCAAGTGTGAAAACAAGACGCGACAAGTCAAGAGCTTGTAATGGGGTGGCATCCTTGCTGCCGATGCCGTTCACGTACACCGTCGCACCGGTACTGTCGACCGTAAGTGCAACATGAGACCATTCGTCGCTTCGGAGTTTCAGCCCCGAGGCCCACCACCAACGGCCCCCTGACCAGAGATATCCAAGCTCGTTTTGGTCATTGACAAACTGCAGTCCGATCTCCTGTGAGACTCCCTGATCGGCGTCCGTACAAAGGATCGCGGAGAAGTTCGGCTGAAGGCCAAGGGGCTTCACCCACGCAGTGAAGCTGAAGTTGCGCGTTAAGCCGACAAACCGACCGAGCGAAACGTGGTCCTTGGCAGATCGCAGGTCGGCGGCGTTGCCGGCCACTGGAGAGAACACATCACATTCACTCGGAAGAACCGTCACAGCACGGTCCATGTTCAGAGTGTCGCTTCCGGCCTCGTTTTCGACAATGAGCAGTACATCATAAGATCCGGCAGTCGGATAACGGACATCCACAACCGGAGCGCTGGACTCACTGGGAATGCCCGATGGGAACCTCCATGTTCGACGAAAGCCGGGTGTTTCAACGGCTGCTGAGCGACAACCAAAGCGCACCGGTGTGCGGGAGCAACGAACGGTGTCCGTATCCATCGAGATCAATGCCCGAGGAACGGTGGAGAGCGGCAGATCGATCTCCCACAGACCACGATTCGTGGCGACGCGAAGTCGTGAACCTGGGTCGTCGATGTGAAGAAAGTTCACATCTGACATCGGGAGCCCCGCACCGAAGAGCTCCCAGTTTGTTGCCGGTGTGTATCGATAGACACCGTAACTGGTGCCGGCGTAGAGCTCGTCATCGGAACCACGCCGATGGACGATCGTGAAGATCGCAAATGACGGTAAACCTGTGGAGACGGACGTCCACGTCTGTCCACCATCGGTCGATTCAGCGATCTTGGCCTGACGTTGATTTCCACCGAAGGCCGCGTACACATGATCAGGATCCTTGTCGTCAAATGCAACATCGACCATTCCCTGATTTCGGGAAACGTCTGACGTCGGTGTGATGGAAGACCACGAACGCCCCCTGTCGGTGCTTCGCCAGAGAGCATTATCGGCGATGACCATCATATGGCGTCCATCTTCTGGATGAACGCGAACGCGAGAGACCCAGCGTGAGAACTGCCTCAAGGGGACCCACGTTGCCCCATTATCATTGCTCTCGACCACGCGCTGAGTGCCGTGATCAATTGCGATGATGCGCTGATATAGATGCGGATCGAACTCAATGTTGTTCAACGTCAGATATCCGAGGTCAATTCCGAGATCGGACGACGTCGGTGGAACGAGTTTACTTCGTGTGCGCTGCACACGAACATTACTCCACGGCTTGGCGTAGATCCACTCTGTTGCGATCGGATTGACGTTCGCTCCCATGGCATCGGCACCGGCCCACGGGTACCAGCCATTGAATGGGAACCGTGAAGCATACACGGTCGTATCACGAAAGAACGTCGGCAAATGATAGGCGCCCATTGCCATGATGTGGCCATCGTGCGATTGATCGAACCCCCACACCTCCGAGGCGCTGATGCCAAAACTTCGTTCGGAGATCGTATTGCCTCGATCGGAACTGAGGGTGATTCCCCCATCGTGCGTCAGCCAGACCGAGTCACCAATGACAGAGACCGACTGGATGTCATAATGCATCGCCGGGAACCCGCGCCAGGTGCGTCCACCATCACTTGACCGGTAGGGAAAGATACCGGCGGCGACCATGTACTGTGGGTCGCGCGATGAAATGGCAAAGCCCATGTCCCAGGTTACCTGACCCAGTCCGGTACCAACGATATCATAATCAAACAAGTTAGGATTCGCGTCTCTAGTCGGTGCCTCCGGCCCGTCAACAGCGCCGCAACACCGGTGCTCGAAGGTCGATCCCTCGTCAGTGGAAACATACAGTCCATAGACACCTGCGACGTCCTTCTCCGAACCGGCGAGCAGCACGCTGACCATTCGTGGTGCTGCCGGCGTCAGAGCGATCAGACCACGAGCCATTGATGCATCCGCGCGAGCTGCCGGATATCCCTGCCCGGTTTGGTTGAACTTCACACCCGAGTTGGATGAACGCACGAAGGTTATGTGCGATCCAACCTGCACAAGACCGTATGCAAGGTCACTTCGTGATGTGTGCCAGCACAGATCCCACCATGTTCCGATCATGTTGCTGGCTGACTTCCAGCTCTGGCCGGCATCGACCGAAAGGAAGAGCCGACCAAGCGTTGAGATCACGATCCGCTTGGGATCATTTGGGTCGACCGCACACAGATCAACTGACACCGCATCGGTCAAGACAAGGTCGCCCTGCAGGCTAAGTCGACGAAAGGTAAGCCCCCTATCTGTCGAGACGTACAAACCGGCACTGGTGGCGGCGTAAACGGTATCGCGCGATACGGCAAATCGAGAGACCGTCTGAATAGGTTCGTCGTTGGCAATCGAAGTCCATGTTCGTCCCGCATCCGTGCTTCGCCAGATTCCGGCAGAGATCGTGCCGGCAAGGATAAGCCGAGGTGAACCCGGCCACACAAGATGCGTTCGGACCACACCAACACCCTGTGAACCAGTCTGCAGCACGGCGGCTGTATCCCAACCAAAAGGACCCAGCGGCTTCCACCTCTTGGTGTTGTTCTGCGTGGACTCGGGCTGTTTGCCTCGCCGCGACGCTTCGTCAAGTAACTCGGCAAGGGGCGGACTGAGCGGCCCAACGTTCCCGTGGGCGTCGGCATGCGGTAGGGTGCGGGCGATCCAACGGCGACACTCCTGTACCTGACGACTCGGTGCGTCCTTTGAAATGGTAGAGTCCTGTTGCATGAGGCGGATGATCTCATGCACATTGGCATTTCCTGATTCAACAAGTAGGTACCAGACCGCGCGGCGGTGGCGCGGGTCATTCGGAAGATTCTCTTCGTCGCGGGCATCGGCAACGAGCACTCCAGAGGTCGCAGCAAACACAACAGCGGCCAGACACAGCGCACGCATAATGTGTTTCATCCTATTCAGAAAGGATAGTAAACTCAACTCGACGATTAAGGCGACGCCCCTCCTCGGTGGTGTTTTTCGAGACCGGTTTGGTTGCTCCGTATGCCTTGATGGTCATTCTCGACTTCTCAATGCCCTTTGAAATCAGATACTCTCGAACAGCCGAAACACGCTGTCGTGAAAGTTCCATATTGGCCTTCACGCTGCCAACATTGTCGGTGTGCCCTCCGAGCTCGACGATCATTCTCGGGCGGTCTTTGAGGAATTGTGCGAAGCGATCCAACTCCTGGAACGACTCCGGTCTGATGATGGACATCCGGAAGTCAAAGAACAGGTTGTTGAGCGTTACGACCTGATTCTTTGCGATTGGAACCAGGAACAGATCACGATGTATCTCAACGTAGTCTGAGATCGTGCGCGTATCAAGCTGGTCGCTTAGTGGGTAGAATCCCTCGAGTTCGGCACGGAAGCCGTAAAGATCACCAACGGGCAGGACGATTGCATAGGCACCTTGAACTGGCTCCGAGCGCGCTATACCAACTTCTTTCCCCTTTGTAAGGCTCTCGTACGTCACCACTGCGGCAAGAGGCTTCTTGGTTTTCGCATGTAGCACTCGACCAGTGATCATGGCGACTGGCAGAGGCTTCAACCCCTTTGCAAGCCGTATACGAAACAGGTCGGAGCTGCCATCCGTTGGGCTAGCGGCACTGAAATAGGCATAGTCGGCCTTTGCTGGTATGGTGAAATACGCATCCCACGCAGGCGAATTGATAACCGATCCAACATTACGCGGTTCACTCCAGTTTGTCCAGGAATCATCAAGTCGGCGAGACACCCAGATGTCCATGTCTCCGTAACCTTTGCGACCGTCCGTTGCAAAGTAGACCGTCACTCCATCAGCTGCGATGAAGGGTGATATCTCGTTGCCCCAGGAATTGATCAGCGGCCCACAGTTGACCGGCTCGGAGAACATGCCGTTGCTCTTGCGCCGAGAGATGTAGAGGTCTCTCTGCCCAAAACCGTCATTGCGCTGCACGGCCATCATCAGGATCATACCCGATGGATCAAGGCACATCTCCGAATACACATCCTGGTTGTAATACTTGTCAATCTTGATCTCCTTGGGAGTACTCCACCCGAGATCGGTCATGTACGTGGCCGATATTCCCGATCCCTTGGGTGCTCCGTTCGAATAGTATGTATTCCCTACAATGGCCGAGTTTCTGTCAGGCGTTATGCTGATGAGATAGTTCGCGCTGTAATTGTTAAGGGGCGGACCCTGATTCACGGCTGGACCCCACGAACCATCGGGTTGCAGGTCCGTGTACCAAATGTCTTCCGTTGACGGATCGCCAATGTTCTCTGCGTGTGGATATCTGCCAAAGTAGAGTCGCTTGCCATCAGCGGTGATCACTGGAGAAATGTCTCCGCCTGTACTGTTGATCTTCGGCCCCATACTTTCGGGCTTGCCAATGACGACTTCTTCGTCGATCGTCTTGATCGAATCCTGCGCTTGACGGATGTAGAGATCATCAAACTCAACCGTTACTTGAGGTCCTACAATGACGCCCATCTTGCTTCCGAATATCGGTGGCTGCTGGAATGCGAACAGCGTTGCATCGTTCAACAGCACGCTCATACCAAGTCCACGTTTGCGGATCGTAATGGTGAACCACTCTTGAAACTTAGGCATACCCTCCAGCGGAGTCCACGGCTGGATGTCGGTAACGCTTCCATTCTGCAGGCTATAGACCTTGTATCCAGCTGAGCTACTGACCAGCAGCGCGTTATGCCCGTTTCCTTGTCGACAACCCCAGAAAACGCCGAAGGCCGACCTCGCCGTGCCGTTGAGTTGACGTAATCGAATCTCGATATCGAAATCCTTGCCGTAATCAACAAAGTACCCGGCATAGCTCATGAAATCGCCCATGGCGGAACGTTGATCAACGCGATAGACGCCATTGACCAAACCGGCGCTTCGCCCTAGGGTTCCACCCTCGAGCCAGCCACCCGTGTTGGAGTCAAACGAATCATAGTAGGCAACTGGCATTACCTGAGCCGTTAGCCGATAGAGGCAGGTAAGAATCACCGATGCAAGCACCAAAAGGCGCGTCACTCGTCCATTCCGCATTGATTTCCGGTGATACACGTTTGAGTCAATCCTCAAGGTAAGTGTAGCCGTAGAGACCGGACCGATAGATGGCAAGAAACTCCTTGCCCTCCTGAACCGTGATTTTACGAGCCTTGACCGAGGCACTCACCCATGCTTCCATGGTGCGGACGAGCTTCTTGGCATCAAACTGCACGTAGTCGAGCACGTCGGCAACCGTTTCTCCGTGGATGATCTGATCGATCTCATACCCGTCATTTCGCACCGTCACGTGCACGGCATTGGTATCTCCGAACAGATTATGCAGATCACCAAGTATCTCCTGGTAAGCCCCGACGAGGAAGACTGCCAGATAGTATTCGGATCCCTCCACCAGCTGGTGCACCGGAAGCAAGGATGTGTAATCACGCGAGCCGATGAAGTGGTCAACCTTGCCGTCGGAATCACAGGTTATATCCTGCAACGTGGCCATGCGCGTGGGGCGTTCCTGAAGGCGGTGGATCGGCATGATCGGAAAAAGCTGGTCGATCGCCCACGAATCCGGCAGAGACTGGAACAAAGAAAAGTTGCAGAAATACTTGTCGGCAAGCATCTTCGGCAGCGATCGGAGTTCCTCTGGTACTACCTTGAGATCGACAACCATCTCTGATATGCGTTGGGCGATCGTCCAGTAGAGACGTTCGACCTGGGCACGCGTTCGAATGTCGATCAAGCCAAGGGAGAACCTGTCCAGCGTCTCTTCCCGCAGTTGTTGAGCATCGTGCCACGCCTCGAGCATTGTGCGACTGTTGAGCGACGTCATAATCTCATGTAGTTCGCGCACAAGCTCATGGTCCTTCTTGGACACTCGATCCTTTGAGCTCCACGTTGGCACGCTTGCCGTTTCGAGCACATTGAAGACGAGTACCGAGTGATGGGCCGTCAGCGCCCGGCCGGACTCAGTAATGATGTGCGGGTGAGGCAGAGAGGCCTTCCCGGCTGCATGCGTCAGAGCGCTGATCGCATCGTTGGCATACTCCTGGATCGAGTAGTTAATACTCGAGGCAACGCTACTGCGGGTGCCATCATAATCCACGCCAAGTCCGCCACCGATGTCAACAAACTCGATCTGGCAGCCCATTACCATGAGCTGCACATAGTACTGGGCGACCTCACTCAAGCCCTGTTTGATCTTGCGAATGTTCGTGATCTGAGAGCCGAGATGGAAGTGAATCAACTTGACGCAGTCAAGCATCTCGTTGGTACGGGCAAACTCGACGGCTTCGAGAAGTTCCGATGCATTCAGACCGAACTTTGACTGGTCGCCTCCGGATTCTTCCCACTTTCCGCTACCGCTCGAGGCAAGCTTGATCCTGATGCCAACGTTTGGGCGCACGCCTACACGTTTGGCCACATCGTTGATCAGTCGCAACTCATTGAGCTTTTCAACCACCAGGAAAATGCGCTTGCCCATCTTTTGGGCAAGGAGCGCCAGCTCGATAAACTCCTCATCCTTATAGCCGTTGCAAACGATCAACGCTTCGCTGTTGTCCATGATCGCCAACACGGCATGCAGCTCCGGCTTCGATCCGGCTTCAAGTCCGATGTTGAAGCGCTTACCGTGTCGGACAAGCTCCTCCACGACGGGGCGTTGCTGATTGACCTTGATGGGATAGACGCTGTAGTACGTACCAGTGTAGTCGTACTCAGCGGCGGCCTTGGCAAAGCAATCCGATATCTTCTCGATGCGGTCATCGAGAATGTCCGGGAACCTCAGCAATACCGGAGAACTCACGTCACGAAGCAGCAGCTCGTCGACCAGCTCCTTGAGGTCGATCTGGGGCCCCTTCGACTTGCGTGGCGCAGCCACAACGTGTCCTTTGGAATTGATACCAAAGTAACCGATACCCCAACCGGGTACGTTGTATACCTCGAGGGAGTCCTCAACGCGCCATTTGCGCATAGGCCCTTTTCACATTTCGTGGAAAAACGAAGCGCAAAACTACGCACAAGTATATTTGTGCCCATGCCTGTTTCAAACGACAACGAATCTCTGAAAAAGCAGTTCGCCGAGTTCCTCAAGCGCAAGAAGTACAGAGGAACGCAGGAACGCTTTAATGTGATAGACCGCATCAGCGAGTTGGACCGTCATTTCAACGCCGATGAACTGTACCTGTACATGAACGGACGTGGTGACCGGATCTCTCGAGCGACGATCTATTCGACACTCGATCTATTGACCACGTGCGGTATCTTGATGAAGCATAGGTTTCAGGGTGGGAGTGCCCATTTTGAGCTTGCCAGCAGGATGCCGGACCATGACCACTTGATATGCGTCGAGTGTGGGCATATTGAGGAGTTTCGCGATGAGCGCATCGACGAGATACGTGACGGAGTATCCGAGCGTCTTGGATTTCGGCCCATGGCCCATTCGCTCCAAATTTTTGCCACATGTCACGATCCGATGACCTGCCCGCACAATACGCAGGAATAACATCACCACCCCCATGAAGAACCTCGTAATCGTCGAATCGCCTTCAAAGGCCAAGACCATCCAGAAGTACCTCGGAGCCGACTTTGAGGTCACCTCATGCATGGGACACATCCGCGATCTGCCGGGAAATGACAAGGCAATTGACATTGCCAATGACTTCACCCCGGTCTATGAGATCAACGAAGACAAACGAAAGCTTGTCCAGGACCTGAAGCGACGCGCGCGGCAGGCAGAACTCGTTTGGCTGGCTTCTGACGAAGACCGCGAGGGCGAGGCCATCGCGTGGCACCTGTACGAAGCTCTCGAGCTTGATGCCTCCCGCACTCGGCGCATCGTCTTTCACGAGATCACCAAGCCGGCGATCCTGAAAGCGGTGGCCAATCCGCGCGGCATTGACGTCAATCTGGTCGATGCCCAACAGGCACGTCGTGTTCTTGACCGCTTGGTTGGCTACGGCCTGTCCCCCATCCTGTGGCGGAAGGTCCAAAAGAATCTCTCGGCCGGCCGCGTGCAGTCGGTATCGGTGCGTCTGGTGGTCGAACGTGAGCGCGAGATTCAGGCATTCACCGCCAAGAGCCAGTTTCGCATTTCCGCGGAGTTCAACGAGGGCGGCAAGACCTTCAAGGCCGAGCTTCAGAAGCGCTTTGACACAGAAGAAGAGGCCCGAGCATTCCTTGAGTCATGTATCGGAGCCGACTTCACGGTCAGCAATCTCGAGACCAAGCCGGCAAAGCGGTCACCATCGGCCCCCTTTACAACTTCGACACTGCAACAGGAGGCCAGTCGCAAACTCGGCTATTCGCTGGTGCGGACCATGCGCCTCGCGCAGGACCTCTACGAGGCGGGTCACATTTCGTACATGCGCACCGACTCGGTGAATCTGTCTGAACTTGCCATTGAGGGGGCTCGGCGCGAGATCCTTTCGACATTTGGAGAGGCATACAGCCGACCACATAATTATGTGACAAAGGTTGCCTCCGCGCAAGAAGCGCACGAGGCGATCCGCCCGACTGACTTCGCGCTGAGGGCGGCCGGAGCGACGGAGGCGCATCAACGGCTGTATGATCTGATCTATAAGAGGACACTTGCTTCGCAGATGTCTGAGGCTCAGATCGAGCGGACCGTAGCAACCATATCGATATCGACCCGGCCCGACGAACTGGTGGCCACCGGAGAAGTGATCCGGTTTGATGGTTTCTTGAGGCTCTACCTTGAGTCGACCGACGAGGAGGCAGCAGAGGACGATTCGTCGAAGATGCTACCCCCACTCAGGGTCGGTGCCCGACCATCCTTGATTCGAATGCTCGCCCGCGAACGATTCGATCGCCCCCCGTCTCGCTACACCGAGGCATCACTGGTGAAGAAGCTTGAAGAGTTGGGTATCGGACGGCCTTCGACGTACGCTCCCACCATCGCCAACATTCAGGCACGCAACTACGTGGTCAAGGAAGACCGCGAGGGACGTCAGCGCGAGATTCGGGAGTTGGCACTCGACGGCGGCGTTGTCTCGCGTAAGGTCGAGATCGAGAACACCGGTGCCGAACGGTCGAAGCTCTTCCCCACAGACATTGGGATGATCGTAACCGACTTCCTTGTCAAGCACTTCCAAGAGATCATGGACTACAACTTCACGGCCACTGTGGAGAAGCAGTTTGACGAGATAGCCCAAGGTTTGGTGCGATGGACGGAGATGATCCGCTCGTTCTACGAGCCATTCGAGAAGGACTTGGTACGAACCAGTCAAACGGCTGAGCGTCAAAGTGGTGAGCGCCTCCTTGGAATTGACCCCGCCTCCGGAAAGAACGTCTATGTGCGCCTTGCCCGGTATGGACCGATCGCTCAGATCGGTGATGCCGAGGATGAGAATAAGCGTCAGAAGGGGCTCACCGGCGGCGTCACGATGGAGAACATCACCCTTGAGCAGGCACTCGAGCTGTTCAAGTTTCCCCGCGTGATCGGTTCGTTTGAAGATCACCCCATGGAGGTCAAGCTCGGCCGCTTTGGTCCCTATATCGAACACAACAAGGCATTCTACACGCTCCCAAAAGAGGACGATCCCTACACGATCGTGGGTCCTCGCGGTATCGAGGTCATCCTTGCCCGCCGCCAGAAGATCATCGAGAACACGATCAAGGTCTTCGAACAAGACCCGAATGTCAAGATTCTCAAGGGGAGATGGGGACCGTACATCGCCGTTGGCAAGCAGAACGTGCGGATTCCCAAGGGGACGGATGTGGCAACGTTGACGCTTGATGATTGCTTGCAACTGGCTCAGCAGCAGGAGCCCCCTGCCAAGCAGAAGAAGGGCGGCAAGGCAAAGTCCGACAATGCCGAAGCCGGTACTTCTAGTAAGCCGGCAGCCAAGAAGACGGCGGCCAAGAAGACCGCCTCCAAGAAGACGGCTGCCAAAAAGACGGCAACAAAAAAGGCCGCAACCAAGAAGGTCGCGGCCAAGAAGACGACGAAGTAACAGGCCGGCCTCGACGGGCCGTCCTGCTCACTTGACGAACAGCATCTCGCGGTATGACGGCAGCGGCCAATGGTCGTATGCCGTCAGTCGTTCCAGAGCGTCGGCTGCACGGCGAACCCGCTGCATGGCCGTCAGGACGTTGTCGCGCATGTGATACGCCTTGCTATGTACCGTATCGCCTCCGAGCTCCTTGTTTTGGGTACGTAGCGCGGCAATTGCCAGTGCCAACTCATTGGTGACCTCGGCAAACTCGGAGGTGGCCTTATCGATGGCCGGCAGGGATACTCCGATCGACGTCATTTCGCGCAGAGACCGCAGTGCGCTCGGCAGGATCTGCGTCTGCGCGATCCACTCCGTTGTCTCACCCTCGACGTTCACGCTCTTGAAGTACTGTTCAAACATGACCTCTTGCCGCGCCGTCAGTTCTCGCTCACTAAGCACGCCATTGTCTGAGAACAAGGTGATGTTCTTGGAGCTGACGAGGACTTCGATCGCATCGATCGAAGTGCGCAGGGCCAACAGTCCACGTTGTTTGGCTTCTTGATGCCACTCATCTGAATATCCGTCACCGTTAAAGACGATGCGCTTGTGAGCCGCATATACTTCCTTGATCACCTCAGACAAAGCAGCCTCGAATGCCTGCCCCTTCTTCATGCGCCGTTCAATGCGCTGACAAAGGTCATTGATCGCATCAGCGGCGATGACATTGAGCACGGTGATCGGGAATGAGACCGATTGAGACGAGCCCACGGCGCGGAACTCAAACTTGTTGCCAGTGAAGGCAAACGGCGAGGTGCGGTTGCGATCTCCGGCGTGTTGTGGAAGTGACGGAAGTACCTGTGTGCCCAAGCCCAGCAGACCTGACTTCTTCGACGAGCCCCCTTTACCCGAGATGATG
The DNA here is from genome assembly GCA_041170435.1 of Bacteroidota bacterium. Lineage (GTDB taxonomy): Bacteria > Bacteroidota > Ignavibacteria > Kapaibacteriales > Kapaibacteriaceae > UBA10438. Next base: position 69,633 of record JBEAYU010000053.1, read on the forward strand.
CGATCGAAGATGTCCGACAGCTGCTCACCGAGGAAGATCGACATGATGGAAGGGGGCGCTTCGTTAGCCCCCAGTCGATGGTCATTCGAGGCCGATGCAACACATGTGCGCAAAAGATCCTGATGATCATCAACGGCCTTGATCATGGCTGCGCAGAAGAAGAGAAACTGCATGTTATCGTGTGGCGTGTCGCCGGGCTCGAGAAGGTTGCTACCTCCATCGGTAGACATGCTCCAATTGACGTGCTTGCCAGAGCCATTGACACCGGCGAAGGGCTTCTCGTGCAAAAGGCAGACAAGACCATAGGTTCGGGCCGTGTTCTTGAACACTTGCATGAGAATCTGCTGGTGATCTGCCGCGATGTTGGCCTGCTCGAATATCGGCGCGATCTCGTATTGACCCGGAGCAACTTCGTTATGGCGGGTCTTGACCGGAATGCCGAGAGCATACAACTGATGTTCGCAGTCGGTCATGAAGGTTAGCACGCGATCCGGGATAGAGCCGAAGTAGTGATCCTCGAGCTCTTGCCCCTTTGGTGGTTGTGCGCCGAAGAGTGTTCGACCTGACATGACAAGATCAGGACGACGGAAAAAGAACTCCTCGTCGATCAAGAAGTACTCCTGCTCAACCCCGACCGTGGCCACCACGCGAGCCGACTCGTTGTCGCCAAACAGACGAAGACCTCGCAACGCGGCGCTATTGATGCATTCCATCGAACGAAGCAGCGGCGTCTTGTTATCCAGCGCCTCCCCGGTCCACGATGCGAACGCCGTCGGAATGCACAACGTGGCGCCGTTGGAATGCCTGATGATGAACGCAGGAGACGTCGGATCCCATGCCGTGTAACCACGTGCTTCGAACGTTGCTCGAAGGCCTCCGCTGGGCAGTGACGATGCGTCCGGCTCACCCTGTATCAGCTCCTTACCCGAAAACTGGGAGATTGCCGAGCCATCGCTGGTAGGTGTCACAAAGGAGTCGTGCTTTTCAGCCGTCAGTCCGGTTAGTGGCTGAAACCAGTGTGTGTAGTGCGTAGCCCCCTTCTCCATTGCCCACGTCTTCATGGCCAATGCCACCGTATCGGCAATTGCCGGATCCAGACGCGCTCCGCGCTCGCTTGTGGCAACAAGCGACTTCCAGACGGGTTTACTCAGGCGCTGGCGTAGCTCCTCCATCGTAAGCACATCGCTGGCAAAGACTTCGTTGACAACGTCTGATGGTGACGGCAGGTTGATCCCGTCGAGTCGCCAGTTTCGAGCCACGGTCGAAACATCTACATTGTTGGCCATGTGGTGGTCCTTGAGAGTTATTCGTTCAATGGTTGATGACAACGGCAGGTGATTCTTTATGTGTGCTGAGCACCACGTTCGTGGTGGTCTTCGATACGCCTTTCCACTGTTGCACGACTGATAACAGTTGTTCCAGTGCAGCCGTGTTGCTGACGCGGACCTTCAGAAGGTGCGATGACGACCCCGTCACGGCGTGACATTCCTGGATCTCCTTGCGCGCCCGACACTGTCGACGAAACCCGTCGTAGTTTGCGCTGGAATCCATGTCGACGAAAATGAACGCCGTAACATCATACCCAAAGTCCACTGCTCGAAGAAGCGTCGTGTACTCGCGGATCGTCCCCTCCAATTCAAGCTTCCGCACGTGCTCACTGACGGTCGGAACCGATGCGCCAACCTGCTCGGCGATCTCGCTCAGGCTAAGCCGCGCGTTTTCCTGGAGCAGCGCGCATATGTTCCGATCAAGTTCTTTCATGAACAGGTAGTACGTTTGTAAAGTTTAATGCTCGCAAACTTAACGTTCGTAAAGCTATCTCACAGCAGGAACTGCTCATGTTGAAAAGTATTCTTCTCTGGACTGTGCGCACGGCAGTGGCGTTTCTTCTCGGATCCGTCATGGTTGTTGGCATTCTGCGTATCGTCCCGCCGGCGATCACACCTTTGATGGTATGGCGACTGGTACAGGCACCGTTGACCGGTCGATCGATGTTGATCCGGCACAGCTGGACGTCGTATGACAACATATCGCCGTGGGTGGCCCGAGGAGTGGTCGGAGGAGAGGATGCCGGGTTCATGCGGCACAGCGGGATCGATTGGAACTCGGTAGAGCGCGCACAACGCGTCAATGCCTCTCGTGCCAAGCGGGGCAAGCCCCCTCTCGGGGCCAGCACGATCACCATGCAGACCTGCAAGAACGTCTTTCTCGTCCCATGGCGATCGATGATTCGGAAGGCGTTCGAAGTCTATTTCGTCTATCTGACGGAGGCGCTATGGGGCAAACGGCGCATCCTTGAGGTGTACCTCAACATGATCGAGTGGGGTGACGGGGTCTACGGGATTGGCCAGGGGGCGAAGGCGTCATTCGGCGTTACGGCAAAGGATCTAACGCGCGATCAGGCCGCACGTCTTGCAGCCATCGTTCCGAATCCTCGACGCTTCAGCGCCAGCACGCCAAGTGCCTATACGCTACGCCGTGCCGCGTGGATACGCGGTCGCATGGGTGTGCCGATCCCGAAGTAGATCAAGGCACGCTTGCATATCTGACGGAAGGGGGCTTTCAAAGGTCATGCGTTCGCCAGTGACCGGGTGCGTAAAGCCCAGCATCCGCGCATGAAGGGCTTGCCGATGGATCTTGGTGAGCATCACAGTGGCCAGCGTCCTATACGCCGTGTGAAGACCGGCAACGGCTGCTTCACGTCCGCCATAGTCGGCGTCTCCAATCAGCGGATGCTTGCTATGACTCAGATGCACGCGTATCTGATGGGTGCGTCCCGTGCGTAGCGAGCACGCGATCAGGGAAGCGCAATCGAAGCGTTCCAGCACCGAAACATCCGTTGCGGCGTACTTTCCGCCACTGCGAACGACGGCTCGCAACGTTCTGTCACGGGGCGACCGGTCGAGCTGACTTTCGATGAGCCGATGATCGTGGGCGATGACGCCCCAAGCCAGCGCCACATACTGACGTGAGACAGTTCTGTCGGCAAACTGTGTGGCAAGATGCATCGTCGTCGGATAGGTCTTCCCGATCACCATGACTCCGGTCGTATCCCGATCCAGGCGGTGTACGATGCCCGGACGCAGGCCCGGAATCTCTTCAGCGCCGAGATCGTGCGAACCCCAACTATGCTCGTCGTCGGACAACTCCTCCGATTGGTCGGTATCGGACTCGTCATCAGCGTCGCCCCAAGACTCGCGTGACTTCAAGACACGTATTGGCTCGCGCTGGCCAAGGTGCCAGAGCACAGCATTGACCAACGTGCCATCACGATTACCGAGACCAGGATGGACCAGTATTCCCGATGCCTTGTCAATCACCAGTAGGTGTTCGTCTTCATAGAGGATCGACAATGGAATGTTCTGCGGAATGAGCTGCAATGGTGGCGGACGCATGACCACAACGCGTAGGACATCTCCGGGACGGATCTTGTAGTTCGCCTTTGTTGGTCGACCATTGACAGTCACGGCTCCAGCGTCAATCGCTTTCTGCACACGCGTGCGCGTTGCATGTACGATGCTATGAGTCAGAAACGCGTCAACACGTTCGGGACGCTGACCGGCCGAAACAACAAACTCGTAGGTGTGTTCATTCCACTCAACGGCCGAGCGAATGCCAGCCGCTGATGGTTCATTCGGCTTGTTCATTTCGCACACGGAACAACGGCACATCCTGGCCCCCGAAGGACGAGGCGATCAACAACGTGACCACGCCAATGGAGACGCAGGAATCAGCAACATTGAACACAGGCCAGTGCGTGTAAAGCTCTCCGAAGAGGGTGACGTCGGGTATATCAACCTGGAGAAAATCTACCACCTTGCCGTAGAAGAGCGGACCACTATCGTACAGGACCCCGTAGAACATCCGATCAATGAGATTTCCAACGGCACCACCCAGCAACAACGTCAACGCCCCCCTAAGAACCCTCGAACTCGTGGGCGTCTGCTTGAGCATACGAACGATAAGAATGACAATGCCGATGGTCAGTAACGTGAGAATGATCTTGGCATCACCCCACCCAATTCCGAAGGCCATCCCCGGGTTTTCGACGAATGTCAATCGCACGACATCGCCAATCAATGGACGACTCTCACCAAGGAACATTCCCTCGTGCGTGTAACCGAAAAGCACAAAACCCTTCACAAGCATCTTGGTGACCTGGTCTATCACAACCAAGATGCCGGCTACCAGAATTGGCCAACGAATCGAATGCATGATCTATCAAGAGCCTGTCAGTTAGATCCCTTTGCCAAGATGCGATCGATACCGTCATCCGGACATTTCTTGCGAATCTTGTACGAGGCTGACTGCGTCGTGATCGGGACAGCCAAGAGGCGCTCGCGGGCGATCAAGATGCCGCACATGTGGCAAACTCCGTACGTCTTGTCGTCGATCCGAGCGAGGGCTTCATCAAGCTTGCGAATGTAATCCTGCACGCGCTGGATCTGTGCGTAGGTCTTTTCCTTTTCAACTGCCTCCGATCCTTGTTCGGCCATGTGCATCGAATAGATCGACGCATCCTCATTCGCCTCACTGTTGGTGAGGTCCTCGAGACGCTCCCGCAGCATACGAAGCTCCTCAAGGGCATCAACCTTCGCGCGGTCAATATTCACGCGGAACGCCTTCAGGTCTGCATCACTATAACGTGGCAGCTTCTTCGCTGGAGCCTTCTTTGCTGCAACAGCAGGACCTTTGGAAGAACCAATAAAAGAACCCGCACCGGTAGTCTTAGCGACCGCCGATGCGGGTTTAGCCTTCGCAGTCTTCGTCGTGGGTTGCGGCTTCGGGTTCGTCATCTTCCCGCTTGCTGCTGCTGTAACCGTACCCTTTGTGGCCTTTGCCGAACTGTTCTTCGACGCGGATCCTGCTGCTTTCGCAGACGCGGATCCTTTCGGAGCCGATACCTTTGACGTTGCTGACTGCTTTGCCGAGTTAGGAGTTACCCTTACTTGGCTTTTTTTTTTGCCGCAGGCTTTGCAGCCTTCTTGGCTGGCTTTGCAGCCTTCTTGGCTGGCTTTGCAGCCTTCTTAGCAGGCTTTGCAGCCTTCTTAGCAGGCTTTGCAGCCTTCTTGGCTGGCTTCGCTGCAGGCTTTGCAGCCTTCTTAGCTGGCTTCGCTGCTGCCTTCTTGGCTGGCTTCGCTGCTGCCTTCTTGGCTGCGGACTTTGCTGCTGCCATGAGAGTACCTCAAAAAAGTGAAACATGAAAACGCGTGCGCCACCTTGACGCACTATCATCAAACACGCTGAACGCGTACGTTGACGTGGCACCCGTTTATCTCGAGTCCAGTTCCTTCGAACTGTCCCCCCCGCTCGAGCGCTTCCGCCAGCGTTTCCATTGCAATGTAGGACCGCATTGATTCGAGAGCGAGTGCGGTGGCATCATCCGTCTGATACAGAACAGAGATGCGATCCGTCACGTCAAAGCCCGAATCTTTGCGGAGCTTTTGAAGGCGACTGACGAATTCTCGTGCAAGACCTTCTCGCACCAATTCTTCGTCCAACTCAGTGTCAAGGGCAACCGTCACTCCACTGTCACTCGCAACCAACCAGCCCTCGATATCCTCGCTGATGATCTCGACATCTTCAAAATCAATCTGAACATTTCTCTCACCAATATCGATCATGAGGACCGATGATTGTTCGAGACGCCGGACGTCGTCATGAGTCATACTCTTGATCGAATTTGCTACCGCTTGGGTGTCAGCTCCGTACTTGCGTCCAATGATCTTGAAGTTTGGTCGAGCACTCCGACGAACAATGTTAGTGTCGTCTGAAACATACTCGATTGACTTGACATTGATTTCTTCTGTGATGACATCTTCGACCGATTGAATGTGCCTGCGCATTTGCGGACTGTCAACAGGAACGAGGATGCGACGCAGAGGTTGTCGTGTCTTGATCTTCGCCTTCTCTCTCAAAGAACGAGCAAGTGAAACTATTCGTTGCGCTTGCTGCATGCGATGCTCAAGTTCATGATCAATGACCGTCGCATCACACTCTTGCAATATAATACAATGAACAGAGAAATGTTCTTCGTGCAAACGCATTCGTAAGAAAAGTGACTCAGCCAAAAACGGCGCGATCGGCGCCATCATCTCCGTCACTCTCAAGAGTACTTCATGAAGCGTCTGATACGCAGCACGTTTGTCGACGTCATACTCGCCCTTCCAGAAGCGACGACGATTACGACGTACGTACCAGTTGGAGACCTCTTCGATCATAAACTCTTGTAACAAGCGGCACGACTTGGTCAGATCGTACTCGTCCATGGCCGCAGTATATGCGGCAATGAGCGTGTGCATACGAGAGATGATCCACCGGTCGATCTCCGGCCTATCAGCAATCGGTATGAGATCTTCAGAGGCCGAGTAGCCATCGACGTTCGCATAGAGTGCGAAGAACTCGTAAGTGTTGGTAAGCGAGCGGAAGAAGTCGGCGATGACCGTCTTTGCTATATCCTCTTCATTCCAGAGCTTCGGCTTATGGACCGGAGATGATGCCATCAAGAACCAACGAATGGCGTCACTTCCAAACTTGGACATTACTTCAAAGGGATCAACGGTGTTACCCTTGGACTTCGACATTTTCTGACCACGCTTGTCGAGTACGAGGTCATTGACGACCACATGACGATAAGCAGGTGCATCGAACAACGCCGTTGCGATGTTGTGCAGGGTATAGAACCAACCCCGAGTCTGATCGATCCCCTCGGCAATGAAGTCAGCCGGGAACGAGGATTCAAACAGCTCCTTGTTCTCGAAGGGATAATGGAACTGCGCAAACGGCATACTACCTGAATCGAACCAGACGTCGACAACCTCGCGTGTGCGTCGGTACGTCATGCCGTTACGGACAAAAACGACACGGTCAACAAAAGGACGATGAAGATCGACTTCTACACCACAGCTCGACACGGGGACACGCGAACCGTCCTCACGTTCGTATTCTCCAGTGCAGAGTTCTTCGATCGATCCGACAGCAAACATCGAACTGCCGTCTTCACTCACCCATATCGGTAGGGGGCTTCCCCAGTACCGATCTCGTGAGATAGACCATTCTTTGACTTCTTCCAGCCAGTTACCAAACCGACCTTCGCCGATCTCCTCGGGATGCCAGTGTATCGTGCGGTTCAACTCGACGAGGCGGTCCTTGTATCGTGGCGACCGAATGAACCATGAATCACGAGCATAGTAGATGACCGGGTTGTCCGTTCGCCAGCAGTGAGGGTAGCTGTGTAGGTAGTCAAATGACGCCTTGTAGATCTTGCCAGCGATCTTCAATGACTTTACGATGTCCCGATCAGCCCCCTCTTCGCTGTGATCGGAATACGTGAAGGACTTGACGGCTCTTCCACCGAAATCGCGAATCTCAGGTGTGAAGTGTCCAGTCGGGTCGACAGGCTGTGGCACCGGCAGACCAAACAACTTGGACATCTCGAAGTCATCCTGACCAAATGCAGGGGCCAGGTGAACGATACCGGATCCGTCATCAGTGGAAACGAACTCTCCGGGCAGGATCGACAGGGCATTCGGATGTTCGGACAAATCAAGAGCCACGTCCGTGAAGATTTGTTCGTACCTCGTGCCGACGATCTCGGCACCGGTGTGCCGTGAGAGAACCTCTACCTCGCCATCGAGAATCGAAAGTCGTGACTCTGCCAGCAGCAGGTCTTCACTGACCATTGCCTCACCCACCTGACGCGTGTTGCGTACGCGCACGTAGGTGATCTCCGGACCAACCGCAAGGGCAACATTCGCAAAGAGCGTCCACGGAGTCGTGGTCCACACCAGCACGCTTACATTTCGCAACGCCTCAACCGGGGAGTCCGTCACCCGCAACTTGAGGTACACATTGGGGTCGCGGACTTCCTTGTAATTCTGCGAGAGCTCATGGGATGAAAGTGGCGTGCCAAGTGTTGGAGACTGCGGCACGACCTTGTATCCACGATAGATGAGCCCCTTGTCGAAATACTGCTTCAATGCCCACCAGACCGACTCGATGTATTCATTCGTACACGTGATGTAGGCGGCATCAAGGTCGATCCAGTGCCCCATTCGACGTGTGAGGGTGCGCCAGCCGCTCTCCATCGTGATGTTACGATAGACGATGTCTCGGCATGCCGCATTGAACACATCGACGCCCATGACCTCGATCTGGGCCTTGTCAGTTATGCCCAGTTCCTTCTCGGCACTGAGTTCAACCGGCAGTCCATGCGTATCCCATCCTGCCTGACGGCGGACAAAGAAGCCACGCATGTTCTTGTAACGGCAGACGGAGTCCTTGATGGTGCGAGCAAGCACATGGTGAATACCTGGCTTACCGTTGACCGTCGGCGGGCCTTCATAGAAGGTGAAGGCCGGAGCGGTCTGTCTCAGGGCCTGGGTGCGAGCAAAGACGTCGTTCGCTTCCCAGTATTCAAGGATGGACTCTTCTTGTCTCGGATAGGAAAAATCGTCAGGAAGAGGTTGAAACATGTTCTAAGGAAGTCCCCGGATGATCGAACTCACAAAGTTACGAACGTGACCTTGAAGGTCGTGCCCGAACCTTCAGCGGAGACAACGTCGATCGTTGCCTGATGGGCATCGAGGATCCACTTCACGATCGAGAGACCAAGACCTGTCCCCTGGATGTCCTTGGACCTTGCCTTGTCCACCCTGTAGAATCGATCGTAGATGTGCGCCAGGTCCTCGGCCGCAATTCCGATGCCGGTATCACTCACCAGCAGACGAGCACGTCCGTCAATGGCCAAGAGTTCAACTCGAACCGACCCGCCTTCGGGAGTGTACTTGACGGCGTTTTCAATGATGTTGAGCACCGCCTGATGCAGTCGTGTCTTGTCACCGACGATCTTGACGTCCTGAGCAATATCTGTCGTGAACCCCACCCGCTTGCTTTCGGCCATCAGCAGCATGTCATCGCAGATATCACCGACCAGTCCACTGAGTGAAAGGGGCTTCCGCTCAATGGTCACCTGTCCCGATTCGGCGCGACTGATCTCGAGAAGTCCTTGCACAACGTTGGCAAGACGCTCGACCTCTTCCAGACAGCTGGCAAGAGTTGCTTGATACTCCTGTGCCGACATCGGCCGCCGAAGCGCTACGCCAAGTTCTCCCATGAGAATGGCAAGGGGCGTCTTGAGCTCATGCGATGCGTCTGAGGTGAACTGTCGAACTTGAGCAAACGACTGCTCGAGCCGTGCGATCATGTCGTTGAGGGTGTCAATCAGACGTGCGATCTCATCGTTGTTCGGGGACTTTGGGAGGCGCAGCTGAAGATTACTGGCGGTGATCGTGCGCGCTGACTGTGTGATGTCATCGACGGATTTGAGTGAGCCCCTTGCGATGAACCATCCGAGGATACCCGAGACAACGAGAGCCAGAGGCATGCCGTAGAGAAGCAATGAGAACAGTCGGCGCAGTGTCTCATCTACCTCTGATAGTGGGTATGCAGCCGTGACCGAGGCCACGTCATTGACGATCATGACGATGCGATACCGCTCACCTCGAAGCCAGTAATGTGAAAAGATCGGAGTAACCGATGCCGAGGCCGCCTCACGGACGAACATTCCAAACGTCGGCAGGCTGTCGACACCAAGATTGTCAGACTTCCACGCGACGCTCCCTTCGAGAGTGGCCAATTGAAGGGCCGTGCTGGAGGAGTTCAGCAACATGTGCTCGTAAACGGCCGACCACACCGGATCCTCGGGTTCGACGGTCTCACCGTTGAGGACGGGTCCAACGAAGTTCTTCATGTTCGGACGATCAAGGATATCCACCCGCAGAGCATCTTCCGAGGACGGGCGACGTCTGGACTTCAATGATGCCAAGGGGCGACGAGCCTGCTGTTGCTCTTTCCGTATGATATCAAGCAAGGACGTGCCTGCCCGTTGGAGCGACGCGTCGAGATTTCGCAATAGTTCGTTGCTGACCGTGACGTAGGCTATGGCAGCAAAACCCGCCAACGTCAGGGCAACGATGGTGCCATATAACAATGCCAGTTTCGCTCGAAGAGTCAGCTTCACGGTCCCGAACATACACAGACAATGCAGACCATGATTCGGGATTCTATCTTTGCCGACGATGCAAAGAGATCAACGCCCCATAGGTGTGTTTGATTCGGGAATCGGGGGACTGACGGTGTTGCGGCACCTGACCATGCTGATGCCCGAAGAGGACTTCGTGTACCTCGGCGATACCGCGCGGGTGCCGTACGGCAACAAGTCTGCTGAAACAGTCCAACTATACGCGTCGCAATGCGCCGACTTCCTGCTTCGGCACAACGTCAAGATGATCGTTGTGGCCTGCAACACAGCCTCTGCACTCGCTCTGGATGTTCTGCGGAGCCGGCACACCATACCTGTGATCGGAGTGATCGAGCCGGCCGCGGCCGAGGCGGTGCGCCGAACCCACACCGGATCGATCGGCGTCATCGGCACGAGGGCGACGATCAACTCCGGCTCCTATGAGAGGGCGATCACCACGGCAGCAGACGGGTCGCACGTTACCATACACTCACGCCCCTGTCCGTTGTTCGTTCCTCTTGTCGAAGAAGGATGGATCGATACTCCTGCCACGCGGCTGATCGCCGAAGAGTATGTGCGCCCCCTGCGCGAGGCCGGCATCGACACCCTCGTACTCGGATGCACACACTACCCGATCATCGCTCCGGTGTTACAGCAGCTTCTGCCCGGAGCGTCATTGGTCGACTGTGGAGAGTGCACCGCTCATCAGGCGCGCGCTCTGATTGAACCCGCACCGACGGAGCATCGCGTGCCTAAGCTGTCGCTGTACGTCACCGATAACACACCCGCGTTCACCTCTCTGGCCTCGACATTTCTTGGGCGTCGTGTCGATGAACCGGTGCGCGTCAGTCTTGAAGCATTTCAGGCCGGTGGCTCTCTGTGATGGCGGCCTTCATCCTTCGAAAGATCCTCTACACACTGCTGGTTCTTGCCGGCGTTGTGGTTGTAACGTTTTTTATTCGTCCGCCGGGCGATCCCGCACGCGTCCTGCTTGGCCAGCGTGCAGACTCGGCCTCGGTGTCAGCTCTTCGACAGCAACTGGGTCTTGACAAGCCCCTTGCATACCAGATCGGCACCTATGTGGCGAATCTGGGAAGGGGCGATATGGGTCGCTCCATCGCCACGAACCGTCCAGTCGCTGAAACGATCCTCGAGCGGCTACCGGCCACTGCCCTGCTGGCACTTACGTCGATCGCCATCGCCACGGTCCTCGGCATCATCCTTGGTGTGATCGCCGCATGGCGTCCAAACACGTGGATCGACACCCTGACGATGTCGACATCTCTACTCGGGATCTCCTTGCCTGCCTTCGTGGTGGGTCTGCTACTGGTGCTCGTCTTTGGCGTCGCACTCGAGTGGTTCCCCATTAGCGGGTATGTGGACCGAGGAGCTGAGCACCTCGTGCTGCCGATGATAACGTTGGCAATTCGCCCCCTATCGATCATCGCACGAGTTACCCGTTCAAGTATGCTGGACGTGCTGGGGCAAGACTACGTTAGGACGGCCAAGGCCAAGGGACTGTCCGATGCGACGGTGTTTGTGAAACATGCTCTTCGAAACGCTCTCAACCCGGTGATCACAACCGTCAGCGCCTGGTTTGCAGGCTTGCTGGCAGGAACCTACTTCGTTGAGTTCATTTTCAACTGGCCTGGCATCGGCCTTGCTGCATTCAATGCGATCGAAAAGCTCGACTATCCGATGATTCAGGGAACGGTGCTGTTTACAGCCCTCATCTTTGTGACCGTCAACACGCTTGCTGACGTGCTATACGGATTCATCGATCCGAAGGTGAGGGTCTCATGAGTCACCACTCCGTCGAAAGTCCAACGCGCCTTGCAATCAAGCGCCTGAGGAAGAATACCGGCGCTGTGATCGCCATGATCGTGCTCAGCATCATGGTCATTGCAGCGCTCGCAGCACCGTGGATCACTCCGTTCGATCCGACAACACAGATCCTTGAGTATAGCATCAAGCCGGCTGGATTCACCGGCACGATCCTGTACAAGCGCAATCCCGCAGATTCGGAGACACCGTCGATCATCGCCGTCTCGTCCTGGGAACTGGTGGCCGACACCGTGTACTATCGCGACCCATCGGGAGAGTCGTACAGCATCGCCCGCTCGGCACTGATTGGTTCAACGTCAGAGGATTTCGTGGCCACTCCAACGTTCTGGCTTGGAACTGATCGGTTTGGGCGTGATATGTTCACTCGACTCGTCTACGGCATGAGGGTGTCATTGAGCGTAGGCCTCATTTCCGAATCCATCGCCCTTTTGATCGGCATCTTTCTCGGCGCGATCGCAGGCTTTTATCGCGGCTGGGTCGATGACGTGATCATGTGGATCGTCAACGTCGTCTGGTCATTCCCTACCATCCTTCTGGTGGTGGCCTTTTCGGTTCTGCTGGGCAAAGGATACTGGCAAACCTTCGTTGCCATTGGAATCTCTTCGTGGGTTGATATCGCTCGTATCGTGAGAGGACAGTTTTTCAGTATCCGAGAGCAGGAGTACATCGAAGCAACGAGAGCGCTTGGCTTCGGCTCGATGCGGACCATCTTCCGCCACATGCTCCTGAATGCTACCGGTCCGATCATCGTCCTATCGACGGCCGGCTTTGCCACGGCAATCATCGCGGAAGCATCCTTGAGCTTCATCGGGCTTGGTGTTCAGCCCCCTACCGCGTCATGGGGACAAATGATCAAGGACGGTTACGGATACATCGCTCTTGGTACGAACTGGGGCATGACGCTGTTTCCAAGTATCGCCATGGCCATCGGAGTGCTGGTTCTGAACGTCTTCGGAGATGGCCTGCGAGATGCTTTCGACCCTAAGACGAGTCAGCGATGATCGACGAGATCCTCCGTTCGGGGACGTTCCCTGCAGCAATCCTGCTCTTCGGTGAAGAGGACTTCCTCGTAGAGCACGATGCACAGCGTCTCTTCGATGCCGCAGCCCGACAGGATGCCACTGGAATGAACGTTGATGTGCTCGACGGAGAGCAGACATCACTTGATGCTGTGCTGTCCATAGCACGGTCCTTCCCGATGATGTCTGATAGACGCGTCGTCTGGGTGCGCCGCGCTGAAAAGCTCTCGGCACGGGAATCCAAGAGTTCGGATGCCATAGGCACATACCTTGCAAACCCCTCAGAGGCAACCGTCCTGATCTTTACTGCAAGCATTGCACCCGCAGATGGCATTGGCAGACTCCGCCAGCGACCCGATGCGCTGAAGAAGAAACTCTCCAAGGTGCGCTATCCACTGAACCGGCTCATCACCGGGGCCAGCTGGGAAGAGTATCCCCGTCAGACCGAGGCGCAGGTGCGGTCTTGGATGAACAAGTATGCCTCACGTCTTGGACTGACCCTTCCGTCTGAAGCGCCGGAGCTTCTCATGGCCAAGGTCGGCACCGGTCTTCGTGAGATCGCGATGGAACTCGACAAGCTGCGGATCTATGTTGGTGAAGGGGGCTCAGCAACTATTGAGGATGTGCATCGGCTTGCGGGCAGCACCCGAGAGTTCAACGTCTTTGAACTTCAGAAGGCCATCGGTCGACGCGACGCGCCATCGGCTCTTCGGATCCTCAATGCCATGTTGGAGGCAGACTCACAGGAGATCATGATCCTGACCATGCTGGCGCGGCACTTCACGTCACTCTACGCCCTTATCGATCTGCGCGGCGTCACAGATTCGGCCGCCGTGGCGCGTCAGAGCGGACTGCAACCATTCGCTCTCACCGAGGCATTCCAACATCTCGATACTCTCGGTCCTCGACGCATTGAACAGTCGCTGTATCTGATTCGACAAGCTGAACGTGCGCTGCGAAGCTCTGCCGATAAGCGACTCACGATGGAGATCTTGGTCACCTCGATCATGGATGCCGACGAGCCAGCTCCGAGCCGTATCTTTGCACGTGCCACATAGCGAGATGAATACGTCGTTTGCCGCCGCTGCCCAAGCGCAGCTCGAAGCCTACAATGCCCGTGACATTGATGCATTTGCTCGCGCCTACACCGATGACGTCGAACTTGTCGACCTGTCAACCGGAACGGTGTTTTGTCACGGGATCGATGAATTGAAGTCCAGATACGGTCGGCAATTCTCAGAGCATCCCGACCTACACTGCCGTCTGGTCTCACGGATCATCTGCCCGCCGTATGTTATCGACGAGGAAGACGTCAGTGGGCTCGCCCCTTCAGGACAGGTGCACGCTGTGGCCACATATGAATGCCGCGACGGTAAGATCAGTCGCGCATGGTTTCTGCGTGGGACAATCGAATGAGCACCGTTCCAATCCAAATCGTCGCCGATCTCCATACGCACACGACATGCTCAGATGGGCTGCTGTCGCCGATGGAACTGATCGTCAAAGCCGAGCAACGTGGATTTCAAGCATTGGCAATCACGGATCACGACAACATCGATGCCTACAGGTTCATCCGTCAACAGGGATACAACGGCCCGCTGAAGATCTACAGTGCCGTTGAGATCTCGTGTTACGACTTTGGTCGCGAAGTACACATCCTTGCCTACAATGTGGATCCCGACAATTCCGATGTTCAGAAATACGAGAGCTTCTACCGAAGCGACCGTGCTCGACGGGCAGAGGAGATGGTCTCGAACCTGCGTCAGGCGCGCGCACCGATCTCCATGCAAGAGGTGATCGACGAGGCAGCCGGTGCGCCCATTGGACGTCCCCACGTGGCAGCGGTTCTCGTTCGCAGAGGATTCGTCTCATCGATCCAGGCTGCCTTTGATGTGTACCTCGACCATGGAAAGCCGGGATATGCATCAAAGACGCCGTTCCCCATCGCCAAAGCCGTGGAGATGATCCACAATGCCGGTGGCGTGCTCTCTGTGGCGCATCCCGGGAGGTTTTTCACCGATCCGACACTGTTTCTACCGCTCTTAGAGACTGGCATTGATGGCATTGAGGTCTATCACCCATCTCACTGGCACGTCACCCGAGAATTCTACAGAGTGCTGTGCCAGCAGCATGACTTGCTCATCACGGGCGGCTCGGACTACCACGGCTCGCGAGAGTATGACGAAGGGAACTTTGGCACGTTCGGCGTGACGGCTCAAGCTCTTGAACAATTCGAGCACAGGATTTCGCAACAGTGCCAACGCCAGAATAGCAATGACTGAGGGCGCTGCACGAAGAGGGCCACTGGCCGGGTCGGGACGTAACAGACGAATCGGGATATGTGCGGCCAATTGGCATCGTGACGTCGTTGACGAACTCTGCAAGGGGGCTGTCGAGACCCTTCTGGAATATGGCGTTGAGACAACCGACATCGTCACCCTCGACTGTCCCGGCAGCTATGAACTTCCCGTCGCTGCGCTGCAACTGATCCAACGCGCAAAGGTTGATGCGGTCCTTGCCTTTGGTGTGATTGTCAGGGGTGAGACTGCGCATTTCGAATATGTTGCCTCTCCGGTGGCGCACGGTCTTATGGACCTCTCATTGTCCACCGGTGTCCCGTGCATGTTCGGCGTTCTGACCACCGAGACCCTTGAACAAGCATGGGATCGATGTGGTGGTGTGCACGGACATAAGGGCCGTGAAGCTGCGCTCGGGGCCCTCCAACTCTTGACGGCGATCGATGGCGTCGCTTCGGAATCAAAATCATAAATGCATGATCGAATCGTTGTCTGATCGATCGTTCCATCAATGGATCACCTGGCAATGACGCGAATGCGACAGACACCGCAGATGAGAATGCTGGCAGTCATGATGTCAGCATTGTCCTTACTGATAGCGCCCCGACTAACGCGGGCTCAGGAGATCCGCCTCAGCGACTGGACCACATTGTCGTCGCTCTACACCGTCAACTCCATCGACGTTGACGCCCGCGGACGATGCTGGGCTGCGACCACTGGCGGCGTTGTTCGCTACGATGCTGAGTCTGGCGACATATCGGAGTTCCGAAATGTGAACGCTCTACAGACACTCGATTGCTCGGCCATATACTGCGACACCACTCGCAGTGAAGTGTACGTTGGCCAGCGTGACGGCGCTCTTGATATCTACCGAGCCGACGGCACATGGACCAACATCAGAGACATTCGCAGGGCCACCAAGTATCCTCGGCGTGCGATCATCGATTTCGTCAAGCGCGGAGACTCGCTTCTGATCGCCACAGAATTCGGGATCGTCATCTGGGACACGCAGCGAGAGGTGTTCATCACGACCATCGACCGGATCGGGAATCTCGAAGAGAACACGGCAGTCCGAGCCATGGCCTTGTTTGCCGATTCTCTTTGGGTGGCAACCGACAGTGGTCTTGCCGTTGTACCGCTGAACGTACCAACACTTCGTCTGCCGGCGGCATGGCGCGTGCTGCGGTCCAACACAGACTTTGATGGTACCGAGGTCCTGTTCTGCCGCACACATGCTGCAGGACTTGCCGTGGCAACTCGTCGCGGACTCTACGAAAACACGGGCGGTGGCTTTACCAAACGACTGACAAGTCAACAGGATGTGACATCTCTCAACAGCGTCGCCGGTGTATGGGAGATCGCCACGTCCACCGAGATCATCACGGCCTCTGGACAAACCCAGAGACCGCAGGTGAGCGCACCGATCCGATTCGTTACATCACGAACGGTGAAGGGCAGCCCCCTTCGCTTCCTGTCTGTCGAGGGACAAGGATTTGGGACCACTAGCGACGGAATCGCTGTGACGTTTGCGCCTATTCGTACGCCATCTTCAAATCAGTTTGCAGACCTCGCGGTGGACACCCGCGGGAACCTCTGGGTTGCCACCGATGACAACCCTGGTCGTGGCAACGGGGGCCAAGGAGTTTCATGGTTCGACGGCGCCGAGTGGCGCACCATCAACACGTCTAACCAGCCCGAACTTCTTTCCAACAACTGTTACCGCGTCAGCTCCGTGTCTGACGGCTCAACGTGGGTCGGCACATGGGGTCGAGGAGCGATCCAATGCATCCCAACCGATACCGGACTTTCGGTGCGCCGATTCGACTTCCGTAACTCGTCGCTCTCCGGCATCGCAGGAGACTCCACGTACGTTCTGGTCTCTGGAGCGGAGATCGACCGATTTGGTCGCACCTGGCTTCTGAATGAGCAGGGGGCGAACCAGCTTCTTGCCGTTCTCGACGCATCTGAATGGTCATCACGAGCCAATTGCACGAATCCACGCGAGAACGTCGTACGACACATGGCCATCGATCTCGGCGGCACGGTGTGGCTTGGAGGACACCAGGGGCTTGGGTTGATCGCCTTTAACGATCGGAACACGCCGTCGGCAGCCGACGATGTGTGCAACAAGTTGACGTCGGGTAACTCGCAATTGCCTGACAACTCCATCACAGCTCTGGCGGTGGACCTGAACGGTGCCCTTTGGGTTGGGACCTCCAAGGGGCTTGCGGTGATCACGGCCACAGGATCGGTCTCGAACTCCACCATCCCCTTCGTCCGCCGTGTATCGGCACTTTCCTCGGCCACGGTCGTAACGGACATCCATGTTGACGCACTCAATTACAAGTGGATCGCATCGACGAGCGGAGTGTTCGTGCTCGACCCAACAGGGACGCAGGTCGCAGCCAGCGTCACCTCCAGCACAAGCCCCCTGCTGAGTGACAACGTGCGCTGCATCGCGGTGGACGAGACCACTGGCCGTGCCTACTTCGGCACCTCGAGCGGGTGCAGCGTCGCACGTACGTCATCAATGCGCCCCCTGCCCGACTTTGCACTTCAATGCTATCCGCAGCCGTTCTCGATATTGGGTGACCGTCAGATGGTCATCGATGGACTTGCTCCTGACAGTGACATCAAGATCATGTCCAGCTCAGGGACCATGGTCGCTGCACTTCAGCTGCGCGGGCGGCAGGCGATCTGGGACGGCATGGACGTCGGCGGCAACCCCGTTCCCCCGGGCATCTACATCGTGAGCGCCTCGAGCGCGAGTGCCGGCACGGCAGCTGTCACCAAGTTCGCTGTGACGCGCTGACCGTGGGGTAAAAAGAAAACGGCCACCAAAAATGATGGCCGTCGATCTTTCGGTGATGCAATGCGCATCATGCTGTGCGGAAGACGGGACTTGAACCCGTACGCCCTTGCGAGCGCCACCCCCTCAAGATGGTGCGTCTGCCAATTTCGCCACTTCCGCAGAGGGACTGCAAACATAGCGGAATCACCCGTTATGGCAAAACCCGAACTGTGCATTTGGCAGCGTCAGCGGACAATAGACAGAGGGGCAACCGATCGCACGCCGTTGATCATCACACAGCACAGGTAGGAACCGCTGACGAGGTCCGTGACCTCGACTCGATGGTTCCCCGGTGCAAGGCGATCGGTGAGCAACGTCTTGACGTGACGTCCATCGCTGGAATAGACCTCCACTGTTGTGACGCTGTTGACGGGCTGGTACCATTCGATCGACGCCTGACTGGTTGCCGGATTCGGCGCAATGCGCACATCGACACCGACCCGTCCCTCGTAGGCATCGTCAACACTCGTTGTGCGTTGCAGAACACCGAGCGGAAGCACCCGGTCCTGTAACACGTCTTCGGTCTCCTGCATCGTGCCGCCGAACCAGTTTTCGAGTACGTCGGCATAGACGCGGCGATAATCCCATTGATAGCGCACATCGCCGTTACCATCGAAATTCGTCAGGTCGGGGCCTTGTCCGTACACGCCAGCGCGCACTCCGTTCCCGAACACGAACTGAACGGATGAAGCTCCGTGGTCGGTGCCACGACTTCCATTTTCATAAGGACGTCGTCCAAACTCGGACACAGTCATGCCAACTACCCGGTCGGCAAAACCCTGAGCAAGAGCATCTTGCATGAAGCTTCCAATGCCGGAAGCGAGTTGGCCAAGCAGGTACGGATGCAGTCCATTCTGATACTCATCTTGCTGCATCACGTGCGTATCGAAGCCGCCCATATACACGAGGAAGATCTTCGACTTCAGGCCGCCACTGATCAGGCGAGCCACCAGCTGCATTTGCTTGACGAAGTTGCCGTCTGCATACGTGGCAACGTTCTTCCCCTTGTCGAAAGAGTTCTTCACCACTGACGAATACCGGTCACATTGCTCGGCAACGGTTCGAACAAAGTTGAACTCACGACCATAGCGGGTTTCTTCGGACATCGGAGTCATATCCGGTGACAGTCCTTGGCCGAGCTCAAAGAACTTCTGTGGATCGGTAAGGGCAATACCGATGTCACCCTTTGGACTTTGCAGGAGCATCGACAGCGAGCCCCCTATCTGAACAGCGATAGGGTCAGGGGGCAGAACTTCCGGGAATCCCGGCAAGTGATTCGACCAATATCGGCCGAGCCACCCATCGAGCAGGCGAACTTCCGGATCTGAGGAGTTGAAACCACTGAGCCAGATGTCGGTGGAGCGGAAGTGTGAAAGGTTCGGATTCTCATAGCCGATGCCTTGCACGATGGCAAGACGGCCATCCTCGAACATCTGCGGAAATCCGTACGAATCTTTCGGTGCAAGCGCCGGGTGCATGTGCACGCGAGAAAGCACGCTGATGGCTTTCTCCTTCGGAACGGCAATTGTTGGCCGGATTGAATAGTACTGTGGATCATCCACCGGAATGATCGTGTTGAGTCCGTCATTGCCGCCGAACAATTGCACCACGATCAGGCAGCGGTCATCATCCGGCTGCATCTGCACGGGCATGTTCATAGGCGTGAAGGCCTTCAGAGGAACTCCACCGAGCACTTGGGTGCCAACAGCTGCTGCTGCGGTGGTGGCGAGGAAGGAGCGGCGCTTCATCGATGATCCCTTTTCGTTTCGGTTCACGGGTGATGTCTTAACACAATTGGAAGTCAGGCGCAACGGCAATGGTCTTCAGAAGGGCACGCAATGAGCGCGCCGCACTTGCCGGCTGCTTGAGCTTTTCGTCCCAGGTGTAGTCAGGTTGCCCTTCCAGCAAGGTGCTCTTGTAATACGCCAGACGTGTCTCGTTGATCTCCACCGGCAGCATGTATCGCACGATGCTCTGGACGAACTTGTTTACGTCCTCATAGTCAGGCATTTCCTTGATGAGCTGCATCGCGCGGGCATCGGTGAGCGTATCGATCATCTTGCGAGCGAACTCCCGACGCCGCGGATAGGTGTTGGTTGAGATCCAGGAACGGTATCCGGGCCAACCGGCGACATTCGGCGGATCGAACAGGGCCTGATCCATCATCTCTGTCCACGCGGCCGAATCGATCGGGGCAACTTCCCCATCGTCAAACCTGAGCTGCTTGAGCAGACCGATCACATACTCGATCGGAGTCTTGATCTGCGCACCTCTCAGTGCAGGGTCAAAAAAGTGCTTACTGATGAACAGACGCAGGAAGAGCTCTCGCAGGTCGAAGTCAGAATCGCGGAAGACCTTGGCCAGGTCCGAAACGAACTGACGGTCGGTCTCTCCGGCGGAACTATACACGAAGTACAAGTACACCTTACCGGCGATGAACCGCGAGACGGCTTCGGGACGGGCGCGGAAGATGATGTTGATCAGCTCACGCACCTCTTCATTGCGCACCTGGAACTCAGTGTTGTTGTCGGGCGTGCGGGCCGGAATGGTCACGCCCATAAACTCCTTGGCACCGGTATCATGCCTACGTGCATCAAACCATGTGTTGTAGATGCCCTTTGGAGCGGGCTGATCATTGAATCGGGCAACCTTCCATCCGGTCAGAACGCGCGCTGCCTGTTGAACATCTCCTTCGGTGTACCAGCCAATTCCTGTCGTGTAGAGCTCAAGAAGTTCACGGGCATAGTTCTCATTCGGACGTCCAACTTCGTTCAACCAACCACCGAGGTAGAACAGCATGGCATGATCAAGTGTCACGTCAAGGGCCATGTCGCGGAAGTTCCCGAGTCGGTCCTTCCGGAAGGTCAGATACTGATTGTAGAGTGTATGGGGCTGTGAGTACTGGTCGTCAAAACTGAACTCCGTCGTCCAGTGTCCAACCCAGAACCCTGCAAGACGCTCAACCGTGAGCGGGTCCCGCAGTGCCTCGAAGGTGTGCCAAGCTCTGAGGCGCCGGTAGTTGGTACCCCACCAGCTGCGGATCGCAAAGGCGGCCTGAAGGTCAGCCCCCTCGGGATTTTCGGTATAGTCCACCATCTGACCGGTGGCCGGGTCACGCCACTTGACGAAGTTCACATCGCGCAGCGGTGCCGGCGGGTCCTTCGGACCGAGCAGTTCGGTGACGACCTGACGTGCGGTCTTGCCTACCTGCTTTTGGGCATCCGGCATCGAGACGCTGTAACTAAGACGTCGATACAGGTGCAGAACATCATCAAGCGTCAACGGATCGGTGTGTTCTTCGATCCCGCCTTCGACCTGTAGCTTGATGTCAAATGGCGCCGGCTGACGCCGTGACGAGCTGGCAATGCTGTTGAAGAGTTCGCGTCGTTTCATCGGTCTCTCAACGGAGTAGTGATTTGCAGTGTGACGGTCCTACAGTAAAATCTGCCTTCGGGAAGTGCGTTGTCGAACAGTGCAGGGTTCGCCCCGACGCCCTTGACATCTTCGATCGTAAGATTCGGGGCTATCGAACGTACGAAGTTTTCCACTGATTTCGCGCGATCAATTGACAGCTGCATGTTGTGCTCGAACTCGCCCAGGCGGTCTGTTGAGCCAACGATTGTGGCCCTGCTGCCGGATCCCGTCGAGGCGGTGACCACGCGACGCATCATTTCCTGGTTCTGTGGAGAAATGTCAGCTCTATCATAGTCGAAGACGATCAGGCTCAGACGGCTGACCTCGAAGTTGCTCACCGTCTTGATGACCGGGAACGACGTCGAGCCAAGAGCATCGCTATACCGAGGTTGTCGCACCTCCAATTGAGCCAGCAGAGTGTCGCTCGCCCCCATGATCGGACCAAGCTTGTCGGTCATTTCCTGCGTCAGATCAAACTCGATCTTTGAAGGGGGCATAAGTGGACCTGTGCGCTGGGCCAGCATCATGGAGCGGTGCTTTACATCGAGCTTCCACCCTTCAGCACGTTCCGGATTCGTCACATCTGTTGTGAACGTGTGCCGATTCTGCACTGGCACGTACTCATTGAAACGGGTGTGAACGATCGGGTCAAGCAGGCGCACATCAGATGAGGAAAGCTCCACACGCCGATTCTCCTCAGCACCTTCCAAATAGAGTTCATTGGATGCGATCGCCGGACGTTCACTTATCTTGACGCGGATCCGGTCCGAAGCGATTCCCCATCGCGAGCGCAGATACACAGCTACGCTCTCGGCACGCTGCCGCGCAAGGGCATTGCGCTGCTCGGGCGTGCCGGCCTCGGCTCCATCGCTGGTACCGGTCAGATCGAGAGTGGCCTGTTTACTCGACGCCATACGAGCACCCAGTACGTCGAGTATGCGGTAGTAAATGGCCAGGGTCTCGCGCGGCAACGTTCGCTCATCGAAGGACTCGGTTGACGACGACTGACGATACGACGGCTTGAGTTCTGCCGAAGCGCTGTCGAAGAAGATATATGGTAGCAGCGGGAATGTCTGTGTGACCACTGTCTCACGGATCTCTAACGGTATGGTCGTGACCGATGCGATCACGGCTGGTTCGGGTTCAGATTTCGCTTCCACAATTGGCTCTGGCTCGATGACCGGCGGCGGCTCCTCTGCAGGGGGCTCTGGCTCATCGACCATGCGGTAACGGATCTGGATACCGCCACCGATGATTGTCTGTTCCCAAGATGCCGCCGAGCTGAGTGATCCGAGTCCATGACGGTAAAAAATCTCCGGACCGATCTCAAAACTCTCGTTGATGACAAAAGCGGCTCCCAGAGCCGCAGTGATGCCCATGGATGTGCCGAGTCCGGTGAACTCGCCGGAGCTAACTGTTCGACGTTTGACGGCCTCAGGGTAGAGGATAGATTCGGGGCTGGCAATCTCCTCTGTCTGGGTGAACTGCGACGAAACCACCGGATTTCCCGCGTCAAACGTCGCGCGCAGGTACACTGGGACGGAAGCAACCGGTTGCGTACGCAAGCTCGCCTCGATGCTTATGTAGCCAAGCGGACTGTCAAACACATGTTCCTGGACAAGAGGCTTGTAGGTGTTGTCGTCCGGATCGAGAACTTCGAATCCATCTTGTGTGAGTGTCGATAGCAACGCCGGACGCTTAGCGTAAAGGATGCCGCCGCCGATCTCGAGCAAGGGGCCGAAAATCTGGTAGTCATATGTGAGTGCCGCATACATGCCCGGCGAGATGCCGTCTGAGAACGAACCACAGTCGTTGTCGCTGAAGAGAATAGGAATCGCTGTGGTGTTTTCGACTGACAAATAACCTGCCCTAAGACCTATGGAGCCTATCTGTGCAGGAGATTGACCAGCAAGACATATGAAGACTGCCACCGCCGCGGCAATTCCTCTCATTGCACTTCCCCAAGATGATGCAAAACCGTCATGACACGTCTGGCCAATGACGCACCGCGGAGCTTACTGCGACCGCGTACGTGGAAACTAGCAGTTTTTCACAGAGCATTCAACGGGAAACATTCATGGTCCGACATGACAGTGACGCGCTCACGACAGCCCCACCGACACGATGCGGGCAATGTAGAACACGCCAGCACCGGCAAGCAAGACGCCCATGGCGGTCTGAACATGGGGCAGGATGCGCTTGACGAGTCGATCGTGAAAGCGTCGTGTGAGCATTCCCAGCGTCACAAGCCACAGAGCATTACCAACACCAAATCCAAGGCTGAAGCCGATCACGTCTGCACTGGTTGAGTCAAGGATCCCGGCACTGCGGATCGATCCCGATAGGACGACAAGTGACGGCAGAAAGGTTGGGTTTGCGATGTTGGCAACGGCAAATCCAACGCCGGCCAAAAGGGGCACGAAGGCCTTGCTGCGACCGATCCGCGATGTCCAGCCGGGCGAATCGTCAACCTTGGATGCACGTGGAGCTCGGCGGGAGGACCTAAAGAGGATCACTCCGGCGACAACCATGCCGAGAGCGATCACCAGCTGTGTTCCAACCACGTACGAACCCGTTCCACCGGACTGGCTCACCGGTGCGATCAACGTCAGGAGTCCACCGGAGGTCCACATCGCCAGCAGACAGTACACCACGTCGAGCACACCCGCACCAACAGCCAGGGCTGCTACTGGAGCCAACGAGCCGCGGCTCCCATACCGGATGGCAGCAAGCCCCAGCGGCCCGGGTGGGATGGCCAGCACGTAGCCGATAACGAAGCCAAAAACAAGTGCCATGGAACGAATGAAGGTGAACGCGAAGCTACGGCATGCAGCGCTACTGCATTGCTGGCGGTGCTATTTTGTCGGACCACGCATGAGCACTGCACCTCAATCGGCCTCTCTCCTGCCCCGCCTCGGACTCGTGACGACCACCTCCATGGTCGTTGGAGGCATGATCGGTTCCGGGGTGTTTCGCAACCCTTCGGCAATGGCTGGCTTTCTGCACTCGGCCGAGCTTCTGATCGGTGTATGGATCGTGGCCGGCATCGTGACGATGTTCGGCGCGCTGACAAATGCCGAGGTGGCCGGCATGATCCCGGCCACGGGTGGACAGTACCAGTACTTCCGGGCGATGTACGGCGAATTCACGGCCTTCTTGTACGGATGGGCATTGTTCATTGTGATCCAGAGCGGATCGATCGCCTCGATCACATTCGTGTTCTCGGAGTACCTCAACACGCTGGTGCCCCTCTGGAACTTGGATGATTCTGTGGTGCAATCCTTTGCCGTGTCGTTACCGTTTGCGACCATCTATCCGTTACAGTCCATCGGCATCAAGCTTCTTACGGTGGCGGCCGTTGGCCTTTTGACGCTCATCAATGCCTACGGCGTCCGCGAAGGTGGGCGCGTGCAGGTCGTCTTTACCGTGGCAAAGGTCGCCGCGATCGCCCTTCTGGTGATCTTGGCCGTATTCGGACCGTCGGGCTCGGTCGATCATCTTACGCAGCCGTCGTCAATGGCTGTGCCGACGGGCTCGGCCCTCATGCTGGCTTTGGCCATGGCGATGAACAAGGCTCTGTGGTCGTATGACGGCTGGAACAATCTGACATACGTCAGCGGAGAAGTGCGGGACCCACAGCGAACGGTTCCTCGCTCGCTGATGCTCGGTACGGCCATCTGCATCGGCGTGTATGTCGCGATCAATATCGCCTACCTGCTGATTCTTCCGATCGACACGTTGGCAGCATCTCAGGCCGTGGCACGAGACGCGGCCTACGTGATGATGGGCCCCACGGGCGCGGTGTTCGTGAGCCTTGCCGTTATCATCTCGACCATCGGAACGTCAAACGGAACCATCCTGGCCAGCTCCCGTGTCTATTACGCCATGGCCCGCGAGAGGATGTTCTTCCGCGCAGCCGGTCACATCAACGAACGTCATCGCACGCCAACGGTATCGCTGACGATGCAGTTTGTGTGGACGTCCGTCCTGGTGTTCTCCGGGACCTTCGACATGCTGACCGACATGCTGATCTTCGTCAGTTGGGGCTTTTATGCACTCGGCGCACTCGGTGTGTTCATCCTGCGCAAGAAGATGCCGGATGCGGACCGACCCTACCGAACCTGGGGCTATCCGTTCGTTCCGATCATCTTCATCGCCTTCGCCCTGGCCTTCCTTGGCTATACCGTCGTTTCGGATGTGACCAACTACTATGCCGGCACTGCTCCGGTCATCAATTCCGTTTGGGGCATCATCCTTCTATTGACCGGCGTGCCGATGTACTACATCTTCTCAAAAAAGAAGGCCCACCGAGATATTCAGGAATGAGATCGGATCCTCGCCGCTTTCTGTGCCGGCGAGATTCACCCAGTGATAGCGCAGTTCGGCAAATGGTTGCAACCCACCAATGTCTAGCTGAACTCCGGCTGCCAGAGCCGCCCCGAGTCGAGTGCTGGTTGGCTCCAGTTCAAGTTGGGCGGAGTTAACGATCAGGTCCTGGAGCAATGAGTTCCCCGTGGCCACCGTTACTGTTCGATACGTGTAAGTGGCCTCGGCCGTCAGGTACGGGGCGATCAGCCCCCTAAATGCAAACGCCGTCACGCCGGCCGATACCGGAATGAACGTTGTGGCCGTCTCGAGCGACAGAGTCTGCCCGCTGTTGAGCACCGCCGTCTGTTCCTGTCCTGCAAATCGGCAAAAGGCAGCCGAACCCGAGAAGCTGATCTTGTCGGTCAAGCCAAAACGCAAACGACCCCCAAGGTGCACACCGAGGTCCGACGCATGGCGGTACGACTGCGCCAAACTCAACGTGTCGAGGGCATCATACACGCTCGAAATGCTCTCTGATGGCACACTGGCACCCGTATAGATGCCAAACGTCAGCGACTCCTTTGACTGCTGCCCCCGAACTGCCTGTGTCAGAAGCGCTAGGCCAACGACAACAAAGGTTGCGGCCCGTCGTATTGATGTGATCATAACTGACTCCGGGAAATGCTGATGAAAAGACCCTTGCGTCGACGGACAAATCTAACCGCTCGTGGTTCATGTCGAAAACTTCTTCCCGATCGGCCCGATGATCTCCGCCCCTGTGCACAATGCCATGGTAAATTTGCTACCATGCAAAAATCGCTCATCATTCTCCTGATTACCGGTGCGTTCACGGTCGCCAATTCGGTTGCCCAGGTCATCCCGTCGGCACGCATCGGGCTGACTGCGGGCATCAACGGATCGTTCCTCGGCCCGTCGATCAAAACCTGGCGGAGCT
Source organism: Bacteroidota bacterium (assembly GCA_041170435.1). Classification (GTDB taxonomy): domain Bacteria; phylum Bacteroidota; class Ignavibacteria; order Kapaibacteriales; family Kapaibacteriaceae; genus UBA10438. The sequence goes on from JBEAYU010000053.1 coordinate 96,343, forward strand.
TTGCCTCTGATACGCTCCCGAACCTTGCGCCGTATGTGGACGATAACATTCGCTTTGACGAATCCGGCTTCGGCCTGGGCGTGATGTTCGGTCTGCAAGGGGCTTTCCCATTGTCTGAGAAGACTCATCTTTCCGGACGTATTGCCTACAACTCGCTTTCTGCCAGCTCCACCGTGCGGCAGATCCGTTCGGATGGTACGCTGGAGAGCACCGTTGACGTCTTTGCATCGTACGTTGACATTTCCCCGCAGTTCGAGTTCTATGGCCTCTTCGGCGAGTCGGCCCTGTATCCATTCGTAGGACTCGATCTGTCGGTTCCCCTTGCCGCAACAACATCTCAGTCTGCCGTCTTGACAGCGGCCAATTCGACGGTGACGCAAAAGTTGGAAGACCAGCGCGACATTCCGGAGTTCTCCACGCGCGCGGCTCTGCTTGCCGGAATGGGGTATACCTTCACCTACGGCGCTACGGTAATTCAGCCATTCATCAGCTATGCCCTGCCCCTTACAAACCTCTCGGCAGCAGCAGCGTTCACTCCAACGAACTTTGGCCAGCTCCGTCTTGGCGTCAATCTCTCGATCGGCTTCACCGACGTCAAACCCGTGGTGTCGAGCAAGCCGGTACTCACCGGAGGCATTGACAAGATCACCGGTTTCCGCGGTGGAGATCGCGAAGTGCAGGTCTCGACCATCGACGTCGAGGACGTCCGATACAACGAGATGTTCCCGTTGGTGCCCTACATCTTCTGTCCTGAGGGCGGACTGCCGGGCGATGCCGATCAAACAACAAGCTTCGGCTCGGTCAGCGGCGAGTTCCAAGTGGGCTCACTGCCCCTTGACGCCTTCGAGGTCAACCGCAATGTCCTGAACATCATTGCCAGCCGCATGAAGATGCTCCCACAGGCCACCTTGACGATCACCGGCACTGCTGACGGACGCAGCGAGAAGTCGGCCAAGGGGCTTCCACAGTCACGCGCGGATTGGACCAAATCCTACCTCGTGGGAACCTGTGGTATCGAAGGCTCCCGCATCATCACGCGCACAACGCCGATCCCGGACAAACCTTCGGCTCCGAATGATCCCGACGGGATTGCCGAGAACCGGCGCATTGAACTGAGCTCAAACGTTCCGGATGTGCTATCTCCGGTGGTGATCGCGGCAGAGAACCAGCGCGTTGCCAACTTTGACGTTGTCATGTTCTACCCAAGTCTTGTTGGCGATACGGTTCGCACGTGGAACATGACCATCTCCCAGGCCGGGCGCGTGCTGCGCGAGCTCAGCGGCACCAACCTTCCGCAGAAGCTCAGCTGGTCGATCCGCCCGAATGAACTTTCGGCGGCACAGGTACCGGTGGACTACGAACTTGTCATGCGCAATGTGGATGCAGACTCCGTTGTGGTTGCCGGCTCCATCCCCGTCGAGTACGTCTCGAGCGTGCGCAAGAAGACGGAGAACTTGGCCGACAAGACGGTGGACAAGTATTCGCTGATCCTTTTTGACTTCGACGATGCCGAGTTGACACCTGACAACATTCGCACGCTCGAGGCAATGGTGCTTCCGAACATTCGCTCGAATTCGAAAGTGAACATCATTGGTTACACGGACCGAATCGGAAACGATTCCTACAACGAGAAGCTCTCGCGGGAACGCGCAGAGGCCGTTCGGGTGTTTCTTGCTGCTAGGGCTAAGGATGCCACATACTCGGTGAACGGGGTCGGCGAGGCCACGGAAGTATTCTCCAATGCCACGCCCCTTGGACGTCAGCTCTCGCGCACCGTCCAAGTGATCGTCGAAACACCGAATCGATAGCCCCCTGAAGTACAGTTCTGCACACGACATCGGACACCACGTTGGATTACCGGTTCCTGAATGACATCGACTCACCCGCTGACCTTCGCAAGCTCCACGAAACGGATCTTCGACAGGTAAGCGACGAGGTGCGCGAGTTTCTCATCGACACGATCACAAAGGTCGGCGGTCACTTCGGTGCCGGCCTCGGCACGGTGGAACTGACCGTTGCCTTGCACTACGTGTTCAACACGCCTCACGACAAGATCGTGCTCGACACAGGCCACCAGGCCTACCCGCACAAGATCCTCACGGGCCGAAAGGATCAGCTTCATACGATCCGCCAAAAAGGGGGCTTGTCGGGCTTTCTCAAGCGCTCCGAAAGTGAGTACGACGACTTCGGTGCGGGCCACGCAACAACGTCGATCTCTGCCGCACTCGGCATGGCCGCCGCGCGCGACCAGCTTGGTCTGGACTACAAGGTCGTGGCCATGATCGGAGATGGGGCCATGACGGGCGGTCTGGCATACGAGGCCATGAACAACTGCGGCGTTATCAAGAGCGACATGCTCGTGGTGTTGAACGACAATAACATGTCGATCGCCCCGAACGTCTGGGCACTTTCGAACTACTTCTCGGAACTGTTTGCTTCCGAACGTGGACGTCGACTTCGCGAGAAGATCGGCTCGATGACGGACAAGATGGACGGCTTCGGTGATCGTATCAAATCACTTGCCCATCGCATCGAAGGCGGCATGAAGGCCGTCATCACGCCGGGCATGCTCTTCGAGGCTTTGGGATTCCGCTACTTTGGTCCCGTGAACGGTCACAACGTCGGCCAGCTGGTAACGATGCTCCAGGGAATCAAGGAGATGAAGGGTCCGATCCTTCTGCATGCCATCACGCAGAAGGGCAAGGGATATGGTCCGGCCGAGCGCGACAAGCAGTTCCTCCATGCCATTGGCAAGGTCGACAAGATCACGGGTAAGGCTGTGGCCTCTGCGCCTGCGCCGGTTGCGCCCCCTCCCACCTATCAGAAGGTCTTCGGGGAAGCACTCACCGAGATCATGCAGCAAAAGTCCAACGTCGTTGGCATCACGGCAGCCATGCCGGATGGAACGGGTTTGGACATCGTGCAGAAGACCTTCCCCGAGCGCGTGTACGACGTTGGCATTGCCGAAGGTCATGGTGTGACCTTTGCCGGGGGGCTGGCAACACAGGGCATCATTCCTGTGGTGGCGATCTATTCGTCATTCCTGCAGCGCGCCTTTGACCACATCGCGCACGATGTGGCTCTACAGCATCTGCATGTGGTCTTTGCCCTTGATCGCTCGGGTCTGGTCGGCGCCGACGGTCCGACGCACCACGGCGTGTTGGACTTTGGATACCTGCGCATCATTCAGGGTATGGTGGTCATGGCCCCGAAGGACGAGCAGGAGCTTCGAGACATGCTACATTCATCCATTTACGACTACACAACGGGTCCGGTTGCCATTCGCTACCCACGCGGCAGCGGCGTTGGCGCGCCGATTGGCCCCATGAAGTCCATTCCCCTTGGCAAGAGCGAAACCCTTCGCACCGGTTCTGACGTGGCCATCCTTGCCATCGGCAAGATGGTATCGCATGCGTTGAAGGCAGCCGAGATCCTCTCATCGCAGGGCATCGAAGCCGAAGTCGTCAACGCACGATTCGTCAAGCCCCTTGACACGACCATGCTGGATGATGTTTCCAAGCGCATCGGCCGCATCCTCACCGTCGAAGATGGTCAGATTCAAGGGGGCTTTGGCAGCGCCGTGGCCGAGTTTATCGCACAGCACCACCCGAATGTGAAGTTGCATCTGCATGGCATTGAGGACATCTTCGTTGACCATGGCACGCAGGAAGAACTGCACGCAGATCTGCTGCTGGATGCAGCAGGCATTGCGAGGACCGTTACTGAAGTCTTTCAGTAAGTCGGCACTTCCGTATTTTCGCCGTCCCCGATCCCGTAGCTCAGCTGGTAGAGCATTTGACTTTTAATCAAAGGGCCTTGGGTTCGAGTCCCAACGGGATCACGATAGCCTCACTGTACACGCTGCGGTGGGGCTTTTTTTTGTTACTGGTAAGGTCCAATCCACCAACCTTGCTCGAGCCTCTTTGAGTCTCAGCTAAGATCCACAGGTGGTCCACCCAGTGTGGGGATTTGCATAACTTGGATGATTCGTATACATGGACACCATATGAGTAATCTTTCTCAACAGCGTGTTTGCTTCATCCTGATTCTGTGTTTCTGCACGTCGAAGTCGACTGCGCAGAGGACGGCAATACCGTTTCTACTGAACTCTGTTGATGCTCGTAACAGTGCAATGGGATATGCGGGGGTGGGCTCAACCAGTAGTGTGAATGTTGGGAACTGGAATCCGGGCTCTCTTGCACACGTAACTAACCCACAGGCGGCCGCGAGTTTTGGTCAATGGCAGCCTCATTTCAACTCTGACAATTTCTTCGCTCATGGGTCATACGGGCAATACGTCTCCGCGCTCAAGGGCACGCTAGTTGGCACTGTGATATATCATGATCTTGGTGATTTCACCATGACCAATGAGAACGGTCAGGCACTTGCTAAGTTTAAGGCTCATGAGTACAGTATTGGCATTTCGTACGCGAGAACGGTGGTTGATGATTTGAGTGTTGGAGCGCAGATCAAATTCCTGCAATCATCCAGTGCACCGGCGACTTCCGGTGAATGGCGTGCACATTCAGCGAATACTGTGGCGCTTGACGTTGGGGTACTCTGGAGACCGAGAGCACTGACCAGTCAAGGCGAAGGAACCGCTACCTCATGCAGTTTCGGCGCCAGCCTTTCAAATTTGGGTCCGGCCCTTACCAATGGATTTGAAACTGATCCCCTGCCGACCATCTTTCGCGTGGGAGCGAGCATCGATGCGAGATTGCACAAGCTATTCAGCATTGCATTCATGGCTGACGTCTCGAAGATCCTCGTCGCACGTAACGGACGTGAGTTTGATCCACTGCCAGCTTCATTGATCAGCGGATGGAATCAAGGCGGGCTTGATCTTTCGGCAGGATTCGAACTAGTCGGTTTCGAGATGGTAGCGGGCAGAATTGGCGTTTTATCCGAAACTGCCACCTTCAACCGTAGAACGTATCTAACGACGGGACTGGGCCTTCAGCTTGGTCCGGGTAAGGTCGACGTCAGCATTCCAATGCTGATCAGTAGAGAGCCTTATCCCGATGGTAGCACAATGTTCGTTTCCGCAGCGTTCGCGTTCTAGAGCACACTCACCATGATGCTTGCAACACGCGACGTCGCCTTAATCAGCGCTTGACGACTCTGATCACGTTTACCTTGGCGTCTGGGATACTTAGCAGGTACATGCCGATTGGCAGATCTGTAAGCGAGACGATCATTGATTCAGAGTTGATACGGCCACTGAGTACGACCCGTCCTGTCAGATCGGCAACTACATACTCCCTGCCGATCACCGTTGATGCTACGGTAAGGTGCATGGATTCGTCAGCGGGATTGGGGAACACATTCGTGGTACTCGTCTCTGTTTCATTGACGCTCGTGGGTAGGTCCTGCACGCAACGTATGCACACACCATACCCGGACCAGTAGGCATTTCTCACGGCATAGTCCTGCGTGTGCGCCAGTTCAAGGAAGAAGCCCATGCCCGGCCCAACCTGCGATGTATACCAATAGCTGGCGGCCTTATTGTTACTCAACGAGAAGGCACCGGAGTTGGACCGACCTCCATTGGGAATCGCAGAAAAGCCGGAGGCGTTGGTGGCGTTCGGATTGGGCGCACTCCAGTATCCAGTTCCAACGTTCTTGAGTGCTCCGCCGGCACTGTTTGGCAGGTTGGATGGCGCGCCACCGTTGGCGTCTGAATCGAAGTAGTTGATCAAGTTGTTGAAGTCCACGATGGTTGGTACGCGCCAACCCAGCGGACAAGGATTACGTTCGTCGATGGCGACGAATTGGTTGTACAACTTCCCCTGCGGACAGTCGAAGGTATTGTCGTTCCTGTACGAACACATCCCCGGACTCTTCAGCGCAGCCC
>JBEAYU010000054.1:0-7698 GCA_041170435.1 Bacteroidota bacterium
CAATCGGTGTTAGGTTGCCGATCCCTGAATGTAGACGCTTGCGATTGTAGAATAGGTGCACCCAACGATACACCGCTGTGCGTGCATGACGCAGATCATCAAAGAGCATTTCGTGTCGTAGTTATGTCTTCTGAACCGCTTCTCATACAACAGAACAACCAAGCGAAAGCTGTCAGCAAAAGTGTACCGCTTCAGCCCAAACGTACACTGGCGATCTCTCTCAGCAGATCGAGTTCAGCTCCTCGCTGTGTTCCGTAGAAATATGCGTCACGCTGACCATGAACAGCGAGTGTTTGCTCCAACGCAAATCCCTCCCAGGCATCGCGCGACGAGGCCTGTCAAGATCGAATTCAACAGGACGCCCTTCCCATTTTCGTCCGACCACCATTGACCTTTCCGCTTGCTTGGAAAGGGGCAGAGCACTCACCCCATCGGCGCGTCAATGATGATGAACGTGGCGTCGGCTTCGGTAGAGATCTCAAGACGCGTTATGGAAGCAGACATAGTGTGGCGCTACCAACGACTTGCCCACTCCTGACAAGGATCTGGTACATGCCCGGTGCTAGACCATCGGAGGACAGAGTAAGCCGACTGTTCACGCTGGCAATCGTCGTCTCCCTCACACGTTGGCCGCTAACAGAAAAGATGGATACGGTGACAGGATCGACTTGTTGTTGTGCCAGGGTTTCGGTCTCGATGCAGATGACCCCATTCGAAGCGGGATTTGGAGAGACAACAAGCTCTGTGAGTGTCTCTGGAGGTTCCGTAACGTCAATTGACGTAGAAACTCCCGCAACCATGGTCAAGAGACCCTGCGCATACCATCGTGCCATGTAGTCATTTGGGTGCAAAGCATTCGATGTGAAACATGAAGCCCCCTTGCGATCATACAGGACCTTGCTCATGGACGTCATGTCAAACACCGCAATTCCGGGTTGCTCGAGCGACGTCATTTGACGCAGAAACTCATAGATCCACGTTTCGCCGTCTTTCGGAGCCCCGGGCGAGTTCACATCAGGTAGCATGTTGCTGATAAGAATGAACTCTACATCCGGGCAATCCTCTTTGATCTTTTGCATCGTCGATTCGATGCTCGTTCGGAAGGCAATACCACTTGTCTGCCCCCAAATGTCATTCATCCCCATATCGATGATGACCACGTCAGGATTGTTCGGGCTGACCAATTGACGACAGTACCGATCAGCCCAAGCAATGGTCTTTCCGCCGCAGCTGCTGTTATGGAGGGTCACACTGCTCTTGAACTGATTCTGCAGCTGATCACAGAAAAGGTCCACATAGCTCCGCATGTACGGATCCGTTGGCGGGAAGTTCTTTGCATCGCCGGCAAATCCCGAAACGTTCAGGCCGGCTGTCAAGCTCATGCCGAGTGCCTGCACGGTAAGGGGCTTACCCTGACGTAGTTTCTGAAGCGTGCGTGGCAGAAGGGCCCCCTTGTCAGACCACACGGTTGAAGGGTTCCACCCGTCAGGCTCAGGTACATACGTGACATACGTCCATGATGTGGCGGCTACATTGATCAGGCCGTTTGGCGTGCCGTTACCGCGCTGACCCTGCTTTGCCACATATGTCTGCGATGGGCCGGCAGACTTCTGCACGATGGTTCCGCCACTGATCGTATAGTCAACCCCTTCGCTAAAGGTGCGAGATCCATTGTAGTTCGTCACAGAGATGATCTTCCGGGGCCGATACAGCAACCGCGATTCAGAGCCGATACCTGTGAGTACGACGGCTTCTTTGAATATCGTATCTCCCTGCCAGAACGGTCGGAGCATCTCACGCGTCGATACTCGTGAGGGGTTCGTGGTGTAATTCGGGAACTCGTAATAGCCTCCGTTCCGCGGAGTTACCAATGCCCACGCAGCCTTGGCAGGCGAACACGACCATACGGCTTCAGCAGCATCAACCGAAAGCAGCTCGAGGCCATTCACATCAAAGAACGTGCATTGGCCACCTGCATAGTAGATCGTGTTCGGATTGGCCGCGACGGCACCTTGTGGAACCTGTGCAGACAACCCAACGATGCTGATCGCGAGAAGAAGTGAGGCAAGAATCATCGGCCGTAACCTAGTAAATTGTCGTGCAATATCTTTTCCTTCTGCAACACTTGCAACCCCGTGGCATGGCGCGTTTCGCACTGCTTCCAACTTTGATGGCCCTGATCTTGGCATGCACGATTAGCGCTCAGACCATCTCAACGAAGGGCACAGATTTCTGGCTGACATTCATGCAGAACTCTGGTTTGCCAAACACCTATCTGTTCTTTGGAACTGATTCGGCCTCCACAGTGAATGTCTATCAAGGCACCACGCTTCTGACGACGCTTTCGATCCCTGCAAACACGAATGTTCCATACCAGGTAATGGTCCTGAGTGCGCACCAGACAACCAGTGATGTTGTCAGTGCCAAGAAGGCAATCCATGTTACTTCCGACAAACAGATAACGCTGTCGGCATTCAACACCGAGTTGATGAGCACCGATGCAGCCGTCATCCTGCCGGTTCAGGCACTGGGTGACAAATACTATGTGCCGTGCTACCGGCATTACACCTTTTCTGGGACAACGGGTACCATTCTTGACTGGGCCAGCCAGTTTGCTGTTGTAGCGCATACGGATGCAACCGTGATCGAAATCACCCCGACCGCACCAATTGCAAAGGCAGGGGGCGGCCTGCGTCCGGCGGGAGTGCCCTATTCGGTAACTCTCAACAAAGGTGATGTCTATCAGGCACAGACCGATCTTGTCAAGGATGATCTCACCGGAACACTTGTGAGAGTCGTGAACTCCGGCACAAGCTGTAGCAGCATCGCTGTGTTCAGTGGACATCAGAGAACTGCGGTACCAGATACATCAAAGTTCAGCAGAGATCATCTTGTTGAACAGATCCCACCCACGCGCACATGGGGCACGACGTTCGTCGTGCCTCCGATTGCCTACGCAACCAAGTTTGTCGTGCGGATCCTGTCCTCTGAACCTGCGACGTCCGTTACCTTCGATGGTGCGACGACGAGCATTCCCAACGCAGGTGGTTTCGTTGAGTACGTGGTTGCCGGTAATCGGGCATATGCCGTTACTGCAGACAAACCCATCCTTGTTGCTCAGTACGCGATGACGGCCAATGAGGGCTTTGACCTGGTTCGGGGTGTGGGCGACCCGTTCATGATCATCGTTCCGCCGTTGGAACAGCGGATTGACAGATTTGTCTTCAACTCCTATGTGCCTCCTACATCGACAAGCACCGCTGTTCAGGATGGTTGGCGGAGCAACCTCTACGTGGCACTCATCGGCGATAAGACCGAGCTTGGTGATGTGACCGTCGATGGACTGTCACTCACAACAATTCAGGGCCGTGCCGCTCCACCGGTCGTGCATAGTACGATCGATGCAACTGCTCAGATCCAGTGCGTAACGGTGCGCCTTCCCGAGGGTATTCACAGTGTAGATGCCTCACAGGGAAAGGGCGTCATTGGCGTGATGTATGGACTGACGTCATTGGATTCTTATGGCTTTCTGGCCGGATCTAAGTTCAGCAACATTCGAAGCGCCATCAGTGTGCGGCAACCACCGTTTTGTCCGGGTAAGCCCCTTACCTTTCTTGGCACGAGCAAAGACTCCTCAGAGATCTCGTCATGGAATTGGTGGTTTCAGCATGACAGCACATCGGCAACGGGACAAACCACGCAGAAGACGTTCAGCGAGCCCGGAACATATCGAGTCCGTCTGATCACCACTCGTAATGGATGTGCTGCCGACACGGTCTTCACGACAGTAGAGATAAAGGCTCCATTTTCCCTCTCTGCTCGTGTCGAGCCACATCCGGCATGTGTTGGTCAGGTCGTACGATTGATCGCTTCCGAACCACCGGGTGTTGGCCCCATCACATACAAGTGGATGCGTGATTCTGCGTTCACTTCCGATCTGCGCGATTCGAATCAGAGGACTGCAACAGTCTCGCACACGAGTCCCGGCCGCTTCCGGTATCGCGTCATCGCAGTTGATACAAACGGATGCCCCGTCGAGACAACCGTCTGGGTTGTTGCTGTAGCCCCACCACGAATCAATGTTCCCGATACCATCAGGCTCTGCGCTGGATCAACAACCAAGATCGATGGCATCGTTTCCGACACCGCGGGTTTTTCCGTCCAATGGACCGGACCCATGGGATCACACGCTGGCATTATCTCCAACCCTGCGCTGCCGAGCATACGTCTCAGAGTCGATTCGGCCGGAACATATACCTACACCATCGAGGCAACGAACATCTATGGGTGTAAGAGTCAAAGGACGGTTGTGATCATTGCGGCGAGCGTTCCCATCATTGCAGGCGTGGACTCGACAACATTCATTTCCTGTCTTGGTGCCAACGATCCTCCAGTGCGTATCGGGGACAACATCACGATCACAGGGGGCATTCCACCGTACAGATTCGCATGGCGTGTGAAGTCGGGCGATGGCAGTTCGATCATTGGGCCCACCGATCAGCGCACAGCACAGGTCCGACCGACCGTCACCACGAGCTACATCTTGAATGTCACTGACTCGCGCACTCCGGTTGGGTGCTCTTCCGAATTCGAAATCACCATTCAATTGAGATCCATACCGGATGCCAATGCCGGCCCCGATCGGATTCTCTGTGTTTGTCGTGACACGGCCGGCACGACCATCGGCGCTGATGCCAAGTGTGGGACGCCACCGTTCACGTATTCATGGTCTCCTACCGTTGGCCTATCAAATCCCTTTTCGTCGACGTCGGCGCGCACCAGGGCTCAACCGAATGCCACGACCGAATACGTTCTAACGGTCAGTGATGCTGCACAAAGAGTTTCGAAGGACACGGTGGTTGTTCATGTGGAACAATGTCCACGTGTTCAACTTGACACAAGACACAGCGTCTGCAATTCGGCCCCGATCATCATGCTCGATCCGATGGTCCTAAGCGATACGGTTGGCATGAGATTCTCGTGGACGCCCGGATGGATTGTCAATGACTCAACATCTCGTCGTCCATACGTTGTTGCATTCGACTCCGTAGCGGGTTCTGAACTTCGTTTCACGGCCGTATCACGATTTGGCTGCGCAACATCGGCCTCGACGAGGCTTGTTGCTTCGCGGGGGCTAATGGTAAACATCGTATCGAGCAGCCGCTGCGAAGATGACACGGTATGCCCCTCCGAGACTGTTGAGTTTCAGGCTGTGGCTCGCGGCGGTATCGAGCCCCTTACCTATTCGTGGAGCTCACGCCCTGATCTTGGCACAAACTGGACATCCTCGCAGCAGATGCTTTCTCTCGCGTTTCCCCGCTCCACACAGATCGTGGTCACTGTGACGGACTCCGTAGGATGCACATCCAGCGATACGGTCAACATCTGCGTTGCGGATCAGGCCTCTGTTGCTGCAGGTCTTGATACAACGATTTGCGCCGGCGATGCCATGAACATCACCCTCTCTCGAGGTCAACCAGCGTCATGCGGTCGAGAACCGATCGTCTATTCGTGGGAGCCCCGCATGGCATGCACCATCCCAGACAGTACCGAGCCATGGCGCGCTTTGCTACACCCGCAATCAACAACACGCTACGTCCTGAGGGCCACCGACGACAACGGAAGGGGGCGCACCGTGAGTGATACCATCACGGTGACAGTGTTGGACTCCCTGCAGCTAACCTTCGGCGCCGCTCTGCTGAGCGCATGCGAGGGCGAGCAACCACCATCGACGAGTCTAACGGTCGTCAAGGGGTCCAGACCCTATCTGCACCAATGGCTTCTGCCAAACAGCTCTACGATCGTTTCTCGATCTGATTCGGTTTCCAACGTTCCACCGTCTGCCATCAGCTCCTTCTCCGGGTCCGGCTGGCTCAATGTCATAACGACGGACGCAAATGGCTGTTCTCGCAGAGATTCACTATACATCAACATCGCCCCTCGCCCAACCGTTACCTTGATCGAGTCGGACAGCACATGCTTTTGCAGTGAGCGTCTTCTTCGAGCCTCAATCAATGGAGGTACGCCGTTTCCCGACGGAACGTACGTGCTGTCGTGGTCGGAGATATCTGCCGATGCTCCTTCAGGCACGATCTCATTGGTCGATACCATGTCGCTATCGGCACGGGTTCGTCCACGCTACACAACGGTCTATACCCTCCGCGTCACCGACGCCAACGGATGCTCATCAAGCGCATCGGTCACGATCGCGCCACCGCGTCAAGCCGACACCATCAGATTGATGATACCGTCGATCGTTGTCGATCCACGAAAGGACGATGCACCGATTGATGTGCTGATCGAATCTCCATCCGTGGCAGTTCAGTGCAAGCCTGAGTCAATTGAGTTTACACTTCAATACAACGAGTCGCTCTACGATCCATTCCCAACGGTCGAACGTGGGATTCGCGTTTCTTCGCGGGTTTTCGTCGTAGGCAGTGAGCGACATCGACGCGTCAAGTTTCGAGTCGTACCAACGGAGCCGATCTCATCGAACGACACGCTCACTCGGATTCATGGCAAAGCTCTCGTTGGGTCTCCGGCACAAACCAAGCTGATCATCGACAGTATCAGCGTGATGTGGCCGTGTGATACGTTGAAAGGGGCTGGCACTGACGGCTCACTTACGCTCGACTCGCTCTGCCTGAACCCTGCCAATACTCGGCGTGTACTGGTTTTCAATTCCGCTGCAATCACCAGCGTTCGCCCAAATCCGAACAGCGGTAGGTTCACGGCGTATGTTCGACTGTTCAACGACGCGTCGTTTGACCTTGAGATCATTTCACTTCAGGGTGAGCGTCTTTGGCACCGGTCGATCGTGCAATCTGTCAAGCCGGCTTCCGGTGTGCTGGAGCTTCCAATTGAAGCGGACCTACCCTCAGGTGCCTATCTCCTGTGTGTCCGCAGCAACGTCTCTAGTTCCGTCTACCCCGTAATGATATCCCAATGACCTCTGTTGGATCACGCCACATGCTGATGGGCTTCCTGTGGATCCTGTTCTCAGTCGGTGTCTATGCAACACCGGCATCGAATGATTCCGCAGACGTGCATCCTTTCAGTGTCGGTCTCTCCGGTCGGTATCTCAACCCTCGGTCGTCGCTCTCCGCATTCCCAGGAATCCCAACATGCTGCGACCTGCTTTCCCCCGGCCAGGGCTGGGCAGGAAGCCTACTGGGTGAGTACGCTCTACCAATTCGTGACGACCTCGCTTTGGAAGGCGCGATTGGATTGACCAGCGCGTCGACGATGCTTGCCTCATCAAGCTTCGTAGGGTACGCTCTGGATGGAACAGATGACAGTGCGAGAGTCGTGCGGGCAGAGAGTGAAACGCTCGTCGATCTCAGCTCTCTCAGCCTTGAGTTACGCGCCCAAGCATCACTGCAACTCGATCGTTCCTCCACGTACCGGCCGCACGTCTTTGGTGGCTTCTCCTTGAATGCCGCCATTCACGGCTCATTAGAACAGCGTGAGCGGTTGATGTCTCCCTCAAGCGCAGTCTTTGAAGATACTCGAACCAACACACGTCTTGCATACTCGGAATCCGTCACATCTCGGCTGCGTCCATGGTTGACGGTCAACGCGGGACTTGGGATGACTCCAATCAGCGCTCAACGATTTGACGTGCGCATGCGCCTCTCCGGTGAGCTGCCAATGACGGATATCGTGAGTGACGAGGGCAAGGGGCTTGCGTACGGCCTG
>JBEAYU010000055.1:0-42605 GCA_041170435.1 Bacteroidota bacterium
GGCGACCTCTCGAGCCATCCGGAGGGCCGACGATGCCGGCCATTTCGAGTTCGTCCACAATGCGTGCCGCGCGGGCATAGCCGATCTTGAGGCGTCGCTGCAGGGTGGACGTGCTGGCTTGCTGAAGTTGGATGAAGATGCGTGCCGCATCCTCAAAGAGTGCGTCGCGATCGTCGCCGGAGGAGCCCCCTGACCCGGAGCGCTTGTTGATCGACGGCAGCATGTACGGCGTTGAGTAGCCATGCTGCTTGCCGATCCATTCGCAGAGAGCTTCCACCTCGTCGGTAGAGATGAACGCATTCTGCATACGAATTGGCAGGGGAGTGTTGCCCGGTGCAAAGAGCATGTCGCCATTACCGATAAGGTGCTCGGCGCCGGTGCCGTCGAGGATCGTGCGAGAGTCGATGCGTGAGCTGACCTGGTAGGCAATGCGGGCCGGGAAGTTGGCCTTGATCAAGCCCGTGACAACGTCCACGCTCGGACGCTGTGTGGCCACGATGCAGTGAATGCCCACAGCTCGGGCAAGCTGTGCCAGGCGGCAGATGGGTTCTTCGACCTCTTTCGAGGCCGTCATCATGAGATCCGCAAGTTCGTCGATGATGACGACGATATACGGCATGGGGCGATGCGTGATGCCGCCCTTGTCCTTGATCTTACCTTCGCGCACGCGCTGGTTGTAGTCGAGGATGTTCCGCTGTCCGGCAGCAGCCAGAATGCTGAATCTCTGCTGCATCTCTTCCACCAGCGCCTTGAGAACGATGACCGCATTCTGGGGCGAGGTGATGATCGACTCGTTGATATCAGGAGAAATGGCAAGAAAGTGATCACGAAGAGATGCATAGAGATTCATCTCCACGCGCTTAGGGTCGACGATCACGAACTTCAGATCGCGCGGATGCATCCGGTACAACAGCGAAGCAATGATGGTATTGATGCCAACCGACTTGCCTTTGCCCGTAGCTCCGGCGATGAGCAGGTGGGGCATCTTGGTGAGATCGGCGCAGTAGACCTCGCCCACGACAGTCTTGCCCATGGCAAGGGGCAGCTTGATGTTCGCGTCGTGATACTTCGGACTCTTGATGATGGCACTGAAACGAACGATCGCGGGATTCTGGTTCGGGATCTCAATGCCCACGGTCCCTTTGCCCGGAATCGGCGCGATGATGCGCACACCCTGGGCCTTGAGGGCAAGAGCGATGTCATCGGCCAAGTTTTCGATCTGAGAGACCTTGATCCCCGATGCGGGAACGAACTCGTACTGCGTCACCACGGGACCGGGCGTGACGGTGAGGTTTTCGATGCGCACGCGGAAGGTCTCGAGCTTTTCCTGCAGAGTTCGTGCATTTGCTTCGAGCTCTGAATCGTCCACAGCCCCTTCGTCGGGGATGTCCACCAACAGACCGGCCACCGGTGGCTTATAGGCGATCTCCTCGTCGTAGAGCGTGACGTTGGCAAGCTGTACCTCCGGCTCAATGGGGAACAGCGTACTCTGCACCGTGATCGGTACCGGACGCTGCACGACAACGTCCGATGGTGCCGGAGCGATCTCCGATTCGACGTCATCAGCCTCGTCCTCGTCGGCCTCATCACGGGGAAACAACGTGATGTCCTTGGTGGGATGAAGTTGTTGGAGCCGCTTTTCTACTTCGTCGAGATCGACCGACGGAGGTGTCGGCGGGGGCGTCGATGCGCCCGGACGTTGCTTTGGAACGTCGGGCTCGGACGGCTGTGGTTTGAGTGGACGAAGGATCCGCACCGATCCGGAGAGCTGCTGGCCAAACGGTTCGTCGGCAGGGGGCGGTTCATCAGTCGGTGCCGGGACGTCATCATCCTGACGTCGACGTAGCATTGCTGCCGGCTCTTCTTCAAGATTGCGTGGTCGAATGATCGATCGATCGCCAGAGGAGAAGAATGTTGTGCGCCGCAGAGCGGCGGGCTTGTCGAGTTCCTCGGCTTCGTCCTGCTCTGGCTCAGCGTCTTGACCGAGTGACGATTCGTCGTCATCCTCCGGACCGTCGACGCGCTCTTGACCGGGTTCTTTGGTCCAGACGTATGACAGCAGCGAGGACAGACGCATGCGCAGCCCGTCGAACGTCTCGCGTCCGGCAACGGTCATGCTCTTGACGTTGAGTTGAAATCCGAACACGAACAGTGCCGCCGCTGCCAGGAGCCAGATGAGGATGCTTCCGAAACGTCCGACCAGTGGAGTTGTGATTCCTGCCAGAAACTGTCCGATCGCACCGGTCGCTTCCCGTGGAATGACATCAAATCCCTCGATCAGTTGCAGAGAGGCGATCAGACTGGCAAGGGCCGTAAAGGCCGTCACGGCGATGATCGAACGCCGCGCAACCAGTGGGGTGATACGTTGATAGCGAAACAGGTCACCGGCCCACAGCATGAAGAGGATCGGCAGAACGGCCGACCAGAGGCCGATGCAGGCTGTGTACATCCAGTTGGCGATCACCGCACCGAACAGTCCGATCCAGTTATGCGTCTGATCGAACTTCATGCGGATCTCGCTGTCGCCTTGGATCACCCGCATGATATCGCGCAATGTCAGTTGCGCATTTGCCTCGTCAGCCCGTGAGTACGACACCAAGGCCACAAGCATGAGCAGTGAGAATAGGCCAAGCAGCACGGCGCCGATCTTGAATCGGCGCAATCGGTCGACCTCGTCGTTCAGGCTTCGCTGACGCGGCCGCGGAGCGTCCTCCGTCGGAGACGGATCGCTCTGCGTCGGCGTTCGCCGTTTAAGTGGTATGTGATCCGGACGTGGAGCCATTTGCCTCGATGCTGCGCCTCAATTTAATGGTAAATTCGCCCCGTTCATGCAGGCATCACAGCAACTCCCGATCATCATCGCCGGTCCGTGTCTCGTTGAGTCACGCGATCTGATCATGCGCGTTGCCGAGCATCTGGCCGGCGTTTGCGCCACATTACCTGTGCAGCTGGTCCTGAAGGGCAGCTATCGGAAGGCAAATCGCACCAGTGCCGATTCGTTCAGTGGGATCGGCGATGTTGAGGCACTCGGCTTTCTTCAGGAGGCCGGACGTCAACATGGGCTTCGTACGCTCACAGACATTCATTCGGACGCCGAGGCCGCACTGGCGGCGGAGTTTGTTGATGTGCTTCAGATACCGGCATTTCTCAGCAGGCAGACCTCGCTCTTGCAGGCTGCCGCTGCCACCGGACGTACCGTGAACATTAAGAAGGCGCAGTTCATGGCGCCGGACGATATGGCCAAGGCTGCCGAGAAGGTTACCCGTGCCGGCAATCCCAACGTCTGGCTCACCGAGCGGGGCACATCCTTTGGATATCACGATCTCGTGGTCGATTTCCGCTCTCTTGTCATCATGCGTCAGACCGGTCTTCCGGTGATCTTCGATGCCACGCACAGCGTGCAGCAACCGTCGATCGGTGCTCAGTCAGGCGGACGTCGGGAGTTCATTCCCGCGCTGGCGCGCGCGGCCGCAGCCGTGGGGATCGACGGGCTGTTCGTTGAAACGCACCCTGATCCGGCACACGCGCTGAGCGATGCGGCCACGCAGCTACCGCTCGATCAGATGGCAGACTTTCTTGCCATGGTTCTGGATCATTGGCATCGATGATGAGGGGGCTTGTACTGTCCTGCATCGGTGCTCTGGTGCTCAGCGCCTGCGGAGAGCGGCCTGCCGTGACCAAGGTCTCGGATGATCCGTTCATATCAGCCCCTTCTCAGATGGCCACGAACATTGTGGTGACGTTCTCCGACTCGAGCTTCGTGAAGGCGCGCCTGTACGCATCGGTTGGACGTATCCTTGAGCAGCAGCAGCAGACCACCATGAGTGGTCCGGTAACAGTCGATTTTTTTGATCGGTATAACCGCGATCCGGTTGCACGGTTGACGTCGGATTCGTGCCTTGTTGATGACCGTACGAGGAACATGACGGCAATGGGCAACGTGGTGGTCACCTCGCTTCGACGTGACCTTGTGCTGCGCACCACGAAGCTCTCGTGGATGCAATCGACGCAGCGCATCAGGAGTGATGAGTCTGTCACCATCGAGACTGCTCACGAGCGAATCGACGGCGTCGGGTTCGAATCAAATCAGGACCTCACTTCGTACCGATTGGCGCGGGTCCGAGGAGTACAACGCAAATGAGAACACGCCTGGTTGTTGGCAACTGGAAGATGAACCTCACCGTCGAACCCGCTGTGGCTCTTGCTCGCCTCGTGCTGGAGCATGTGCGCAAGCAAGGGGGCTCGACGGTTGACACGGTTATGTGCCCGCCCTTCACAGCATTGACGTCCGTCCGAGCCGTTCTTGACGGATCGCCCATCGCCCTTGGCGCACAGAATTGTCACCCCGCAAGATCCGGTGCCCACACCGGCGAGGTGAGTGTTGCGATGCTGGCAGACCTTCGCTGTCAATACGTCATCGTAGGTCATAGCGAGCGCCGTCGTGATCAGTACGAGACCGACGAGCTTGTGGCTGAAAAGGCCGTGGCGGCGCTTACCGGTTCCATCACACCGATCGTCTGCGTTGGCGAGACCCAGCAAGAGCATGCCGAGGGCCGATCCGCCGAGGTCGTGACTCGTCAGGTCGATGCGCTCATTCGGCATGCCGGAGCCGACATGGTTCGTCGGAGTGTGATCGCCTACGAGCCAGTCTGGGCAATCGGTACGGGGCTTGCTGCCACGCCGGAGCATGCCCAGCAGACGCACGCCACCATACGTCAGACGTTGCACGGCAGTGGCGCGGCCGACGTGCCGATCCTCTACGGAGGAAGCGTTACGGTTGACAATGCTGCATCGCTCTTTGCCTGTCCTGACGTCGATGGCGCCCTCGTCGGTGGAGCGTCGCTGGTGGCAGCCTCCTTCTGTGCGATCATTGACGCCTGCGAGAGACAGCAGAGATGAAGTTCACGTGGGCAAACATCGTTACGCTTCTTCGCCTGTTCCTGGCACCGGTCTTTCTTGTCGTGGTCCTCACCGGAGAGGGCACGAATGTAGCGGCCGCTCTCGCGGTGTTCGCCCTGGCTGCCCTGACCGATTGGCTTGATGGTTATCTGGCTCGCCGTTATGGAGAGGTGACCTCGCACGGAGCATTTCTCGACCCGCTCGCTGACAAGGTTCTGACAACGTCGGCCTTTGTTGCCCTCTACATGTATGACGTGGTGCCACTATGGATGCTGGTGATTCTGATCGCTCGCGACTTTTCGACCACGGCCCTGCGATCGATCGTTGGTGACCGCGGCAGCGTTGTCAACACCAGCATGATGGCCAAGGTCAAGACATTTCTTCAGATGGTCTTCATCATTGTGGCCTTGCTCTTGCTATCGATGACGCGCCTCATGAACGGCACATCTGCCGGGGTTCAGGCCCAGATCGTGCTCGACTCGTGGTTCATGGATGTGATCATGTTTGTCATCACTGCCATGGCGCTGTGGACCCTGTTCAAGTATCTGCAAACGCATTCGGAGTTGTTCCGCCGTGGCCGCTCATAAGATCCCTCGACCAAAGCTCACAAGTCTGCCGCAGTATGTGGCTACGATGTTCGGCATCGGACTTCTGCCGATCATGCCTGGCTCCTACTGCAGTGTGATCATCGCTGTGCCCGGTCTGTGGCTCAGTCTGTTCACCTCGGTTCCTGCATCGGACATTGCCATCGGTTATGCCGTTGCAGGGATTCTCTTCACGGTGGCTGGACAGTGGAGCATCGGCCGCATCCAAGAGGGGTGGGGACATGATCCGAGCGTCGTCGTGATCGACGAGGCCGTCGGTATGTGTATCACCATGCTGTTTCCTGCAGTCTACGGTGGTCTGGCGCTGTGGATGACCGCGGTGCTCCTGTTTCGGATTTTCGATGTCATGAAGCCCTGGCCAATGAACGTCATCAATGACCGAACGGAAGCGTGGGCCGTGATCGGCGATGACGCCGTGGCAGGCCTTGTGGCTGGGCTTTCGACGCAGATCGTCGCCGCTGCCCTCATGACACTGGGATTGGCGATTCAGTTCTAAACAATGCCGTAGTCACGTCTGAAAAGCCCCATTTCATGGGGCATACAAGGCATGAACTGGGTTAAAAGCCCTTGAAATAGGTCGTTGTGGACAAGTCGCCCTTGAAAACCCCTGTCAATACACGATAATTTGGTCCAACGCAGTTTCCATTTTCTCAATCGTACTACGTGGGGTTCTCCATGAACAAGGCACAGCTTATCGAAGCTATCGCCAACGGCGCCGGTCTGAGCAAGACGCAGGCCGACGGTGCCCTCAACGCCTGCATCGGTGCCATCAAGTCCGAGCTGGCCAAGGGTGGCAATGTTTCTCTCATTGGTTTCGGTTCGTTCAGCGTTGGCAAGCGCGGCGCTCGTACCGGACGCAATCCTGCCACAGGCGCAACGATCAAGATCGCTGCTCGTAAGGTAGCGAAGTTTACGGTCGGTGCCGACCTCAAGGCCGTCGTCAACGGAGAGAAGAAGTCCGGTGGCGCAAAGAAGGCAGCTCCGGCGAAGGCAGCTCCAAAGAAGGCAGCTCCAAAGAAGGCAGCTCCAAAGAAGGCAGCAAAGAAGAAGTGATGACAGACGGTAATCAAGCCCGCCAATCGGCGGGCTTTTTTTTGGCCTATTTTTGATGCCGATGCAACACCGCCACCTGCTTTCGACGGATGATCTGACGCTTGAGGAGATCGACATGATCCTCGGGCGTGCTTCAGAGCTTCTTACACCGTCAGGCTTGTCTGTGTCAAATGTGGACACGTTGATTGGACGACGTTTTGTGCTGGCATTCTTTGAACCCTCAACCCGCACACGTCTGTCCTTTGAGTCGGCCATCCACAGGACGGGTGCCAGCTGCGTCCACTTCACAGAGGCCGGCAGCAGCGTCGAAAAAGGTGAATCGCTCGACGAGACCATTCGGACGATTGAGTCGATGGGATTCGACGGAATGATCATTCGCCATGCGGTCAACGGAACACACGCACACATCGCGTCGCGGACTTCCATGTCGGTGATCAATGCCGGTGAGGGCACGTTGTCTCATCCAACACAAGCCCTGCTCGACGCGTCGACCATCCGAGAGCGATTCGGTCGCGTTGAGGGAGTGAAGGTCGTCATCATCGGCGACCTGCTTCATTCCCGCGTTGCGCGCTCGACCACTTCGGTACTGAAGCGCCTTGGCGCAGAGATCGCATGGTGCGCGCCGGAGAGTCTTGCACCGGTGGATCGTAACGCGTATTCGATTCGATTCGAAGATGCACGCAGCGCCATGCAGTGGGCGGACGTGGTATATCTTCTTCGCATACAGCGAGAGCGCATCGTTTCGGACGTCGTTCCGGACGTGTCGATCTATCGCCGACACTATGCCATTGACGAGACGCTCGCACTCGATCATCCGTCCGTTGTTGTTATGCATCCTGGTCCGGTGAACATCGGTGTCGAACTCGATGCCCCGGTCCTTGACCTTCCACAGTGTCTTGTCCATCGTCAAGTCACGCACGGTGTGGCCGTTCGCATGGCCGTGCTCGAACAACATTGCCGATAGAGTTCTTCGTTTTTCCACCTGACCACCAGACTCAAGCATCACATGCCGAAACGCTCTGACATCTCTACCATCCTTGTGATCGGCTCCGGGCCGATCGTCATCGGTCAAGCCTGTGAGTTTGATTATTCCGGCACACAGGCTTGTAAGGTTCTTCGTGAAGAGGGCTTTCGTGTTGTGCTGATCAACTCGAATCCTGCCACGATCATGACCGATCCGGGAATTGCGGATGCGACGTACATCGAGCCCATCACGCCCGAGTTCATAGAAGAGGTGATCAAGAAAGAGCGTCCTGACGCGATCCTTCCAACCATGGGCGGACAGGTCGCTCTCAATGCCGCCGTGGCTCTGCACGAGAGAGGCATCTTACAGAAGTATGGCATTGAGCTCATCGGATCGAAGATCGAGTCGATCCACAAGGCCGAAGACCGAGAGCTGTTCTTGCAGGCGATGCAGCGCATCGGGATGGACATGCCGAAAGGGGGCTTCGTGCACGAGTACGAAGAGGGCATGAAGATGGTCGACCTCGTTGGCTTCCCTGCGATCATCCGTCCGTCCTTCACACTCGGTGGAACCGGTGGAGGCATTGCCTACAACATGGAGGAGTACCGAGAGCTTCTTCGAAACGGTCTGGCGGCAAGCCCCATTCAACGTGTGCTTGTTGAAGAGAGCATCATCGGCTGGAAGGAGTATGAGCTCGAGGTGATGAGAGACACCAAGGACAACGTGGTGATCATCTGTTCGATCGAGAACGTTGATCCCATGGGCGTCCACACGGGCGATTCGATCACCGTCGCTCCGGCGCAGACGCTCACCGATCGTGAGTATCAGCGCATGCGCGACGCGTCGTTGAAGATCATTCGTGAGATCGGCGTCGAAACGGGCGGATCGAACATCCAGTTCGCGGTCAACCCGGCAACTGGGCGCATGATCGTCATCGAAATGAATCCTCGTGTCTCTCGCAGTTCAGCGCTGGCATCGAAGGCCACGGGATTCCCGATCGCCAAGATGGCCGCCAAGCTCGCCGTCGGCTACACGCTCGATGAGATCACCAACGACATCACCAAGCGCACGCCGGCGTGTTTTGAACCATCGATCGACTACGTGGTGGTGAAGATCCCTCGCTGGGACTTTGAGAAGTTCCATGAGGCAGATAACTCACTCGGCATTCAGATGAAGTCTGTCGGCGAGGCCATGGCCTTTGGCCGCACCTTCAAAGAGGCATTGCAGAAGGCCATTCGTTCGCTGGAACAAAAGCGGTTCGGCTTCGGCTTCGATCGTGCCGGCTACATCGACTCGCTTCCCCAGGATGCGACCGAGCTCGCCCCCTTACAGGCGCGTCTTCGCAAGCGCACATCGACATCGATCTTCGACATCTGTGATGCCTTGGCCTCCGGCATGAGTGTTGATGATATCCACGCCCTGACCAAGTACGATCCGTGGTTCCTTGTCCAGTGCCGCCAGATCGTGGACATGGCGTTAGAGCTGCACCGGGATGTGGCAGGGGGCTTGGTAGCGCTCGAGACCATCGACGCACGGCGGATGCGCGCGCTGAAGCGCTGTGGTTTCAGTGATGTGCAGATCGGGCTGCTCATGGATAGCACCGAACAGAGCGTCCGCCAGCGCAGAATGGCTCTTGGCGTGGTGCCAGTGTTCAAGACCGTCGACACCTGTGCGGCCGAGTTTGTCTCTGAGACGCCGTATCACTACTCGTGCTACGACGTTGAGAATGAGGCCATTGCAACAACTGGCAAGAAGGTCATCATTCTCGGCAGTGGACCGAACCGGATCGGACAGGGAATCGAGTTCGACTATTGTTGCGTGCAGGGAGTGTTTGCTCTCAGGAAGGCCGGATATGAGGCCATCATGATCAACTGCAACCCGGAAACCGTATCGACTGATTACGATACCACCAGTCGGCTGTACTTCGAACCGCTCACCTTCGAAGACGTGATGAACGTCGTCGATCTCGAGCGGCCTGATGGAGTGATCATCACCTTTGGTGGTCAGACACCTCTGAAGTTAGCGCATCAACTTCAGGCGGCAGGCGTGCCCCTTATCGGAACGTCACCCGAGGGCATTGACCTGGCTGAGGACCGCAAGAGGTTTGGAGATCTGATCTCATCGCTCGGCATACCATGTCCGCCCTGGGGTACGAGCACCACCGAGGAGCACGCCGTCGAGATCGCCGACCGCATTGGCTATCCGGTGTTGGTGCGACCTTCCTACGTGCTCGGCGGAAGGGCAATGCAGATCTGTTACCGGGAGGACTCGCTGCGATCCTATATGCGTTCAGCCATCGCGCAGGACCCTGCGCGCCCCGTGTTGATCGACCACTTTCTTGAAAATGCCCTTGAGTTCGATGTTGATGCCATCAGTGATGGACAGACAACAGTCATCGGAGGGATCATGCAGCACATCGAGGAGGCGGGCGTGCATTCGGGCGACTCTTCGTGCGTGCTTCCGCCCTACAACGTCAGCGAGGAGATCATCGAGACCATGCGTGGTTACGCACGGTCAATGGCGCGCGAGCTTCGTGTGGTCGGACTGATGAACATTCAGTTTGCGGTGCAGAATGGCGTGGTATATGTCCTGGAAGTGAACCCTCGCGCCTCGCGGACAGTGCCATTCGTATCGAAGGCCACCGGCGTGCAACTTGCGCAGCTGGCAACGCGAGTGATGACCGGCGAGCGTTTGGCGGACCTACACGTGCCCGAATTCTCAACGTCGATGAATCGCACGGCCATCAAGGAGTCGGTGTTCCCATTTGCCAAGTTCCCGCATGCCAGCGTCTTCCTCGGTCCGGAAATGCGCAGCACCGGCGAGGTGATGGGCATGGACAGTTCGTTCGGCAGAGCCATCATCAAATCTCACATTTCCTCTGGCAACGGACTGCCTGTGGAGGGGAACATCTTCATTTCGCTCAGCACGCACGACAAGACGCAGAGGGCCATTGAGCTCGCTGGCGGGTATCGCGATCTTGGCTTCTCGATTCTTGCCACGCGCGGCACGGCCCAGTTCCTCCGGGAGCATGGCGTGGAGGCCACCGATGTTCTGAAGCACTACGAAGGCAGGCCCAGTGTGGTCGATCAGATCGCCAACGGAGAGGTGCAGATCGTCATCAACACACCTCTCGGCGAGAACGCGCGGTATGACGAGGCGGTGATGGGGCGGACGGCGATGAAGTACAAGGTGCCGTTTTTCACGACGCTTGCTGCGGCCGAAGCATCGCTTCATGGCATCATGGCACTTCGCAGTGAATCGGCCTCGGTCATGTCTCTGCAGGACCATTATGCAAGCACGACGTCCTGACGTACCGGCGGTATGGACGATCCGTGACATCGTCGGCTGGGGCAAGGATTTCTTCTTGTCGAAGGGCATCGACGAGGCGCGGCTGACCATCGAACTGATGGTCTGCTCGGTCCTGTCGATCCGACGCATCGAACTGTACACGGATCATGATCGCCCCCTTACAAAGGACGAGCTGGCTCGGCTTCGCAGCATGGTTCAGCGGCGCATTCAGCACGAACCGCTGCAGTACATCATCGGTACGGCTGACTTCTTTGGGCTGACCTTTGAGGTGAACCCCTCGGTGCTCATTCCGCGGCCGGAAACGGAGATATTGGTTGACCGGGTTCTGCGCCATGTTGCTGCTTCTGATCGGCCCTTGAACTGTCTGGACGTGGGCACCGGCAGCGGGATCATTCCCGTGAGCGTTGCTCGCAGTGCGCCACGCACGCAGTGGACGTGCATGGACATTTCTCAAGGTGCGCTTTCATGCTGTCATGCCAATGCCGTGCGCCATGGCGTCGCCGATCGCATGATGCTGGTTGAGGGGGACTTTCTGGATACCATTCCGGCAGGGGGCCCGTGGGACGTCGTCACGATGAATCCACCATATATCGCGGAGTCGGACATTGGTGAGCTTCAACCTGAGGTGCGAGATTTTGAACCCAAGGGGGCGTTAACGGACAACGCCGACGGGTTGACCTTTTACAGGAGGTTCGCAGAGGTATCGGCAGACATTCTCACTCCGTCTGCAATGGCCTTCCTTGAGATCGGCTATGGGCAGTCCGACGCCGTGCGAGATGTCCTGACCTCTGCCGGACTTCGCTGCGAGTTCATCGCAGACCTGGCTGGAGTGCCACGAGTAGTCGTTGTGAATAGACAGTCATAGAGGCTGTGCGGGTTGGAAGCGAGCGCCGAAACAATGATCTCATGTTTGCGGTAGTTTTGCGACGTGTCAAACCCGATCGCTTTCGCCAGCAAGATCCCGACCACGTCATTGATTCACCAACCATCATTGAGGATTCTTCCAATGCGTAACCTTCTTCTTATGCTTTCTGTGGGCCTCTTCGTTGTGGCCTGCTCTAACAACGATCCCGTCGCCCCGGTCGACACCGGTCTCAAGGCACCGGTCAAGGGGTCGGTGTTCGAGTTCAATGGCTACAGCACCGATCTCGGAGGCGTGAAGATTCCTGATTCCGATACGACGATCCTGGAAACTGTCAATGCCACGGGCTTGGTCTTCGGAGGCAAAACCGGAGTGTGGTCATTCATCACGACCGACAAGGCAGACGGCACGGTGATCGACACGACCTATGCATGTTTTGACGACAAGAAAGATATCCTGCTGAACTTTCCGGACCTGAGCGCCGACGGGTCGCCTCGCTGGCTGCGCCTGCCCGTGACAACCGGCCTGAAGGCCGTTGATTCGACCGTTGCTTCTGACAGCTTCAACGGTATCCCGATCCAGATCTCGCTCAAGGTCACCTCCGAGCGTGTTGGCGATGAGTCCATCACTGTCGGATCGAAGAGCATTGCCACCAAGAAATTGTCTCTGACGCTGGCCGTGTCCATCTCGGCGCTTGGCCAGACGATCGACTCCTTCACATCGGTACGATCGATCTGGTATGCCCCATCGTTGGGGATGTTCATTCAGCGTTCTGGTGAAGCGTTCGAGGCTGCCGGTGAGGTAGAGAATGGTGAGTTCGTGAAACTCGTCAGCTACACCATCCCGTAAGGCCCGCGTGCAGGTCAATGAGTCATTACCACACGTCAAGTATTGCGAAATCGACACATTGAAGGGCGGTTTCTAAAAGTCCTTTTTCGTAGGTTTGTCGCACCGCGGACAGGAGTTCGACTCTCCGCTGTGCATTTCTTTTTCGACACAAACACATTCTCATCTCACAAAGGTTGATGTATGAAGAACCTGACGAACATGATCTTCATCGCAGGATGCTTGGTCGCCGCCTATCTGTTGTACTACCTCGTTCTGGGTAACCCCGGCAACTTCAATGATCCGGAGAAGCTGGACCCGAAGAACGCCCTGGGTACGATCTATACAGGGGGCTTCCTGGTCGGCCTGCTCATGGCCTGCATTCTGATCGCTCTGACGTTTACGATTGAGCGCATGTTCACGATCGGCAAGGCCGGTGGCAGTGGTAACCTCAAGGAGTTCGGTGCAACGGTCGTCTCGGCGGTCAAGGCCGGCAACTATGATGCCGCAATTGCCGCTTGCGACGAGCAAAGAGGTTCACTGGCGAATGTTCTTCGTGCCGCCGTTGAGCGCTTCCGTGTTGTGGAAAAGGACGCCAGCCTCAACGCAGACCAGAAGCTGTCCGAAACGCAGCGGGTGATCGACGAGAACATGAACCTTGAGACGCCGCTTCTTGAAAAGAATCTTTCGATCCTTTCGACTGTAGCCTCGGTTGCAACAATGATCGGTCTTCTCGGCACGACGCTTGGTATGATCAGGTCGTTCCAGGCACTCGGTGCTTCCGGAACGGTTTCGGCACAGGCACTTTCGATCGGTATCTCAGAAGCTCTCTACAACACGGCCGGTGGACTTATTGCCGCCATCATCTCGATCGTTGCATTCAACTTCTTCACCACGAAGGTTGATGACTTCACGTACAACATGGATGAGGCCATTCTCGAGCTCATGCAGACGTTGTCCATCAAGACAGGAACGAAGATCTGACGTCTCCGCGCAACGGAGGATGTTCATTCGCCCCCTTCTTTCGTAAGGAACCTTGAATGTCGAAGATCAAGAAGAAACGCCTTGGATTTGTGTTGGACATGACGCCGCTGGTGGACATCACGTTCCTCCTGCTGACGTTCTTCATGTTCACCGCCAAGTTCAAGAGCGAGTCCGAGAATCAGCAGAAGGTCGAGATCAAGCGACCAAAGACGCAGGCTGACACGGCGAAGCTCGCCGAGAAGGATCTGGTCATGGTCAAAGTCGGTGTCGACTCCGTTCTCAAGGACACGGCTTGGTACGTGTCGATGATCAATGAGCAGGACGTCGTGTCGCTGCGCCGAGCGATGTTGGATGCAAAGTTCCCCGGAGCCGACGACAAGACGGTTTCCTTCAAGGTGCCGGACACGGTCTGGCTCGGAAAGATCATTCAGTCGTGCCGCATCGTCAACCCGAAAGCTGCATTTGCCATCGACGCCGACAGGCGTTTGCGATATCAGTGGATCGAGTTGGCGGTCAATGAAATGCGGAAGAATCGGGCAACGACCTTCAGCTTTGTGACCGAAAAGAAGCAAGGCATGTAAGGGTAGCCGAAGCGCCCCGAGAGACACAATCAAATTCGTTTGAACACGAGGTCAACATGGCAGGTGGTGGAGCATTAGGCGGAGGAAAGTCCCCACGACGGGGAAAGAAGGGCAAGCGGAAGGTCAAGAAGCGTCTTGGCTTTCATCTTGATATGACCCCGCTGGTGGACATTACGTTCCTTTTGCTGACGTTCTTCATGTTGACGACGTCGATGATCACGCCGCAGACAATGGAAATGAACGTCCCTCCAGAACTGGACGTTCCGATCGAGGTGAAACAGTCCGAGCTTCTTACGATACGTCTGCGTGATGACGGTGTGATCTTCTACAACATGGGAATGGATGCACCGGAGAAGATCGCGCTCAAGTCCCTGCGAAAGGTCGTCGTCGATCAAAACGTCCAATTGAAGAACCGTTGCATCGTCGTTCTTAAGAGCTCAGGCAATGCCCCGTACGGGTTGGTGGTCTCGATCCTCGACGAACTCAACGTTGCAGAACCGGAAATCTTGGCAGGGCTGAAGGCAGCAGGCATCAATGAGCGCAAGCGTAAGTTCACGGTAGCACCCATGGAAGCAAAGGATTACGAGGAGATCAAGGGGCTATGAACACTTCGGCAACATTCGGTGGAGCGATGACCGGCATGCCCTACGGCGCGGCCGAGGTCAAGGAGCTCATCAGGGTCAACACCCGCAAAGCATTCACCTACACGATGCTCCTGTTGCTGTTGATCGCTCTCTACACGTTCGTGGGTCCGATCATCAGCGAGTGGCTATTCCCTTCGCCAAAGGTCGTGCGTGTGCGTCTTGCGAAGATCAGTCTTGATGCATTGCCGCCTCCGGCCAGTCAGACCGAGGAAGCGCCTCCACCGCCGCCACCAACGAATGTTCCGAGCGGACCGGCCGCACGCGCCGGCACGCCGGTGCCCGTTCCGGACGCTGAACTTGCGCCGGACGTGAAGGACTTTGCCAATGTCGATGAGATCAACCGTGCCTCGGCAGTGGGCGGCAGCGGCGAGGACGATGGAGGATGGGCAAGCAACATCGGCGAGCCGATCAAGATCGAGCGCGAGGCCGAGCCGGATCCGGATGATTTCGTGGCCGTCGAAGAGGAACCCAAGTACGACGACATCGCTCTTCAGCGTCGTGTTCAGTACCCCGATATGGCGCGTCGAAACGGCATCGAGGGCATGGTGCTTGTCGGTGCTCTTATCGGCAAGAACGGCTCCATCGAGAAGATCCAGGTGTTTGAGTCGGACCACGCCAGCCTCAACGAAGAGGCTGTAAAGGCTGTTCGTGAAACGACATTCACCCCGGCCAAGCAGAATGGCCAGCCCGTGCGCGTATGGGCCCGCATCCCGATTCGATTCCGTCTGCGCTAAGCAGGGCCTGCAGCCGCGGTCCCGCGGTCAGTCCGTTGGTAGTGGCCAGATCCACCTGATCGTGGGTGCCGTATGACGTTGCTATTGTTCCTTCTCAACATTGCGGCCCGCGTGGCCGTCATGATTGTCGGCTTGCTGGTGCTGACGCGGCAATTGCCGTTGTTTCCAACGGACACATCCATGAACGAAATGTTTGGTGTGATCGTCGCGTTGTTTGGACTCTACCGTCTGATCCAGTACCTGTCGCTACGAACGAAAGACCACGATGAGAACACTTGACCGACCGCTACAGTGGGGCTTAGCGGCTACCCTTGTGGCCATGCTTGCGATCTCATGTGGCACCGAGAAGAGCACCGAAGAGCGCGCAGAAACGGCCGTTTCCGGAGCCGTGACGGTGTTGGTCGATGAAGAGATCCGCCCCTTGATGGACTCCATCCTGATCTACCATGCTCGGGAAAACCCGAAGGTGAGCGTTACCCTGCGTCAGGGTGTGGCAGGGGACATCATGCACGCCATGATCAGCCGTAGCGAGAGAATAGCTATTGTGGCGCGTGACTATACCCCGCAGGAAGATTCCCTCATCACGGCGGGAGAACTCGACACGCTTCCACGGGCACTTGTGGCGCGAGACGCGCTGGTATTCTTTGTTGCCAAGAGCTTCCCGTACGATACCATGAATGCTGAGCATATCAAAGCGTGGCTGGGCGGTCGTTCCGCCGTGCGAGCATCGTACACCAAGCTGGCCAAGGACCCGGTATTCGTTCTGTCAGGGGGCTCGACAGGCTCCCTCTATGGCAACATCACCAACGTCATCCTCGGCCGAAAACCACCGGTTGCGGCCATGCTCGCATCTGTGCCTACGCACGCAGAGGCCATCGATCAGGTGCGTCGCAATCCGGGGTTCATTGGCATTGGCTACATGTCTCAGATGCGCGCTGACACCTCCGTCAAGCATCTGCGATTGAGCTACACCGCAGCCGATGGGTCGCACGAGTGGCCCAAGCCCGTCCATCCGGCATATTTGATAATGGGGAAGTATCCCTTCCCCGTGCCGATCTTTGCCTATGTGACGTCGAAACCGAGTCAGCATGACGTGGCGTTCGGCTTCATGCAATTCGCAACGCGCTCAAACAAGGCGCAATACAGTTTGTTCAACGCGGGGATCGAACCGGCTCATGCCAAGATCACGCTGTACTTACCTGAGGACTAGGGGACTCATGAACGTTTCCGTGAAAATCATCGCACTGGCGGCCGTGCTCATCTCGCTCACACGACCAGTGGTTGCCGACGACTTGGAAAGCGCTAAGAAGGCCGTTGCCGCCGGCGACTACCTATTGGCACTCGGCCATATTCGCGCGGCTGTGGCGCAGGAGCCACAGGATATCGAGCGATTGAGTCTTGCCTCAACGATCTACCTCGAGATGGACATCCGCGATACAGCTCTTCTGTATGCTCGCCGGGTGTTTGAGGATGATGATGAGGACACCGACAACGCGTTGGTGCTGAGTCGGGCACTTGTCGAATCCGGCAAAGCCGATGAGGCCTGCGTCATGCTCAAGAAGTTTCGGCGCAAGACCGACGACGTCAGGTTGGCTCTGGCCCACGTGAATGCCTTGGTTGCGGCCGACTCCAACTCGGCTGCCGAACTCGTGGCTTCGACTGCCCGCCAGAAGTACCCGAAGGAGGCCGATGCATATCTGGCGCTGGGGAACCTCTACTTCAACTGGAAGCCCCTTCCGGTGTTCGACCTTGCGGTGCAGAATTATAACGACGCGATCAAGATCGATAATTCGCTTGTCAACGCTCACTTCAACCTGGCCATCTGCTACTGGCGCATGGGCAATCGCGAAACAGATGATGCGCTTTCCAACGAATACTTCAACAAGTGTCTTGCCGAGTGGGCCATCGTTTCAAAGCTCGACCCGAAGAACGCCCGTGCCTGGTACGAGCAGGGCAAGATCTACTACCTTGCTAAGCGCTATCCGAGTGCCTCCGATGCTCTGAAGACCTATCGTGAGCTCCGCCCCCTTGGTACGGGTGAGATCATGGCCTCGTGGTACCTCGGCGAGTCGCTCTATAAGCAGGGCATGTGCGACGATGCCAAGCGTCACCTTGAGGATGCTGCAGCGCGCATCGACTCACTCAAGCCCAAGGTCTCGATCATGCTCGCTCGGTGTAACTTCCAGGCCAAGAAGTGGCAGGAATGCGTCAGCTCGTATGCCTCGGCTGAGAACGTGGACTCTCTCTGGGAAGGGATGGACTACTGGAAGTATGGAACGGCCCTGATCAATGCCAGCGATACGGTCCGCGCCGTGGACGTCATGTTCAAGGCCGCCAAGATCGAGCCGAAGCAATGCAAGCTCATGGAGCGGTTCGCCTTCTTGCTCCAGAGCAAGAAGCGCTATGCCAATTCCAACGACATCTACCGTGGACGTCTGGCCAATTGCACTGATAGCACGGACCCCAAGATCCACGTGCTCATGGGCAACAACTTCTATGCAGACAGCCTGGTCGACAGCGCCATTGCCAGCTATGAACGTGCTCTCGGTCTGAACCCCAAGATGATGTGGGGCATGCAGCGCCTTGGCGATACCTACCTTGTGCGTGGCGATGTTGATAAGGGGCGCCCCCTTCTCGAGCAGGTGATCTCCAATGCCTCGACCACGGCCTCGCCTGACGAGAAGCGCTATGGCATCGCAGCCGTTGCCAGTCTCAATGCCCTGGATATCAAGGACAAGAACTGGCAGGCCATCGTCGATAGGTCGACCCTCGGTACCACCATCGATCCAAAGTCGGTCGTCTCGTGGCTATATCTGGGCATTGGACATCAGGGTGTGGGTAACAAGGACAAGGCACGGGCTGCCTATCAGGAAGTCCTCAAGCTTGATCCCAACAATGCCTCCGCCAAGAAGAATCTGCAGAGCCTGGCCAACTAAATCGAGCAGCCACGCGGACTTGGCAATGACCCGCCATTTTCCGTAACTTTGTCGTCTTGTCACAACCGAACAACGCCAAAGCACCATGGTCTTGCTTGATATCGTAGGGATGCGTGAAGGGAACCGTCCATTCTCGCTGTCCATTCCGGCATCGGACATCCACGGTCTTCCGCAGGAGTTTGACGCCTCGGTGCAGGTCGACGGAAGGGTACACAAATCGGGTCGGCACTACGTTGTCGATGCCAGCGTGTCGGCTGAGGCCGAGTTTGTCTGTGACAGGTCCTTGGAAAAGTTCCGTGAGACGATCAGTGCCGAGCTCCACATCGAGTTCGTCATCGACCCTGCACTTGCCGCACGGCAGCAGGCCGTACAAACGGAGCTTGACGATGAGCAGGAGCGCGGGATCGGTGAAGACGACAGGACTCTCAACATCACTGATGACGTGCGGCAGGTGCTGACGGTTGCCATACCGATGCAGCATGTTGCTCCGGCCTACAGGGACGTACCGCTCGAAGAGATCTACCCGGCATTGAAGCCGTCCGACGATGGACAGGGCCTGGTTGATGACCGATGGGCGGCTCTTGAACAACTGAAACGCAAGTAAATCGAGGAATTGATCTCATGCCAAATCCAAAGCGCCGTCACTCGAAATCGCGTAGCGCCAAGCGCCGTACGCATTACAAGGCTTCGGCCCCAACGGTCATGACGTGCCCAAACTGTAGCGCCGCCAAGCAGCCGCACATCGTTTGCCACTCATGCGGATACTACAACGGTCGGAAGATCATCAACGTCGATTGATGACTCCGTCGTTTCGATCTCTGCGGCACGCCCCGTGAACGAAACATCCGATCAGACGAAAGCCCCCTCGTCGCGTCCACTCCGTGTCGTTGTTGACGCCATGGGTGGTGACTTTGCGCCCGCCAGTGAGGTTGGTGGTGCCATCTTGGCATTGTCAAAACTCGGAAGGGACGTTGAGATCGTCCTTGTCGGACGCGAGGATGTCGTGCGTTCGGCCCTGGCCAAGCATCCTGAAGCAGCCGGTGAAGCGCGCATCAGCGTGCTACATGCGCCGGACGTGGTAACGATGTCCGATGAGCCATCGTCGATCGTCAAGGGGCGCAAGGAGTCTTCGCTCTATGTAGGACTCGACATGGTACGACGCGGAGAGGCAGATGCGTTTGTGTCAGCCGGCAATACCGGTGGTGTGATGGCTACGGCCACCATGCTCTGCGGACGCATCCCAGGGGTGAGTCGCCCCACCATTGGGACGTTTTTCCCGACTCTCACCGCCAGGCCAACGTTGGTGGTGGACATTGGCGCGAACGTCGATAGCAAACCACGGTTTCTGCATGACTTCGCCATCATGGGCAGCGTCTTCTCGCACCTGATGCTCGGCATTGAACGGCCAACGGTTGGTCTGCTGAACGTTGGCGAGGAAAAGAGCAAGGGCACGGAAGTTGCCCGAGAGACCCATGAACTGCTGACGAACAGTACGCTCAACTTCGTCGGCAACGTCGAAGGGCGTGATATCCTCAAGGGTACGGTCGACATCGTCGTGTGCGACGGCTTCGAGGGTAACATTGTCTTGAAGTTTGCCGAGAGCATCTTGACGTTCCTGAAGGAGCGCTTCAAGGCCTATGCCAATCGTGGCATCATGCAGAAGCTCACAATCGCCGCATTTCGTCCGGTTCTGCGCAAGGTCCTCAGTGGGCTGGACTATCAGGAGTATGGCGGAGTGCCGCTCTTGGGCATCAACGGCGTGGTCATCATTGGCCACGGGAGTGGCTCGCCCCTTGCCCTGAGTAACATGATCATCCGTGCCGTCGAAGTGGTTCGCAAGGACGTCAACGGCACCATTCAACGTGCACTTCGGGAAGCTGCACAGTCCGGGGTCGACCAATGAAGGCCGTCATCACTGCCATCGCTCACAGCGTCCCGCCGGACGTGTACGACAACAACTGGTTCACCGACAAGATTGACACCACCGACGAGTGGATCCGGACGCGAACAGGAATCCGCGAGAGGCACTTCGCCTTCGAGGGTGGGCTGACAGATATTCTTCTTCCGGCAGCCCAGGAAGTGCTGCGTCAGCGCGGCATCACGGCCGAGGAGATCGACTGCATCATCATCGCCACGGTCACTCCCGACCGTGTGTTCCCGTCAAGTGCGGCAATCCTCCAGCATAAGCTGGGTGCGAAGAATGCCTGGGGATTCGACCTTGCCGGCGCATGTAGCGGCTTCTTGTATGCTCTCGTCACCGGTGCCAAGATGATCGAGGCCGGCGCATCCAAGAAGATGCTGGTTTTGGGTGGCGACAAGATGAGCTCCATCCTGAATTTCGAAGATCGAACCACGTGTGTGCTCTTTGGTGACGGTGGCGGGGCGGTTCTGCTCGAGCCATCCGAGTCTGATGAGTTTGGCGTGGTCGACCACATTCTGCGCATGGACGGGGCCGGAGAGGTCCACCTGCATCAGAAGGCAGGGGGCTCACTACGGCCACCCACCATCGAAACGGTCACCAACCGCGAGCATTACGTCTATCAAGAAGGTCAGGCCGTGTTCAAGAGCGCGGTCAAGGGCATGGCCGATGTGTCGTATGAGATCATGGAGCGCAATCACCTGACGGCCGACGATGTGGCCTGGCTCGTCCCGCATCAGGCGAACCTTCGGATCATCGATGCCACGGCGCAGCGCATGGGGCTGAGCACCGATAAGGTGATGATCAACATCGATCGTTACGGAAACACCACGGCCGGCACCATACCGATCTGTCTTTCGGAACTCTATACCAGCCATCGCATCAAGCGCGGGGACTATCTCGTCTTGTCGTCCTTTGGGGCCGGCTACACGTGGGGAGCGGTGCTCGTGCGTTGGTCGATGGACGACTACAAACCAAACGTATGAGTACAGCATTCCTGTTTTCGGGTCAGGGCTCACAATACGTGGGCATGACCAGGGATCTGGTTGAGACCTTTGATGTTGCCCGCCGCTTGGTCGACTCGGCCAACGAGATCCTGGGGTACGACCTCCATCGGATCATGACCGACGGTCCCGACGATGAACTGCGCAAGACCAAGCATACGCAGCCGGCGTTGTTCCTTCACGAGGCCATCCTTGTGGCCCTCACTCCCGGAGTGCGGTTCTCGGCCGTTGCCGGACATTCGCTCGGAGAGTATTCGGCCCTGCATGCAGCCGGCGTGCTGACCTTCGAGGATGCCTTACGTCTGGTGCAGACGCGTGCGAGGCTCATGTACGAGGCCGGCGATGTCATCCCGGGAACAATGGCTGCCGTGGTCGGACTTGATGACGAAGCGGTTCGTCAGATCTGCGCCGAGCTCAATGGTATCGACGGAAACGTGCTTGTTCCGGCGAACTTCAACTCGCCGGGCCAGGTGGTCATCAGTGGCTCGGCCGACTACGTTCGTTCGTGCATGCCGTTGTTCAAGGAGCGTGGCGCAAAGATGGTCAAGGAGCTCCAGGTCAGCGGTGCGTTCCACTCGCCCCTTTTACAGGAAGCGCAGCAGGGACTTGAAGAGAAGATCCGTGCCACCGCATTCAGCGAGCCCCGTGTGCCGGTCTATGTGAACGTTAGCGGCGCAGCCGTCAGGAGTGCCAAGGAGCTGCGTGACTGTGCCGTGCGGCAGTTGACCTCGCCGGTATTGTGGACCGAGACCATGAACACGATGTGGGCCGACGGAATCCGCTCGTTCTGCGAGATTGGGCCCGGCAAGGTGTTGCAGGGGCTCGTCAAGCGCACGCTTGCCGAGGCGACAATTGACGGAATCGATACGGCCTCCGATGTGGAGCGTCACACCACACAGAACCAGGAGCAATCATGAAGACCTTTGATCATAGTGGCAAGGTGTTTGCCATCACCGGCGGTTCACGCGGTATCGGTGAGGCCATCGTGCGTAGACTCTGTGCCGAGGGGGCTCACGTCTTTGCCACCTATAACTCAAATCCCGACCGTTCTGCGGCTGTGGCTTCCGAGATCGAGGCATCCGGTGGCAAGGTCACATACATGCAGGTGAATGTTGCCGACGAGTCCAGCGTCAAGGAGTTCATCGAAGCTGTCGTAGCTCAGGGTGGCCGCATCGATGGCCTTGTCAATAATGCCGGAATCACCCGCGATGGCCTGCTCATGCGCATGAGCAGCAAGGATTGGACCGACGTTATCGATACCAATCTCACCGGTGTGTTCTACGCCTGCCGGGCGGTGGCACGCCCCATGATGTCACAGCGAAGCGGACGCATCGTCAACATCGGGAGCATCGTCGGCCTGCAGGGCAATGCCGGACAGGTCAACTACAGCAGCGCCAAGGCTGGCCTGGTGGGCCTCACCAAGTCGCTCGCCCGCGAACTGGCCAGTCGTAACATTTCAGTAAATTGCGTTGCTCCGGGCTACGTAGAAACCGACATGACAGCCAAGCTCACCGAAGAGCAAAAGGCTGCATTCTTCGGCAACATTCCACTCAAGCGCGGTGCTGCGCCCGAGGAGATTGCCTCGGTCGTTTCGTTCTTCTTGGCATCAGAGTCGGCGTACGTCACCGGACAGGTCCTGAATGTCTGTGGCGGATTGGCGATGTGATTCCGCGGGGCGTCGCCGTACATTTGCACGATTGTTCAACCTCATTTTTCAACAAGGGTTTGCTATGTCAGCAGTGGCACAAAAGGTAACAGAGATCATCGTCTCCAAGCTTGGCGTCGAAGAATCACAGGTCACGCCAACAGCTTCGTTCACAAGTGATCTTGGCGCCGACTCACTCGACACCGTCGAGCTTATCATGGAATTCGAAAAGGCGTTCAATCTGACGATCGACGACAGCGAGGCCGAGAAGATCCAGACCGTTGGAGATGCCATCTCCTACATCGAATCGAAGGCCTGATCGAATCCTGTTTGTCTGACCCCGTACGAATTCACGTTCTCATAGCCTAGCACACGTATGTCGAAGACCATACCCCGCATCGTCATCACCGGAATCGGAGCTGTCACGCCTATTGGCAACACTGCCGATGAGTTTTGGAATGGCATGATGCAAGGACGCAGTGGAGCCGGACCTATCACACGGTTCGACGCCACGGAGTTTGAGACGCGCTTCGCGTGCGAGGTCAAGAACTACGACCCGACGCTTCATGTGACTCGCAAAGAGGTCCAGCGAATGGACCTCTTTGCGCAGTTCGCCATGTCCTGCGCCGTGATGGCGGTCGAGAACTCGGGGATCGATTTTCCATCGTGTGACCGTGAACGCACCGGTGTGGTGTTCGGCTCGGGCATCGGCGGAATGTGGACCTATCACCATCAGCAACAGAATCTGTACGAGCGCAACGGTAAGCCGGATCGTATCTCACCGTTCTTCGTGCCGATGCTCATCTCGGACATCGCCGCGGGGCACATCGCCATCCGCTACGGCTTGAAGGGTCCGAATTACGCCACGGTGTCAGCCTGCGCTACATCGTCCCACGCTATCGCCGATGCCTTCATGCTCATGCAGCGTGGCATGGCTGACGTGATGCTTGCCGGCGGCAGTGAGGCTGTTGTGTGCCCCATGGGCATTGGCGGATTCAACGCCATGAAGGCTCTTTCGACGCGCAATGATAGTCCGGAAACGGCCAGTCGCCCGTTCGATCGTGACCGCGACGGCTTCGTCATGGGCGAGGGAGGGGGCGTCCTGGTGCTCGAAACACTCGAACACGCCATGAATCGCGGCGCAAACATTTTGGCCGAGATCGTGGGCATCGGTCTTACCGATGATGCATTCCACATCACCCAGCCGGCCCCGGGCGGGGAGGGTGCCGTACGCTCAATGAAGCTCGCCATCGCCGACGCCGGCCTTCGGCCAGAGGACATCGACTATGTGAACGCCCATGGCACATCGACGCCGTTCAATGACAAATCGGAGTCGGCCGCCATTCGCACGGTCTTTGGTGATTGGGCCGACAAGATGCTGGTGAGTTCGACAAAGTCCATGACGGGACACCTTCTCGGTGCTGCCGGTGCCATCGAGGCCATCGCCACGGTGCTGGCCATCAAGAATGGTATCGCGCCGCCGACGATCAATCAGATCACGACCGATCCCGACTGCACGCTGGATTATGTGGCCAACGCTCCGCGCCAGCACGAGATTCGTGCGGCCATCAGCAATACGTTCGGATTTGGCGGACACAACGCTACGCTCTGTTTCAAGGCGTTCAGCGAATAAGTATGCCAGACCGACGGTGTAGGGAAGCCCCTTGAAAGACATCGTTCGCCAGCTGTATGCAAACCTGCTCAAGTTCGCCACCACGAAGGGGGCGGCGGGCAATGCCGTATTCCGAGAGATCTTTCCGTCGATGGGGCTGCTGAGCGACGAGCGCGTCAAGGAGCTGGAAGAGACCCTCGGTGTGAGCATCCACATGCCATCGCTCTACGAGCAGGCACTGACGCATCGTTCGTACCTGCAGGTGGCCAATACGCCGGATCATCGATCCAACGAGCGACTTGAGTTTCTCGGAGACGCAATTCTCGGCATGGTGACGGCCGAGTACCTGTTCTATAACAACCGTGAAGTTCTTGAAGGAGAGCTCACGAAGATGCGCTCGTGGATCGTCAACAAGAAATCGCTCGCCGTCTGCGCCCGAGCACTGCGGCTTGAGGACTATCTGTTTCTGAGCTATTCGGCCAATCAATCACTTCAGCGTGGGAATGACGGCATGCTGGCCGACGCGCTGGAGTCGATCATTGCCGCGATCTATCTTGACCGTGGGTTCGATGAAGCACGAAGGTTCATCGTCGAGCGCCTGTTGCCGATCATGATGCGTGAATCGCTGGTTCACGACACCAACTTCAAGAGTCTTCTCCTTGAGACCGTGCAGGGCAAGGGCTACGGTGCACCGCGCTACGTTGTGGTCAAGGAAGAAGGACCCGACCACGAGAAGCATTTCACGGTCGAGGTCGTGGTTGACGATCACGTCGTGGGCGCCGGCGTGGGCCGCAACAAAAAAGAAGCAGAGCAGGCCGCCGCAGAAGCAGGGATGGCCTATCTCTCCTCGACCAAGCGATTGAAGCCTCGTAACGAACGTCCCGAAAGTGCGGAGTCCGTCTCCTAGAGGGGGCGAGAGCGACCAACATCATACACCCGCGGGCCGAGTTATCCGTCATCGTGGCCACCATGAAACTCTCCTTCATTGTCACAGTCTTCGTCCTTTGCTGGCTCGCAACATCTGTTCCGGCAGATGCGCAGCTGCTCGGTGGCGCTACGGAGTTCGGCAAGAACAAGAAGCAGTACGAGAAGTTCAACTGGAAGATCATCCAGTCTGCCAACTTCGACGTCTACTATCACGGTAATGCTCTGCCCCTTGCCAAGTTCATGGCTCGCGAGGCCGAGTCTGCCCTGCGCATCATCCAGGATCAGCTGGCCTTTACCGTCAGTAAGCGGATCTCGCTGATCCTCTACAACTCACACAACCAGTTCCAGCAGACCAATGTCATCGGCCAGTTCATGACCGAGGGGATAGGGGGCGTGACGGAGCTGTTCAAGAATCGGGTGGTCTTGCCCTTTGAGGGTGACCACGCGAAGTTCAAGCATGTGATCCATCATGAGCTCGTGCATGCCGTTCTCAACGACATGCTCTATGGCGGTAGCGTCCAGTCGCTGGTGAACAATCCCGGGGCGGTGATGCTGCCATTGTGGATGAACGAGGGGTTTGCCGAATACTCCAGCGCGGGCGGCATGGACGTTAAGACCGACATGTTCATGCGCGATGTGGCCGTGAGCGAGTATCTGCGTGGACTCGATCAGCTGAACGGGTACTTTGCCTACCGCGGTGGCCAGGCCTTCTGGACATACGTGGCCAACACCTACGGTAAGGGGAAGGTGGGCGAGGTTCTGAATCGGTTCCGCACGTTGCGTGACGTCGAGCGGACCTTTCAAGCCTCGTTCGGAATGTCCTACGAGGAAATGTCCGATCAGTGGACAAAGGACACCAAGCGCGAGTACTTTCCCGACGTCGGTCGTTATGAGTACGTCGAAGACTATGCGCAGCGGTTGACCAACCACAGGAAAGAAGAAAACTTCTACAACACCTCGCCGGCCATCTCGCCGGACGGGCAGAACGTGGCCTTCCTCTCCGACAGGGGGTCGGGTACCTTCGGTCTGTACGTCATGAACATCAAGACCAAGAAGCCCCGTGAACTCGCATCGAGCGGACGCAGCACAGACTTCGAGGAGCTGAACTTTCTCACGCCCGGTATCACCTGGAACCCAAAGGGCACCAAACTTGCTGTCGGCGCCAAGGGGGCAGGGCAGGATGCGATCTACCTTGTGGATGTTGAGTCGGGAGATTACGATCAGCTGACCTTTAACCTGCAGACCATAGGCGGCGTTGCTTGGTCGCCTGATGGCACCAAGCTCGCCTTCGATGCCGATACGGGCGGACGTCATTCGGACATCTACGTCTATGAATTCGGCAAGCGCCGCATCACC
The DNA here is from genome assembly GCA_041170435.1 of Bacteroidota bacterium. Lineage (GTDB taxonomy): Bacteria > Bacteroidota > Ignavibacteria > Kapaibacteriales > Kapaibacteriaceae > UBA10438. Next base: position 26,859 of record JBEAYU010000055.1, read on the forward strand.
AAGCTCACCAATGACATCTTCACCGATGCCCAGCCGACGTGGTCGCCCGATGGTAAGTATGTGTACTTCATTTCGGACCGAAATGCGTACACGGACCCAGAGGACATTCCGGCCGACTTTGCCATCTGGAATCACAATGTCGATTCTCGTGACGTGTACCGCGTGGACGTGCAGACACGTCAGATCGAGCGTCTGACCAACGACCCGGAGATCGACAAGACGTCGTTGGCTCTCTCACCGGACGGCAGCACGCTTCTGTACGTGGCCGATTACAACGGCATCAGCAATCTCTGGCGCATGGATGTTGCCTCAAAGCGTCGTGCGGCACTGACCAATTCCTTGCAGGAGGTCACACAGATCTCGCTCTCTCGAGATGGCACCAAGCTTCTGTTTGCCTCTCAGAACCGCGTCGGCTATGACATCTTTCTTCTGAACTTCCCGCTCGAGCTGAAGCAGCGCGACACGCTGCCGATGACGGTGTTTCGCAAGCAACAGCTCGTTGAACGCAATACGCTCTCCCAGCTTGTTGCCAAGCCAGTCACTGAGCAGGACACCATCAGCTTCAGCTACGGCACGTTTGACGTCGATCTCACCGACCAACGGTCAGCACCGCCGAATCCCGATGCGGCACAGTATGAGACCAATCCACTGCTCGATGGCGTGGACCAGCCACAGGATACCATCTATCCGCCGCAGGACTACAAGACCACGTTCTCAGCGGATGTTGTGGCGGGCAATGCCGGCTATTCGAACTTCTTCGGTGCCAATGGTCAGATCGACATGCTCTTTTCGGACATGCTCGGAGACCACGAGATCTACTTCCGTGGCAACATTTTTCTGGACCTGGCAAACAGCAGTTTCTGGCTCTCATACGGTTATCTGCCGGATGTGATCGACCTCTACGCTGCGGTGTTCCAGAATGCGGGCTTCACCTTCCTCCCCAACACCAATAATCTCTACCGACTCCGCAACTACGGCACGACGTTGAGGGCGGCATACCCGTTCTCGCGCTATACGCGCATCGATCTTGGGCTGCAGGTCATGGGCATGTCTCGTGAGAACATCGACAATCCTTTGGAGCCCTCGCTGACGCGGTTCGTGACGGTTCCTTCGCTATCCTTTGTTCTCGATGATGGTGTATGGGGCATGTGGGCCCCGATGAGTGGCTCACGCGTGAACCTCACGCTCGAGGCCTCGCCTGCATGGGGAGAGTCGGGCATCGCCTTCACCACGGCACGGATCGACGCGCGCAAGTACTTCCATCTCGGGGGCTTGTACTCCATTGCCGTGCGTGGAACCGGTGGAGTGAGCTCTGGCACGAACCCTCAGAAGTTCTTCATCGGTGGCACCGACAATTGGATCAATGGCTATCTCGGTGCCAACGGATGGCCATTCGAGAATCCGGAGGACTTCGCCTTCACACGACCGGGCTGGCCCCTTCGCGGCTATGCCATCAACGAGCGATTCGGCACGCAGTTTTTTGTGACCAATCTTGAGCTTCGGTTCCCGTTCTTGTTGGCCTTTCAGGCGGGCCCCTTGCCATCGCTGTTTCAGGGAATGCAGGCGCAGATCTTCTTCGATGCCGGCGGTGCGTGGGATGCTAACGGCATCGCCTGGTCGGAGCCATTCGTCGAGGCCGCCAACCCGATCCTCACATCTGTTGGACTCGGCACTCGCAATGCAGCTTTGGGCTTGCCGCTGCGAATTGATGTGGCCTGGCGGATCCGTCCGGGAGGGGGCTTTTCCGAACCGGTATGGATGGTGTCAATCGGAACGGACTTTTGAGTATCCGGCTCGTCCGTTCGTACGCGAGACAAGTAACTCCGCGAACGTGTTCATGTGCGCTTCGTCAAGCGTCACATCGAACTGCACAGAGTCACCATACGATGCTTCAAAGTGTGCCCCGACGTCCTCAAGAAGTCGCGTCACGGTTGACACGTCATCATACAGACAGTGAACGATGATGCGCTGTAGTGGTCGTACGTCGATCAGTTCCGCCGATGCGATCACGCTCTGCGCTGCCTCCGCGTAGGCGCGGGCCAGGGGGCCAACGCCGAGCTTGACGCCGCCGAAGTAGCGCACCACCACGATGATCGCATCGCTGATGTTGGCCTTCTGCATCGCAAACAGAATGGGCTTCCCCGCCGTACCGGATGGTTCTCCGTCATCGGACATGCGAGACTCCATGCCGTACTGGCCGATGCGATAGGCAAAGCAGTGATGCACGGCATCCCAGTAGGTGGAACGCAGTGCTTCGAGAACCTGTTGTGCTTCGGCTTTCGATCGGCAGGGGGCGAGAAACGCCCGAAAGACTGACCGTTTGATGGTAATTTCGAAGCTATTCTCCGATGTGACCGTGCGGTAGGGCGTGAAGCTCATGCGGGTAACGTAGCGGCTCGTCGGGAGCAAAGGACCTGTCAATGCGAATTGGAATGGTGTGTTATCCGACGTACGGCGGCAGCGGTGTGCTTGCCACGGAGTTGGGCCACGAACTTGCAAAAAAAGGGCATAGCGTCCACTTCATCACCTATGCTCAGCCGATGCGTCTGGATCGGTTCCAGGACAATATCTACTACCACGAGGTCGAGACGCCCTCGTATCCGCTCATGGAATTCAACCAGTACACGCTGTCGTTGGCTGGGAAGATCCTCGATGTGGCAAAGTACGAGCAGCTCGACGTGGTGCATGTGCACTATGCGATCCCTCATGCCGTGAGCGCATACCTTGCGCGCGAGATCAGTCGCAGCAGCCGTCCCTTTCGTTTGGTAACGACGCTGCATGGTACGGACATCACGCTTGTGGGACTCGAGCCGACGTTTCTGCCGCTGGTGAAGTTCTCGTTGGAGAAGAGCGACGTTGTCACGGCCGTCTCGGGCTTCCTTGCCGAAAAGACCCGTCAGAGTTTTGGTCAGGATCTGTCGATCCGGGTGATACCAAACTTTGTCGACAGTGTTCTCTACAACCGCACGCCATGTGGCCCTCTTGAGAGACACCTCAAAAAGGACGGCGAGTTCATCCTCATGCACGTGTCCAATTTCCGACCCGTCAAACGGGTGCAGGATTGCGTGCGCATCCTGGCAGAGGTGCGCAAGAAGGTCAACGCCCGGCTGGTGTTCGTTGGCGATGGTCCCGAGCGCAGCGATGCCGAGCGACTCTGCCGTGAGCTTGGCGTCGAGGAATACGTCACCTTCCTTGGCAAACAGTCGGCCTTGCCGGAGATCCTCTCGGTGGCCGACATCTTTCTGCTTCCGTCGCAGCAGGAGAGTTTCGGCTTGTCTGCCCTTGAGGCCATGAGCTGCTCGGTGCCGGTGGTTGCCACGAACATTGGGGGCATCCCCGAAGTTGTGAGGCACGACGAGACGGGCTTCATTGCCGAACTGGGCGACGTCGAGCGCATGGGTCGGTACTGTTTGGACCTTCTGACAAACCCCAAGAAGCTGGCGATCTTTCGTGAGAATGCGCGTAGGCGGGTGGTGGACACATACGACATCTCGCTGATTGTGCCGCACTACGAGAGCGTCTATGCCGAGTCGATGCTCATGCCCGTATAGGCCCCCTTCACGTCCAACGTCAAGACCGGCGCCAACATCAACACCAACAGAACCTGAAACACCAACACTCACAAACTCATCTCATCCTTCATGACAACCAACGAGTATCTGGACCAGCACCGCGGGCGTTTCGAATCCGAGCTTGTGGAGTTCCTTTCCATTCCGAGCGTCAGCACGGACCCGGCATCTGCCGGTGATGTTGCCCGTTGTGCCGAGTGGCTGGCCAACCATCTGCGTGGCGTGGGCATGCCGCACGTGGAAGTGATCCCGACGCCGGGTCACCCGATCGTCTATGCAGAGCGTTGCGAGGCAGGGCAGGGGGCTCCCACGGTGCTCTTTTATGGTCACTACGATGTGCAGCCGGTGGACCCGATCGATCTCTGGACCGACCCGCCGTTTACGCCGGTGATTCGCAACGGAAAGGTGTATGCGCGCGGGGCGACCGATGATAAGGGTCAGGTATTCCTTCACATCAAGGCCATTGAAGCCTTGTTGGCCGCCGAGGGACAGTTGCCGGTGAATGTGAAATTGCTCATCGAGGGAGAAGAGGAGATCGGCTCACCCAACTTGGCACCATTTGTTCGTCAGAATGCCACCAAGCTTTCCTGTGACGCCGTCCTTGTCTCAGACACGTCGATGTTCGCCCCGGGTCAGCCCTCGATCGTGTACAGTCTGCGCGGTCTTGCCTACATGCAGATCAACGTGCAGGGACCAAATCGTGATCTACATTCCGGTTCTTATGGCGGTGCTGTGCAGAACCCACTCAATGCGTTGGCAACCATCATCTCGAAACTGAAGGACGAGTACGGTCGCATCCAGGTGGAGGGATTTTACGATGATGTCAAGCCCCTTACCGAGCAGGAGCGCGGAGAGCTTGCTGCGCTCGGGCATAGCGACGAGCGTTTGAAGTCCGATGTGAACGTCTCGACGCTCTTCGGAGAAGACGGATACAGTTCCATTGAGCGCCTTGGAGCGCGTCCGACCCTGGACGTCAACGGTATCCTTGGTGGGTTCACCGGCGAGGGGGCCAAGACCGTTCTACCGGCGCGTGCCATGGCCAAGGTCAGCATGCGACTTGTACCGCACCAGCGTCACGATGATATAGCAAACAAGTTTACCAGCTATGTCCGGTCCATAACCCCTCCGGGTGTCACGGTTGACGTTCAGGACCTGCACGGGGCCGATCCGGTACTTGTCAACCGTGATTCTCCGGCCATGCATGCGGCCGTTCAGGCACTGGAGGAGACCTTTGGTACCACGTGCCGGTTCACGCGTGAAGGGGGCTCGATACCGGTGGTCTTGCTGTTTGATCAGGTATTGAATGTGCCGACGGTGCTCATGGGCTTTGGCCTCAACAATGAGAATGCGCACTCGCCGGATGAGCACTTCGACCTGCAGAGTTTCCACACCGGCATGCGGGCGGTTTCCCGATACTATCATCTCCTTGCCCAGGCCGGCGTCTGATGCTTCGTCACCGCGCGGAACTAGCGCTGGCCCTGATCACCGTTCTCTGGGCTGGCACGTTTGTGGTGATCAAATCGGCCCTTGCCGACGTGGATCCGAGTGTTTTTGTTGCCTTGCGTTTTGGTGTAGCGCTTACGATAAGCCTGATCATTTGGCGGGCCTCGTTAGCGTCGATCGATCGGCGCACGCTTGTGCGTGGCTCGATCCTTGGTCTGCTGTTTGGCTCGGGCTTCCTTCTGCAAACGTTTGGTCTCACCGACACATCTGCATCGACATCGGCCTTCATCACGGGCACGATGGTGGCGTTTGTACCGATGGTGCAGCGCATCACGCAGGGCACGCGTCTGCGGGGCACGCATGCGGCGTCGATCCTAATGATCCTTACCGGTCTGTACCTGTTCACGTCGCCCGAGCTTTCTGGTGTGCGGCTTGGTGATGCGCAGACGCTAGTGAGTGCGGTGATCTGGGCCGTGTACTTGGTGTACATCGACGCGTGGACGTCCGAGGTGCGGGACGACACCGGCAAGCAGAACGCCTTTGTGGTGTTACAGTTTGCTGCCACCGTTGTTTTGGCAGTCGCGTCGATGATCATCTTCGGTCAAACGGGACACGAGACGATGCGTCTTGCGTGGACGGCTCCGGTACTGTTGGCGGTTGTGTACTGTTCGATCTTCGCCTCTGTGATCCCGACCTTTGTGCAGACACGGTTTCAGCAGTACACGCATCCGGTTCGGGCTGGCATCATCTATGCCATGGAGCCCCTTGTTGCCTCGATCATTGCCGTAGCCATTGGTGCGGAGTCTCTTTCCATGCGTCAGGTACTCGGCGGACTGGTACTGATCGCTGCCATTATTGTTCCAGATATCATTGCCATGCGGAGGGGTGAGTGACCAAGCAGGAGATTCGCGCCGGAGCCATTGAGAGACGGGCATCGATTGAGGATCATGACCGTTCGTTGTGGGACCAGCTCATCTTTGAGCGGGCGCACAAGCACCGGGCGTTTCAGATCGCTTCACGGGTGCATGTGTATCGTTCGACGTTGCACGAGGTTCAGACGATGCCGTTCATCGAGTATGCGTGGGGGATCGGCAAAGAGGTATACGTTCCGATCACACCGGATTCCGGCGATGATCTTCTGCATTGCCGCGTCACATGGCGCACGCGCTGGCAGCAGGGGCGATTCGGGATACTCGAGCCCGTTGCGGAATCGCCGGATGATGTAGCGAGTGACGATCATTTTGACTCCACGACGGCGGTGATCGTACCAATGGTAGCATTCGACAAGGCATGTCATCGTGTCGGGTACGGCAAGGGGTATTACGACAGATTTCTCGCACGCTCGGGAGCAACGCCTATTGGGGTGGCGTATCAATGTCAGCTCGTGCCTTCTGTCAGCACCGAGCCCCATGACGTGACGATGGCGGCGGTGGCCACGCAGGAATGCTGGTATCGACCGTCGTAGATTTGCCGCATGGATCATCGCTGTATAGGGGGCTAAGCATGGCACGTTTCGTCGTCACCACCGAACTCAACGGTCGCACCAGCACTGTGGAACTCACCGCATCGGGCGCATCGGATCAGAGCGGCCGGAGCATTGAGCTCTTACCAACAGCGATCCCGGGCATTTGGCACTGGCGAGACGGCGAGGCGTTGGTTCCGGTGCACATTCACAGCGACGGAATGCAGAGCGTCACGATCTCCGTGCGCGGCTACGCCTACACGGCCCGCGTCCTGCAGGCACGTCATGCGGACCTTCTGGAGATCCTCCGCTCAAGTCCGGCTCAGCAGCGCCGCGTCACGCGTCTTACCGCGCCGATGCCGGGCCTGTTGAAGTACATCCACACGTCTGAGAGCGCCACCGTCCGCAAAGGCGAGACCCTCTTCATCCTCGAGGCCATGAAGATGGAGAACGCCATCAAGTCACCGATCGACGGAACCATCCGCAACCTCACCCCAAACGAAGGGTCCGCCGTCGAAAAGGGCGCCCTGCTGTGCACGATCGAGCCGTAGGGGGGGGCTGCATAGGGACGCCTGCGGAGGGACTCGCGAAGCGAGGGACGCCTGCGGAGGGACTCGCGAAGCGAGGGACACCTGCGGAGGGACGCCTGCGGAGCAAGGGGGCCCAAGCGAAGCCGATCGTCATTCCCGCGAAAGCGGGAATCCATCCTGTTACACCGCATGGATCCCGGCCTTCGCCGGGATGACGATCGTCGACTTAGCGAAGGCGAGGGTGACAACCACAAAAAAAACTTGCGCACGTTTCAAATCGGTGTCTCATTCGGTCATGCCTTCACAGGTAGTGTAACCCCATAAAAAACAATGGGTTAGGTTAGAAGCAGTAGCACCTTGAGTTGATTAAAAACGGTTAAAAGTAGCTGTCCCAAACGATTGATTGTTCACCCGTGGCAACAAACGTTATCTCTGTAGGTTGGAGACATGCCGGGCGCGGAACGAACGCGCCGATTTCAACCAGTCGTGTTGATGATAATGAGGGGAGGCGTTAAAATGGTTGTACGCGTTGTGATCGTCTGTCTTCTGACCTGCGTCGGTTTGGGAACTGTGCAAGCTCAACAGGAGCGTGTGCTAAAGGTCATCGACCTGAACGCAGATTGTAGACTTGACACCATTGTTGGAATTCGCGTTGAAAATGGGTGGATGCCCAGAGAAATTGTATGGGGTCGGCTCGACTCAATCTCACCGTGCGACTCTAACTGGCGGATGACACACCATGCCGTTACTCGCTACCGGCAAACACGGTTCAATTTTGATTCGATCGGTGTGCGTCGTTGTTGGCTGCAAGGGGTGCAGTTGTCGCACGATACACTCGCAGATCTATTGATGTCGATTCGAGGGAAGATAAAAGTGGCACGGAACGATACTATCGCAGAGCAAGATGCACGCATAGTGGTTGGTCTATTCTCACAGAATGGACTTGACACCTTGCAGGAGCTGAACATCCGTAATGACACAGGTCTTGTAAGTGGTGCGTTCGTTGCGATGTACTATGGTTTGGGTCGCGGCGCTGAAGTGGCGAAAAATTTGAGCCGATCAGGGTTGGTGCTTGTAACCTTAGATCGAATGTTTATTAAGGCTGATGAAGACGATGGAGCACTGCACAAGGCAGCCGCACCTCGGCGGGACGAGCGACAACGAGGCAAACTTCATCTAAATGTATCTCCGAATCCGTCGCAAGACGGTGTCATTAGGATACGATGTTCACAGATGTCAGGCCGGTCAAGTCTACAGGTCTTTTCGATCAATGGAGAATGCGTGATTCGAATGCCTTTCTCTCACCATGGATCTGAAGAGATTACTTTTCTACTTGATCTGACACAGCTTTCTAATGGACTGTATCATCTCCGAGTGATCGACGAATCGGGGGAATCTGCCTACACACACTTCATAATCGAAAAATGACACTCCGACACCACTGCCGTTGGTGATGTGGTTTTGTCCTCCGTCCTTTCAACGCCATTTTCTGGACATTACGGTTGGCAATGTCTTTGTTGAGTCTTCAGGAAAAGATCTCTATGAAATGTAGTCATAACGTGGACTGGCTTGCGAAGAAACTCGCGCTCTGCGCCATCATTCTGTGTTGTCTCATACTGCCCATACATGCCCAGCAGCCGTGTGAGGAGGATTGTGATCCTTTGACAAATCCCTATACAGAGAGGACTGTCACAACTACCGTATCCGCTTCATGCAATGTGAAGCTCTTCGTGGGTGTTCGGGCGTGCAAGGGTGTCTGGGAGGTTAAGGTACTGAGAATCGAGGCGTTGGGCTGCAATGACATCGACATCAATGAGGTGATTCGACGGACGGTGTCGATGACCATTGTCGAGAACCTACTCCTCTTACCCTATCCAGCCACATGGCGTGTTGCAACGCCATCATGCTGGAATAGGAGTCCTAAAGGAGACATCCTTCCGTGTGACGCACCATGTTGTGTGAGTTACCTGAGTGTTTCCAGACGTGAGGATTGCAATTCATTCGGATTCGATGGACAACGAACACACTCAGTGAAGCCGAACTGCAAGGTATCACCGGAATCACCGGGTGGTATTGGCAGCGAAGTGCCGCATTCTTGCTGGTTCTCGTGCTACCCAGTTGTACCAACATTGCATTGAACCCCATATCTGATAGTAAAAAGTCAAGGAGTACAGAGTGAAGAACTCAATTGGCCTGTTGACCACCAACCTGGTTGCAATCACCATACTTAATCTGACGTTGTATGGATCATTACATGCGCAATCGCTGAATGACGTTGGCGCAATGCTAAGGACGTCAATGGAAGCCACATCATCGCTGTATGACGCCCGTGGTTTCATGAAGGATCAATCCCGGACAGTTGATGGAGAAGTATCGGTCTCTGCAGCGAGTGGTAATGTTCAGTATCGGCATGTCATCTCTCAGCAGACCAGACTCGGCAACCCGATAACATTATCGCTCAACTACAATCAGAACGCAACATTCAAAAGCTTTTCAAGATATTCTTTGCTCAGTAGCGGCGCTGCTCCTGCCTGGTCAGCAATGACGCGAAATAGGCCGGTCTGGGTGCTCGGAGTTAACGGGTTCGCTGTACAGGCATTCACGTGGGCGAACAAGAACGTGATTCACAAGTCGGTACAGGCATTAGGCGAAGATCAACACACCTTGTACAACGAGGATGAAGTACTGCTCAGTGATCGCAAGATGATGTGGCTTCTGGAGGGCTATGATTATTGTAATCGTATGTACTCGATGAAAGATTGGATTCGATTCTTGGACTTCAAGGCACCTAATGCACCTCGCTACACAGAGGACGTGATCAAGCTTCTCAGAGAAGATGGTTCAGTTCTTGAATTGGTCCGCCGGGAACCTTTCGATCATACGAAGACTAGTCGAGCTGATTCGGGTTATGATGCACAACATCCATTTTTTGGGCGCTACGTGACCACGGATCATGCAAGCACCGCTTATGCAGACGTGGTTGTTGCAGATAAGATCGAAGCAAAATACAGCTATGATTTACTCGCCAGCATTGAACCCGATACCAACAAGTGGCCTCGTTATGTTTATCCAAGGCTTGTGCGCTACTACCCGGGTGATGGCACTACACTGCTGTTTCGCGAGGTTCTCTTGCCATACGGTCGCCATCAGTGTAGTGAAACATCGTACACAGAGAAGATAGAGGACCTTTTCGATGTTCAATTGATTGATGCGACACCAACAATATTCTATCTTGAGTCGATCCACTCCTCTTCTGGGCACACTATCGCGTCATTTAGGTATGATGGACACGTCCCTGAGGATGGAAGTCGTTTCTCGCAGGCTAGGGCGGGAAGAGCAAACCTCATTGGTTTCAATGAGCACACGATTTCTTACCGCCCGAGAGGAGTTAACATTGTATCAGAAGGGCGATCATACGAACTTGAATTCGACAAAGCCCTGAACTTTGGGGCGAAAGACGATGGAGCCTTTGAACGGACATATGATGACGGAGGGGGGGCAGACGACTTACCGGCGCCTGGTAATCATAGGGGAATGACCTGGCTATTGACGAGACTGATCGATCCGGAGGGTCGTGTGACGTCTTTCGACTATGAGAATCGGCGCATGCTCTTGCTCAACACGGGTTTCCCACGCCCCATATCGAGTAAACAGGTTCGCCTCGGACATTCTTATCTAACATTCGGTAATGGCACGGACGCGTTGTATTCTTTCTTGGATTTCTCCACTTCTGCCTTGGTCAGTGTTAGTAATCAATCAGCTACCTACGAACTTAAGTATTGGTTTCAGGACAAAGCAGTTCTAAACGAGGCAATTCGAAACATCGACGTCGTGACCTCAATAACAGCGGCTTTAGATGTATACAACCAAAAGCACCGCTTAGCGCTTTACGAGGCATACATCCTTAAGCATTGGAATGCTTCTACAGACTGTTCTTTTTATCCCGTTGATTACGTCAGTTCTGTTGTTTGCTCTTCACTATGGAAGTACGATCGTCTTGGTACTCGATCCATGGACGGAGCCCATGCCACTATCGGCAAGAAAGTACCGCTGTGGAGTGAGGAGTACCACATTGAGTACGATTATGCGTCACCGGATTACCACAGCTCCGATACCCTAAGCACATTCAGTACACGAGTCGTTAGAACGACCTACGGCAACGAAACTGCCGGAGCGACTGAGTTTGAATCCAACCGCTCCAGCGGCACGATCCCACTGGCCCAAGTATCAACAAGGACATGTTGGAATCGACTTGCTCAAAAAGAGTTGAGTTACTTTGCTCAGACAGCATTTTATTCCGTCGGTGAATGTGGCATGAACAGCTTTCCACAGAAGCGGTCGATCGTGACTACAGTACGATCGTCCGAGGAGGTAGGTCATTCGGATTATGACCTGTCCGGCAAGCTTGATCTTGTAAAGGGCAGCAAGACGAGTTACGAGTACTGGCCGTGGCTAGGTAACACGCGAAACATCAAGTCAAAGATGACTCATAGTGTAATCGATGGAAAGCAAGTTAATCACTCAAAATCTGACTACAGTTATGAACGAGACATTCGCTACACAGTAGGTTATACGACATCTGATCCGACTCGTCGCGCTCTGGTCGACAATGATTTTGCACGACCGACCATGAAGCTCACGACGACTCAATATCGTCCATCCGGCACTCAATGGATCCCAATTCATAGAAGTACGTCCGAGTTTCTGAATCTGTTTGAAGGTGACAGAGTGGAAAGCGTTCTTAGCTATCCCAATGTCACGAAGCACGAGCGACTTTATCGGTGGCGAAACTGGTGGAAGCAAGAGCATCCCGAGTGGGATAGTAAGAAGGCAGAGGTCGAGTTTTACCGGCCGGACAGCGAAACGCAAGACACGTGGCTATTTTACAATTTCATAGACAAGGATTGGTGGATCGTCGAGGGAGCCAATGAGGGTTTTAGACCACCGGACTTTATGGATATTGATGACAATGATCGAGAAGCACGGATAAACATCTTTCCTTTAGGTCCGCCTCGAACTGGTCTTCTGACCAGTGAAGTGAATGAAGATATCTCGGATCCCAATAACATCGTCACATTGTCGATGACCACAACCGGTTACGAGCAGGAGTCCTCACAATTATGGGGCTTGCCATTGACAAGGACGATTTACGGTAAGGATAAGCAGCGGAGTAGCACAGAGACTTACGAATACAAGGTCGCACCGATGATCGGTGCATTTCTACTTTCGAAGCAGATGTCAAGTGCGGGAGTCGATATCGCCTACGCTTACCATGGCGCTGCTCCAGACGGCGATCCCAACTCTATTGAGCAAGGTAAGACTCCCTCGACGATGGTCACGAACATGCTACGTTCCGGAAAGCGACTAGATAAGACAGTTGACGTTCTTCTCGGCAATCGTGCATCGCTATTCAATCATCTGCCGACGAGTCAGCTGACGGTTGTTCGTAAGCCCTCGCTCCTGGGGGGGACGGATGCCCACACACTTCATGTGAAGACTGCGTACGACGAACTCGGTGGTGTTTCTGCTAGAATCGATGAAAACGGTTTCTTGCATCGATATGAATACGATGCGATCGGTCGGCTACGAACCGCGTGGCTGCCGCATGATTTCCCAGACCCTGATGCTCCGATTAATGGTTTGCTTCCCTACGATTTAGACACCATCGAACGTAGATACCCCGTGATGGGAAATGTGTCCGGCACTGTTAATTGGAAACAGATTGTCTGTGATTCTTACACTGGTATCCCAACGATTCGTGACGTCATTCCGCTTCAACTGAGGCAGTTTCCGGCAGATGTTATAATGTATGATCTCCTTGAGGTTAGCGACGGAATTAGGTTTGTGCTCGGAAGTCGCGAGCATGATAATCCTGGATGTAATGTTACTCGCGAGTGTGGGGACTACGAGAAGCCACCTTCTAAACTCTCTCATTCCACAGTCTACTGCAGAATCTTTCCTAAGAAGGCACGATATAGCTCTTTTGCAGGAAGGTTCAGGTTCAAACGGTCAGAACATTTCAAGGTAAAAAGTGCAAACCTCCACGTCAAGCTCACACGGACAGAAGACGCGATGGATTGCTTTCCGATCAAGGTTCTCATCCGTGACGCTAAGGGAACACTTCAGAACTGGGACGAATACTTTGTTAACTGCGTTTCCAATGATAACGTTTCAAAATCCGGTAGTTCAGAGGCATTGGTGGTCAAGAAAAACTACAAGGTTGACGACACCGACTATGATCTTGTGTTTCCACTGAACATTGATGCGCTGGGTCTTGAAACTAGGCATAAGGCTGGTGAGGATGAAGCAGAATTGATCGTTGAAATCTCTACGACCGAGGATGCCGGGGGTTTGGTGTACTTCTCCGGAGCTGACGTTGTCGTTAAAGGTGACTTTTTCACGATCGACGACGTCTCCTATGAAGACTTCACTCTTGGTTATCGATACCTCGACGAGGAACAACGTAAAGTTGCCATCTATGCCAAGATTGACGATCGATCATCTACGTTGGATGAGTCACGATACCCCAGTTTGCCCAACTACATACTGCATCCGCGTCATGCCAAGCGCCGCGTGACTTTCACCACCGATGATCTCGTCCAGGTGGATGAGCGAGGTTTCAGCAAGGATCAGACTCGTCTCTTTGCGTCAGATCTCCTTCCACCTGTTCAGAAATCACAACTGGTGTATGATGGTGCCGGCAGGCCTGTACGGGCGGATAATGCGCTGCACCTCGAGACGACAACAACGTATGATGCCCTGGGTCGTGTTGTCGAATCATCGCAGGGAATGATCGTGCGCGGGATCGACCCCACAACTACCGTACCAACGGTCTCTCCGGAAAAGAAATCAGGTCCGAAATCCACGACATCATTCGCACGACTGAAGCGTAGCGACGTAAAGGGGCTAAGCGCAGTGCAACGGGAACGGCTCGGAGATGTTGTTGATACGGAGTTGTCTGTTTCCCATGACCAAACCACCCCACGAAAGTCCCTAAAGGTCTACGATGAGCGTCAGCGTGTCGTGTTCTCCGTGGATGGATATGATCCGGATGCACTCGGTAACGTTGACATCAACCTCGTCACCGAATATGTTTACGACAATCTCGACCGTGTGATCGAGGTCATCAACCCTGCGCGTCAGGTCATTCGATACACCTACGATGATTTTGGCAATGTTGCCTCGACGGAGCAGGTCGACATGGGTCGTGTCGACTACGTCTACGATCGTCACAGCCGCCTGCGATTTTCGCAAACCTCCGAGCAGCGTCAGCGAGGAACCTTTACCATGCGTCAGTATGACGATCTCGGACGACCCACGATCATCGGAGAGGCCGCTGTCGCTAGCCTGCCGCGTGTTCAGGGACGCCCCCTCGACAATGTCGACCCTGATCGTCTGAATATCGCAGACGATGCTGAGCAGCATCTGCCAACGGTGAACACGACCATGTTTTCCGCGCCTGCGCGAGCGGTACCCATGGTGTACACGGCTTTGCCGTTCACAACGTGCGCCGGCTGTAGCGACGGGGCCATCGTCGATATCAAACCACCATGCGCAGACCTCCTGGCGTCTTCCTCAACGTCAGTATTCAACCCCGCAGAAGCACCGGTTGGTCCCGTATTGACCAAGAGCACTCTGCAGAGTGATTACCAGACGTCCTCTGCCGGTCTTCGTGACTTTGAACACATCGGGAACTATCCCGAGTTTGTCCTCCAAGCCGTCTGGTATGATGAACTCCCCACATCGGTGGGTGCGATCTGGGGCGGTGCGCCTCAAGCAACGGTGTGGGATGCCCTCACCCCAACCGGCACCGTGCGCAACCTCAAGACGCGTCCCTCGATCGTGGCCTACCGCACCCACGGTGGCCAGCCGTTTCACTACATCGTCCGCTCGTATGACGAGCGCGGCCGCGTCGAGTGCATATTGCGTCTGACAGAAAACCTTGGATTCGATGCGGTGTACTATTCGTACAACTCCATGAACAAGATCACCTCGGTCCATACGGTCGATGCACGGGGACAGCATGCCACGTTCTACGGGTATGACGAAGAGGGCCGTGTGTTCCGGATGTGGACGGCAACGTCGGAGCGGGGCTTCGGGCCGAGCATGGCGCCGCGCAAACCCGAGCTCGTGAGTCGGCCCTATGCCGGCGCCGCCGGCGCAGAGTTCAGCTACGACCCCCTGAATGCCGTCACGAAGATCGACTACCCGCAGCTGAACATGTCCACCACACACAGCTACAACGATGCCGGCATGCTGCTGCGATCAACCACGACGCTGCAGGGGGCTGCCCAGCCCGTGCACGACGAGGCGTTGTGGTATAGCCAATCGGGTTTGATCACGGACAAGCTCACACGAGAGGGGGCCAACTGGCCCAGGGAGGTCTACGTTTACGATAAGGTTGGTCGTCTTACGACGGTGGCCTATCACCCCTTGCGTACGTATGACAATTATCAGTACGACCGCGCAGGCAATCGCACCTACTCTCTCAGCAGTCCGAATGACGCGTTGATACAAGGTCGCAGCCTCACCTACACCCACACGCCGGGTGCCAACCACCTGACGCGTGTATCCTCCGAGCCCCTTCCTGTGGGCCAAGTACCACAGTTTATGGATGAGCTAACCTACGACCCCGACGGATCGATGATCGCGCGCACAAAGAACCGCGCCGAAGCTGGGTTGCGTCAGCAAAAGATCGAGACCTTTGGCTACGATGCGTTCAATCTTATCCATGTCTACAATG
>JBEAYU010000056.1:0-112018 GCA_041170435.1 Bacteroidota bacterium
CGAGACCTGCGGTGCGAGACCTGCGGTGCGAGACCTGCGGTGCGAGACCTGCGGTGCGAGACCTGCGGTGCGAGACCTGCGGTGCGAGACCTGCGGTGCGAGACCTGCGGTGCGAGACGAAGATGCGTCACTCGTCACTCGTCACTTGTCACTACTTCACGACACCGACGCCAAACAGTGTGCTTGAGCGTTTGGTGGTGAGGCGAAGGAAGTATGCGCCCTGGGCGACCTCGGGAAAGTTCACGCTGAGGCGGTGTTCGCCAGCGATCAGGTTTGACTCCGCGTGGAGGGTGGCTACCGAGCGGCCGGTGATGTCGATCGCATCGAGTGTGACATCGGACGGAATCGAAAGCGAGATGATGACGTCGGTTGTCCCGGCAGTGAGAAGGGGAGATCCACTGACGTGGATGATGGCATCGGTGGTAGGGAGTGACTCGTAGGGCGCAACATCAATGCCTTGCTCTGCTGCTGCGTTACGTGCCGAGAAGACGCTTGACTGTAGGTCTGCACGTGACGTGCCGGCAGCGATGACCCAAGCGATCGTTTGCGTTGCGTTGGGCTCGAGACTGAACGGGCCGGCGCCGATGACGGTGGATGCGTCCGTGAGGCGTGAGATGCGACGCTTCAGGCCCTGTGACATCATGAGCCACTTTTCTGATGAAAGAAAATCGTCATAGATGCTCGGGCAGTCCAGCGCACCGTCGTTATCGACGGCGAAACCGTTCAACGGCAGGGGAGAGATCATCGTCATCGCAACTCGCGGTTGCGTGACATCAAGAACGTTCCGCTGCACAAATGCCCCAACCGCTGTATCCCATGCACAAACGTTGTCGGCACCATTGGCGCCGAGATCGAAGTCGAAGAAGTACGCAGCATAAATGTTGTTGATCGGTGCAGCCGTGACGTTCTTGATGTTCAACACAACAAGGATGCTGCTGCGCAGTGAGTCCTCGGTGCGCGCATACACGTTCTTCGTGATCCCAAGTCCCAAGCCGTCCGCATTTGGATCGTCTGCAAAGGCCGTCAACACGCGAGCACCGGAGACGAGACTATCGGTGCGAAGCGATGCCAGCCGAGTAGCGGAGAACGACGTGTCCTTGAGACTCGTCTCGACACCGCGCGCCACATTTGGCAGAAGCGTCGGGCCGGTGCCGATCATCAGTGCTCCCTCAAACAGAAGACTCGGTGAATCTTTGTAGCGAAAGCCTACGCCTTGCTCATTGGCCGAGTAATCGTTGAAGCCGATGTTCCCGCTCGAGTTCACCGTAGTGGCGATGTCGTTGACATCGATGGTGGTATACGTGGGATTGGCAATGGTGGTGATCACATCGCTGCCGACAAGGTTGCCGTCATCGAAGATCCGCACACGCACCTCAACGCGCGAGTTGTCGGTCAGATCCCTTCCAAGTCTGAACCGAAGGGGGCTTGGCAGATCCCGCTCCTGCATAGCGCCGAGCGGGCCGAGTACGATCGATGAATCGATCGGCGTCAGGTTCTCGCTCAATGGCTGAAGTTCAATGCGGGCATCAGAGAGATCGTTCAGGACGTTGCGGATCGACAGACCGAGCACTAATGTGTCACCGCTTCGAAAGATCCCGTCGCCGTCAACGTCGGTGAATGCATGCCGCGCAACGATGCACCAGCGTGTGCTCAATGCCGAACAGGCGCGGTATGCATTCACTCGCCCCATTCCAAACTTCCCAACGTAATCCGGGTTGAGCGTGTCGATGTTCTCGCATGAGGCTACCAGTGCAGCACGTAGCTGTGCCGGCGAATAAGCGGGGTAGCATTGCTTGACCATCGCGGCGACAGCCGCAACCACCGGGGCGGCCATGGACGTGCCGTTGTAGGGCGTGTAGTTGTTGCCCGGTATGGTCGACAGGATGCCGACGCCGGGCGCGCAGAGATCGACCGTTGAGTGGAAGTTCGAGAACGATGCCAAACGATCAGAAAAATCCGAGGCTGCAACCGATACCGCCTCCGGATGGGCCGCAGGATAAAACGCCTGGTCGAGCCCATCGTTACCGGCTGCCCCTACTACGAGACTGCCCAGATTCGTGGCCGTGCGGATCACGTCGGCATCGGCGAATGTGGGTGATGAGCTTCCGAACGAACAGTTGATGACGTCGGCACCCATGGCGGCGGCATACAGGATGGCATCGCCCGTGCGAGCCACGGATTCGGCATTGACGTCGTCTCGGCCGACCTTGACAGGGAGCAGTCGCACTTGGCGGGCGACGCCCGCAATGCCGATGCTGTTATTGGTCTGGGCGGCAACAATTCCGCCAACGTGCGTACCGTGGTCGTTGCCGGGAAGGGGCATATTGTCCTGCACAGAACCGTCTCGCCCGACAAAGTCCCAACCCATCCAGTCGTCGACAAATCCGTTACCGTCGTCATCCTTGCCGTTCGTACGCCTGTCAAGACCTTCAGTGTCTCGACCCATCTCGGCCGAATTCCTCCAGATGCTTCCCTGCAGGTCAACGTGTGTGGTGTCGATGCCCGTGTCAATGATCGCCACAACAGACTCCGAACCTTCCGGCAACAGCTCCCATGCTCGATACGCGTCGATGCGCGGCAGATAGTACTGACGGGGTGCTTCGGGGTCATTGGGCTGGCCAACGATCTTTTGCTGTGGTAAGACCTGCGCCGTCGACACCAGGCCGCTTTGGCGGAGCTTGGCGGCCATAAGCGCGGGATCGCGCGGACCCAGGAGCGTGATCACGGCGTAGCGCTCGAGGCGGCCGATGGTCGCATCAAAGCTCCGCTTGGCAAACGTGGACTGTTCGCGAGCGCGCTCAACGCACTTCAACGTTGCGCTGAGAATGTACGGGCTTGTTGTATGGTCGCCGATCAATCTCGACAGAGACGTGATCGCGCCCTGCCGGCCCCCTTGCCTCCATTCCGCCAACATTGCCGAACCCTCAGGAAGCTCGACGATGATCGGCAACGACTGGCTGAGGGTCAACGTGGCCGACGACAGCAAGACAACGATCAGCAGCAAGAGCTTCATCGAGCGTACCACGTGATGCGTTTGCGCATGATCCGCTCCTGGCCAAGGCGGACCTCGGCGATGTACTCGCCGGCCGTGACCGGCTTGCCATCCTGGGCACGCCCGTTCCAGGTGATCGTGTACGTGCCTGGTTCCTGGATGCCGGAGAAGATGGTGGCGATGATCATTGCTTGTGGTGAGTAGATGACGATCTCAACCTGCAGACGATCATCGACGACGTAGCGGATGACCGGACTGACGTCTTCAGCGATGCCGAAGACCTTGGCGATGTCCGCAAAACTCACCTGCAGGTTGCCCGTACCCATTGGACGCAGAAGCACGCCCGGCACGTACATCGCATTGGCGATCGTCAGCTGGTACTGGGCAACATCCTGGTCACGTGGCTTGAAGATCGATGCTGGAATGTTCATCGTTTCATCGATCTGGTCCCAAATGGTTCGACGGGCGTTCTCTCGTGCCGCCAGCATCAGCATGGTCGATGTCTCTCGAACAGCGATGGAGAAGCGCGCCGGAGCGGTGATCTGCAGCTCCAGTGCTCGACGATATAGACTGTCCTGCTCACGCGACGAGGGGGCTTGGATCTGACCCGGGATTCCCGATCGAATCGACTGGGAGGTATCCGACGTGATGAACTCCGTCGGAGACAGGGGGCGAGGCTGCTGCAGAACTGACGTCGGTTGCTGGGCATGCGCCGCAAAAGGTATGCAGAGCAACAGGAGGGCCGACAAGGTGCGAGCCGTGGTGAAGCGCAGAGTCATGTGTCCAACAAATTACCAAAGGATCAAGACCAGAAACGAAAACGCCGGAACCCCTCGAGAGATTCCGGCGCTATGAATGTTCAATCTTGCTGGGTACGCCGTGGCGCTCAATGACCGAGGATATTCTTGTCAGCATCCCGGAGCAGATCCCCAAAGGTCATCCCCGGAGACGGTGGCTCCTGCTCTTGGCGTGGCTTCGGGCGCTCCCGTTCGTTATCCCGACTGCGTCCGCCCTGCCATTCGGCAGCTTGCTGACCCGACACCGAACCGTCCTCGTTTCGCATGGCAAGGATCAGGCTGGCGTTCGCCGGGTCAAGATCGACCACGACGCACTGCAGCGTATCACCAACGCTCAGCGTGACCTTGCCACCGCGCACGCCGGCCATCTTCGACCGCGGCATGAACCCGTCAAAAGTGTCACGGACGCGGATGACGGCTCCCTGGGTGCTGACATTCTGGACAGTGCCTTCGACGTCGCTTCCGGCAGGAAGTTCACCGGCAAGCGTCAGCCAAGGGTTCGGTTGTGTCTGCTTATAACCGAGCGAGAGCTGGTGCTTCTCTTCATTTGCCGAGAGAACCTCAACGTCGATGGTCTGACCAACGGAGACGATCTCCGATGGATGCTTGACGCGGCGCGTCCAGCTCAGTTCGCTGATTCGCAGCAGTCCCTCGATCTTTGGGCTCACTTGCACGTAAGCGCCAAAGTCGGTGATGCGCTGCACGGTTCCCTTGATGCGCTTTCCAGCCGGATATGCTTCGTTGACGCCTACCCATGGGTCGGCCTCGTGCTCGCGGTGCGAAAGGGCAATCTTCTTTTTATCGCGATCGATCTCGACGATCGTGACCTTCACTTTGTCTCCCTTGCGCACCACTTCGGAAGGGTTTGCCACGCGAGACCGTGAGAGGCGTGAAACGTGGACGAGTCCTTCAACTCCGCCGATGTTGACGAAGGCACCAAAGGCGGTCACCGATGACACGACACCGTCGTGGACCGCACCAACAGAGATCGTGTCCCACAACTCGTCTAGAAGAATGTCCCGACGCGTAACGACCGCTGACTTGTGTCCCGAATCGTCGGACTGAAGTTCATGTACCTTGACGCGAACAGTTTGCCCGACAAGTTGCTGAAGCTCTTCATCGGATACGTTCTTACGCAGGCCAACTTGAGACGCCGGCAGGAAGATGCGCAAGCCCTGGAACGCACCGCGAAGTCCGCCCTTGACACGCTCGCTAATGGCGATCTCGAATGCCGTGGCCGCTTCCTTGAACGCCTCCAAGGTCGCATAGGCCGCGTCTCGCTGCTTGCGCTCCTCTTCTTTGCGCTTGCGCTCTTCCTCGCGCTTGCGAGCCTGTTCCTCACGCTCTTCGGCGCTCATCTCAGGCGCAGCTTCGGCCGTGGGCTCAGCAGGAGCTTCAGCAGGAGCTTCGGCAGGAGCTTCGGCAGGAGGTTCGGCCGTCGCTTCGGAAGGGGCTTCTGCAGCGGACTCAGCTACCGGTTCGGCAGCTGCCGTTGCAGCGCCGTCGCCGGATGCTGGTTCGTGTGGGGTAACGGTCTGGCTGCCGTCAGTCGTCTCGGGGGCGACATTAAGAATTTCGGCAGCGGGTTCTGCGGGGGTTGCGTCGGTGTTTTCGGCACCGTCAGAGAGCTGTTCGGACATCATTGCACGACAAATGTGGAAGGGTGAATCAAGAGACCATGCTCGCCAAATGGCGATCGTAATCCCTCATTGCTGAGGGGCCGTAAAGATACGGCAAATTGATATCGCTGTGTGAATATCGGTGCGCTCCGCGAGCATTGCCGTACCAGCGCGTGTCGAGCGCTGAGCCGGTGTTTGTGGGCGAAAATTCCCGAGGGATGGTCTCGGCTTGTGAAAAAGACGTCCAGTGCCGTAAGTTTGCAGGCTCTGAAACAACCAATCAACCCCTGTCGTCGGTCTGGACGCCAACGACTGCATATCGCAACCACAGGAGTTCCACATGAGCGATCGTCGTTTGTACGAGGCTACCTACATCGTCAATGCCGTCCTTGAGGACAATGATGTCGAGGCCGTGATCTCACGCACCACAGCATTCCTCGAAGAGCATGGCTCAACGATCGTCGAGCTGAACAAGATGGGCCGCCGTCGTTTGGCATACCCGATCAACAAGAAGTTTAACGGATACTATGTGTACGTTGCTTTTGAATCGGCGCCGAGCACCCTTCCTTTGCTGGAGAAGTTCTTCTTCCTCGAAGAGCAAGTGATCCGCCACCTGACGGTGCAGCTTGATCCAAAGCTTCGCGAGTTCCGCAAGGTCCGTGCTGAAGCTCAGGCCGCGCGTGCTGCAGCCATGGCAGAAGCAGCAAAGACAGGTGTCACCATCTAACGACTTCCCCCAAGCGATCGATCCATACGGCGCATGGCGCCCCTTGAATTGAAGGAACCGAAATGAAAATCATTCTTCGACAAGACGTTGAAAACCTTGGCAACATCGGCGAGATCGTCACCGTCAAGCCTGGGTATGCCCGCAATTTTCTGATCCCGAACCAGCTCGCCTATTACGCCACGAGCGGTGCGATTCGCGCGCTGGAGACCGAGAAGAAGCAGTACGAAGCTCGAATGGCGAAGGCTCGCACTGAGGCCGAGGCAACGGCAGCACAACTTGCTGAATTGCAGATCACGGTTTCGATGCCGGTTGGCGAAGAGGGTCGCCTCTTTGGCTCCGTGACCGCGCCGATGATCGCCCAAGAGCTCGAGCTTCGTGGATTCCGCGTTGACAAGCGTAACATCACGATCGACGAGCCGATCAAGTCGCTCGGCATCTTCGATGTGCGTGTGAAGCTCATGTCTGACATCGTCGCACCATTGAAGGTGTGGGTGATCGCTCAGGACTAAGTAATCCGGTGTAAAAGACCAATCAAGAGCCCGCTCGAACTAACGAGCGGGCTTTTTCGTTATCGCGCCCATGAGTTCTCTTCTTATCGTCGGTGGTTCGGGATTTCTCGGCCGCCGCATTGCCGACGCGGCCGTACGCCGCGGACACTCCGTCACAGTCGTCTCTCGCGGGCGACCTACGATCGCCGGTTGCACGGTGATCGGATACGATGGATTGGAGCAGGCCGTCGGCTTGGCTGACGTGGTGATCAATCTCGCGGGAGAGAATGTCGGTGCCCGTCGCTGGTCGGCGAAGGTTCGGTATGCCATTCTTTCTAGCAGGGTTGACACGACCCGCCGCATTGCTCAAGCGATCCGTTTAGCCCCCTCCAAGCCAGCCCTGATCAATGCGTCTGCTGTAGGATTTTATGGCGATACGTATGTACCGTCAAACGAGGCGATGGGTGCAGGGCAGACGTTCCTTGCCGATGTCACTCGAAAGTGGGAAGAGGCGGCCATGAGCGTCAGCAGCATCACACGTGTTGTCTGTCTGCGCGTCGGCGTGGTGCTTGATCCGTCTGAAGGGGCGTTGGCAAAGCTTCTGCTGCCAATGCGACTCTTTGTAGGGGGCGTGTTGGGCAGCGGCCGACAAATGTTGGCGTGGGTGCATCGTGATGACGTTGTTGAGGCATTCTTGTGGGCCGCAACCAACGAGTCCGCATACGGTCCGTACAATGTCGTGGCTCCACAAAGCGCATCCATGCGTCAGTTCACGAAAGCCCTTGGCGAATGTATCGGGCGTCCGTCGTTCTTCCCTGTGCCTGGTGGACTCTTGAGACTTGTCCTCGGCAGGCAGGCCGATGTTGTCCTGCACAGCCAGTACGCAGTTCCGATGCGGCTGCTCGGTACGGATTTCACATTCCGGCATCCCGAACTGAAGGGGGCTCTGCAAGACCTCCTCAAGAGGTGATGCCCCCTGCGAACTTCATCACGTCGGGTCCAATGAATTGGTTAGTTTTGTAGCCCACGAACGCAAAAAACGAACAAGCACGAACATTACGCCAAGGTCGGTTCCATGAGCATTGAAGTCGTGATGCCCAAGATGGGCGAGTCCATTCAAGAAGGCAAGATCCTGCGCTGGGTCAAGAACGTCGGCGACAAGGTCGAACGTGACGAGGTCATCCTCGAGATCTCGACCGACAAGGTCGACACCGAGGTACCATCACCAGCGGCCGGCGTGATCAGTCAGATCCTGTTTCAGGAAGGCGACACCGTAGAGGTAGGCAAGGTGATCTGCATACTGGGAGGTGAAGGTGGCGCTGCGGCAACCCCTGCCGCTGCATCGGCTCCTGCAGCCGCACCAGCGCCTGATCCGGCACCAGCTCCGGCTCCTGCCCCGGCCCCGGCACCGGCCCCTGCAGCCGCACCAGCGCCTGCTCCGGCTCCTGCTGCAGGTAGCGCCACGGTTGACGTGGTGATGCCGAAGATGGGCGAGTCGATCCAAGAAGGAAAGGTTCTTCGGTGGGTCAAGAAGCCGGGCGACAAGGTCGAGCGCGACGAAGTGCTCCTTGAGATCTCGACAGACAAGGTGGATACCGAAGTTCCGTCTCCATCGGCCGGTACACTCGTGGAGGTCCTCGCTAACGAAGGTGACGTTGTAGAAGTCGGCAAGGTCATTGCCCGCCTCAGCTCGGGCGCAGCTGCGGCCGCTCCGGCTCCAGCTCCAGCGGTTGCCGCTCCGGCCCCTGCTGCGTCGGCACCCGCTCCGGCGCCAGCTCCTGCTCCGGCACCGGCCGCTGCACCTGCTGCCGTTCACATCAATGGCGCCGCTACATCCAGCATCCCACGTCAGTCCGGTTCACGATTCTACTCGCCCCTTGTGCGCAGCATCGCCGCCGCCGAAGGGGTCAGTGTGCAGGAACTCGACACGATCAGTGGATCGGGCATCGAGGGTCGGGTGACGAAGAACGACATCATGTCGTATCTGTCACGCCGCACGAGTGGTTCTCCTGTCTCCGCACCTGCAACAGCTCCCACAGCTACACCAGCCGCTGCGCCTCTTGCCGTGGATGCGTTCCCGACGTTGAACATTCCTGCTGGCGCGGACACCGAGATCATCCCGATGGACCGCGTGCGTCAGCTCATCGCAGAGCATATGGTCCGCTCGAAGCACACCTCGCCACACGTCACCTCGATTGCCGAGGCCGACGTGACGGGCATCGTGAAGCTTCGCGACAAGGTCAAGGATGCGTTCGGTGCGCGTGAAGGATTCAAGCTGACATATAACCCGTTCTTTGGCTGGGCAGTATGTGAGGGTGTGAAAGCCTTCCCACGCATCAACGTCAGCGTTGACGGAAAGAATATCATTCAGCATCGCCGCGTCAATCTCGGCATGGCCACGGCACTACCCGATGGGAATCTGATCGTTCCGGTGATCAAGGGCGCTGAGAACCTCAACGTGACGGGCGTTGCCCGCATGATGAACGAACTGGCCAACAAGGCGCGTTCAAAGAAGCTCTCTCCGGATGATATCGCTGGTGGAACGATCACCGTGACGAACGTTGGTTCGTTCGGTTCGCTCTTCGGTACGCCGGTGATCAATCAGCCACAGACAGCCATCGTTGGTATCGGTGCCATTCAGAAGCGGCCGGTCGTGCGCGAGCTCGATGGTGAGGACGTCATCGTCGTGCGTAGCATGGTGTATCTGTCGATCACCTACGATCACCGCGTCATCGACGGTGCACTGGCCACGCAGGCCCTTGCCGCCATGGTTCGCGCTCTTGAGAGCATCAGCGAGAAGACGACGACGCTTTGAGTGACGAGTGACGGACTTGATAGCCTTGGGCCTTGGCCCAGGGTACAAGTGACGAGTGAGTGACGTCATCATGCTTCATCGGTCACCTGAACGCTCCAGCATGATGGTCACAGGACCATCGTTGACCAGGTGAACATTCATCATTGCACCAAAGACCCCCGTTGCAATCGTCACGGGGGTTTTCTGTTGTTGTGCACGCTGTTTGATCATCGCAACAAGTTCATCAAAGAGGGGACGGGCCTGATCGCCCCCTGCCGCGCGAACAAAGGAAGGTCGCGTGCCTTTGGACAGATCGCCGTAGAGGGTGAATTGCGATACAAGCAGAACTCCGCCGCCAACATCTCCCACCGATAAGTTCATCTTCCCGTCAGTATCGGCAAACACACGAAGCGAGAGGATCTTCTCGGCGATCCATGCGCACTCGGTCATGGTATCGGAGTGGGTAATACCGATCAGCGCTACCAGGCCCTTTCCGATCGATCCGACTGTTTGAGAATCGACCTCGACCGAGGCAGTTCTGACACGTTGAATGATTGCGCGCATGCTGTCGTAGTGAATAGTTGAAACCCGCTACCGAAATTAGCGGTCAAAACGGCCACACGTATCAATTCATTCCTGAAGGAACATTCACGCGATGCGAATCATGATAATCCTTGCGGTGGTCGTTGCCATGTCGGCAACGATCGTTCTTCCTTCCTCGGCCGGAGACGATAAGCCCCTTCCGGCAAAGCGTGGCGTGCGCTATGGTGCCGGCGTTGCAGAGGGAGAACGGATGGCACTCGACGCGGCCATGAAGGCCAAGGCATTTGGACGGAGCATCCGTGTGACCGGAACGGTCACCGAGGTATGCAAGGTCAAAGGCTGTTGGATGATGCTTCGCGATGCATCGAGTCTTGTTCGGGTCACTTTCAAAGATTATGGCTTCTTCATGCCAATCGATCTCGTGGGCAAGTCAGTAGCCCTTGAAGGTGTGCTCACTGTTGAAACTCTCACGCAGGCTGAGGCCCGTCACTATGCAGAGGATGCAGGGAAATCAAAGAAAGAGATCGCCAAGATCGTCGGCGATCAGAACGAGTATTCATTTGAAGCCACAGGAGTCTTGGTCCTATGATCTTTTCCATTGAACATGCCCCTGTCTATTCCTCACTGCGAGTAGGCATGAACCAAGGAGAGAGTTTTCGTGCCGAGCCGGGTGCGATGCTTTCTATGACGCCATCCATTGAGCTGGAGACCGCCATGGCCGGCAAGGGGCTGTTTGGCTCCATCAAGGCTGCCGCCAGCGGCGAGTCGATCTTCGCCTCCATCTACACCGCCGTGCATGGTCCGGGCGAGCTGTACCTTGCGCCAACCCATCCGGGAGACATCGCACGGGTGGATCTGAACAGTCAGACTATCCTGGCCTTTGGCGGTGCATATTTAGCTGGCGACGTTGGTCTGACGCTCAGCGCGCGAGGTTCACTCAAGTCGATGATTTCGGGTAGTGATCTGTTTCTGACCGTGATCTCCGGAACCGGTCCGGTCTTTTTGTCGAGCTTCGGCGCGTTCTACAGCAAGACCCTTGCCGTGGGTGAACCCTACGTGGTCGACACCGGACACATTGTCGCGTTCACGGACGGAATGCACTACTCGATCAAGACCGCCTCACGGGGGCTGTTCAGTTCGATGGCCACCGGCGAGGGACTTGTCTGCATGTTCACCGGGCCCGGCACGATCTGGATGCAGACGCGCAATATCAAGGCCTTTGCTTCTCGACTCGCCCCTTACATGCCATCCGGCAGCTGATGTGTTTAGTAGCTCTCGGTCTTGACGTCGCAGAGCACCGAAGAAAGGTCGTTGAAGATCACGTCGTCCGGTTCGAATTGCAACGGCGGCAGCTCAACTTCGTTGGTAGTGGACGTGACGTTGATGCGCAGTCGCATTGCTTTGCCGTCCTCGTCGACGACTTTCACCGGAACCGGCATGCGGAACGATTCGCTCACGCCCTGCTGGCGGATGCGCATCGTCACCTTCCATTGTCCCTCCAACGTCAGCTCTTTCTTCCAGGCCACGCGATAGGTGGGCAGCTCGTTGCCGTAGACCCATTGATCGAAGAACCACTTCAGGTCGGCACCGGTAAGCTGCTCAATGGTGGACTTGAAGTCCTCCGTTGATGCATGCTTGTTCTTGAAGCGATTGTAGAACTCGCGCATCACGGTCATGTAGGCGTCTTCCTTCATGGAATTGAGGTCGATCATCATGTTCCTGAGCATGTGGATCACCCAAGCCCCTTTGTAGTAGATGAAGTCATTGTATGCACCGAACTCAAGACCCGCGCCGGACGTCACACGGTGTCCGAGGGCGATCGACGGGGGGGCGAGGTTCTTGCCGATATCCTTCTTTCCGAAGCTCATGATACCCTTTCGGTACTCATCTAGCAGACGAAAGAATTTGTCTCCCTCGCGTGCCGCCAGCTGCGAGTACATAAGGCACGAATACTCAGAGAACCCCTCAGAGAGCCACCGGTCACGATAGGTCAGAGGTTTGACGCTGATCCCCCACCACTGGTGGGCGACCTCGTGAGCGATGAACTGCTCCTGAAAGAAATCCGCAGTGCTGACAAAGGCCAACGAAGAAAGATGAAGAAGTCCGGGGAAGGCCTCACCGTGCGTTCCGGGTAACTCTGTAGCGTTGAGCATGTTGATCGGCGGCGGACCAAAGAGCTTGGTATAGAACGTCAGTGACTGCTCGATGTCGGTTCCGATCTCATCGACGAAGTCATACGACTCCGGCACGTGATAGAGCGTGCACTTGGGTACTCCATCGGGCGTGCTAAGGGGCTTTTCCTTGAACAGACCAATATGGAATGAATTGTTCGTGTTCGGAAGTTCGGTCACCCACCTGCTGGTGGTGACGCGATCTGCTGTGGAGGTGCTGACCTTCTTGCCGAGTGAAAGGAGGGTCATCGACGCTGGGTAGCTGAAGGTCATGTCATAGAGAGCCTTGTGGAAGTATGAATGCGACGGGATCCAGTCCAGCGAGGTTCGGAGGATCGTGTAGTCTTCCACGCGCTCGATCAGATCGCCATGATAGGCAACTCGCATCGTAAAGACCTGCCCCTTGGGCATCGGCTTGGGGAACTTCACAAAGAAGCTCGACTCATTCTTTGCTCGGAAGAACATGGTCTTCTGGCCGTCGATGAACACCGAATCAACTTTCACAATCGACGTCACCTCCATCTCCAACCAACGCAGGCCATCTTTGCGCGTCGTCATCTCGATGTCGTCCACCACATGAATATCCAGCGACCGGTCAATGTTGCACGTTGCGGTGTGCCGCTGGGTGCTGACGTCATCAAGGGAGTTCGATCCGTCAGAGTCGACCTCCACTGCTCGTGAATCATCGGGACACATGTTCACTGAGGTCAGCTCTTTCGGGCCATTCTTGGAATCCTTGATCGTGAGCTTGAATGGCTCCATCTCGTAAGGATTATTGGTAATGTAGCAGTCGATATCACCACCGACGAGGCTCAGATCGTACGCGTTGATGCGCATGTACGGAACCGTGTCACGGTTGAGCAGGAATCGTGCTACCGCCGGATTGATCAGTTGCGGGTCTTTGTAGAGCATCAGATCCTTGACGGCATTCAGATGCTTGTTCAAAACCAGATTCCCGATCGGTGAGGTTGGAAACTCCTCGATAAGCGAAACGAGTCTCTGATCGCCAAAGACAAACACTGCCGACGTACACTGCTTTGCGTAGGCCGTAGCGCCGGTAAAGCGGCGCAGGTTGACCAATTCAGTTGGGTGATTCGGCGTAAATGACACATTGCAGGTGCCACGAAAGATGGCTGCAATTCGACGTCCGTCAACGGGCTCAAGCATGACGATCGACCCACTGTCGAGCGAGATGGAATACAGCCCGTCTTCAAAGAACAGGCCCTCAACCTTTCGATGACTCGCCGAGTCGATTCCTAGCGTATCGAGGCGCTTCATCAGAGATTCATATGTAAGATCGGTGCCCTGAGGACTAGGGGTGAGCATTACTGCTCGAAGAATGCTCGGGAGGGCAAGAAGCAGCCAAACTGTAGTGGAGATACGCATAAAAATCCTTGAAGTGATCGATTACGTATTGGGAGACACGTCGATGGACCGGCCCGAATCTAATCGAATGGAAGCAACAGACCAAGTGTATCTTTGCCGCATGACAGAGCAGGTACAGGCCCTCGTGGGCAAAGAGTTTCGCTGTCTCGACAAAGGATTTGTTCGCCTCATCGACGTGATGGGCGATGATTCCGCGATCGTTCAGGCGGCGCGTGTTTCATATGGTTCAGGCACGAAGCAAGTGCACGAAGACAGGGGGCTCATCAGATATCTGATGCGTCACCTCCACACGACGCCGTTCGAGATGGTGGAGTTCAAGTTCCACGTCAAGCTGCCGATCTTCGTTGCCCGGCAATGGATCCGACATCGCACGGCCAACGTCAATGAGTACTCGGGTCGATATTCCGAGATGAAGGACGAGTTCTACCTTCCGGATTCCGACCAAGTCCGCGCACAGAGCTCCATGAATAAACAGGGTCGCGCTGATACGGCATTCGATCCAGCCGAAGCCGAGCGCATCCGCTCGGTGATGTCATCAACGCAGCAACACCTGTACGACGAGTACCAGCAGCTTCTATCGACCGATCTGGCCCGGGAGATCGCCCGCATCAACCTACCGGTATCGAACTACACGGAGTGGTATTGGAAGATCGATCTTCACAACCTCTTCCACTTTCTGAGACTTCGCATCGATCCGCATGCCCAGTATGAGATCCGCGTATACGGAGAGGCAATGGCCGAGATCGCCAAGGCCGCCGTGCCGCTTGCCTACGAGGCATTTGAGGACTACATCCTGCATGCTCGCAGATTTTCGCGCGCGGAACTCGAGATCATTCGTTCAACGTTGACGTCATTGCCCACGGTCGATGAATTGCAGCTCAAGGGGCTGAGCGCTCGTGAAGCGAGGGAGTTTCTCGATAAACTTCAATAGTGGATGTGCATGACACTTCGGAGCATCGGTAGGACTTTAGCTGCCATCATCGGCCTTGGTTCGATGGTGCTCTTGTTTATTGCCTGCACGACCGACCCCGTCGAACCAATACCGTCGGAGAGCCGCGTCCCAGCGCACCTTGCGCCCGTGCCCGTTCCGGGCGATAATCCGTTGACGCCGGCAAAGATCGAACTCGGCCGCCGTCTGTTCTATGATAAGCGCCTTTCGAGCCAAGGCACGGTGTCCTGCGCCTCATGTCATCGTCAGGAGCTGTCGTTCAGCGACGCTCCAAATCAGGTCAGTCGAGGTGTGTTCAATGCCCTCGGACAACGCAACGCCCCCTCCCTGCTCAACGTCGCCTACCGCCCGCATTACTTCTGGGACGGCCGTGCTGCAAGCCTTGAAGATCAGGCGATGACAGCCTTCCTTAGCTCTGTTGAAATGGACGCCGATACGATGGCGGTCTCGGCGCTGCTTCGCACTGAAGCGTATCGTCATTCGTGGAAGGCCGCATTCTCGGATACGGCTGTGAGCATGCGCCGTGCGATGATGGCAATTGCGAGTTTTGAGCGGACGATCGTGAGCGCTGACAGTCGGTATGATCGGTATGTTCTTGGCGACCGGTCGGCTCTCTCCGAGCAGGAGCGACGTGGGATGAATCTTTTCTTCAGTTCGCGTTCGATGTGCGGATCGTGTCATGGGGGACAGGATCTGACGAATGATCAGTTCCAGAACATCGGCCTGTTCAACCATTACTTTGATCGGGGCCGATTCAACGTCACGAAAGATCCTGCCGACGATGGTCTATTCAAGACTCCATCGCTGCGGAATGTTGCGTTGACACCGCCGTACATGGCCTCCGGTGATAGTGATAAGGGGCCCCTGACAACCCTGGAACAGGTTGTGGAGCACTACAACGAGGGCGGTACGCCATTCTCGAACAAGGACCGGCGTGTAAAGAAGCTTGGCCTCACAAAGTCTGAGGTTGCTGAGCTGGTTGCCTTCATGAAGGCGCTTACCGACTCGTCATCTCTTACGCGGCCAGAGTGGTCAGCCCCGTAATGA
This sequence comes from Bacteroidota bacterium, assembly GCA_041170435.1. Lineage (GTDB taxonomy): Bacteria > Bacteroidota > Ignavibacteria > Kapaibacteriales > Kapaibacteriaceae > UBA10438. Next base: position 15,514 of record JBEAYU010000056.1, read on the forward strand.
TTTGATCACGGCAATCGTCCCACTGTTACGTGAGATTGAACATGCCGTAACGTCTGCGTGACGTACGTCTGACACTTTTGCATCGTTATGAATCGATGCAAAATTCTCTTCATCTGCGGCTCGGTGAACCAGACTACGATGATGGTGCAGATCGCACGACATCTTGGTCATCACGATTGTTCCTTTACACCGCACTACGCCGATGGCCTCCTCGAGAAGGCGGCACGGGCAGGACTCCTTGAGTGGACGATCATTGGCAACCGTCATCGGCAGCGCGCGCTCGCCGTCCTTCAGTCACATGGTTGCAAGCTCGATGAGTATGGTCGCAACGGTGGGTATGACCTTGTGGTCACGTGCAGTGACCTTGTCGTACAGCGAAACGTCCGCAAACTGCCCGTGATCCTTGTTCAGGAGGGCATGACCGATCCAGAGAACCTGATGTACCGCGCAGTGGTAGCACTTGGACTGCCACGGTATCTGGCTTCAACGTCGACATTTGGCCTGTCGCACATGTACCGACATCTCTGCGTGGCTTCAGAAGGATATCGAGAGCACTTCCGACGCAAGGGAGTCGATGACGCCAAGATTCGTGTCACAGGCATTCCCAACTTCGATGACTGCGCTCGATTCCTGGATGAACCGGTGGCACATCGCGACTACGTCTTAGTGGCCACGAGCGATGCGCGCGAAACACTCAAGTATGAGGATCGTCAGCGCACCATTGAGTACGCCCTTTCCATTGCGGCCGGCCGGCAACTTGTCTTCAAACTTCATCCCAATGAACGGGTCGATAGGGCAAGGCGTGAGATCGAGCGATGGGCGCCCGGGTCGGCGATTTATCATGATTGCGACATCAACCCGCTGATCGCTCATTGTGATGCACTGATAACAAAGTTCTCATCCTGTGTCTACGTAGGAATCGCCCTAGGAAAGGAAGTCTACAGTGACTTCTCGGTCGAGCAGCTCAGGCGTATGTGCCCGATTCAAAACGGGGGCACGTCGGCACAAGCCATTGCCGAGGTCTGCTCTGAGGTGTTGGAGCAAGGACTGAGCAATGACGAGGGCCAACAGACATTTCAGTTCCGGAGGGCTATATGATACTGAAGCCTCGGGTGGTGATCATCTGTCAGGCTCGCACAGGGTCGAGCCGCCTTCCAGGAAAGGTCCTTCTGCCAGTAGCAGGGGAGCCCCTTTTGATCCGATTTCTTGAGCGTGTTTCGATGTCGAAGCATGCAGGACACATGGTTGTGGCAACAACGCACAGGCCGCAGGATGACGAGATCGTTCGCCTCTGCTCGGGACGAGGCTATTCGGTGTTCCGCGGAGATGAGAACGATTTGCTCGACCGGCATTTCCGTGCAGCGCAAATGATGGAGGCCGATGTTGTGGTCAAGATTCCCACTGACTGCCCCCTGATCGACCCACGGGTGATCGACATGGTCATCGACGCATTTCTCAGACGGTATCCGCACGTCGACTACGTCAGTAATCTGCATCCAGGTACCTGGCCCGACGGAAACGACGTCGAGGTCATGTCGTTCCTTGCTCTGCAACGTGCCTGGGTAAGTGCTACCAAGCCACATCAGCGTGAGCACACTACGCCGTGGCTGTGGGAAGACAACCTGAATACACGATGCATGAATGTTGAGCGGCCGGATGGACGGAAACTTGACGACCGCCATCGGTGGACGATCGACCAGCCCGAGGACTACTTACTGATCCGAGCGGTGTTCGACGCACTGTATTGGAATGATCCGCGCTTTCGCTGTGAGGATGTGCTGTCGTTTCTGGAGAATCACCCGGAGATCGATCTGATCAACGAGCACCTGCGGGGTCAGAGCTGGTATGTGACGCATTTGCAAACACAGAAGAGGATCGCCTCATGACGCATGAGCAACAGGAAGAATTGGAACAAGCTGCCCTGCGGGTGCGTCAGCACATTGTTCGGATGTCCACCAATGGCGGCTGCTTCATCGGAGCGTCTTTGTCGTGCGCCGACATCTTGGTGTATCTCTACTGGCGCTACCTCAATATCAGTCCCATGACGGTGAACGCAGAGGACCGCGACGTACTGCTGCTGTCGAAGGGGCACGATGTACCGGCATTGTATGGAGTACTTGCAGAGAGGGGATTCATCAGCAAGACGCGGCTTGGGCACCATCTCTCGGTTGAGGATAGCATCTACTGGCATCCGAACCGCTCCGTCAGCGGAGTGGAGTTCCACTCAGGCTCGCTCGGGCACCTGCTCAGCGTGGGCATTGGGATGGCACTCGATGCGCGTATGAAGGGGCTGCCCACGCGAGTGGTCGTGATCCTTGGCGATGGCGAGCTCAACGAAGGAAGCATCTGGGAGGCATGCCTTGTTGCATCGGCTCTGAGCATCGACAATCTCGTGGCGATCGTCGACCGAAATCATTTTCAAGCGAACATTCGCACCGAAGATCTCATTCCGCTCGAGCCCCTTTCCGAAAAGTTCAGAGCCTTCGGTTGGGATGCCATGCACGTCAACGGCCACGACATGCGATCTCTCGACGAGTGCTTTGGCTCTCTGCAGCTCAATACCGGACGTCCCACGGTTGTCATCGCCGACACACGAAGAGGTAAGGGGCTTCCCAGCATCGAGGAGCAGGCCGACCGTTGGTTCTGCAACTTCAGTGCCGATGAAGCCGATGCGCTCCTTGATGAGCTCAACGGAAATGCACGCGCCACCATCACCTCAGAAAGGCTTATCGTACGATGAATGCCTACGAAACGCTCCTCCTCGATGCAGCCGCACGCGACGAGCGTCTGGTTGTGATCACGGCCGAGAACCGCGGCCACATGCGGACCGTTCCTCCGATGCTTGGAGATCGATTCATAGACGTTGGGATCGCCGAACAGACGATGATCGGAATGGCTGCCGGCATGGCGGTGCGCGGTCGCGTTGTTGTGACGCATGCTCTGGCAGCATTTCTGACGATGCGTGCCTTCGAGTTTATTCGTGACGACGTGGCGATCAGCAATGCCGCGGTGATCATGGTAGGCATGGTGCCCGGAGTACTCAGCGATGGGAATGGACCAACGCATCAGGCCATCGAGGATGTGTCGATCATGCGCGGCCTGCCAAACGTCAACGTCTTCTGTCCATGCGACGAGCGTGACTTCATCGATGGCATGCGCGTACTGCTTGACTCACACGCACCATGGTACGTGCGCTACATCAGCACTCCGGATCTGCTGATCGATCGCGTAGCCTTTGAACCCGGCCGAGCAATGATCATCCGTGGTGCTTCCCTGCATCGTCCGAACGTGACGATCCTTACCTACGGATTTCTCACCCGTCAGTGCATTGAAGCTGCGGATGAATTGGGTCGTGACGACATTCATGTCCGCGTGGTACACATGCGGACCCTTAAACCGGTGGACGCTGCGACCATCCTCCATGCAGCCGCGACCAGCGAATTGGTCGTGACCGTGGAAGATCATCTCTTGACGGGTGGCTTGGCAACGATCGTTGCCGAGACTCTCATGGCACACGGGAAAGGGGCTCCCGTGCTCACGCTTGGCTTCCCAACGTGGTTTCGACCGGGGCGACTCAACGAGGTCCTTGAGTATGAACGCCTGAGCTCGCAGGCGATCGCACAGCGCATCCGCCAACGACTGGCCGATATCGTGCATCCGTCGACCGAGCCCCCTACACAACATCACGAGGTATCCCATGCATGAACCAACGTATCCGCCCATCCAGCGCTCCACGGAGTTACTCCAACGTGCCGAGCGCATCATTCCCGCGACCACGCAAACGCTCGCGAAAGGTCCCGGACAGCATGTGCGTGGCGTAGCGCCTGTCTATGCCCGTCGCGGTAAGGGGGCATACCTGTGGGACGTCGATGATAACAGATACCTTGACTACTCGATGGCCATTGGACCGCTGATCCTGGGCTACGCAGATCCGGGAGTGAACCGCGCCATCGAGGCTCAGCTGCATGATGGAATCACATTCTCGCTCATGCATCCTCTGGAAGTGGAGGTTGCGGAGCTGATCCATGGGATCATCCCAAACGCCGAGAACGTGCGCTATTCGAAGACGGGGTGTGACGTCACGTCAGCCGCCGTGCGCTTGGCACGTGCCTATACCGGCCGCTCCACCGTGCTCTGCTGTGGATACCATGGCTGGCACGACTGGTACATCGCCACGACAGATCGCGCCATGGGTATCCCTCATGCCGTGCGTGACCTGACATATACGTTCAGCTACAACAGCATTCAGAGTGTGTACAATGCTATCGATGCCGATACGGCAGCGATCATTCTTGAGCCGATGACCTTCGATGAACCGAACGATGGATTCTTGCAAGAGTTGCGTGAACTGTGTGATCAGCGTGGCATCGTTCTAATCTTCGATGAGATGTGGACCGGCTTTCGGATCTCTCCCGGCGGTGCACAAATGCGATTCGGTGTCAAGGCAGACCTTGCATGCTTCTCAAAGGCCGTGGCCAATGGTATGCCGCTGTCTGTTCTGACGGGGCGTGCCGACATCATGCGCCTGCTTGAGCATGATGTATTCTTTTTTACGACCTTTGGCGGGGAAGCTCTATCACTTGCCGCTGCCAAGGCCACACTTCATCGCCTCGTTGACGGCGAAGTCCTACAGCGCATCGAGCTCATCGGCGATGAACTCCGAGAAGGTATCCGGGGAATTCTTGCCGATAATTACATGTCGTATGTCAGCTGCAAGGGGCTTGGTGCACGTACGATGCTGGCGTTCTCGGACACGGCGGGTGACCCGTTGCTGATGAGGTCGTTCATCCAGCAAGAACTCCTCAAGAACGGGATTCTTTGGAACGGCTTCCATAACCTGAGCGCCTCGCACACGCCAAGCGATATCCAGTATACTCTCGATATCTACTCAGAGGTCCTTCCCATGCTTCACGAGCACATTCGCATGGGGACACTCGCGATGTCGCTTCGGGGCCGCCCCGTCGAGCCGGTGTTCCGCAAGACTGGGGGCTTTAATACCAAACCTCGCGTTGAGGTGCACGAGCAATGAATGATATGTTTTCACTCTCGGGTAGGGTGGCGATCGTCACCGGCGCTGGCGGGCTCCTTGGACGTGAGCATTGCGTGGCTTTGGCCGATGCAGGGGCAACCGTGTATGCGTGTGACATCAATGCGAATGCAGCATGGGCGGTTGCCTCCGAGATCGGTTCACATCACGTTGGCGTTGCCCTTGATGTCACCGATTCAGAGAGTATCGTCGAGCTTCGGCAGCGCATCCTATCTGACACCGGACGCATTGACGTGCTCATCAACAACGCAGCAATGAACGACATGGTCGAAGCACCACTCTCCACCGGCGCTGTCTCGGCCTTCGAGAACTATCCGCTAGACCTGTTTCGACGAGTTCTGGATGTGAACGTCACGGGTGTGTTTCTCACCAGCCAGATCATCGGTTCACACATGGCAAGCGTCGGACGCGGATCGATCATCAATGTCGCATCTACCTACGGAGTGGTCGCACCCGATCAGCGCCTCTACAGACGTTCCGACGGAACGCAGACATTCTTTAAGAGTGCCGCCTATCCTGCTTCGAAGGGGGCGGTCGTGATGCTCACGAAGTTCCTGGCAACCTATTGGGCCAGACAGGGTGTTCGGGCCAATGCATTGTCACCCGGAGGGGTGGCTAACGGACAGGACGAGCATTTTCAACATCTGTATGCCGAGCGTACTCCCATGGGTCGGATGGCAGCACCCTCAGACTACAGGTCGGCACTCGTTTTCCTGGCGTCTGACGCATCGGCATACATGACGGGACAGAACCTCATCGTCGATGGGGGCTGGACCGCATGGTAATTGTTTCAACGATCATTCACGCGCATGCCGCAGCAGCACACCTTCTTCAATCTTCGCAGAGGTCAACATGAACAGCACGTCACAACCGGTACCGGCCATTGGAGCCGATGCGCCAGTGTACATCATCGCCGAGGTCGGTATCAATCACAATGGCTCGCTTGACATTGCAACCGAAATGATCCAGGGGGCTGCCCGAGCCGGCGCTTCATGTGTGAAGTTCCAGAAGCGAACTCCCGAACTGTGCGTTCCGCGTGATCAGTGGCACATTGAGCGCGACACGCCATGGGGTCGAATGACCTACATCGACTATCGCCACAAGGTGGAATTCACCGAGTCTGATTATCGCGTGATCGATGCATTGTGCCGTGAACTTGGAATTGATTGGACCGTTTCCTGCTGGGATGAAGAAGCGGTGGCCTTCATGGAGGCAAACTTCGACGTTTCCTTCTACAAGGCTGCGTCGGCATCACTGACCGATCTGAAGCTGCTTCGCGCCATGGCCTCAACCGGCAAGCCTCTGATGATATCGACCGGCATGTCAACGATCGACGAGATTGAAGCTGCCGTGTCTGCCCTGAACGGACATCGGCTGATGATCGCCCATGCAACGTCGGCCTATCCGTGCTCGACGGATGAGCTCAATCTGCGCATGATCCACACGCTTGCACAGCGGTTCCCGGAGAGCACTATTGGCTACAGTGGTCACGAGGTTGGTTTGGCCACCACGTACGCAGCCGTTGCTCTCGGCGCCCGATTTGTTGAACGCCACATCACGCTCGATCGGGCAATGTGGGGAACGGATCAGGCCGCAAGTGTTGAGATCGCGGGTCTTGAGCGCATGGTCCGCGACATCCGCGAGATCGAACGCTCACTCGGTGATGGCGTCAAGCGCTTGTATGATAGTGAGCTCGGTGTTCGCGCTAAGCTGCGCCGAGTTCCCTCGTCCATCGCAGGAGAAGCCTAAGCGATGGAGCTAACGCTTGCCACCGTCTGCGCGATCATTGTGATCCTCTCGGGGGCTCTGCTCATTCTGTTGGAGCGACTGTTCCCGTACAATCGCGGCCAACGTCTGTTTCGTCAAGGGTTCATCACGGATCTCGGTCTGTATGCCATCGTTCAGAGCTACCTCCTTGGATTGGTAATCTTTGGCTTCATTGCATGGATCGACCAACAGACCGGAGTGAGCCGCTGGACGTTCTTTCGATCTCAGAACCTGTGGGTGCAAATGCTGGTTGTGCTCGTTGTCCACGACTTCTACATCTACTGGTTCCACCGATGGCAGCACAAGAGCCCCCTACTGTGGAGGATCCATGAGGCCCATCACTCGACGAAAGATGTTGATTGGCTCAGTGGATCGCGGTCGCATAGCCTGGAGATCTTGGTCAACCAGACCGTGGAGTTTCTTCCGATCGTTCTGCTGGCATCAGCCGAGATCGCGGTCATGAAAGGAGCCGTTGATGCGATCTGGGGCATGTACATCCACTCAAACATCGATGTGCGCTCGGGTTGGATGCAGCGTCTGATCAACGGACCGGAAATGCACCGGTGGCATCATGCTGATGACCACCGGTCACACAATCGCAACTTTTCTACGAAGCTCGCCGTCTGGGACTGGCTATTCGGAACGGCCTATCTACCGGCTGACGAAAAGCCGGGAGCGTATGGCTTGGACGATGAGTTTCCGAAAGGGTACATTGGACAGCATCTCCATGCGTTCCGACGTCGACGCTGATCTCCGGATCGTCGAGCTCGACGATGTCGAACAAATCGTCGAAGCTTCCGAACGGGAGCGAATCGATGCCCATCTGGCAGTTGCGCTCGATGTTGATACCATTCTCGTATCCGACCTTCATCTCGGTTCGGACGTGGCAAGGTCACGGGCTCTAGTCATGATGCTCAAGACACACTCATACAAAAGGCTGGTCCTAAACGGAGACGTGTTTGACGATTTGAACTTCAAGCGTTTGACGAAGGACGACTGGAAGGTTCTGTCACTTCTTCGTCGTCTGTCGAATCCACGTCGAGGTATCGAAGTGGTCTGGATCGTTGGAAACCACGACGGGGGAGTGGCGGAGATCTTGACCCATTTACTGGGAGTACCCGTGCATGAGGAGATGGTCTTCACGGTTGCCGGCAAGAGGCATCTGGCCATCCACGGTCATCAGTTCGATCGCTGGATCACGAAGCATGTGACGATCACAGCGATTGCCTCGGCCTTGTATCTGCTCTTGCAGCGCCTCGATCCTAAGCATCGAGTGAGTCGGTGGGTGAAGAGAACAAGCAAGAAGTGGCTGAGACTCAGCGATAAGATCGCTCATGACGCGGTGTCACACGGACGTCGAAATCACAGTGTTCAGTTTGTCCACTGCGGACATACGCACATGCCTACGATCAAGCAGGTTGATGACATGGTATACGTCAATTCTGGTTGCTGGACTGATAAGCCATCAACATACGTCGTGGTCGATCATCAGGGAGATGTTCAGCTGCATTCCATGTAGAACCGTTTCGTAGCTTCCGCATGGAACTGCATGCATCATGACCATTCAACTCGCCCCGTTCTTTTTGATGTCCGACACGTCACGAAATCCTATCGAATGGGTGAGCTCGATGTTGTTGCACTGAACGACGTCTCGTTGATGGTCCGTCAAAGCGAGCTCCTTGTGATACTCGGGGCATCGGGCAGCGGTAAGTCGACGCTTCTGAACATCCTCGGAGGCTTGGACGTCCCAACGACGGGCACCGTGACGTATCGTGATCAGGATCTTTCGCACGCCACAGACGCGAAGCTGACGGAGTTCCGACGCCGTTCCGTGGGTTTTGTGTTCCAGTTCTACAACATCATACCGAGTCTGACGGCTCTTGAGAACGTGCGACTCGTGACGGATCTTGTCGACGAGCCTATGGATCCGCGTCAGGCACTGGAGTTGGTGGGCCTGGCCGATCGAGCATCGCACTTTCCTTCGCAAATGTCAGGGGGCGAACAGCAGCGGGTTGCCATCGCACGTGCCATCGCGAAGCGCCCCGACGTGCTCTTGTGCGATGAACCCACCGGCGCTTTGGATTTCGAGACCGGAGTCAAGGTCCTCGAAGTGATCGACATGGTTCATCGTGAGCTGGATGCGACCGTGGCACTGATCACGCACAACGCGAGCATTGCCGACATGGCCGATCGCGTCCTTCGCATGCGGAGTGGGTCGATCGTCGAGGAGTTCGCCCCGGCGGTTCGAAAGCAGCCGCGAGAGCTGTCGTGGTGATTCCGACGCTCACCATCAAGTTGTTCCGAGAGGTCCGCCACATGCGCGGACAAATGATTGCGATTATCCTTGTGATCGCCGCTGGAATTGCCAACTACGTTGCCTTTCAGAGCACGCACTCATCTCTTGTAATGTCGCAGCAAGCCTACTACGCCGCTTCAAACTTCGGCGACGTGTGGGTGCAGGTCAGGCGCGCACCCGAGGCACTGCGTCAGCGGATCTCTGCCATTGACGGCGTAACAAGTGTTGACCTGCGGGTTGTGGCCAGTGTGGTTGTGGACATTCCCGGTCTCATCGAGCCGGCAAGCGGCGTCATTACCAGTGTGCCGGGCCGTGATCAGCCCCCTATCAATCGACTCAGCCTGCGGTCCGGACGCTGGATAGAGCAGGGTGCGACGGACGAGGTGATCGTTTCCTATGCCTTTGCATCCGCCAATGGGTTTCATGAGGGCGACACCATCAATGCTGTCATTAACGGACGATGGAAGTCGCTGCGCATCGTGGCCACTGCGTTGTCACCCGAATGGATTTTGGAGCTGGTGCCGGGCTCCATGTTGATCGACAACAAGCGTTTTGCCGTCATGTGGATGGAGCATGATGCGCTTTCCTCGCTGTATGACATGTCCGGTGCGTGGAACAGCGCGTGTATTGATCTTGCTCCCGGAGCGAGCGTTTCTTCGACCATCGACCGTCTTGACGCGATGCTGCGTCCACATGGCACCACGGGAGCCATTGCACGTGAAGATCAATTGTCACACAAGTTTCTATCTGACGAGATACGGCAGCTGTCGCTCACGGCGCTTGTGGTTCCCTTGATCTTTCTCGGTGTTGCGATCTTCCTGTTGAATGTGTCGCTGCTCCGCTTCGTGACCACGCAGAGGGCCTACATCGCCATTCTCAAGGCATTTGGATACAGCAATGCTCGAATCTCGCTACACTACGTTGGCTTTGCCGTCGTGGCGGTTGCCGGCGGTACGGTCCTTGGTCTGGCAGGGGGCCTGTACATCGGTGTCAAGCTCGTACAGATGTATCTCGACTTCTACCGGCTGCCAGTGTTGGAGTTTGACATGCCCGTGCTGGTGGTGATCGGGGCGATCATCATGAGTCTTGTTGCGGCATCTCTCGGAGCTATGGCTGCCGTTCGGGCGATCGTGCGACTGCCACCGGCCGAGGCGATGCGTCCGGAGTCGCCTCGCTCGTATCGCGGAGGGATCCTCGAACGCAGCGGCGTAACGCGGTTCTTTGGTCCGATAACATCGATGATCGTACGCAACGTCATGCGTCGTCCGGTCAGAGCCGCCGTGAGCCTGATGACCATTGCCCTTGCCTTGTCGCTCCTGGTGCTCGGACGCTTCTTCATGGAGATGTTTGGAACCATCATCGACGTTCAGTTCAACTCCGTTGCTCGAGAAGATGCGGCTGTGACGTTTATGACACCGCTTTCGCATGGCGTGGTGCACGATCTAGCCGCATTGCCGGGAGTGATGGCCGTCGAACCCTTCCGAGCGATCTCTGTCGATTTGATCGCCGGCTCGACGGTCAAGCGAACCGCCGTGACGGCGGGTGTTGACATGCCTGACCTGCACCGTGTCACATCCATGAGTGGGCAACCACAACGCGTGCCCTCGCACGGAGTGGCGTGTTCTCAGTACATGGCCGAGTCCATGGGCATCGGAGTTGGCGATACGATACAGCTGCGGCAGATCGACGATCAACGGCGGACCTTTACAGTCGCGGTCACGGCCGTGATCGATGACATGATGGGTGTCCAAGTGTATGCATCACACGGTGTGCTCAGAAGTTTACTGCGAGAGCAGGGAAGTATCAGTGGGGCCTTTCTGCAGATCGATCCGGCCAAGCTGCAGGACTTTTACCGCGCCATCAAGAAGCTCCCATCCATGTCGAGCGTGGTCATGCGTGAGCGAGCAATGCGTAGCTTCGATGAGAGTTACATGCAGTTCATGGACATTTCGAATTTCTATATCGTGTTCTTCGCTTCCCTTATTGCCTTTGGCGTGGTGTTCAACAACGCTCGCATTGCACTGAGCGAGCGAGGCAATGAACTTGCGAGCCTGCGTGTCCTCGGCTTCTCTGTCCGGGAAGTGTCGATGATCCTTCTCGGCGAACAGCTCGTGCTCACACTGGCAGCGCTACCGGTAGGGTTGATATGGGGCGTGCTGTGGTCGATGTGGATGCCTTCACTCATCGCCACGGATCTGTTTCGATTTCCGTTTGCCATCAGCATGCGGAATCTCGGTCTCAGTAGCGCGATGATCCTGACTGTGGCTGCCGTCACGGGGGTGTTCATTCGACGTCGTATTGGGCGATTGGACATGATCGCCGTCTTGAAATCACATGAATGACCATGAAGCTTCCTCATCTTCGATACATCGGATGGATCGTCACGGCACTCGTCGTGGTGTCCGTCATCATCTATGCGCTACTACCAACTCCTCTGGACGTGGAGCAGGTTCGCGTCGTACGACAGCATGTGCAGACGACCATCGAGGCAGATGGAGCGATGCGCGTACGAGATAAGTACATCGTTGCCATGCCTGCCACTGGTGTTCTTGAGAGGCTCTCGATCGAAGCCGGTGATAGTGTCGTGGCTGGTCAGATCATCGGCACGATGATCCCTCCGGAGATCGATGCGCGCCAGCGGGCCGAGGCCGAGAACCGTGTTCGCTCAGCTGAGGCCGGTAGCGTCGAGATACGCCAGAGACGTGCTTCGCTGAGCCCCTTGGTAGAACAGGCTCGCAGGCGAGCTGAGAGGCTAGCGCGTCTTGATCAGGCTGGAGCGGTTTCGAAGGAGCAGGTTGAGAACGCCCGGGATGCTTTTGAGCAGCTTCAGCGTGAGGTAGATGCTCTGCGCGCACGTGAGCAAGCCATTGGGTATGAGACGCAGGCAGTGCGAAGCATGCTTGCGGCCCGACCCGGGCAGCGTGTTGCCGTGCGTGCCCCAACCACCGGTATTGTGCTTCGCCGCTACGAGTACTCTGAACGGACCATCCCGGCCGGAACTCCGATCGTAGAGATCGGTGACACATCGAACATGGAGGTTGTGATCGATGTATTGAGCGCTGACGCGGTGCGCGTTCGTCCCGGCATGAGGGTTAACCTCGATGGGTGGGGAGGGGGCACACGGATCTTCGGAACGGTTCGACGCATCGAGCCGTCCGCGCGCACAAAGGTCTCCTCTCTCGGCATCGAGGAGCAGCGCGTGTCTGTCATCGCCGACGTGACCGATCGCCCCTCATCGCTTGGAGATGGCTACCGCGTCGAGGCGGCGATCGTCCTCTCCGAGGCACGAAATGCTCTCTGTATCCCACTCGGAGCGTTGCTTCGAGACGGCAACCAGTGGTATGTGTTCGTGGTCTACGCCGGAATTGTCCAACGAAAGGATGTGACCCTTGGCGAACGGAATGCCCTGTTGACCGCCATCACATCGGGCCTCAGTGAGGGTGATCACGTCATCATGCACCCGTCGGAGAAGATCCGTCCGGGCGACAACGTTCGCTGATCAGCCCCTTAGGCTGGGTACGTCGTCGCTCCGCCGGCTCCGTGACAGGCCTTGAACTTCATGCCGGAACCGCATGGGCACGGTTCGTTACGTCCAACCTTGCGGCCGACATTTCGAACAGTGGCCGTCTGCTGAGCCTCCTGCTGCGCATTCGGATCCGATCCAAAGGTTGGCGTCGCACTCGGATGCGAGAACCGCAGTTGACGCGTTGGCGTTGAGGTGGTGACCGAAGGCACAGGAGCAGGGCGGGGAGCTGCCTGAGCCGCCGGACGTTCCACGACCTGTGGGAAGTACTTAAAGGCGAACGACACCGTAGCCTCATTGATCTGTGTGATCAGCTCGAGGAAGATGCGATACGCCTCTTGTTTGTATTCAAGGATAGGGTCTTTCTGTCCGTAAGCTCGGAGGTAGATACCTTCCTTAAGATCATCCATCACCCGAAGGTGTTCTCTCCATTCGTCGTCCACGGCACGTAAGGCGGCAACGCGCTCGAGCTGCGCCATGAACTCCGGTCCGAGCATGGATTCTTTGCGGTCGTAGAATTCGATAACGGATTCCCTGACCCGCTCCAGCACCTCACTCTTCGGTTCCGACGCAAATGCCTCTGCCGAGACGTTGGGTTCGCAGAGCATCTTAGCGCGGATGGTGTTCATGAATGCGGTGTGATCGCCCGACGGGTGATGTTCATCGTACCAGAGCTCGCACAGCTCCGATGCGTATTCGATCATCTCGCTACGCAGACGCTCTCCCATAAGCGCGTGGCGACGTCGATCATAGATCACCTCGCGCTGTTGATTCATCACGTTGTCGTATTCCAGCAGGCGTTTACGAATGCCGAAGTTGTTTCCTTCGACTTTTTTCTGTGCATTCTCAACGGCCTTGGTCACGATGCCGCTCTCGATCGGTTCGCCCTCCGGAACCTTCATGCGCTGCATTGCTGATGACAACCGCTCGCCACCGAACAGACGCATCAGATCGTCCTCGAGCGAGATGAAGAACTGCGACGAGCCCGGGTCTCCCTGACGTCCCGCACGGCCGCGCAGCTGACGGTCGATGCGCCGCGCCTCGTGGCGCTCCGTACCGATGATGGCAAGGCCCCCTGCCGCTTTCACGTCTGGATCCAGCTTGATGTCTGTACCGCGGCCTGCCATGTTCGTTGCGATCATGACGGCACCCTTCTTCCCGGCATTGGCCACGATCTCAGCCTCGCGCTGATGCTGCTTGGCATTCAGGACATTGTGGTTGACGTTGGCGCGCTTGAGCATCTTCGACAGAAGTTCGGAGACTTCGACGCTGGTCGTGCCGACAAGTACGGCGCGGCCGGCTTTGAGCTCCCGTTGGACAGCCTCAACGACGGCGTTGTACTTCTCGCGCTTGGTGCGGAAGATCAGATCATTCATGTCCTTGCGCTGTACCGGACGATTCGTCGGGATCGCTACCACGTCGAGACTGTAGATCTGCCAGAACTCGGCAGCCTCGGTCTCGGCCGTACCGGTCATTCCGGCGAGCTTGTGGTACAGTCGAAAGTAGTTCTGAAGCGTGACCGTGGCGAACGTCTGCGTGTCCTGTTCAACGAACACGCCTTCCTTTGCTTCAATGGCCTGATGAAGTCCGTCAGAGTAGCGTCGCCCTTCGAGGATGCGGCCCGTGAACTCATCGACGATCTTGATCTTCCCATCCTGGACGACGTATTCGTCGTCGCGGACATACAGCGTGTATGCCCGCAGAAGTTGATTGACGATGTGGATGCGGTCCGAACGATCCGAGAACACGCGCATGAGCTCGTCACGCTTCGTCGTCTTTTCTTCCGGACTTATGCTTGCGTCTCCTTCGAGGGCGCTCATCTGAGCGGCAATGTCCGGAATCACAAACATCTCCGGGTCTTCCTGTGCCGATGTCAGCAGGTCGCGCCCCTTTTCCGAGATGTCGATCGAGTGGTTCTTCTCGTCAACGGTAAAGAAGAGCTCCTTGTCGATGATGTGCATGCGCTGACCTTGATCGCGCAGGTGATCAAGTTCCGCATCACGCAGCAGCTTCATCGCATCAGGCTCCTGCAGCAGCTTCATGAGTTTGCTCTGCTTTGGCATGCCTCGATGAGCCCGCAGAAGAAGAACGCCGGCATTGGTCCTATCCTCCTTGTAGCCTGTTGCGAGGAGCTTTTCAGCCTCTGCAACGATGCCGTTGACGTATCTGGCCTGTGCATCAACCAGACGCTGAATACGGGGCTTCATCTCGACGAAGGCCGTTTCTGTGCTACCGGCCGTGACCGGGCCAGAGATGATAAGGGGCGTTCGGGCTTCGTCGATCAGAACCGAGTCGACTTCATCGACCATGGCAAACCAGTGTCCCCGCTGCACCATGTCCGCTGGCTCGGTCACCATGTTATCACGCAGATAATCGAAGCCAAACTCGTTGTTCGTGCCCCACGTGATATCGGCAGCGTATTGCGCCTTACGTTCGTCCGGCCGCATATCTGACTGGATGCACCCGGTTGTCACTCCCAAGAGATCGAAGATGGGTCGCATCCACTCGCGGTCACGTCGGGCCAGATAATCGTTCACCGTCACCAGATGCACACCGCGTCCTGCGATGGCATTGAGATACATCGGCAACGTGGAGACGAGTGTTTTACCCTCACCCGTGCCCATCTCGGCGATCTTTCCTTGGTGGAGGACGATGCCGCCGATGAGCTGGACGTCATAGGGTACCATATCCCAGGTCTGCTCATTGCCCACGACGAGATACTTGTGTCCGACGAGTCGACGTCCGGCCTCTTTGACAACGGCAAACGCCTCCGGGAGAATCTCATTGAGTGCCTCTTGCGTGGCCTCAAACTGCTCTCGCTCGTTGGCATTGAGTCGTGCGTAGAGGTCGGAACGCTCTGTGTGATCCATCTCCAGATCCGTGCGAAGCCGCTCGCGGATCTCTTCTGCCTCGGCTCGAAGGTCTGCCACGGCCTCGATGACTCTCTCGCGGAACTGGCGAGTCTTGTCACGCAGTTCGTCGTTGCTGAGCGCGGCAAGCCCAGAAAAATGTTCGTTGATCTGAGCCACAAGGGGCTGGAGCTGCTTGACGTCCTTCTCGTGCTTTGAACCGCCGACAAGTGACTGCAGAAACTTTAGCATGACATGGTTGCGTTTGTTGACAGATTGGCCCAAGACGTCTCACGAGCGATCATCGTGCGCTTGCGTCCGGCCCGAACGGCAAAATTACTCGTTATTTTCACGGCTCGGACCAGAGAACTTGTTGTGAACGCCACCCACTGGACAATGGAACACGATCTGCACGTATTTACCCCAGAAAATCTGCTTGCGCAGGCCGCCACGGCAGACGAGCACCTCGGATACAAGATCCTGAGCTTCTACGTCGACGATGCGGGCATTCTCTCCAAGGTGGTCACAGCGCATCGGGCGACGTTCTACTTGTCGCCCTCGGGAGGGACGTTACGGGACGAGCATCTGAATATCGTTCTCTACAGCGCCAAGTTCGATCTGTACAAAGGCTTCGGTCGGGCCTAATGATGCCGTGCCATCAACGATGATCTATCTCGACAATAGCGCAACGACGCGACTCGATGAGGACGTTCTTGAGTCGATGCTCCCTTGGCTTCGTGACGGTTACGGCAATGCCTCGAGCATCTACGACATAGGGCGACGTGCTCGTGTTGCCGTGGAATCCGCTCGCTCAACCATTGCCCGTGCGCTCAATGCCCACCCGGCTGAGATCATCTTCACGAGTGGCGGCACCGAGTCCAACAACTCCATTCTCAAGAGCGTCCTGCACGAGTCCGCTCTTGCTCGGCGCTTGGTGGTCGGTGCTACCGAGCACCATGCCGTGCTCCATCCAGCAGAGGCCGAGCGCAGCGCCGGCACGCCGGTAGAGGTCGTGCCAGTCCATGACGACGGTTGCTTGGATGTAGCGGCACTTGAGCGGTTCAATACCACTGACACGCTGGTCAGCATCATGCACGCGAACAATGAAACAGGGATCATTCAGCCCCTTGAAGAGGTTCGCCGTCGAATCCCGAATGCTCTGCTTCACAGTGATGCCGTCCAGTCTTTTGGGAAGATCCCCATTGATATCGAGCAACTCGGCGTCGACTTCCTGTCTGTCTCGGCACACAAGATCCATGGTCCCAAAGGCGTTGGCGCGATGTTCATCCGAAAGGGGCTCGACTTCAAGGCTCATCAGCAAGGGGGCGGCCAGGAGCGCAACCGTCGCGCTGGTACCGAGCCGGTGGCTCTGATCGTTGGTTTTGCCACGGCTGTTCAGAAGGCCATCGACGATGTTGATGCACGGTCACGTCACATGCTTGAATTGATGCAACGTGCACGACAACTTATACAGGCCGATATCCCCGATGTACGTGTGAACACGCCGGAAGTCGGGTCGCTACCCAACATCCTGAATGTATCGTTTCTCGATGCAGAACGTCTCGACGGAGAGGCCATCATCCAATCGATGGACATTGCCGGTGTTGCAGTTTCAAACGGAAGCGCCTGTGTCTCCGGAAGTCAGCAACCGTCACATGTGCTCTTGGCAATGGGTAGGCCTGCTGCTGAAGCTCGCGCAGCGGTGCGTTTCTCCGTGAGCGTGCACACCACGCACGACGAAATCACACAAGCGTGTGCAATACTTCGTGATGTCATTCGTAATTTGCGTGGTCAAACACACAATTAGTCGCCGTTTGTCACCTTTTCACTGTTTCTGCAGGAGTATCATCATGCGAAAGACCTTCATCAGCGTCGTTGCTGCACTCGCGATGTCATCGCTGGCCATGGCAACATCAATTCCCGGAGCAACCCCCGGTGTCAAGAAGTACACGCTGAACAACGCTGTCGGCAAGAATGCCATCGAGTTTGTCTCGGACGCTCCTATGGAGAAGATCAATGGTAATGCTGATGGGCTCGATGGATCTTTCAATCTTGATGCATCGAATCTTGAGGCCACCACGGGAACGATCAGCGTCAAGGTCATGACGATGAAGACTGCCAACAGCAAGCGTGATGAACACATGTATGATGCTATGTGGCTTGATGCCGCGAAGTATCCGACAATCAGTTTCGATGTCAAGTCGCTCAAGGACGTCAAGGTGACAACAAAGGATGGGCGCAGTGTTGTCACGGCAACCGCTGTTGGAAGTTTCACGTGTCATGGCGTGACCAAGCAGAGCAGTGCAAGCATCACGATTACGTACCTGCCAGAGTCAGCCGAGACGAAGAAGCGTGCATCGGGCAATCTGGCCATGATTGAAGCCTCGTTCAAGGTCGCACTGGCCGATCACAACATCACAGGTAAGGCAGGCGTCGTTGGCAAGAGCGTCGGAGAGACCATTGCTGTCGCCGCGAAGCTCTTCTCGAACTCCTGATTTTACCCAAACCTTTTCGACATGGAACCTTCGGGCCAACGCAAAACGTTGGCTCGTCGTATTTTCAGCGGCCTCTGCATTCCAATTCCGGAGTCAACATGCCCATGCGTCTTACAAAAGTCCTCGGATGCTTCGCCATTAGGATGGCGTTTATCCTCCTGATGTCATCCATTGTATCGGTGTCTGCTGTCGCAAGCAGCGGGGGTATCTCCGGACGGTCCGTCGTTGGCTGTGGTGGATGCCATGGTGGTGCTGCTGCCAACACAACAGTGAACCTAGAGGGTCCGCGCACGGTAAAGGCAGGTGCGACGAACACCTTTACATTCATTGTGGGGCATCCGCAGCATCGCAATGCGGGGTTCAATCTGAGTTTCCGAGATAATGCCGGAACGGTTGGTACGCTGACCCCGGGACCCAATACACAGATCTTTGCCAATGAGCTGACGCAGACCGGGGTGACGGCTTTCGCTGGCGCCACTGCGCGCTTCGCCTTTCAATGGACGGCCCCGGCCGCTCATGGCACATACAGTTTTGCAGGTGTTGGTAATGCCGTCAATGACGATGGCAACGATACCGATGCAGATGATTGGGCAGCCAGCGGAAACATCACCATCACGGTGTCGGGTGCAAACTTTACGAAGCCGGCTGCCGGCACGACCATCTGTGCAGGTTCTGAGATCACCATTGAATGGAATCAGACTGGCCTAGGAACTGTCCGGATTGAGATGTCGAAGGACAACTTCGCTACCACTCAAGAGATCAGCACAATGGCCGCCAGTGGCTTGTCGACGCGCTACACAGTACCGGCGGCAACCGAGGCGGGCACATATATCATCCGCATGGTTGATGCTGCCACTGGCGAGGAGATCGCCCGGACAGGCGCCGTCACCGTGCAGGCCGGCCCCAACATCACATTACAGCCTGTGCCGACATTTGTTTGCGAAGGAAAGACGCTCACGCTTACCGTTTCTGCAACCGGCTCGAATGCTCAGTATCGATGGCGTAAGAACGGCGTTGACATTGCCGGCGGCACAAGCTCTGTCTTGACAATCCGGCAGGTTGACTCTACTCATGCCGGACTCTACCAATGCGTGGTGTTTGCCTGCAATACTAACGCATCATCAACCGAAGTTCAGGTCACCGTTGGGAGGAGTCCCGTCATCGTCACGCAGCCTCTGCCACGGCAGCGCTGTGAGGGCGACACTGCTACATTCAGGGTCCGCGCTACCGGCTCCGATCTTCGATATCAGTGGCTGAAGAATGGAGCTCCTTTGCCGGATGATACGACGACCGTCTTGTCATTTGATCGCGTTGCACTTCTTGACGAGGCAACCTATACGTGTCGCATTGAGGGGCCATGTTCGCCAACTGTCACGACGAATCCGGTGACGCTGACGGTCGTGGAGCTTCCAACGATTCGGACGCAGCCAGTAGATCGCTCATTGCGTGAAGGAGATACGCTCACGCTTTCGGTGGAGGCTGGAGGAGAGGACCTTGTCTTCCAATGGTTCCGTGATGGGAAGGTCCTGGCTTCTACCAACAACCGCGTGCTTCGCATCGCCGGTGTCACCCGCGCCGACAGCGGCATCTACACATGTGCGGTCTCGAACAGATGCGACACCGTCACCTCAAAGCAGGCTCTTGTGAAGATCGCTCCGTTGGCAGGCCCCGGCCGCCTGACGCTGACATCCTCGTCCATCTCGCTTGGCACGGCTGTTGCCTGCCTTACGGTTGACACCACGCTCACCGGACTGCTTGTCAACGATGGCGGAGCACCTGTTACCGTCACTTCGATCTCTGCCGAACCAGTTGCCAAGGTCGAAGTTGTGGGCCTGCGAGCCCCATTCACGATGGAGCCAAACGAACGTCGCAACCTCCAGATTCGGGTCAGCCCGAACGTCCCTGGACCCTACGAGGCGGCAGTGACGTTCTTTGCCAGCTCCGGACAGCAAACCGTTACGATCAACGGGGATGGTGCTCCTGCGCTGCGTTTTCCGAAGGACACGTTGCTGTTCCCGAAAGGGCAAGCCGGCGTGACGATCTGCAACCAATCGCTACCCATGCCCTGCGCGGTAACCAAGATCACGGGCGTACGAATTTCTGGATCGGGTGCCAGTACATGGGGGTTCAGTCCGTTCCCGGATACGCCGATCGATCTGAAGAACGGTGATCAGCTCAGTCTTTGTGTAACGTCTGTTCTCGGCGAGGGTGAGGGGGCGCTAGTAAGTGTTAGTACCGACATTGGACTGGTCACGTTCCAGGTGGAGCGCAGCGACGTCACCAGCGTTGACGAGGACGATCGTTCTGTGACCGCGGGGTCGGTGCGCGTATTCCCGAATCCAGCGGTCTCGGATGTGAGTATCGTCGGTTCCGCTGATGAGACACTCAAGGTCTCGATCTACACCATCACCGGCCAGCTCATGCAGACCCTTCAGGGAAGGGGCGAACTGCGGTGGGATCGCCGTGACATGTCCGGTGCTGTTGTCAACGGTGGACTCTATGTGATGTCAATCGAAGGTTCATCAAGTGGCAGATCGTTGCGGAAAGTACTTCTGTACTAAGCAGCCACGCCAGTTGAAAAAGGAAACGCCGCATCGGGTCGAGATCCGATGCGGCGTTGTCGTTTCGACGTGATCCAGTGTTTACG
The DNA here is from genome assembly GCA_041170435.1 of Bacteroidota bacterium. Classification (GTDB taxonomy): domain Bacteria; phylum Bacteroidota; class Ignavibacteria; order Kapaibacteriales; family Kapaibacteriaceae; genus UBA10438. The sequence goes on from JBEAYU010000056.1 coordinate 36,138, forward strand.
GGAAGATTCCGAGAGACATGTAGGACGTCGCGATCTTGTCGATCGAGCTGACGAAGGCAGCCGTCCGCATATCCTTGACCTTCGGGTTGCCGAAGTAGATCTCACCAATGGTGTGATACGAATCGATCATCGTGTCTTCCAGACCTGAGTTTACCAGGTCCTCTTCATCGGCACCACGGGCGATGACCTGACGCTCGGCGAGAGTGAGGCTCTTGCCCGTGAGGCGTTCAACGGTATCGACAATGCGCAGATTCGAGCCTTCTTCGAAGCGCTTGTCCATACGGCCGAAGCGCACGTGCGAAAGGTTCTTTAGCCATTCGAAGTACGACACCACCACGCCGCCGGCATTGACGAACATGTCGGGCATCACGAGGATGCCCTTCTTCAGGAGGATAGGCTCGGCCTCCGACGTGATCGGTCCGTTTGCTCCTTCGGCAATAATCTTTGCCTTGATCTTGGCAGCGTTGCCCTTGTGGATCTGTGATTCAAGAGCTGCCGGCACGAGGATGTCGCACTCGTGTTCGAGGACGCTGTTGCCATCCTTGATCGTCTTACAACCGGCAAATCCTGTAATGGAGCCTGTTGCTTGGCGATGAGTTTGGAGGGCATTGATGTCGATACCCTTTGGGTTGACGATCGCCCCGTCCCATTCGATAACGCCAACGACCGTTGCACCGGCTTCATACAGGAACTTGGCTGCGTAGTAACCAACATTTCCAAAGCCCTGAACGATCACGCGCTTGTCGGCAAGCCCCGTGCTCATCTTCAGCTTCTTCATGAGCTTTGGATCGTTGACGGCCTCCCGGACGGCGAAGAACAAACCGCGCCCGGTCGCTGCGGTGCGTCCGCGCACGCCACCTTGACCAACGGGCTTGCCCGTGACGCAGCCCAAGGCATTGATGTCGTCCTGGACCATGGCCTGATACGTGTCGGCGATCCAGGCCATTTCCCGTGGACCTGTACCATAATCAGGCGCAGGCACGTCCACTGAGGCGCCGATGAAATTCTTCTTGATCAACTCCACCGTGTAGCGGCGTGTGATGCGCTCAAGCTCTTCTTCCGTGTATTGCTTCGGGTCGATCCGAATTCCACCCTTGCCACCACCGAATGGCACGTCAACGACGGCGCACTTGTAGGTCATCAGGGCAGCCAGAGCCTGAACTTCTTCCTGATCCACCGTCATGGCATAGCGGATGCCGCCCTTGGTAGGAAGCTTGTGGTGACTGTGTTCGGCGCGCCATGCCTGGATCACCTGAATCCCGCCCTTGATGCGCACGGGAAACTGCATGTAGTACACCGAGTTACAGGCACGGATCTGATCAAGGAGTCCTTGGGGGATATCCATGATCGACGCTGCCTTGTCAAAGTAGGCGTTAACGGATTCCAGGAACGGATTGTGCCCTGGGAAGTGGGAGGACTGAGATGCTCCCTTTTTTGCTGATGCAGCCATACGTCAGCTTTGTAGGTGAAACAAGAGATGGTGAATTACAGATTGCCTCTGAGTGCCTGTTCGCGTTCGATGGATTCGAACAGTGCCTTGAAGTTGCCCTTGCCAAATGACCGCGCACCGCGCCGCTGAATGATCTCAAAAAATACCGTAGGACGATCTTCCACCGGCTTTGTAAAGATCTGAAGCAGGTAACCTTCTTCGTCCCGGTCGACCAGGATGTTGAGATCACGCAGATCATTGATGTTCTCGTCGATCGATCCGACGCGCTCGAATAGATCCTCGTAGTAGGTGTTCGGTACGTGTAGGAACTGCACACCGCGGCTGCGCAGTTCCCCCACGGTATGAATGATATCATCGGTTGCCACGGCAATATGCTGAACCCCTGCGCCGCGGTAGAATTCAATGTACTCCTCGATCTGACTCTTCTTCTTTCCCTCGGCTGGCTCATTGATCGGGAACTTCACGTATCCCGATCCGTTGGAGACAACCTTTGACATCAGGGCAGAATACTCGGTGGAGATATCCTTGTCGTCAAATGTGATCAGAAGCTTAAAGCCGAGAACGTCTTCATAAAACTTCACCCACGTGTTCATTTGACCCAGCTCGACGTTGCCAACGCAATGGTCGACATACATCAGCCCGATCGGCTCGGTCTTGTATCCATCGTCCAGTGCCTTATAGCCCGGCATGAATGGACCGGTATAGTTCTTACGCTCGACGAAGGTGTGCACCGTGTCGCCATAGGTCCTGATTGTGGCCGTGACGACCTCGCCGAACTCGTCCGTGAGGACCGTCGGCTCTTGCACGCCCACAGCTCCGCGCGAGGTTGTCGCGTGCCATGCTGCCGTGGCATCATCAACCCATAATGCGAGCACCTTGACACCGTCACCATGCTTGGCGATATGTTCAGTGATGGGGCCGTCAGGGTGCATCGGAGACGTCAGCACGAGACGGATCTTGCCTTGCTGCAGCACATACGATGCTCGATCGCGCACACCCGTTTCGGGGCCGGCATACGCCACGAGTTGGAAGCCGAAGGCCGTTCGATAGAAATACGATGATTGCTTGGCATTACCACAGTAGATCTCAAGGTAATCCGTGCCATTGAGCGGCAGAAAATCTTCAGTCGTGCTCATCTCTTACACCTCGCTAGCGAGAATTGGTGACGGTACAATCGTTGAAGCAAGGCCTCTGGCAGAGGCTAGGATCACATCGGCAAGGCGCGTGACCTGCTCGACAGTGCCTGTACTGATGCGTACGCACGTCGGGAGGCCAAAGCCGGTGAGCGGACGAGAAATGAAGCCCCCAAGCAGAAGATCGCGATGAAAACCGGTGGCATTCTGATCAGAGCCCAGGTCGAACATCAGAAAGTTGGCGCTCGGTTCGGCCGTTGATAGGCCTGCCTGAGCGGCAGCGCTCTTCATGATCGTGAGGCACTCTGCATTCAGGACAACGGTGCGCTGAACGAACTCCTGATCATCAAGTGCCGCAATAGCCGCACTGCATCCGATACCGTTGGGATCGAAGGGCAGTTTCGTGCGTCGCAGCCACTGGATGACGTCCGGGTGTCCTATGGCATAGCCGATCCGCAGAGCGGCAAGGCCATACGCCTTTGAGAATGTCCGCAAGCGGATCACGTTGGGTCTGGCAAGCATTGCTTCGCTGGCACAGCGCTCGGGGTGGAGATATCGGGCGTACTCGATGTACGCCTCATCGATCACCACAAGCACTGTTTGTGGCACGCGCTCAAGCAGGCCTTCCAAGTCAGACGCGTCAACGTGCGTACCCGTCGGATTGTTCGGGTTGGCAATGTAGATCACCTTTGTCGTCGAGTCGATCGCATTGGCAATCGCCTCGACGTCATAGTGGTGCCCGGCGCGTTGCCGCACCAGTCTGTACTGACGCTCGGCGCCGGCAACGGCAAGCCGAAAGCTCACGAACGTCCCCTCGCTGCTGAGGGCCGTTTCGCCTGGCAGCAGGAAGGTGCGCATGATCTGGTGGATGATCGCATCGCTACCGTTGTGAACACTGATCGACTCTGCCGAGACTCCATGAAACTGAGCAAGACGCTCGCGGAGAGCCTCTCCGCCGTCATTGTAGAGACTCACATGGCGCAGGGCCTGCATCGCTGCGTCAATGGCAAGGGGCGAGCAACCCAAGGGATTTTCGTTCGATGCCAGTTTCTGCACATCGGCCAAACCGAATTGCGCCATGATCTGCTCGGGAGATGCTCCCGGAGTATATGCCGACGTGGAGTGCAGATGAGGGTTGACGCTAATCATGGGCTACAAAACTACGAAGCATGCCCCTATCTTCGCGGTTCATCACGACCACTCGGAAATCCTGTGCCAGCACCTCCAAAGTCACGTATCGTCATCATCTTCACCGGTGGTACGATCGCATCGAAGCTCGACTCCGAATGGGGAGGTGTCGTTCCCAGCATGTCAGGCGGCGAGATCCTTGCGCGCATTCCGGGGATCCGTACTGTGGCCGACATTTTGGTGCATGAGTATGGGACGTTCCCGGGTCCGCACATCTCCATCGAGCGTATGTGGGAGATCTCCCAGATCGTGTCACAGTACGTCAATGACCCAACGGTTGACGGAGTGGTTGTGACCCACGGAACCGATACCTTGGAAGAAACGGCGTATTTCTTGGACTGCTGCGTTGATACCGCCAAGCCGATCGTCGTGATCGGAGCCATGCGTAACAGCAGCGAGCCAGACTGGGATGGGCCGCGAAATCTCCGTGATGCCGTGACGGTCGCAGCACATCCGGCCTCTCAGGGACTCGGCGTGCTGGTCTGCCTGGGAGGCATCATCACGGCGGCCTCCGAGACCTCCAAGACGGATACGCAGGATCTGTCGACATTCGTCAGCTTTGACTTCGGCCCCATTGGACGGATTTCCAACGGAGTTGTCTTCTTTCATCGCCGCCCGCTTCACCGAGAGAGCTATCAGGTGAGCACGGTACCGTCCTTTGTTCCGTTGTTGAAATCCTACGCCGGAATGGACGCCACGCTGATCGATGCATGTCTCGCTGCAGGATGCTCTGGACTGGTGATCGAGGCATTCGGAGTAGGTAACGTCACGCCCCCTGTCTTCAATGCGCTCCGAGCAGCCTCCAGTGATGGTCTGCCCGTGGTCCTTGTATCCCGATGCCCAGTGGGCCGCGTCGAGCACATCTATGCGTACGAGGGGGCCGGCACGCACCTGCATGCTGCGGGGATCATCTTTGCCGACTACCTCAACGGACAGAAGGCCCGCATCAAGCTGATATGTGCGCTCGGGGCCGGGCTGGATGTCGATCATATCCGCTCGAGCTTCGAATGGGCTGATGCCTCAGGTTCGGGAGCATTGGCATGAGATCGACCGTCGCCATGATCGATCTCGACGCACTGGAGTGGAATGTCGGTCGGGTTCGTGCACGCGCCGCCGGACGTGCTGTGCTTGGCATGGTAAAGGCCAATGCGTACGGGCATGGGATGATCGAGATTGCCCGTGTTCTCGACGAGCTCGGACTCGAAGTGCTCGGAACGGCCTTCGTGGATGAGGCCGTTGCCCTGCGTAGCGCGGGTATCACCCGTCCCATCCTTGTGTTGACGCCGGTTGAGTCTCACGAGATCGAGTCCGTGGTCGAGCACGGCCTGACAATCGTTGCCTGTGATCTCGATCAGATCCGTGCGCTCTCGGCGCTCGCACAGGAGCGAGGATCGCCTGCGGCAGTGCATTTATACATCGACACCGGCATGCTGCGCGAGGGATTTCGTCCGCATGAAGCACTTGAGGCATCCCGCGTTCTGCGTCAGCTCCCGGGAATCGTTCTCGAGGGGCTCTGCACGCATTTTGCCACAGCCGACGAGGCCGACAGTGCGTTTCTGCGCGAGCAGTTATCCACCTTTGAACAAACTCATCGGCAACTCGTCGATGACGGATGTAGCTTTGTCTGGGTTCACGCGGCGAACACCGGCGCTCTCTGGCAGTCGACCGATACGCACTACACGTTAGTGCGTCCGGGCATTTCGATCTATGGTTACGATCATGCTCTCGGTGGCGAGATGACGCTGCGTCCGGTGATGTCAGTGCGGTCACGAGTTGTTTCACGGCGGCAAGCCTGGCCCGGTGACACGGTCAGTTACGGACGTCGTCACATGGTCAGCAAAGAGACAACGATCGTTACCGTGCCGATCGGCTATGGTGATGGATATCTCAGGGGGCTTTCCGGTCATGCCGAATGCTTGATCGGTGGCCGTCGATGTCCGGTGGTTGGCAGTGTCTGTATGGATGAGTTGATGGTCGACGTTGGCGACCAGCCGGTGGTGATAGGCCAAGAGGTGGTGCTTCTCGGCATGCAGACGAGTCACGACGAGCACGTCGAAAGCATCGATGCGGTCGAGCTTGCCAACTGGGCAGGTACGATCCCATACGAGATCACCACAGCCATCTCACAGCGTGTCCCGCGCATTTATGTCGGCCGTCTTGCGCATCGAGCGCAGGGGGCCACTCAGGAGTTCGTGTAGATCCATGTACAACGTTCGTCTCCAAAACTTCGAGGGTCCGCTCGACCTGTTGCTGTTCTTCATCAAGCGCGATGAGCTGGACATTTACGACATTCCGATCGCATCGATCACACAGGAGTTCCTTGACTACGTCAAGGTGCTTGAGATCCTTGATTTGGAATTGGCTGGTGACTTCGTCGTGATGGCGTCGATGCTTGTGCAGATCAAGGCTCAAATGCTGCTTCCACGTCAGGAATCGGCAGCCACCGCCTTGGGTGAGATCGATGATTCGGACCCGAGAGCCGAACTCGTTCGCCGACTTCTCGAGTACAAGCGCTATCGCGAGGCATCCGAGTCGCTGATGATCTCGGCCGAAAATCAGCGCTATGTTCTGTACAGGCAGATCTTCGAGGCCGAAGAGATCCATGCATCTGAGTCGGGTGCCTACCGCAACGCGACGTTGTTCGACTTGTTGAAGGCCCTGAAGAGGGCCATAGACAAGGCACCGGATCAGGACGATCCACACGTGGTGACCCGGTTCCCGGTCACCGTGGAGGAGAAGTCAAGCGAGATCATGCACGTACTACGGTCGTCAACTTCGACGACGCTGTTTCGACTTGTGCAGGGTCTGACGAAGTTGCACATCGTTGTCACGTTTCTTGCCCTGTTAGAGCTTGCAAAGAACCAGTTGATTCTGATTCGACAGGACGAGAGGCATGACGACATTGTCATTGTTGAACGCAAGAACGATGAACCCGTTGCGAGTGACGCCGATGGATCGGATGTCCACAACGGGGAAGAGGAAAAAGGATCATGACCGATATCGAACAAGAAGCATTTGAGCGTGACATATCGACGCGCGAGTTGCCGTACTTCTTTACGCTCGATCGCACTGAACAGTGCGGTGCTCTGGAGGCGTTGATCTTTGCTAGCGAGGAGCCCCTTACCACTCGTGCGCTGCATCGGATATTGGTCCAGGAAGACCCATCACAGCAGTCCCCAGGGCAGCAGTCCCTCCCGCTTGAGGGAGAATCCGAACCCGAACGGCCGTCGGTGCCCGTGCCATCGTTTGATGTGCCGAAGGGTTTCTTCGATGAGCTGGTTGAGGAGATCAACGACGATCTGGTGCGTGGTAATCGCCCGTATCGCATTGTGAAGATCGCCGGAGGATTTCAGTTTGCAACGACTCCTCAGCACGGTGTGCTTGTTCAGCGACTGCTCAAGGCCAAGAACAGGCGCAGGCTCACACAGGCCGCACTTGAAACGGTAGCCATCATCGCCTATCGTCAGCCAATCACAAAGGGGGAGATCGACGCGATCCGCGGAGTGAATTCCGGCGAAGTGGTGAACTCACTTGTTGAGAAGCAACTCGTTGCGATGGTGGGTCGATCAGAGGTGCCCGGCAAGCCCCTTCTCTACGGAACGACAGAGGAGTTTCTGCGGGTCTTCGGCTTGAATTCTCTGGCCGACCTCCCCAAGCTCCGTGAGATCGACGATCTGCTGAAGACCACGACGACGATGATCGATATGGAAGACAGCGTTTCGATCCAGACCGATCATCGGACGCTGCGAAAGCAACTGGCGATGCTGCTGGAAACGAATCAGGCTGCCAGCGAAACCGAGAGCGCAGCAAGCTCAGAGGCAACCTCAGGAGCATACTGGCAGTCAAGCTCCGAGGAGCTCGAGGTGGATTCCGAGGAACGTCACGAAGGGGTGGAGCAAGAGCCGGACGTGAGTCTGCCCGGCGACGAGCCCGTGTCAGACGCTCCGGATGACGAGCCTACGTCGTGATCACTAACCCGTCGTAGCAGAATTCGACGCCGCGAGGCAACTTCTCCGAATCGACACTGTGACGGATCTGATGTGCGATATGCGTCAGATATGCCCGCTTCGGGGACAGGCGATCAATGATGGCCAGAGACTCTTCGATGGTGAAGTGGGTTGGATGTGGTTCCCACCGCAGGCCATCGATGATCAACACATCCAGCCCCATAAGCAGATCAAGTGATTCACGCGAAATGTGATTGGTATCGGTGCAGTAGGCCATTGCACCGAAGCGGTAGCCGTTGACGCGCAGGTTCTGACCATGAGTCATGGGGATCGGCGTGATGTCGATGTCGCCCACACGAAACGTGTCGCGATCGATCTCGTGAAGCTCAACATTCGGGATCGAAGCACCGGTCGATTCGACCAGACCGAAGGCATATGGGAACGTTGACCGAAGCACGCTGATGGTTTCGCGCATGGCGTAGATCGGCACGGCGCTGCGGCGTCGGAATGCATACGGACGCAGATCATCGAATCCACCGATGTGGTCGAAATGATGATGGGTGTAAACGACGGCATCAAGGTCCAAGACGCCATGGGATAGCATCTGGTAGCGAAAGTCAGAAGAGGTGTCGATCACCAGACGAGTGGTCTGGCTTTCCACCAACAACGATGTCCTGAGGCGCTTGTCTCTCGGGTCGTCACTCGTGCACGTCTCACATTCGCAGGCCACCGTCGGCACGCCCGTCGAGGTGCCGCTTCCGAGCACGGTGAAGCGCATCAGACGTGGCGTTCGGCGTGGTAGGAGCTCCGCACGAGGGGGCCGGATTCCACGATGTTGAATCCCATCTTGAGTCCCTCAACCTCGTAGTGTTTGAACTCGTCCGGGTGAACAAATCTGTCCACCGGAAGATGATTCTTCGTTGGCTGCAGGTATTGTCCGAGCGTGAGAACATCGACATTCACCTTCGCCAGTTCTACCATGGTTTCAAGGATCTCCGTGGGAGTCTCTCCAAGTCCAAGCATGATGCCGGTCTTCGTGCGCATGCCACGTTGCTTTGACTCCCTCAGCACGTCCAGCGTCCAGCTGAACCGACCCTGTGGACGCACGTGACGGTACAGGCGGGGAACGGTCTCGGTGTTGTGGTTGAGAACATCCGGACGTGCGTCGATCACGCGCTGCAGGTTGTCGAGATTCCCCTTGAAGTCCGGAATGAGAACCTCAATGGTGGTCTGTGGTGCTGCCTCGCGAACGGCCAGAATGGTCTCAGCCCAGATCATCGAACCGCCATCCTTGAGTTCGTCGCGATTTACCGACGTGATGACTGCGTGCTTGAGGTTCATTGACGCGACGGCTTCCGCAACGCGCCGTGGCTCATCATGATCGACTGGTAGGGGGCGTCCTGTCTTTACGGCGCAGAAGCCGCATGACCGCGTGCAGGTATCGCCATGTATCATGAACGTGGCCGTTCCGGCATTCCAACATTCGGTGATGTTCGGACAACGTGCTTCCTCACAGACGGTGTGTAGGGCCTTGGAGCGCATCATGGATTTGACGCGGGCGTAGTCCTCACCGCCGGGCGCACGCACTTTCAGCCACTCGGGACGTCGGCCAGTGGAAGATTCGGGGATCGTGATGACGGGTAGTTCGAAGTTCATGACGGAAGTAAAGTACGATGGCTGTCAGGGGGCGGAAAGTCCGGGTCGGATTCGCTTGACGATCGGACGGATTGCTTCGAGAAACGTTGTCGGAGACTTGTAGATGTCCTTGGCTTGGTTTGTTGCGTCGGCCATCATCGATTCCATGTCGTACACGTAACAGTTGATCAGCACGCGTTCTCCTCGGAGCTGGAAGTTGCCTTGAACAGCTTTCCGGGCTCCAAGATTCCGCACAGCCTTCCACATATCTGATTCGTACTGGGGATTGTTTGGGTCCAGGTTCAGGTCTGCCAGGGCAAGCTCGACGCTGTCGGACGGCACGATGACGTATTCGCGTGCCTCTGGGTCAGCTTCGACCAGGGCCGACCGAAGCGAATCGGCGAACTGATAGTTCCACGCATTGTACTTGATGTCATGCGACATATTCCGAAACGGCAGAACGACCACGCGCACCTGCGCAGAGAGGTCGGAGCCGACCAAGAGAAGAACCGCAAGCAGAATGTGACGAATGCGCATCGGGAGGGTCCTCACAACGGTTGTGTGTTGGCAGTCGGCAAAACTATGGATGATCGATCAATCGTAGTACGGAGATCCCTGTAAGCCGAATTCTGTCTTCCTCGCGACGCGAGGGAGGCAACCATTTATCTGGGATCGATGTCGCCACCGACCTCAAGCAACCTACCCGAGCGCTGTTCGCCCCCTTACGAGGACGATGAACGACGAACAGCCGATCGCCGCCCGAAGGCAGCCGGCGCTCTGCTTGGTCTTGCTCCGTGCGGGGTTTGCCGAGCCAGACGGTCACCCGTCTGCCGGTGGGCTCTTACCCCACCATTTCACCCTTACCTGTGCCTGTGCGTGCACGGGCCATCGGCGGTATCTTTCTGTTGCACTTTCCGTTGCCTTGGACGGCACCCCAAGGGGCATCGCACTTGACACCTTCCCGTTAGGAAGCGCACTGTTCTGTGGAGTTCGGACTTTCCTCCGCAACAGCCTGTGAGGGCGGAAGCGGTGGTTGCCCGGGATCCCCGACTACGATTCAGTTGTGATGGTTACTCAGCAGCTTCGAGAAGCTGCTCGATGTCAACGGCGACGTCTTCCATGAAGAGAATGCGTCCGCAGTTCTCGCAGGTATAGAGCTTGTCGCGTTGATACTTCATTTCCATGATCCGCTGCGATGGAATCGCCGAGTAGCAGCCGCTGCATGAGTTGCGCCGAAGAGCCACGGCAGCTTCGCTGTGAAACGTTCTGATCCGCTCGTATTCGGCCTCGAGAGCATCGTCGAGCTTGGCAATGATCTTCAGGCGCAGAGCAATGAACTTTCTCAGGTCGTCATTTTGATCACCGGAGAGCACTTCCAGGGCTTTCTCTTTGTCCACCAACTTGGCATGCACTTCATCGAGCTCGGCTTGCTGCTGCTGGAGCGTTGCATTGAGGTTCTCCTCGGTCACTCCTGAGGTACGGAGCCTCTCATCAAGATCGATGCGTTCCTGCTTGAGGTGCTCGATCTCCTTCGTGATGGCATCAAACTCACGGTTGTTTTTCACCTGAAACTGCTGCTGCGCAAGGCGCTGCTCCTTATCGTGATTCTCCTGGATCGTCACGTGAGCGGTACTGCGCAGATGATGGATGTCTGCGATGGCCTGCTTGGTGACCTCGACGGCCTCCTGCTTGGCACGAACCACTTTCTCGATCTTCTTGACCTCGTTCGGGAGATCACCGAGTTCATCATGGAGCTCGTCGAGTTCAGCATCGACAGCTGCCAGTTGGGCCAGAAGTTGGAGTTGTTCTTCCATGCATGCTCCGCAGTAAAAGATGTTACAAAACTGAAACGAATGTGTTGTCGATCGGTGAAGCGGTCGAGCGATGCTCGACCGGGTTTGTCACAACGCTGCTGGATCTGATGTCGCAATCGGACAGCTGCGTCCGAAGAACGTCGGCAATGCCTTGTGCCACGAACTGCTCCATCTCGTAATGTCCCGGATCGACCAGACCGATGACGTTCCGGGCGGCGTGGAAGGCGTGATACTTGACGTCGGCCGTAATGAAGACGTCGGCCCTGCCAACAACGGCATCGAAAAAGGACATCCCGCTTCCGGCAACAAGTGCGACCCTACGCACGCGGCTGCTGGCAGGGGGCGAGTATCGCACGGGCGATCCGCAGACCGACGAGATCCTTTCGAGAAGCTCATCAAACCCCAGGTCACACGAAGCAAAAAGCCCCATACCGACCTCGCCGCCACCAGGTACGGTCACCCCTTGGCATGGAACTATGGTGCCCTCCGGCGCGAGCTTCAAGCGTTCGGCAAGCAGTCGATTCGTTCCTCGTGGGTGGGCATCAAAGGCGGTATGAACGCAGTAGACGCTGATGTTGGTGCGAATGCATCGGGAGACCAGACGCGTGACGCGGTCGCTCTCATCGAGCCTCAGCAGTGGAGTGTAAATCAGCGGATGGAATGTTACGATGACGTTGGCTTCGAGCGCCGTTGCCTCGTCGATCACCTCGTCGGTGATCTCCATACAGGTCAGCACAGGACCGACCATTGGGGATGTACTCCGGACCTGTAGACCGACATTATCGCCGGACATTGCACTTTCCAGGGGGAATGTGCGTTTGAGTGCCTTCTGGAAGTCATCAAGAGTCATCAGCGGCTAAACTACGGAAAATGAAAGGATTAGCAATGTTATCCACACTGACCGCATCGTAGATTAGTGGCCATCCGCTCACACATACATCATGAAATGATAGCCTTCTGGCACAAAATGTTGCTCATTCTAGCTGTCCTTCTAATCGGGCTTGGCAGCGCCCGTGCGCAGGTCACAGGCGATGATCTTCCGGCAACGGACACGACGATCGTGTTCCGTCCTGTGCGCCCCCTGATGGAGGATGTTACCAACCAGGCTGTGGCATACAACAGCGCCGGGGCGAATCTGCTCTTGTCAGGGAGTGGTTGGGCGTTTGGTGGTTTTTACGGAATTGAACTTGGCAGTGGGATCACCCTCGGTATCGATGCATTCATCACCGGCCGCCGTAACACGGACGAGTTCGACAATGCGCTTCTCAATGGTGTTATCCCCGTCGTAGCGGAAAAGGTCAACCGTCTCTTCATGATCCCTGTCACGGTCTCTTTGCACTATCGACTGTTTCGCGAGTCGCTGCAGGAAACGTTTCGTCCATTCGTTGCCTTTGGTGCCACGGCGGGCAACATCATTCGAACGCCGTACATCGACGAAGGGGACTTTTACAATCCTCCGAGATTCTTTGAGTTCTTCGAGTCGTTCGGCTACGCCGAAACATATCTGCGTCCCGGGATCATGATCGGCATGGGCGCCGTCTTCGGTCCGGTTGGCAAGGGTAATCAGGTTGGCGTGAACATCAGATACTACACGATTCCCTTCGGTGGGGAAGGCCTTGAGAGCATTCGGGGTAAGCCGATCACCGATTTTGGTGGACTGATCATCTCGCTGTCCATTGGTGCGGCATGGTAGAGGATCCTTCGCAGGACATTCATGCCTTCCGTGCCATCGGATACGTCCGCACTTCACACGCCAAGCCATATGAAGCTCCGAGGCAAGCCAACTGGGACGGGCACCATGTGGAAGCGGTGATTGAGCTCAATCCACATGAGAATTTCGAACAGGCAGTAGGTGATCTCGATGGATGCGAGCGCATATGGTTGTTGACGGTGTTCGATCGGGTTGAAAACTGGAAGCCACGCGTGCTGCCTCCGCGCGGACGCGTAAAGAGAGGGGTGTTTGCTACCCGTTCGCCGCATCGCCCGAACCCGATCGGACTCACGTGTGTGCGCCTTCTGAGGGTTGAAGGGCGGCGCCTCGTGGTTGAAGATACCGACCTGCTTGATGGTACTCCGGTCCTCGACATCAAGCCATATCTGGCCTATGCTGATGCATTCCCGGAAAGCCGGTTGCCGTGGGTTGATGAAGAGAGCTCACGGGGCTATCTCGTGGAATGGGCGTGTCCGATCGAATCCATTCCCGATGAAGAGCGTCGGTATGCTGAGCGCGTGCTCTCAGCCGATCCGTTGCCGCACCCGTATCGTCGCATCAGGAAAGCGGACGCTGTCGACTACGTGCTATCGATCCGACGCGCGCGGTTCCGCTACCGCATCAATGATGACACCGTTTCCATCCTTGATTACACCGTAGATTTGCCGGAATGAACCACGTTCGTCGGCTTCTCCAACAGCGCATTCTGATGCTCGACGGTGCCATGGGCACCATGATCCAGCGGCTTCGACTCACCGAAGATGACTACCGTGGACAGCGGTTCCGTGACCACGACGTAGCGCTGAAGGGCAATAACGACCTGCTGATATTGACGCAGCCAGATGCGATCCGTCAGATCCACCTAGAGTACCTGCGAGCCGGGGCTGATATCATCGAGACCAACACGTTCTCGTCCACTCCTATGGGTCAGGCCGAGTACGGTCTGTCGATGATCGCACGCGAGATCAACCGTCAAGGGGCAATGCTTGCGCGTCAGGCCGTTGATGAGATCATGCGTGTGACGCCCAACCGCCCGCGCTTTGTGGCCGGTTCACTCGGGCCCACGACCAAGATGCTGTCGATGTCTCCTGACGTGAACGATCCGGGCGCACGGGCTGTCACTTTCGAGCAGATGCGTTTGTCGTACCGTGAACAGATTCTTGGCTTGCTCGAAGGGGGCGTCGATCTTCTCCTCTTTGAGACGATCACCGACACGCTCAATGCCAAGGCAGCGCTCAAGGCTTGGGCCGAGATCGTCGAAGAGCAGGCAAGCCAGATCCCTGTCATGATCAGCGGTACCATCACGGACATGTCCGGCCGGACCCTGTCGGGTCAGACTCCGGCAGCATTCTGGACCTCGATCGCACATGCTCGCAACCTGTTGTCGGTCGGTCTGAATTGTGCCCTTGGGTCGGCCATGATGCGCCCCTTCATCGAAGAGCTATCGACCGTATCGTCGGCCTATGTGTCGCTGTATCCCAATGCCGGACTGCCGAATGCCATGGGTGGATACGACGAGAGTCCGGAATACATGGCAGCACAGGCTCGCGAATACGCCGAGGCCGGATTCCTGAACATCCTTGGTGGTTGTTGCGGAACCACTCCCGATCATATCCGAGCGATGGCCGAGGCCATTGCCGACCGAGTGCCGCGTGTGCCGCCCGCAGCTGCCACGACCATGCGTCTGAGCGGCCTTGAGATGGTTGAGATTCGGCCGGAGACGAACTTCGTGAACGTTGGTGAGCGCACGAACGTATCTGGATCGAGGGCCTTCGCCAAGATGATCCTTGCGGGCGATTACGAGAAGGCGCTTGACGTGGCGCGCCAGCAGGTGGAGAATGGCGCACAGATCATTGATGTGAATATGGACGAGGGCCTGCTTGATTCCGAGCAGGCGATGACGACCTTCTTGAACCTCATTGCTGCCGAGCCGGACATCTCACGTGTCCCGATCATGATCGATTCCTCGAAGTGGACGGTCCTCGAAGCCGGACTGCGCTGCATCCAGGGCAAGGGAATCGTCAACTCGATCTCTCTCAAGGACGGCGAGGACGAGTTCGTTCGCCGTGCGTCGCTTTGCAGAGACTACGGAGCATCGATCATCGTGATGGCGTTCGACGAAACGGGTCAGGCAGACACGTATCAGCGTCGCATTGATGTCTGCCAACGAGCCTATCGCATTCTGACCGAGCGAGTCGGCATTCCTGCACAGGACATCATCTTCGATCCGAACATCCTGACCGTTGCTACGGGCATAGATGAGCACAACACGTATGCCGTGGACTTCATCAACGCCACGGCGTGGATCAAGTCCAACTTGCCCCTTGCGAAGGTGAGCGGGGGAGTGAGCAACATCTCCTTCTCCTTCCGCGGGAATGAGCCCGTGCGCAGGGCCATGCACACCGTCTTCCTGTACCATGCCATAGCAGCCGGACTGGACATGGGCATTGTCAATGCAGGACAGATCGATGTGTATGACGAGATCCCGAAGGACCTGCTTGAGCATGCCGAAGATGTGATCCTGAACCGACGGCCCGATGCAACCGAACGCATGCTGTCATTTGCGGCAACCGTTGCCGAGCATCGCCAGAGTGACGACGTGGCCGAGCAGTGGCGCGAAGCGTCGCTGGCAGAGCGTCTTAAGCATGCGCTGGTGCGAGGGGTCACAGAGTTCATCGACGTCGATGTGGCCGAGGCGCTTCAACAGTATCCGACGCCCCTTTCGATCATCGAAGGACCCCTTATGGATGGCATGAATCACGTCGGCGACCTCTTTGGTGCCGGCAAGATGTTCCTGCCTCAAGTGGTCAAGAGTGCACGCGTCATGAAAAAGGCCGTGGCCATACTGACTCCCTACATGGAGGAAGAAAAGCGTCGGTTGGGCACGATCCAACAGCATGCCGGCGTTGTGCTGATGGCCACCGTCAAAGGCGATGTTCATGACATTGGAAAGAACATCGTGGGAGTTGTACTTGGATGCAACAACTACAAGGTCGTGGATCTTGGCGTGATGGTACCTGCAGAACGCATCATCGACGCTGCTCTTGAAGAGGGCGCTGATGTCATTGGCCTGTCGGGCCTGATCACGCCATCGCTTGACGAGATGGTGCACGTGGCGCGCGAACTTGAACGGCGTGGTGTGCGCAAGCCCCTTCTCATTGGTGGAGCAACAACATCGAAGACGCATACCGCCGTGAAGGTCGCGCCGGCGGCTTCCTTCCCGGTCATCCATGTTCTCGATGCTTCCAAGGCCGTCCCGGTTGTTGGGTCGCTTCTCTCCAGTGACGGGGCCGAAGTGTTCACCGAATCGTTCCGGACGGAGTACGAACGCGTCCGCTCGGAGTATGCCCGTCGAAGCGATGCTCGGGACTACCTGACGTTGGAGCAGGCACGGGCCAATGCCCTGCAGGTCGATCCGGCGCGCATGCCTCAGGCCCCCAAGAGTCCGGGAATCCATGTATTCGACCATATCGATCTCGACCTTTTGCGCGGGTATATCGATTGGACACCATTCTTCCTGTCGTGGGAGCTCAGGGGGCGCTATCCGGCGATCTTCGAAGATCCAGTTGTCGGCCAGCAGGCGCGGTCGCTCTTTGATGACGCCACGCGGCTGCTAGATCAGATCGTGACGTCGAGGGCCTTTCGCGCGCGGGCCGTCTGCGGCATCTTTCCAGCCAAGCGAAGTGGTAGCGATGACATCATCGTCGATGATTCGACGACGATCCATTTTCTGCGTCAACAGGGCAAGCGGGCAAAGGGGCTTGCCAATCTCTCGCTGGCGGATTTCATCGTTGACCACTCCCAGTTGGCCAGTGGTGTGACCGATCATATCGGTGCGTTTGCGGTCGCAGTCGGCGACGGTGTTGATGAGCTTGCCGCACGGTACACGTCTGAGCACGACGACTACTCGGCCATCATGGTCAAGGCCTTGGCAGACCGCTTGGCCGAGGCATGTGCTGAGTGGTTGCATGAACATGTACGCAAGGAGCTGTGGGGATATCAGCCCGAAGCCCCCTCCGATATCAGTTCGTTGCTTGATGAAGAGTATCAGGGAATTCGTCCGGCTCCCGGCTATCCGGCATGCCCGGACCATACCGAAAAACCAACCCTCTTTCGGCTTATCGATGCTGAACGCAACATTGGCATTTCTCTCACCGAGAGCATGGCGATGGTTCCCGCATCGAGCGTAAGTGGTTGGTACTTCGGGCACCCTCAGGCGAGCTACTTCGCTGTCAACGGCATTCTTTCCGATCAAGTCGATGACTATGCCATTCGAAAGGGAATGGACGCAGATTCGGCGCGGCGGTGGCTTGCACCTAACATCATCGAGGGACGCTAGCTGATGGACCTCGCAGAGCGTCCGTGCGTTGCCATTTTGGGCA
Source organism: Bacteroidota bacterium (assembly GCA_041170435.1). GTDB lineage: Bacteria > Bacteroidota > Ignavibacteria > Kapaibacteriales > Kapaibacteriaceae > UBA10438. The sequence goes on from JBEAYU010000056.1 coordinate 53,398, forward strand.
GCGGCACAGGGTCGAATGCCCGTGCACTCGTGGAGTATTCTCTCGGCGCGAGCGCCTGTTATCGTGTTGATCTCGTCATTGCTAGCCGATCGGATGCAGGCATCATCAACGTGGCACGCGACTTTGGTATTTCTTACGCAGTTTTACCGAAAGAGGCGTGGCAATCTCGACTTGAGCACGTTGTAGAGGAAGGAAACGTAGACATTCTCGCCTTGGCGGGATTCCTTCGCAAACTGCCTACCTCCATTATCCAGAGGCTTTCGGGGAGGGTTGTGAATATCCATCCGTCGCTGCTCCCGAAGTTTGGTGGGGCAGGTATGTACGGTCTGCACGTACACCGCGCCGTGCTCGCGGCCCATGAGAAGGCCACAGGTGCGACCGTTCACCTCGTCACCGACGAATACGATCAGGGGGCGATTCTCGGGCAGGATACCACTGACGTACTCCCGGATGAAGCCCCTGAGAGCCTGCAGGAGAGGGTCAAGCGTCTTGAACATCGTCTCTACCCAAGGGTTCTCGACGAGTTTGCACGAGTATTCGTATCCCGGCAATAGCGGGGATGTCCGTAGCCCGATGCTATTTCTGCCCCCCTGCCGCAGTGTGCAGAAAAAATGTTTGACTAATTCACCCGAATTCAGAATATTGGTAGACGCTGGTTCCGGCGGAGTGCATTGTTACACGTGTAACTATGCGTCGAGTGCGTTGTTCATATGGCGAACTCGGTGATCCGAAAACCGCAGACGGCATCGATAAAGTGAAAACCAAACACACATACTTCATCACAGTTTCATTGAGGTTTGCATGAGCCGCAGACTGCTATTCCTTGTTCTCATGACGGGGCTGGTGAGCATTTCGCTCGCAAAGGCCGCCGGCGAAAAGGATGGCGATGAGTTGTTGCGCAAGAGCGGTCAACGTACGCCGGTAGCGTCGTACCCACAACCGTTCACGGCCACTGGCCCGAATGCGCGCACGAATCCTGCCATCTCCACGGGGTATTACTTCGTGGACTCGGACGACGAAGCCCCAGATTTCTGGCGTCCGGATCCTTCGCAGTTTGTTGACACGCTGACCGAGCCAGGAACCTGGCGCCGCATCCTCTCAGGTGCGCGACAGCTGCCGACTGCTTACTGGACGGACCCGACACAGAACATCTACGGTGGGTGGGCGTTCTTCCGCAATCCGGGGGACTCGCGTGACTCAACCGACAATGCATTTGCCGGTCCGATTTCCATCGGCTTCCCGTTCTTCTTCAACGGAGTTCGTCAGGACTCGTTCTACGTTTCGACGAACGGTCTGATCGCTCTCTCAAACAGGCGGTATTTCTACACGATCGACCAATTCGGTTATCCTGTGGCCCGTCAGACGCTCGAAGTTCGTCCGGGTGTCTTCTCGGCGTACGACCCGATGTCTGACGATACGCGTTCGCGCTCTGGCGATGGAATGACCGACGCAACTGCCGATAACTGGGGATACAACAACGTGGCCTGTGGCGGTAGCCCCACGAACGCTACCGCTGGTATCCGTTCGACCACCAACCGTATGCTTGATGCGAGTAACATCTCCTCCATTTGGGGATCTACCCAGCCACAGTTGATCGCCCCATCGTGGGACGACTTGCAGGTCTCGGTGTATAACACGAATGACAATGCAGTCGATGATTTCTCACGCGTGTATTACAAGCGTTCTCCCTCGAACGACAAGCTCATCATTTACTACGTGAACCTGACCCCGATCGGAGCGAAGACCGCTCGTTCAGGCGGTGGTCCACAGTACAATGTGACCTTTGCCGCTAACAACCGCCCGGGAAGCGGAGAGCACCTGCGTTGGTCACTCCAAGTCACCCTCAACCGCAATGACAGCTCGGTTACGATTCAGTACGAGCGCTTTGCTGGTCTTGCTCCCCGGACGGCCATCTCTCCGTACTCTGCAACCGTGTGGATGCGTTGTAACTCTACGGTTGGTGTGACGGGTCCAGCTCGTCGCCTGAGCTGGAACGGTTTCCCGAATGCAATGCCTGCGATTACGACGTTGGACTTCAACGCTCCGAAGTACACGCAGAGCACGGAGTACCTGTTCAACGTTGACGTCGACCCTTCTGGTGGTGTTCGTGCCATCAGCACACGCAACGATGACAACACGGTTCCAAAGGACTTCTTGGCCATCAGGTTCAAGCAGTTCCGCAACACGCTCCGCGTTATCAATGTGTCGTACCGCGTGCGACAGCAGAACGCCAACGCCAACCTTGCGTTCTCGGTGGTGGTTCCTCCGGCACAGGCCAACAACTACGAGCTTCTTGCTGGTGAGGATCGTCTCGGTGCCATTCAGCCGGTTGCAATCGTGCAAAGCTTGACGAACGACATTCAAGGTCCTCAGGGCGTCAACTACGTTCCACAGGGAACGAACTTCCGTGTGCGTTTCCGCATCGTCAACGAGGCGACTGGAAAGATTGTTTACAACACGTCACGCGCTGTTACTGATGCCGCCCTCCGTGACACGAATATCTCTCAGGTGTTCCGTTGCGACATCAATGGCAACAATCAGCCGTACCAGCCTGCTGGCACATTCGTGCTTCCGTACGAATTCATCAAGGTGATCTTCCCTCCATTTGAGCCGAATCCGTTCATCGATGACCAGATCGGCCGACTCCTGACGACGGTGATTGCCGAGCCGAAGGACTCGCTGAATCAGCCTATCGGTGATCAGTGGCCGTTTGACGATACGACCAGCATCCGCATCTTCTCGATGCGCCGTCTGACGTCGTTCTCTGACGATGTGAATGAGTATCACCTGATTGGTGGCGCCGCAATGCCATCTGTTCTCAAGTGGGTGAACATTGAATCGGAAGTCGTCGACGGAGATGAGGTAACAAACAACCCACCGCCTCCGCGTGGTGAGTATGGCGCAGCCAACACCGATATCTACCGCTTGAAGTCACCGGTCATTCGTATGAACCGCGTGAATCTTGCGAACGTTGACATTCCGCTGATTGGTCAATACGGTGGCGACGAACTCCGTTCGTTCCCTGTGAACCTGGTTCGCCGCAAACGCGCCGTTCTCTCGATCTCCTATCAGCGCACAGGTAGGCTTACGAACATTGGTCGTGGCTTCTCTGATAACCGCCTGATCGGGCCTGAGCACCGTGTGAACATGCTCGCGGTCAATGGATTTACGCCTGGCTTTCGTAACCCTGACCGTCTGATGGTCGAGTTTGCTCGTCCTTCGAATGACGGTATCACCGGCATCACGAACATTCAGAACTGGATTCTCGACTATCAGGGACGCACGACGCAGTACCTCCAGCCATTCCAAGTGTGGGGTGGTGGTGGATTTGCTCGCGGTTTTGATCTGGCTGACTACAACCTCCAGCTGACGAACACGCAGACACCACCGCTTGGTGGTCTCCGTGAAGACCTTTTCGACGACGGTAAGGATGCTGAGTACTACAAGGTCACTATCCCGATCCCTGACACGGTTCTGCGCTGGGTGAATGAAGGAGCTCGTAACTTCCGCTTCCGTCTGCGTGCGAGTTGCGTGATGAACTCGATCCCACCACTTCCATCCGATGACGAAGACAACTTCTACATCGACAATGTGAAGCTCCTCTTCCCAGACGAAGTCACGGACATCGAGTTCAGCAACATCCAGTTGATCTGGCCATATTCGATGGCTCCTGCTTCGCAGGCTACGCGCGTTCCAATACGTGTGAAGCTTTCGAACAACACGAACATTGCCGCTCCTGCTTTCTCCGTGAAGCTCTGGATCAAGCCAGATGGCAACGAATCGCAACAGATCTATTGCCGTCAGATCACCGTTCCAACGTTGGCCGGTAATCGTGAAGTGATCCTACCTTTCCCGGATGCAAACTTCCGGACGACGACACCTGGAAACTACAAGATCACAGGACGCATCTACTTCCCGGGTAACGACCTTGATACGCTGAATGACTCAACATTCACGATGTTCCGCATGACGTTTGGACCTTCGTTCGCGTACGAAAACAATCCAGCGAATCCTGCCAACGATGTTCCGAAAATCCAGTTCTCGGGCATCACAGGCAAGGGTCTGAACCACTCCGCTTATTCAGCTGGTGCAAATGGTTCATCATGGCAGTCATTGCTTGCTGGCCCAGCGCAGCAGTACACGGCAGGTTCAACCTGGGGGACATTCCCAGCACCGCTTTCAGCAGCGCAGATGTATGGAGCCGACGCCGGTAATGCTTCGGGTCAGCTCGCGATGCGCTTTACGCTCTTCTCGCAGGATACACTCGCCGGTTACCAAGCCTTTTGGGCGAGCCTGAACCAGGACATCCTTAACATCTCATTCTCGCTGTACCGCGATCAGGGTGGCGTTCCTGACGCCGAGCGTATCGCTAACTCGACGATTCTGCGTCGTCGTGGTGAAGACGAAACCGGTGCATTCACCGAGCCGCAGTTCGACAAGTTCGTGACGTATCTGCTGGCTACACCCGTTGTCATTCCTCCTGGTGAATACTGGGCGTCTGTTGCTCAGATGGGTACGGAAGGATATGAGCTTGGTGCTTCGGAGACACGTATGGGTATGGTCACGACGCTCTACTCTGACGTGCCGGTGTTCGGTATTGGTAACCGTTCGTTGTTGATCGACAAGAACTTCCGTATCCGTAACCGCGCTGGCCAGCTTCTTAATGATAATCGTTTCGCGTATGAAATGACACGATTCAGCGGTGACTGGGTGCCATTCACGCCAACGATCGGTAACCCTGGATACGCTCACCTCGACGCTATGGGTGGTAGCCTTGGTTACGCTACGTTTACACGTGGTTCTTGGATTCCGCTTCTGCGTCCGTTCTTCGGTAACCGTTCGTTCTCGAACCCACCGCTATTCATCCCTTGCGAAAACATCCCAGTTGAGCTGTCGTTCTTTGATGCAAAGGGCCGCTCGGCAGGTGTTGATCTGTTTTGGGAGACAGCATCCGAGAAGGATAATGTTGGATTCCACGTTGAGCGTCGTGCTGTGAAGGAAGTGACCAACCTCACCACAGGTAAGTCCTCGTTCACGTGTGTTGACAACACATCGGATGCTGAAAATCCATGGAAGAACATTGGATTTGTCGCCGGTGCAGGTAACTCGAACACAACGCTGAACTACAAGTACTTCGATGCTGATGTCACGTCGGGAGTAACCTATCAGTATCGCCTGCGTCAAGTTGACGTCAGCGGTGCGATGAACTACTCGAATGTCGTCAACGTCGAGACCGGTTCTGCAGGTGTTGCACTCGACAACAGCTTCCCGAACCCATCGAATGGCAAGACCACCTTCACGTTCACGGTTCCACAAAGCTCACGTGTGAAGCTGCAAGTGTTTGACCTCATGGGCAACGTCGTCAAGAACGTTTACGACAACGTTGTTGCCGGTCAAACCACAGCATATGCGATTGAGTGGGATGGACGTAGTGAAGACGGTACGGATGTTGCGAGCGGATCGTACATGTACAAGCTCACCGTCGGTGAGACTGTACTTTCGAAGACGCTCACAATCGTTCGTTAAGCTTCTCAAGCACGCAGTCAAGAAAGCCCCTGTCGCCGTTGCGACAGGGGCTTTTCATTTTTGACCGATATTCGCGGTATATGAAAGCAAGTCCAGTATCTGATGACGTCAAGGAAGCGCTACGAAGTCAACGACGAGCACTTGATCTTCTTGAGGAGCATCTTGACGGCAGTTACCACGTTGCAGTAGAAGCGTTGCTGTCAGCTCAGATGATCATCGCCACAGGTGTGGGGAAGTCCGGCTTCGTGGCGCAGAAGTTTGCGGCTTCATTGACGAGTCTCGGTGTACCTGCACGGTTCATGCACAGTACAGATGCTCTTCATGGGGACCTCGGTGCAGTCAGTTCTGGTTCGCTGGTTGTGCTCTTCTCAAAGAGTGGTGAAACGCGCGAACTCGTGCACCTTCTCGATGTTCTGCGTCGCGATCGTGCCAAGATCGTCAGCATCACTGCACAACGGGACTGTACGATCGCAAGTCGTGCCGATATCAGTCTTGTGGCTCCGATCGAGCGCGAATACGACCGGATGAATCTCCTGCCCTCGGCCAGCACTACGACGGCCTTGGTTTTGGCAGATCTCTTGGTCATGTCCGTTGCTCATCAGATTCCCGATTCGATCGACATCCTTACATCGACCCATCCTCACGGTGCGATTGGATCGCTTCTGACGCAAACTGTTGCACAGCATATGCATTCCGGTTCGACAGTTCCGGTGGTTGAGCTTGACGCGAGTATAGAAGGGGCGATCCACGAACTTGATGCTCAAGCTCTGGGAATCGTCTGCGTGGTAGATCAGCACCGTACGCTCGTTGGAATACTGACCGACGGCGACGTGCGCCGGCTTGTCGAACGCGGTGTTGACCTCTCCACCGGCACCATCACATCCGTCATGACAACGCAGCCCACAGTGATTCCGCCAACTGCCTCACTTCATGATGCTCTTCTGGTTATGGAATCTCGTCAACGACAGATCGGTGTCCTTCCGGTCGTTGACGGTGACACACTTGTCGGTGTTATCCGGCTTCATGATGTTGTTCGGGCGCAGATTACTGCAACGCAGTTACGCAGGTGATCGTGGCACGTCGTTCTGCAGAAGTGATGTGAACTACCTCACTCCTCTTGGGGGCGTCTTCAGGATCGGTGCTTCTTCGGCAGGCACGCGGCGCTGACGAGGCTTCTGAGGCTTTGCGGCGGGTTTCTTTTTCTTTGCCACTTCACGGCTCTGCAGGCGCTCCTTGCGACGTACGGCACGTATTGAATCCCTACGTTGCTGCTCGATGATCGAATCACGTCGGGCGCGCTCCGGATCGGCCGGAGCGGTGACCATTTTCGTGCTCGTGTTCGATGCAACGACTTCGGTGCGTGTGATCACCAGTTCGCGCAACACTTCACCGATCTTCCCGTATCGAGGAAGGGGCTTGCCATCTCGAAAAAACTCGATCGCTCCGGCATTGAAGATGTTGCTCACGGTGAACTTCTTCATGGCACTCCAGCGGTACTCCGTTTCTGGCATCACGATGAACTTCTGGTACCGCGTCCCATCCATCGTCATGGTCAACTCTGCCGTGTCAGTTGCCATGGCCGTCAGGATGAGGCTGTCTTCTTCAACAGTGCTGGATATGTCAACGATCTCAGAAGGCACGCGCGGATCGGAGTTGCCATCAGATCGACCAAAGATGAGCCACAGAGCGATCACGACGAGCAGAAAAGATCCTACAAGAACCACGATCCTGCGTCTGTCGGTTGTCAGGTTTCCCATTGTTATACCCGAGCGCAGAGAGCGCACGGCATCGATGATCGGAGTAAGCGGATCCGCCGGGTCTTGCTTGGCACTGCCGCGTGCCGAGGAAGTCGATGTTGACGCAGGTTGAGTTGCTGCTGATGCCGGACCATCATCTGAATCCAAGCAGAGGCGTATCAGCCGGTTGATCTCGTTCGGTGGAACAGCGAGTTCACCGCCAATGGTGCGAATGAACGAGCGAACGTAAATCGCCGGCAAAATGTTGTACTGGCCCTGCTCGATCGCTTGGATGTACGGCTCGCGTATCTTCGTTCTCTGTGCGAGATCGAAGGTAGAGAGTCCGCAACGGATGCGTTCCTGAGTAAGTCGTTGAGCGAGCTGATCCATGGCAGGTGAATGGATCGATGATCAAGTGTTCTGCGACACAAATATGATGGAAAACATCGCACACCAATAGCATAAAATTGTGGACAAATGACAATGCCGTACCCCGACCCATGGATCATCCTGCAGCACGGCGCTTATGTGGCGTTCGCGTTCTCCGTTCTGCTCTTTGGAGCTCTGGCCTTTCGTCAGGTTCTGGACAATCTTGAATTGCGCCGGCGTCGCTCCGGCGAAGACCTCCTGCTGCTCTACAGTGCTCCGGGCATCCTTCTGTCTGCCCTGGGAGTCATGGCCACCGTGGGCGTGGGAATGATCTGCTACAGCATCCAACCACCAACCGTTTTCCGGTACGCTCTGCCTCTGGTAGGGGGCGTGCAGATGACGCAGATCCTGCTTCGTCTTCACTTTCAGCGTACTCGAGTTCGCACACTCGCCCTTGTGGTGTGTCCGATCGTCCGATCAAGCCCCGTGGTCATCCCCTATGTGGACATGACCGGGGTCGAGCTATCTCGAGAGCTCCTTTGGACAACCGTGAGGGTTCTCCATACGCAGGGGGAGCCGGTCGCCTTTCGTATTTTCACGTTCCAGCGCGCACGTCTCGAACAACGACTGCGACTCTCGAGTACGGCCACAATCTTGTCGAAAACGTCCGATCACAGCCGATAATCACCACGCCTACAATGAAGTCATCCATCCGCATTGCTTCCGGACAAGGTTTCTGGGGAGATCTCCAGAAAGCCCCCTACGAACAGGTAACCAGAGGTCCTATCGACTACCTCGTCATGGATTACCTCGCTGAGGTCACCATGTCGATTCTGCAGAAGCAGCGAATGAGAAATCCCGAGCTTGGATATGCGAAGGATCTGATCGACGTCTGCGAGCAGATCCTGCCGACGATCGTCGACAAGGGCATCACCTTGATCACCAACGGTGGCGGCGTCAATCCGCTGGCTGCCCGCGACAAGATCTTTGAGGTTGCCCGCAAGCTTGGCATCACAGGTCTGAAGGTTGGCGTTGTTCTAGGCGATGATATCCTTCCCGAGATCACAGCGCTGGTGGATGCCGGTCATGAGCTCAGGCACATGGAGACTGGCGAACCCATCGCCAACGTTAAGGACAAGCTCCTGAGCGCCAATGTCTACACGGGCGCTTGGCCCGTTGTTGAGGCGCTGCGGCAAGGTGCACAGATCATCATTACAGGTCGTACAACTGATACGGGGCTCACCCTCGCCCCGATGATCCACGAGTTTGGATGGGGTGAGACCGACTGGGATCTGCTGGCATCAGGAACCGTTGCCGGACATATCAACGAGTGCGGCGCGCAAGCCACCGGTGGCAACTTCCTGGGCGACTGGCGGTCGTTGCCAAACATGGCAGACGTTGGGTTCCCCATCATTGAAGCGTATCCGGATGGTTCGTTCGTCGTGACCAAGCATGACGGAACAGGCGGCAGGGTCAGCCGTGAGACGGTGAGCGAGCAATTGCTGTATGAGATCGGCGACCCGACCGCATACATCACGCCTGACTGTATTGCCGACTTCTCGTCGATCCAGCTCGAAGACCTCGGCAACGACCGAGTTCGCGTCTTCGGTATCAAGGGGCGGCCGTATACGCCCACCTACAAGGTCAGCGCGTCATACCTCGACGGTTATGTGGCATTTGGATCGCTCACGTATTCCGCACCTGATGCCTATGAGAAGGCCACGGTGGCGGACCGCATTTTGAGGGAGCGTCTTGAGATGCTTGGTGTGACTTTCGACGAGATCCGCACCGAGTACGTTGGCATGAACGCCTGCCACGGCGCCATCGCTCCGCAGATCGAGCCCAACGAGGTGATGATGCGAATCGGAGTACGTGGGCGGGATCGCAAGGCCGTCGAAGCGTTCTCCAAAGAGATCGCCCCTTTGATCCTTACCGGCCCACCCAGTGTGACGGGATTCTCCGGCGGCCGGCCCAAGCCGAGTGATGTGGTGGCATATTTCCCGGCCCTGCTCGACAAGAGTGTGGTGAAGATGCACGTCCAGGTCGATGCGCTGTAGAGTCGCGATCGCGATCCTCTTCTTTGCATCGGCTCATGTGGCACATGCGACGTCGGATGACTCGGTGTACCTCTTTCGAGATGAGTTTACCGACGCCGGGCGTCCGCGATACACATTCACGGGAAGTACCCCACGACGGTACACCGAGATCCAGACAGCTCCGACGCTCGCCATTGGTGCGGCCTATACCGGTCTGTTCATTGCGCTACAGGCGCAAATGTCAAACTCATGGTGGCAACGCACCGGATCGTTCAAGATCCAGGAGGACGGAGATTACGCCAAGTATGCTGACAAGGCCGGGCATTTCTTCACCGGCTTCACCATGAGCACAATCATGGGGGATGCACTGATGGAATGCGGGTTCAGTTATGAGGCCTCGACGTGGCTTGGCTCGTTCATGGGGCTTGCCTATATGAGCGTCATCGAGATTCAGGACGGCTACGCTGCTACGTGGGGATTTTCACCGTCGGACCAGATCGCCAATACCACCGGAGCGGCATTCTACGCTGCCCGCAATCTTGTACCGGCTCTTCAGAACGTCACCCCACGCTGGAGTTACATGCCGGCGCACCTGACCGGAGAACGGTCGACCACGGAGCGCCCCCTGACCATCTTTGATGACTACAATAGCACCGTGTTCTGGTTGAACTTCAACGTCGAGAACATGCTGCCAGTGAACTGGGCTGAGTACTGGCCCGACTGGATGACCATCAGCGTTGGGTACGGTTGCCGCGACTACGAGGTGCGCAGTTCGCTCCCGGACGGACCGATGCTGCCGGTGCGCTCGCGCGCCATGATCGGTATTGACTACGACTGGCTGAAGATCATTCCTGAGTCACGCATCGGCGTCCTGAACTACATGCGCCAGGCTCTGAACTACATTCGGCTTCCCGGGCCGACACTCGAGTTCTCTGACTCGGGCGTGCGGTTCGCCGTCTTATTCCCATTCGCCGTCGTGGTGCCTCTGTGAGTGCCTCGGAGCCGATTCTCATCAGCGTGATCGTACCCACGTTGCAGGAGGAAAAGCTCCTGGACAGTACACTGCGCACGTTCACTCGTCAGTGGCGATCTGATCACAATGCCGAACTCATCGTCAGCGATGGAGGTAGTACGGATCGGACGATTGAGATCGCCAATGCTCATGCCGACGTGGTTGTGCTCCACACGGAAAGCCGACGTCAGACAATCGCCGAGGGACGAAATCAGGGGGCTCTGCAGGCGCGAGGCGAGGTTCTTGTTTTCATCAATGGCGACACCATTCCGGCTGATCTGACGCTGTTTACCTCGACGCTCGAAGACTTTGCCCATCGACGCGGACCCTATGCACGAGCATCGGCGCTGGCATGCCCTGTTCGCTTTGTTCCGTCCGATGAACGGTTAGCCGATCGGCTCTTTCACGGTTACTACAATACCTACGTCCGGCTCCTTTCAATGTTTCGAATTGGGGCAGGACGTGGCGAATGTCAGGTGGTACGGAAGAAGATGTTTGTCACAGTCGGCGGATACAAGAACCATCTTGTTGCTGGGGAAGACTTTGATCTTCTCGCTCGAGTCGGCATGAAGGGTCGTGTCTTGTTTGCCAGGGAACTGCTCGTTTTCGAGTCACCAAGGCGGTTCCGCAAGTTTGGGTATTTTCGGGTCATCTGGTCGTGGACCATCAATGGCCTTAGCGTGCTTCTTCGGGGCCGTTCAACGTCCGACGAATGGGAACCGGTCCGCTGATCATCACCATTTCTCTCTGATTCCCGAACCATGGACTACAAAGCAGCCGGTGTTGACATTGAGGCCGGAGAAGCCCTTGTTGACGACATCAAACCCTATGTGAAGGCCACGCGTACCCCGGGCGTGCTGAGTGAGATCGGACTTTTTGGTGGTCTCTTCGATGCCCGTTTTCCGGGTATGGAGCATCCGGTGCTTGTTGCCAGCACGGACGGTGTTGGTACCAAGCTCAATGTTGCCATCATGGCCGGCAAGCATGACACAGTAGGACAGTGCTTGGTCAACCATTGCGTCAACGACATCCTTGCGTGTGGTGCTCGCCCCTTGTTCTTCCTTGACTACTTTGCCACCGGCCGACTTGAGCGTGGGGTTGCTCGCGATGTGATCAAGGGCATTGCCCTTGCCTGCCAACAGAACGGCGCTGCACTGCTCGGTGGCGAGACGGCTGAAATGCCATCATTGTACAAGGATGGAGACTACGACATGGCCGGCACGATCGTCGGCGTCGTCGAAAAGTCTCGCATTCTCAACGGCACCCGTGTAAACGTCGGTGACGTACTGATTGGCCTACCATCGACAGGACTTCACACCAATGGATTCTCGCTTGCCCGTGCGGCGCTCTTCCCAACGTACCGAACGGATCAGTACGTCGATGCCCTCGGTTGTACAGTTGGTGAAGCCCTCCTTGCCGTGCATGCATCCTACCTGGACATCATCTGGCCTGTGCTCGAAGCCGGCCTCATCTCCGCCCTGTCACACATCACAGGTGGCGGGATCGTAGGCAACACATCGCGAGTTCTGCAGCCCGGTCAGGCACTTGATGTGTCATGGGGCTCGTGGTCCGTACCTGAGATCTTCCGTCTGATCCAGCAGGCTGGCACGATCGCGGACGATGAGATGCGCCACGTCTTCAACCTCGGCGTCGGGATGATCATGATCGTCCATCCGGACAAGGTCGATCAGGTCATGCAGATGACCACGTCGGCAGCCCCCTTCATTATCGGACGCGTCACCCCGGCCTGAGCGCCTGGTATCGCAAGGAGAGTAGCATGTTCGAGCGTGCACGGACCATCCTGCGTGACGTGTTCGGACATCCGGATTTCAGGGGCGGACAGGACGATATTGTCCGAGCGGTCCTCTCTGGACGTGACGTACTTGGCGTGCTCCCGACAGGCGGCGGGAAGTCACTGTGCTATCAGATTCCGGCGATGCTGTTCCCGCACGTCACATTGGTGATATCTCCTCTTGTGGCACTCATGCAGGACCAAACACAGAGGCTCGCAGAGCGGGGTGTTGCCGCTGCATGCATCCATTCGGGGATCCACGACGATCAGATTGATGCGATCCTACGTCAGGCAACGTCGGGGAAACTGCGCCTACTCTATGTTGCTCCCGAGCGCCTTGAGTCCGCCTCCTTTCGGGCTCGGCTCCAGCCTGTGGCGCTGAGCCTGGTGGCCGTTGACGAGGCCCATTGCGTAAGTGAGTGGGGACATGATTTCCGTCCGAGCTATCGTCGGATCTCAACACTGTTTGAGTCGAGATCTCGCGTTCCGATCGTTGCCCTTACGGCGACGGCCACACCGGAAGTGCGGCGCGACATTGCCAAAGCGCTTGGACTGCGTGATCACATCGAGATCGTGCGTGGATTTCACCGTCCAAACCTGACCTTCCGTGTTGAGCACACGGGCTCAAAGATCGAGTTCATCACGCGTACTCTGCGTAAGCAGAACACAGGAAGCACCATCATCTATGCGGGTTCTCGACGACGCGTCGAGACGATCGCCGATGAGCTTCGAAAGCGTGGTATCGAGGCCATGGCATATCATGCCGGACTTGATCCATTGCAGCGAGCCGACGTTCAGGATCGTTTCATCGGCGGTTCCGGAAGCGTCCTGGTGGCGACCAACGCCTTCGGAATGGGCATCGACAAGGCCGACGTACGACGGGTGTTTCATACGGATCTGACACTGACTCTCGAGGCGTACTATCAGGAGGCGGGGCGCGCCGGCCGCGACGGGGAACCGGCCGATTGCATCCTGCTGTATCAGCGTCAGGACCGTCAGTTGATGGACTTTTTCATCTCCGGCACGCATCCCGAACCGGAGCAGATACGAAGCGTCTATCAGGCGTTGGCCCAGCGCATGAGTGTATCAGTGGGCATGTCCAGCAGCGAGCCGATCCTGGCCGACGCCGAAAGTCTGGCAGCCGAGCTGCACTATTCGGTAGCCGTCGTGAACGGTGCACTGACGCTTCTTGAACGCCATGGTCTAGTGATTCGCACCAGTGCCCATGGTCAGGCACGCGTGCAGCTGCGAACGACCGTGGCGCGGCTTCAGCAGTATGCCAGCCGTGCTCCGGTTGAGAGGCGCTTGGCAGCCGATTTCATTGTTCGAAGCTTGAGTCATCTCGAGCAAGGGGCAGAGATAGAGCTCCCACTCAGTGAAATGCTCCGGCGCACCGACATTGCCCCTGCCGAACTGGCAGCGACGTTGTCGGCGATGCACATGGCCCAACTCATCCGCTATCGACCGCCGCAATCAGGGGGCGGCATCATGGTCCTTGGAGTGCGCATGTTACCGGGCGATCTACCGCTTGACGTGGCGGCGCTTCACGAGCGACGTGCCCACGCAGTTCGTAAGCTTGAGATCATGGTCGGATATGCCGAAACACGTCAGTGCAAGCAGAACTTCATCCTTTCATACTTCGGTGATGCCTCGGGCACCCTGCGATGCGGTCGGTGCAGTTCGTGCATGCAGCAGACATCCGCGACGGCACCGTCGGAACGTCAGCGTCCGGTGATCGACGCCGTCATCAATGCTGCGTGGCAACTACGCGGTCGATTCGGTCGACACGTTCTGGCCGATGTCGTGCGAGGTGTGATGTCAGAGAAGGTCCAGCAGTATCGTCTCGACAGAGCAACCTCGTGGTCAACATGTTCCGAGCGCAGTCGGGCCGAGGTCCTCGAAGCCATCGACGAAGCACTGAGCCGCGGCTGGCTTGTGCGCAGCGCTGATCTGTACCCGACGATCGGTGCCACAGATGAGGGCATTCGTCGTCTTGATGACCCTGCACGGCCGCTGGACCTGCGTATGCGTGTCTCTGCGACAGTTAGCGAGCAGCAACCGAAGGATGTGCAACGGCGCATCGATGCGCTCATGGCGATGCGCGATCGCCTTGCTGCGCGGAAGGAAACGAATGCTCAGTCGCTGGCAACAGATGAAGAACTTCAGCGTATTGCCATGGATGCCCCCTCATCGATGGCGGCCATGGTGCCGGGACGGCACGGTAGCGGTCTGTTCATCGCTCGCTTTGGTACAGATGTCCTCGAGACGCTTCGTCAGGTCGATTCCGCGCATTCCGAGAAGGATGAAGACAATGACCTGCCCGACGGCCTGGTCACACTTCTGCGGAGACCAAGAAGGACATTCTCGGACGTTGTGCATGAGCTTCGCATGACGCCCCCTGCCGCCTCGCATGCAATTGAGAAGGCCATCGAACGATTTGCATGGGTGGAACGTTTGGAACTTGTCGATGATGATCTGTACGCTGAGGTTCTCGACTACGTTCGGTATCATCGCTACGCGAAGATCCGCCACGTGCGTGAGCACCTACAACGCGAGGTCGATCTGCCGATACTCAGGATCGCCCTCGCATTTGCCCGACGTGATCTATCACTAAATGGCCTTTGATGTGAATACATGAACAACCTTTCAGCGATCATATTGACCTGTGCCGTGGTGCTGGGGCTGACGTCCACCAATGCGCAGCAACGAGTTGTGGTGACGTTGTCATCATCGAAAATGCCGCCTGCGCTCGCGCGGTGGGGTGCGCGTGCGGCAGTTGCCGACGCCGTCGTGCAGAGTAAGTCCGCGGATGCCCCGCAGACTGCGTCACAGCGTGCTTTGCTGCAACGACTTTCGCGGTACGTTGTGATCGATCTTCCACTGGGTGCCGGCTTGGACGACATTGCAGCGCTCGACGGTGTTGAAGATGTTCGCCCCCTATCTCGTATACGGTTGCATGAGGAGGCGCTGACGCAGGACTCGCTCGCAGAGCGGCAGTTTGCGTTGCATCGTATCGGTGCGCGCAAGGCATGGTCTCGTGCAACGGGCAAGGGCACGGTGGTGGGCATCATTGACACGGGAATTGATTGGACACACGAGGATCTGGTGGATGCGCTCGATATCCTCGTCAAGGAGGATCGCAATGGCAATCGTCGATTTGATGCATGGCCCAGTTCCGATACCATCAACGGCGTCATTGGCGATCTCAACGGCGTCGATGATGATGGCAACGGCATCATTGACGACGTCATCGGCATCGATCTTGTCGATCAGACCTTTCGGAACCTTGGCGATGATCGCACGTATGATCCCATCCCCTTTGATGAGCAGGGTCATGGCACGCTGGTAGGGGGCGTCATCGCCGCCACACCGAACAATCGCAAGGGTATCGCCGGCTTGGCTTACGATGCGCGTCTGCGCGTGGTGCGCGCGTTCGATGCTACGGGCAACGCCGAGGAGGATGACATTGCCTCGGCAATCGTGTACCTGGCTCTGCAGGGGGTTGACGTCATCAACATGAGCTTCGGAGACGGGGTTGACTCGCCGCTCATGCGCGATGCCATTGCATTTGCCGCAGATCGCGGCTGCATCCTGATCGCTTCGGTGGGTAACACGGGCACAACATCGCGTCAGTTCCCGGCGGGGTACGACGAGGTCATCGCCGTTGCCTCGACGGATGACGAGAATCGCCGCTCGCCGTTTTCCTCCACAGGTGCGCTGGTGGCGCTATGCGCGCCCGGTCAGGGAATCGTCACCACCTCTGTCGGCTCTCGATACCGTACGGTCAACGGCACATCATTCTCCGCCCCCTATGTAGCTGCAACGGTGGCCATGATGCTCGAGCGATTTCCGAACATGAAACCGGCAGATGTGCGTGCCACGCTCCAGCAGCGAAGTCTCGACCTCGGGCCGCGCGGCTGGGATGAGCTCTTCGGAGCAGGACTCGTGCAGGCCGATCAGGCTCTTGCCGACGGTCCGACAAGTCGCGTGGAGATCACGTCTCCACGCAACGAGACCGAGATCGATCCGGCCATCACGCCCGAAATCGAGGTGCGCGGAAGCAGCATGCTGGCCAGTTTCGACGGATACGAGATCGCCTGGGGTGAGGGCCTGATGCCCGAGGTGTGGACGACCGTCTCGAGCTCGGCAACGGCCGTGCGCGATGGTCTGTTGGCTCGAGTGCGCTTGCCCAAGACCGATAGTCAGCTGGTGACACTGCGAATGCGCGTTCGCGGCAGTGATGGACGCTTCGTTGATGTGTTTCGGCGTCTACGACGTGTTGACTCGGCGGACTTTCAGCGATTGTTCCTCGATTGGGAGCGAGCCTGGGTGACCGATCGAAGAAACATCGTCATTACCATCAGAGCCGCCAGACCTTGCCAGTGTGAAGTGTTTGATGAAGATCGCCCTCTGGGGCCGGCACTTACTCAGTCATTGCGGCGCGCTCGCGTGCACTTTGTGGTTCTGCCCGACACGATCGCGATGCCGACCACGCAAGGGGACGCACGTAGATTCCGCATTCGATGTCGGCCCGAGGTTGGTGCGGCTGTTGATTCGACCATCAGGCTCTGGGTACCCACGATCGCCGCCAGCGCCGATGCTCTGTGGAGGTCGGCCGGCACGGCTCCATGGAGTGGCTATGTGCTGAATGATGTGCGCGATCTCTATCGGGATGGACGTCCGACCGTTGTGATGAACGACCTGTCACGCGGAACATTCGGTGGCGTGGTCACGCGACAGCTCGTTGACGGACAATGGATCACACGTGATTCCATTCCCGACGTGTATATCCCGCGTGCGCTCGGTGATGCCAACGGCAACGGCCGTCTAGAACTACTTCTGCATTCGGTCGGCAAGGTCATCCTTGTCGAACAGAACGAGGTCGGTGCAAGCCCCTTCGGTTCAGTGATCTATGCCGATACGCTCAGCGGACTCAATGCTGCGGG
This sequence comes from Bacteroidota bacterium, assembly GCA_041170435.1. Classification (GTDB taxonomy): domain Bacteria; phylum Bacteroidota; class Ignavibacteria; order Kapaibacteriales; family Kapaibacteriaceae; genus UBA10438. The sequence goes on from JBEAYU010000056.1 coordinate 70,815, forward strand.
CATGGCCGATATCGACGGTGACGGACGCGAAGAGATCCTTGCACTGGCAGATGATTCCTGTGTTGTGCTGACCTACAAGCAGTCGGCCTTCCGTACCCTTGGTTCGATCCGTAACGAAACTCCTCCGGAGCCCGGGAATGCGCGCAATAGGGTGGATGAGATCAGTATCGCCAGTGGCGACTTCGATGGCGATGGACGTATGGAGGTGGTCTTTGGTGACACTGACGGTGATTTGGTGGTCGGCGAGTGGCGTGACGGAAAGTTCGCTACCCTGTACACCGTCACGCGACCAGGGGCAGGGGGCTCGGGCTACATCGCGTCGGCAGATGTCGATGGGGATGGACTTCCGGACATCATTCACGGCATTCCCGACAGCATTGAGGCCGATGCCAACGGCGACTATGGTAGTTCTTTGTGGACGTACTGGATGTATACAGCCAGAGGTGGCAGTCTGTCCAACAGCTGGTGGCAAAGGATCGCCGGAGTGCGCTACGGTATGGGTTTCCGCAACGGGCTGGGGGCTGCTGAACTAGATAGTATCCCTGGTGCTGAGATCATCGTGTGCGCTTTCCCACGACTGTATGTGTTTGGCGCTACAACGCTGAGAGAACAAGAAGATCTTGCGTGCAAGAGATACATCCCCGACGTTGCGTCGCCACGGTTTCTTACATACGATTTTGACGGCAACGGCCGCAATGAGCTGGGATATGGTGTGACGATTGCTGAGATCGGCGCTATGACCTCATTTGCATTCACGGAGGCGCTATCGGTTGAGAACGTGGCCCCGAGAGCACTCCGCTCGATATGGGTTGGAGACAGTGTACGCCTCGACTGGATTCGCTGGAGTGAATGGTTTGCGATCCCGCAGATCGCGATCATTGAACAGGCGGAGTCATCAGCCCCATTCCAGCCGATCGATACGGTGAGAGGTCGTTTCTATACGTTCGATGCAGCTGCGCTAAGTGCTCCCGTCATGCGCTACCGCGTGCGCGACCTCGATACCGCAACCGGTGCGATCTCTGTGCCGTCGAATGTCGTGACCGTGTTTCGTCGCGATGGCAACACGCACTTGGCATTGGACCGCGACAGTGTCACACTCTCGGAGGTACGTGCCGGCGCTCATGTTCGCCTGATATCGTCGTCTGACCTCGACATGCGCGGCATGATGCGTTCGAGCGTCAGACACGTCGATGCCGCCGGAGGACTGATCAGCAATGCCTCCTCGGTCGTTGTACGGTCACTGCGCGACGTTCTCATTACACTCCCGTCATCGTCGGTGACTGACACGCTTCGCCTCGGCCTCTACGGTCTACGTGATGACCGTGGTAGGGGGCTTGCCGATACCATCTTCCGCGTGCCGATCGTGCCGGATGCATCGGTTCCGCGCGAGATCACACTCGCGTCCGTGCGCGTTGAATCGATGCGTCAGCTCCTGGTCACCTTCAGTGAGCCCGTGGATGAGAGCGGCACAAACGCTGCCAACTATCGACTCGGTCCGACTGGCCGCATTCGCACGGCCACGAGGGTTGATGATCGGTCGGTGCGTCTGCAACTGGACGAGGATGCTCCGTTGGAGCCGCGCGGTGTTTCGTATTCGATCACAGCCACGAGTATCTCCTCGCCGGATGGTGCTCGTATGACCCAGGGTCCAGGATCGACCTTGCTCTTTGCGGTTGTGGCGTCAGACCTCGAATCGATCTATGCCTATCCGCAGCCTCTTCGTCTTGGTCAGCACTCCACATTGACCATTGGAGGACTGCCAAGCTCTGCCGTCGTGGAAGTGCTCGACGCGTCGTTCTCATCACTTGCCCGGCTCGAGACAACATCAGGCGTGGGCGGGATTGAGTGGGACTTGCGGCTACCTGACGGTCGCAGCCTTGTTCCGGGACTCTACTATGTGCGCGTCGCCAGCACCGTAGATGAAGGATCGGGGCCGGTCCTGCGAAAGCTGTGGATCGAGCGGTAGGGGGCTCAGTCGGCACTGACCAGCATCCGCCGCAGGCCGCCAACATTACCGTTGCTGAGAATCGCCACAACGTCACCAGCTGTGACGTGCTCGACAAGGAACTGCACCACGTCTGCGCCCCATGCCGGATCTGATGATCGTTCGGAGGGGATAGACATTGCCAACGACCCCAAGCGCTGCACATCCCGCACCAGAAGCGACGTGTCGAGACGTTCACTTTCGGCATACCGCTCGGGTCGATTGACAGGTCCGAAGCACACCGAGTAGGCCCCTTCAAAGCATGTCCCTAGTTCTGCCTGAAAGAAGTTTCGCGTTGTTGTATTCGAGCGGGGCTCAAAGACCACATGGATTCTGGCCGACGGATACTTCTGTCGCAGCGCGCCGATGGTGGCGGCAATGGCTGTCGGATGATGGGCAAAGTCGTCGATCACATCAGCCCCCTGCCATGAGCCGAGGACTTCCAGGCGTCTCTTCGGAGGAATGAAGCCTGGCATGGCCAGCTGCTGCTCATAGGCATTCAAACCGGCGTGAAAGGTTGATGCCACAGCCATTGTTGCGTTGCGAACATTGTGCAGACCCGGCATGGCCATTGTGAATTGACCATATGGCGCTTCGTTGTAGGAGAGGCTCCACGATGTATGATCACCGTGCTCGATCACGTCGTGGATGTGCCACGTGGCGATGGGATCGGTGCCGACCGTTTCGACGCGTGTAGGGCTACCCTGTACTGCGCGCATTGCGTTGGCATCATCGGCATTGACGAGCACGACACCGGAGGATGGGACGATGCGGATGAGTTGTCGGAAGCTCCGAACGATCGCTTCCAGGTCATCGAAGATATCAGCATGATCGAACTCGAGATTGTTGATCACGGCGATCGTAGGACGATAATGCACAAACTTGCTGCGCTTGTCGAAGAAGGCTGTATCGTACTCATCACCTTCGCTGACGAAGACGCCCGCATGTGTGTCGTGGATACCCTCCGGAACCGGACGACATCCTACATCAAAGTTCCCGGGCACGCCCCCTATGAGAAAGCCGGGAGCGCGGCCCGCATGCTCCAATAGCCACGCGGTGATGCTTGACGTTGTGGTCTTGCCATGCGTGCCACAACAGACGATGGAGGTGTTTCGAGAGATGAATAGCCGGCCGACCAGTTCGGCCATCGAGGTCATGTTCAGCCGGTGGTCAAGGACAGCTTCCAATTCCGGATTTCCGCGGCTGATTGCATTGCCGATCACCACAAGGTCAGGCTGTGTATCGATGAGTTTTTCAGCATCGTAGGACTCACGACGTTCGATGCCGGCAGAATCGAGGACTGAGCGCATTGGCTCATAGACCGGACCGTCGCTACCCGTCACGGTGTGCCCCTGCATGCGGCAGGCAACGGCGACAGAGCCCATGGCCGTTCCGCCGATGCCGGTGAAGTGAATGTGCATGTGTCGCTGACTCTCCGAAATGTGGTAACTTTCACCCGCACAAACATACGCGGCCGCACGTGGCGGCGCGTAGAACAACTGCTAAGGGATGACCATGACTTTGTTTCGACTTGTTGTATCCGTTCTCGTCTGTTCCGTGGTTGCCCAAGCGCAATACTGGGTTCAGACCACAGGGCCCTCTGCCCCGACCGTGTGCTTGGCTACCAACTCAAAGGGGCATGTCTTTGCAGGAACCGCATTCAGCAAGGTCTATCGCACAACTGACGGTGGAGCGAACTGGGAAGCTTTTGAGAATGGCATCTTTGATGGCATGAACTTCACAACGATCGCCCAGATCCGTGTGGCCCCCAATGATGTTCTGTATGCCGCTGTGTATGGCAGAGGGATCATGCGCTCAGATGACAATGGAGAGTCATGGAAGCCGCTGAACTTGAACATCAGCAACATTTCACCGACGGGCAGATTTTTTGTCGACCTCAAGCCGCAACCATCCGGAAAGCTGATCGTGTTTGCCGCGTATGACGGTGGCCCGACGGCGATGTTCATGCGCATCTCTGAGGATGGTGGAGAGACGTTCACAGAAGTATCTCGTTCGAACATCCCCACGCAGGCGTCGTCGATCTTTGGCGTGTTCACAACACCGAACTCTGACAAGCTCTTTGTCCTGGTCAATTACAACAAGGGTTTGTATCGCACGACCGATCGTGGCGGAAGCTGGCGGCGGATCGATACCGATGCCTCCTCGGGAGAGAGCGACGATACATTCAAATCCGCTGCTTTCGACGACAAGGGTCATCTGTACGTTGGCCGCAATGCGCTCCCGGGATCGACGCGTACACCCAATGCTGTGGTCTTAAAGTCCACCAACGACGGAGAGTCGTGGTCATATCTCACCAATGGATGGGATAACCGAGACATCACGAACAATCGCATCAGCTCGATCTTCGTTGGCAAGGGTGGTCGCATCTGGGCCACACTTGAAAAGGCCTCAGGTCCATTCCTCAGCACGAATTACGGTGAGTCGTGGACGTTGGTAAAGGACGGCTTTGAAGGTGATGACGGCGCAGCATCGGCAGTGACGATCACACCCGGTGGCACAGAGTATGTTGCTCCGATCTCGGGCTTCGTGCTTCGTCACGGTGAGGTGACGTCGGTGGACGAGATCCCAATGACGTTGCAGGCATCAGCGTCTCCGAACCCTGCATCGGATCGTTTCCGTATCGACCTCGGGGTCAATCTCGCCGGTCGGGTGGATGTGGACCTCGTTGATGCCGCCGGACGTCAGGTGCTTCCAACGCACACTGCCCAGACCGATCCGGCGACGGTCACCACGCTGTGGCTCTCCACCAGTGACCTGCCATCAGGCATGTATTCTGCTGTTGTGCGCTCGCGCAGCGGCATTCGGTCCATTCCGATCGCCGTCGTTCGCTGATACATGTCCTTGATGGAGGGGGCATTGCGATACCGCGCTTGATTCAGCCGGTCACTGTCTGCGCAGATCCGTGATCTTCGTGATCCACCATTGCCCATCTTTTCTGAGCGTGCCGAACTGCATCTTTCGGATGTAGTCCAAAGTGATCGTCACCTCGTGGACGGATTCCGACACGGTGTCAATGCGCGTTTCCGAGATCGGGATGCTTGCCATGACTGATCTCCATCGGACGAGGTCGTCTGCCAGCTCATACTTCTCGACGGCCAAAAGGGGGCGTCCAGAGCTGCTCACCATCAGTTCCGTGGCTGCCGTGGTATTGCCGCTGTCGATCTCTGCTTTGAATACATGCACCACACCCGCTGAGGAGCGCTGACTGCGCTCGATCACCGTCGTTCGACGAGGGGTCGTGCCAATCACGAAAAGCTCGCAGCCGGTGAGTGCAAGAGCAAGGACAGACATGACGAAGGTTCGGCGCAGAAGCATGGTGTTTACTGGCGGAGTCTATCGATGATGTGCGAAAAGGCATCCATGAATCCGGGTGTGATCCGTTCCACGGGGTGGGTCATCCCAAACGTGTGTGTGGTGTTCTCGACGATCACCAGGTTCGCACCGCTCGGTGCGTGCGATGTCAACTGTTGCACTTCCGCAACCGGCACGGTCAGATCCTGAGCGGCGTGAATGAAAAGAATTCTTCGATCCAGCCGCTGAACGGCCGTCGGGAGTGAGAGCCGATCGGCATTGGATTCAAGATCATCCAAGAACGAGGCATTGATGCGCACGGACTGCCCTGTGCGCTGATTCTGGACATCCACGTATCCGTGCTGACGCCAGACCGCCGCCTGACGCGGCGTCCACCGCGTCCAGTTGCCCACCGAATTGAGACCGATCACCGTGAGCCCCTTGGCAAGCTCTTGATCGGCTTCGGCAAGTTCGCCTCCTGCCACCTGAGCGATCCCACCACCGCGAGAGTGACCAACAATGGCAATACGTCCGTTCCAACGAGAACGGATCGAACGAAAGTCGTCATGCGTGCGGATCTGCGCCAGCAGATCGTGCACGTCATCGACCTCGCGTGAAAGCGTGTTGCGTGCGAAATCATCCGGCCTTTGCACCAGCCATGAGGTGTTGTCCATTCCATTGAGCGAGAAGCACATTCGAACGGCAATCATACCGCTCTCGGCAACACCCTGGCAGATCCACGGAAGAAAGCCGTAGTTGCGAAAGCCCTTGTGGCCATGCAGAACGATCACCAGTGTGCATTCACCGATCGTATCGGCTGGAATGGTCACGGTCGTGTGCAGAGCCATGCCATGTCTGTTGGCGACGCTGACGACGGTTTCGGCGATCACGTGGCATCCTCCTGACCCGACAAAAGGTCGGGGCGGCGAAGGCGGGTGCGCTCACGTGCCTGATCTCTGCGCCATTGCCGGATCATGGAGTGATTCCCGCTGAGCAGGACGTCCGGTACCTTATGACCGCGGAAGTCGGCAGGCTTGGTGTAGAGAGGAGCATCAAGAAGTCCGTTCATGAAGGAGTCCTCAAGGACGCTTTCAGCGTCGCCCACAACCCCGGGAACGAGCCGAACGATGGCATCAGTAAGAACGGCGGCGGCGATCTCGCCCCCTGTCAGCACGTAATCTCCGACGGATATCTCTCGTGTGACGAGCACGTCGCGGATACGCTGATCAACGCCCTTGTAATGTCCACAGAGCAGAATGAGCGATCGCTGCAATGAGAGCTCATTGCAGGTCTGCTGGTCGAGGACCTCTCCGTCGGGACAGAGGAAGATCACCTCGTCATAGGCATGTTCGGCTGTAAGTGCTTCGATGCAGCGAAACACCGGATCGCATTGTATCACCATGCCAGCACCACCGCCATAGGGCGTATCATCGATGTGTCGGAACGTATCGGTGGCGTAATCGTGCAGATTATGCAGTGTGATGTTGGCCAGTCCCTTCTGGCGGGCACGTCCGACGATCGATGTGGAGATGAACGACTCAAGGATTTGTGGGACGACGCAGACGATGTCGATCCGGATCGGCGCATCAGGTGTCATCACGATCTCCTTCCGAAGAATCCACCTCTGCCAGTCCCGGCAGCAGGCGCACCGTGATGCGGCGATTCACCAGGTCCACTTCCAGGACAACGTCGTTGATGACCGGAAGCGGGATGGTTCGTCCGTCAGGAGCGGTCATAACCCACACATCATTGGCGGGCAAGAGCCAAACGTCCGTGATCGTGCCGAGCAGCGAGCCAGCTTCGTCCAGAACCTTACATCCTTCGACGTCGCCGATGCGGTAGCGCTGTGATTGATCGATGCCGACATCGGCAGATCGTGCGTACACGGCCTGATCAACCAAGGGCGTGACGGCCTCGGCTGTTGTGATGCCGCGAAGTCGTAGAGTTGTGCGATTCGGCATCGAGCTGAACTCTTCTACCTGGTAAACGGACGTGAACTCGCGACTGTAGCCAACGGCAACTTCAGACCCCTTTAGAAGGGGGCGAGGCATGGCCACAACGTCTGTCAGGACCATCGTTCCATCAAGACCGTGGGACCGTGTGACGACGCCGAGATACTCGTCGAACGTGCTCATGTCGGGTAGCAACCCTTGTGACTGTTCAGCCCCGCACCCGATCAGCCCAGGTACGTGCGTAGAGCCTTACTGCGAGAGGCATGGCGCAGACGGCGAATGGCCTTCTCCTTGATCTGGCGAACGCGCTCGCGCGTAAGGTTGAACTTCTCGCCGATCTCCTCCAGAGTCAGAGCCTGCTGGTCATCAAGACCGAAGTACAGACGGATGACCTCGGCTTCACGCTCGCTGAGGGTATTCAGAACCTGTTGCACTTCCACGCGCAGCGATTCACGCATCAACTCGCTATCCGGCGGTGGCTGCTGGTCATTCGGAAGAATGTCAAGCAGTCGGTTGTCTTCACCTTGCACAAATGGCGCGTCCACCGACAGGTGACGCCCGGAGATCTTGATTGTCTCGGAGATCTCCGCGATCGACATTTCCAGTTGCTCTGCCAGCTCGGCAGCGGTTGGCTCGCGTTCGTATTGCTGCTCCAATTCGGAGAACTTCTTGCCGATCTTGTTGAGCGCACCAACACGGTTGAGCGGAAGACGAACGATGCGGGACTGCTCGGCAAGAGCCTGAAGAATGCTCTGACGGATCCACCAGACGGCGTACGAGATGAACTTGAAGCCGCGCGTCTCATCGAAACGCTTCGCGGCCTTGATCAGACCGAGATTCCCTTCATTGATGAGGTCGCCCAGCGAGAGGCCTTGATTCTGGTACTGCTTGGCCACGGAAACCACGAAGCGAAGGTTCGCCTTGACGAGGCGTTCCAGTGCCTGGGCACCCTCAAATCCTCCCTTGCGGATGGTCTGGGCAAGCACGATCTCGTCGTCGCCCGTCAAAAGATCAACGCGACCGATCTCCTGAAGGTATTTGTCGAGTGACTGGCTTTCGCGGTTGGTGTACTGTTTCGTAATCCTCATGGATGGCTTTCCGTGGCGGGTACTTTTGGTGGTATGGAAGGTAGGGGGCCTGCGCTTGCGGACGTCACGACGATGATCGTTTCACCTTCGTGCATTCCGGCGAGGGCTGCAAAATTAGTTATCCGCAGGCAATTCTGATGACAGCATTTGCCGATACCGGCCGGTGCGCAGGATATCGACGGCTCGGCTCACCGAGGGGGTGATCGGAACAATGAAACGATCACGATCCTTGGAGGTGCCAAAGCGGGCACGCACCTCGACATCGATCAGACGCAGGATCTCGGTCTGCTGCCGTCGGATCGAAAGGATCTGGTCACGCTCGATAGACCGCCGCGCCCCTTCCAGAGCGGTGATCGAGGACTTTGGCAGTTTGCTCTTGGAGGCAAAATCCTCGACGCCTGCAAGGTCCTCAAGCAGACGGCTGCGCCGGCGCGAGGGCAGCTGTTCAACAAAGCGGACGAAGGAATCGAGCAGTCGACCGTCGGCCACGAATCCGCCATCGATCGACGTCATGCCGGCGGCCGTTCGCGTTGCAAATCTCTGGATGAGATTGGTTGCTATGAGCTCGCCGACGAGGGGAGAGAAGATCGAATCGGAGACTGCCAGGTCAGGGTCGATCCCATGCGTCGCAGAGACGCGTCGGCCCCGAGAGGTGCGATACGTTGTCGTGTCTTGCTCATCCCGATCCGTGCGGTAATTCCTGCGCTGGATGCAACGTCCCGACGGCGTGAAGTATCGTGCCGTGGTTAGCTTCAGCACGGCATTCTCTCCAACGGGCAGGATGGACTGAACGAGCCCCTTACCAAAGGAACGTTCTCCGATGACCACGGCGCGGTCAAGATCTTGAAGCGCTCCGGCCACGATCTCACTTGCACTTGCCGAGCCTTCGTTGATGAGCACAACAAGCGGGACATCTGGTTCGGCCGGCTCTGATTCCGAGCGATACTCTACAAACGAGTCATCATAGCGTCCGCGCGTCGAGACGATCTGACTGCCAATGGGCACGAACGTCTCCACCACGTCGATCGCAGCTTGGAGCAGTCCCCCGGGGTTGTTTCGCAGGTCCACCACAAGCCCCTTGAGAGTTGACTGCGACCGAAGGGCAGCGATGGCATGTCGAAGCTCCTCGCCGGACTTGCGTGTGAAACGCTCAAGGCTGACGTAGCCGATGTTGTTCGTCAGTACATCGGAATAACCGATCGATTCAAGGTCCAGCTCTGAACGCTGAATGTCGAAGGCCAGTGTGTCGCTCCGCCCTTCCCGAAGGATCTTCAGGCGCGCCGTCGTACCGGCGGGACCGCGTGTTAAGGGGCGAAGGTTCCCCGACTGCATGGTGTCGGTTCGCACACTGTCGATGGCCAGGAGCTGATCTCCAATGCGAATACCGGCCTTGCGGGCTGGACCAGGGTCTCGAACATCGGTGATGGTCAGAATACTGTCAGGATTGGACACCGTGATGCCGAAGCCCACATATGAACCGGTGGTTACCGACTCGATCTCGTCGGTCTCATCGTCAACAAAGTACTCGCTGTACGGGTCGAGATATCCAAGCATTGCTCCAACGCCAACGTCGGCCAAAGCAATGGGGTTGACATCATCGACATAGCGCGTGTTGATCTCGCGAAAGACCGTATTGAGAGTCTCCAAGGCCTTTGACAGCCGCAGATACGTCGAGTCATCATCGGTATGTCCGGACGCCTGTCGCGAGAGGATGCACAGGGCCGTGATGACGATGACGAACGAGCGCATCATGCCGAAAGACGAGAGGCGATCTCGGAGCCGAGTGCGTCGGCAGGAATTCGAATCTGTTGCATCGAGTCTCGGTCGCGAAGCGTGACCGTGCCATCAGAAACTGTCTGACCATCGACGGTGACGCAGAATGGCGTTCCCACCTCGTCCTGCCGTCGGTACCGACGTCCGATCGCACCCGATGTGTCATAGTCAACTCGGTAGCGACGCTGAAGGTCAGCAACGATCGAATCGGCAGCTTCGGGCATCCCGTCCTTATTCACCAGCGGCAGCACTGCCACAGTGATCGGTGCCAGGGAAGGCTTGAGGCGCAAAACGGCACGAGTTTCCGAACCGCCGTCACCGTTCGGGATCTCCTCTTCGGAATAGGCATCGCACAACACCGCCATGAAGGTTCGCGTTGCTCCCACCGCCGTCTCGATCACATAGGGAACGAATCGGTCCTTTGTGGCCGTATCGACGTATTCAAGCTTCTTTCCGGAGAACTCCTGATGCCGGCCGAGGTCGAAATCCGTGCGCGAGTGAATTCCCTCCACCTCGCCCCATCCGAACGGGAAGAGATACTCGATGTCCTCGGCAGCGGCGGCATAATGCGCGAGCCGTTCGTGGGGCTTGCGCTTGAGGTGCGACGCATCGATCCCGAGTGTTTCGACGAACCAGTTCCAGCGCGCCGTGCGCCAGTATTCAAACCACTCGACTTCAGTGCCGGGCCTGACGAAGAACTGCATTTCCATCTGCTCGAACTCTCGCGTGCGGAACAGAAAGTTCTTCGTGTTGATCTCATTGCGGAAGCTCTTGCCAATCTGAGCGATGCCGAACGGCGGCTTCATGCGTGATGATTCCATCACGTTCTTGAAGTTCACGAAGATGCCTTGGGCCGTTTCCGGACGAAGGTACACCACGTTGGCCGCATCGGCCACTGGGCCGACGTGGGTTTCGAACATCAGATTGAAATTGCGGACCTCAGTCCAATCGGTCGTTCCACTGATGGGGTCGGGGATGGCGTTCGATATGATGATGCTGTGCAGATCCTCGTTCGACGATGCAGCGCCAAGAGCGTGCTCGATCGCATCGGCCTGATCGGTCTTTCCCTTGTTGCGAAGGCGCGTGATGTAGTCTTCGATCAAATTGTCTGCACGGTGTCGGGACTTCGACGTCTTGTTGTCGATCATCGGGTCGGAGAACTGCTGCACATGCCCTGACGCCTCCCAGACGCGAGGGTGCATCAAGATCGACGAGTCGATGCCCACGATGTCAGACCGAAACGTCATGGCCTTCCACCACGAGTCCTTGATGTTCCGTAGCAGTTCAACCCCAAGCGGGCCGAAATCCCAGCAACCGTTCAGACCTCCGTAGATCTCGGATGACTGGTACACGAATCCCTTTCGCTTTGAAAGAGACAGGATCGCATCGATGGACGTTGTGGAAGCCATACTCCGGAACAGATGTGACGGAAAGAGCGTCAAAATACGAAGTCAGCGTCGTTGCGTAGTTTTGGCCCGGTCATTGCCGCTCCACGGATACTTCGCGCCCCCTCCATGAAAATGTATCGCCACATCCTCTTCGGCTTTCACGCTCTGGTGCTATGTGCCATCGGTCATACCACGACGTTGTGGTCACAGATGCCGTCAGGTGCCGACAAGGTGGCATTCCAGCCCGTCGAGGCATGCTCGCTGAGGGCTGGAGACACAGCAACGATCATCGTCAAGGCACGCATCGCGAAGCATTGGCACAGCTACGGGCTGACGCCGGCCGTCGGACCGGATGGACTCGGTCCAGACGCGACGGTGATCAGCGTCGCACCGTCGTCGGTGATCAAGCTTGCCGGCAAGCCACGAGTTTTGAAGGGGGCTCACTCGGCCTTCGACAAAACGTGGGAAACCACGGTCGAGGAGCTCTCGGGCCTGGTGGAGATCGCCATTCCCGTGCGGGCTTCATCGGCCCTGCCCTTGGGTGAGCATCGTGCGAAGGTCGTGCTGACGATGCAGTTGTGTGACACGTCGGCCTGCCTGCCGTCAGAGGATATGCCTCAGAATGTGCGCATCGTCGTCACTGCCCTAAGCAGCGGCACACAAGACACGTCGGCCGTCTCATCGACCGATGCGTCTGCGTCATCCGCGACGTCTGCACCAACCGTAGCAGGCTCCGGACCGGTGATCGAGGATGCACAGAGTGAGCTTGAAGGTGAGAAGCGAAAAGGACTTTTCAGCTTCTTCCTCTATGCGATGGGTGTGGGATTCCTGGCTCTGCTCACGCCGTGTGTCTTCCCGATGATACCGATCACGGTTTCCTTCTTCACCAAGCGTCACGAAAAGCACCGCGGCTCGGGCCTGCGTGACAGTGCGCTGTTTGGTCTTGGGATCATTTCGACATTCACGGCCGTTGGCATCGTGGCGTCGGTGGTCTTCGGTGGCACGGCCGTTCAGGATCTGGCTGCCAATCCCTGGCTGAATCTCGGTATCGGCCTGCTGTTCATGGTGCTTGCCTTCAACTTGTTCGGTTCATTCGAGATCCAGGTTCCGGTGTCGATCATGAATGCGCTGAATAAGAAGTCGCAGGGTGATGGAACGTTCTCGATCCTCCTGATGGGGCTGACGTTCTCGCTCACGTCGTTCACCTGCACGGTCCCGTTCGTCGGAACGCTCCTGCTGAGCGCCTCCGGTGGTGACTATCTCTATCCCGCCGTGGGAACGTTTGGTTTTGCGACCGCCTTTGCCATCCCGTTCGTCATCCTCTCAATGTTCCCGTCGCTTCTCGTGCGGCTTCCTCGGGCAGGGGGCTGGATGAACAACCTGAAGGTTGTGATGGGCTTCCTCGAGATCGCGGCCGCAGTGAAGTTCTTCTCAACGGCGGAGTTCATCTTCGGTCTGGGTCTTCTTCCGCGCGAGGTCTTCCTTGCGATCTGGGCAGGTGTATGCCTTCTGATCGTGCTGTATCTGCTTGGTACGTTCCGGATGACGCTTGACACGCCCGTTGAACGGGTTGGTGGAACGCGTGCTCTGTTTGCCGTGGTGTTTGCAACGCTCACGATGTGGTTCACCGCCGGAATGCTTGGCAAGCCCCTTGCCGCCGACCTCGAGGCACTGCTGCCTCCGGAGAATTATCATCAGCTCCTCGATGAGATGAATGGCGGCCCGGCGGCACCTCCTGCCGCGAACGGTAGTCAGGCTTTGGCGGAGTCGGCAGGACATGGCGGCCTGACATGGCTCAATGATCTCGAGAAGGCGAAGAAGCTTGCCAAGGAGCAGGGCAAGCCCATCTTCATCGACTTCACAGGGTTCGCCTGTGTGAATTGTCGACTGATGGAGAAGGAAGTGTTTCCGAAGCCCGAGGTGGTCGATCAATTCAAGAAGTTCGTTCTCGTTCAGCTTTATACCGATCGAAAGACCGAACCGTACATCACCAATCAGAACATTCTGAAGACCTACGGAACCGTGGCCAATCCACTGTATGTGATGCTCAGGCCTGATGGCAGCTACATCGCTCAGTCAGGATTTCAGACGCGGTTTCGGTCGGACCCATCGACCTTCGTGGCCTTCTTGTCTAAGGCGCTGTGATGAGCGCCGTGTCGATCACGCCCGTCACGCCTGAGCGATTTGCTGACCTCGTGGCGCTGATCGACATGCTTGCGGCGTACGAGAACCTCCAACCGCCGAGCGCTGAAGCCAGAGCGCGATTGCTCAACGATATCTGCGGGCCGAAGCCGCGCGTGGAAGCTGTTCTGGCTGTCGATGCCGAGGGCACGGCACTGGGCTATGCGATCACGCTGGAAACCTATTCCTCATTTCTCGCATTGCCGACGATGTACTTGGAAGACATCTTCGTGCGGGAGGATTCGCGACGTCATGGTGTTGGTTCTGTCCTGTTCGATCACGTTGTTCGGTCTGCGCGCAGTCGTGGGTGCGGCCGTGTTGACTGGCAGGTGTTGGACTGGAACGTGCTGGCGCGCGACTTTTACGAGCGCCGTGGGGCCGAGCACATGAAGGAGTGGATGCTCTACCGAATCGACCTTACGAGGCCGTCAGAGTAACAAGGACATTGTCGATCAAGCGCGTCGTGCCAAGTCTGGCGGCGATCAACAGTGCAATGGTCGATCCATTCAGTACTGCATCGGGTCGCCGAAGCGTATCCGCATCCACGGCCACGGCGTAATCAATCGTCAACCGCGGGATCATTCGCAGCACCTCGTGGAGCTTTTTTTCAACGCGATCGAGATCTCGACAGCCCCCTTCGAGAAGTTCTGACCCAGCCTTGAGAGCAGCATAGATGATTGGGGCATCCCGGCGATCATCGCCCGAAAGGTAGATGTTCCGCGAGCTGCGGGCAAGCCCATCCGGCTCCCGCATGGTGGGAAGCGTTTCAATGCGAACGCGGGCCACGTCTGCAAGGGGCGAGGCATTTACCATCTGCCTGATGACCAGTGTCTGCTGGTAGTCCTTCTGTCCGAAGTAGGCAACGTCGGGTAACATTGCCTCGAACAAGTGCGACACCACGGTGGCGACCCCGTCGAAGTGTGTTGGCCTGGAAGCGCCCTCGAGTACCTCCGTGATGCCCTGCAAATGGATGCTTGCGCGAGGACCATCAGGATACATTTCACTGACCGAAGGAGCAAAGACGTGCGTCCCACCCGAGGAGCGAACGATCTCGAGGTCCCGCTCCAAATCCCGCGGATACCGGTCGAAATCTTCCGTGGGTCCGAACTGCGTGGGATTGACGAAGATCGACACGACGACCATTGGGTGATGCTGTGCTGCATGACGGATCAGTGACGCATGTCCGTCATGCAGAGAACCCATCGTGGGAACGCACCCAACAGAGATTCCCTGGGCTGAAGCCAGCCGGGAAACTTTCTGCATGTCGTCGATCGTCTTGACGATGATGATGTCACGTTCTGCCGTCATGTAGCTCGAAGATATCGACGGCTCAAACAACTTTTCACGTTTCGTAATCCCTAGATTCGCACATGTCTCTACCAATTGATCGCGCGGTAATGCCGCGTCTCGACGCTGATGCCGTTGCATCGATGAAGCTTATCAACGTACCCGGCGATCACATGTTCATCGCCGAATACTCCCATGGTGAATGGCGGAAGGCACGCATCCAGGCATACCGTCCGATACCGTTCTCGCCCCTTGCCCTTGGTCTGCATTATGCGCAGATCGTCTTTGAGGGAATGAAGGCGTATGCTATGCAGAATGGTAGCGTAGGGGTCTTTCGAACGACTCGACATCATGAGAGATTTAACATCTCGCTCGAGCGCATGCTCATGCCCGCAGTGCCACAGGAGCTGTTTGCCGAGGCCATTCACACGCTGGTGGATGTTGACCGACAGTGGGTGCCGCCGGGTCCAGATGCATCCTACTACATCCGTCCCTTCGTCATCGCCACCGAGGAGCGAATGGGCTTGAAGGCGGCTGACGAGTTCTCGTTCATGGTCGTGGGTGGGCCTTTCAAGCCGGTCTATACCAAGCCGCTGCGCGTGAAGGTCGAGCGTGAGTTCACGAGGGCTGCTCCGGGAGGGACTGGATATGCCAAGTGCGCGGGCAATTATGCTGCGGCCATGTACCCAACGAAGCTCGCCCAGGATGCGGGTTTTGATCAGGTGATCTGGACAGATGCAAAGACGCATGAGTACGTCGAGGAATCCGGCACGATGAACCTGATGTTCTTCATCGACGGCACGCTGGTGACGCCGCCGACAGGTGATACGATCCTGAAGGGCGTTACGCGTGAGAGCGTCATCCGTATCGCCCATGATCTCGGCTTTGACGTGATCGAACGGCCGGTTTCCGTTGAAGAATTGGGTGATGGCATCGCGTCGGGTCGCATAACGGAAGCATTCGGCGTCGGCACCGCCGCGTCCGTTGCACCGATTGCGACCATTTCCATTGATGGTGCGGAACATCACCTTCAGGTTGGATCGGAGAGCCGGATGTTTGCCTTGAAGGACCGACTCAACGATATCCGATTTGGTCGTGTCGAGGACGTGCACGGCTGGATGACGGTCGTCGATGGAACGGCACGATAATCCAAACGTGTGACCATGGATGCAGAGTCCAAACCGCCGGTCATCCTGCCACTGCAGTACGTCAAGGGGGTGGGGCCACGCCGTGCTGAGGCTCTGGCAAAGGAGGGCATCGTCACGTTTGCGGACGTGATCTATGCCGTCCCGAGGGCATACATCGATCGTACGGTAGCCGAGAGCATTGCAGGACTCCGGGAACGCTATCGAGCACCCGACATTTGGTCAGGAGACGCGTCTCATGCCACCAAGGTCACCTCTCAGGTGTCTCTCGTCGGCACGGTAACGCGCCTGGAAAAGAAAACCGTGGGCAAGGGGCGTTCCATGCTCGTTGCCGTCCTTGCCGACGAGTCTTCGGCAACCTTGCAGCTCGTGTTCTGGAGCGGACTTGGCTACTATGAGCGCATCCTGAAAGTTGGATGCATGTACGTGGTGCATGGTGTTCCGCAGTACGACCCCAAGTGGGGAACCCTGAGCGTGCATCATCCCGAGATCGAAGAAGTCCACGACGAGGAGATCGAGCAGTACCGATCGGGCAGCATCCTTCCTCGCTACAGGATGACGCAGGGCATGAAGGCTGCCGGGCTGACCATGCGACATCTTCGTGCGATCGCAGAGCATGCCCTTGAAAGGGGCTTGTCAGAGATCGATGACCCCGTTCCGGAGGAACTGAGACGCCGACACGATCTGATGCCTCAACATGAGGCGCTCCGACAGTTGCACATGCCTGATGCGTTGGACGCCGTAGATCATGCCAAGAAGCGCATGAAGTATGAAGAACTGCTCGTCTTTGAAACGCACCTGGCCGCCCTGAGATCGTCTCGCAGACGACCTGAGCAGGGGCTGCCCATGAAGGCGCAAAGCCCCCTGGCGCGAGCGATCATCGATGCGCTTCCGTATGAGCTGACATCGGCCCAGAAGCGTGTAATCCGCGAGATCGTGGGCGACATGACGTCGGGCGTGCCGATGAACAGACTTCTGCAAGGTGATGTCGGCTCCGGTAAGACCATCGTTGCGTTGCTCTGCATGCTCAGCGCCATCGACAACGGGTATCAGACCGTCCTGCTTGCGCCCACCGAGATCCTCGTCGAGCAGCACTATCACAGTCTTACGAAGCTTCTCTCTGCCGTGTCCGGCGTCACGGTCGCACAACTTGTCGGAGCCCAGCGGAGCGTCGCACGACGACATGCACTTGAGCTCATTCGAACAGGACAGGCGCAGATCATTGTTGGAACCCACGCGTTGTTTGAGGCCGAGGTCGAGTATCACAAGCTGGGCTTGATCGTGATCGACGAGCAGCATCGGTTTGGTGTGGCGCAGCGCAAGGAACTTCGGCGGCTGGGGCAGAGATCGCACGGTGAGACATCACGAACGCCCCACATCCTTGTCATGTCCGCCACGCCGATCCCACGCACATTGGCCATGACGCTCTATGGTGATCTCGACGTATCGGTGATCGATCAGCTGCCGGCACATCGAAAGCCCATCGTCACACGGCTGGTCTTTGAGTCGTCCCTTCCCGAGACGTTTCGGTTCATCCGCGGCGAGGTCAGCCGCGGACGTCAGGCCTACATCGTCTATCCACTTGTGGAGAAGAGCGAGAAGGTCCAGGCAAAGAGTGCCGTTGAGCACTATGAGTGGCTTCGTGACCAGGTGTTTTCCGACCTGCGCGTTGGCCTCTTGCATGGACAGATGACCTGGGAGGAAAAGGAAGAGGTGATGCGCTCCTTCTTGAATCGCGACTACGATGTGCTTGTTGCCACCACCGTCATCGAGGTCGGCATCGACGTGCCGAATGCCACGGTGATGCTGATCGAGAACTCCGAGCGATTCGGTCTGTCACAGCTTCATCAGCTCAGGGGGCGAGTCGGGCGGGGATCGGATCAGTCGTATTGTTTTCTTGCCACCAAGGACAACTTCCGCTACCAGGTCACACGGAGTTCTTCCAATGAAGATGCGCTTGCAGCGGTGGTGCGGTTGCGCACAATGGAGCAGACCACGGACGGCTTCAAGGTCGCCGAAGTCGATCTCCGGCTGCGTGGTCCGGGCGACGTGATGGGAACACGACAGTCTGGACTGCCGGAGTTCCGGTTTGCCGACCTTGTGTCAGACGCATCGATCATCGTCCAAGCACGCACCGATGCTCATGCTCTTCTGGCTGCGGACCCTCACCTGCGCGCTCCTGAACATGCCGCGCTTCGCCGTCAGGTCGTCAACATGTTCGACGACGGCGGCTTGATCACCGTGGCGTAGTTTTGCGAGCATGTCCACAGGCCCCCTTCACAGCACCGCGCTGAACATCAACGAGATCTTCACCTCAATTCAGGGCGAAGGGACGCGTGCCGGCATGCCGTGCCTGTTCATTCGCCTTCAGGGTTGCCGTCTGCGCTGCGTCTGGTGCGACACTCCGTATGCGCTTGACCATCGCGAAACGGGTCGGATCATGTCGGCGCAGGACATCATGTCCGAGGTTGAATCCGCCGGAGTGCGGTTTGTTGAATTCACCGGTGGTGAGCCCCTTGAACAACCGGCAGTGCTTGCGATCATCACGATGCTCTGCGACGCTGGATACACTGTCGCCATTGAGACCGGAGGTCATGTTGACATTTCGGGAGTGGATCAGCGAGCGATCTGCATCATCGACGTCAAGTGCCCTGATTCGAAGATGGCGTCGCTGAATCGATTGGAGAATCTCGACGTGCTGCGTCCGCAGGACGAAGTGAAGTTCGTCATCGCTTCGCGTGCCGACTACGAATATGCCCGCGACATCGTCAAGCGGTATGACCTGCCACGACGTACCGCCGCTGTTCTGATGTCGTGTGTGTTCGACGCCATACCGTTTGTTCGCCTTGTCGAGTGGATTCTGGAAGATCGACTCGAGGTGCGCTTCCAGCTCCAGATGCACAAGTTCATTTGGTCGCCCGAGACCAGAGGGGTCTAACGTGTCGAACACCATGCGCAGAGCCCTTCGTTTTCGAGGTGCCGCCTTGCTGGTCGTGCTCACCCTCGCGGCATATCGCGTGCGGGCTCAGGATGAACCCGCGTCGCGACCGGCATGGCCACACCCGTCGTGTAACTCCGCATCGGATGACTATGCGCCTGCTGCGGACGCGGACGGACGTGCGCTCCTGTTTACTTCTGAGCGAGACGGCATAGCGCACACGTATCGGTGCGAAGCCAACGGCTCGGCTGAGCTCGTGGCGGGCACGCTCAACCGCAGCGGTGCAGTTGGCGCTTATGCCCACGTTCTTCCATCGGGTGAGGGAATTGCAACGGTGTACAGATCAGGTACTCGGCAGTCATTTGCGTCAATCGTCACGACCGTTCGCACGTCGAGCGGTCTGGATGTGGGCTCGCCCCTTGACGTAGCAAATGGAGAGTTCTTTGCCGCTCAGGCCTCGATCGCGCCCGACAGGTCGCGCATCCTGTTTGTCAGCGACAGGGAAGGGGGCTCTGGAGGACTCGACATTTGGATGCTCGAGAAGCGTCCAGACGGAACATGGTCTGAGCCGCAACATGGGGGCGAGGCGATCAACTCACCGGGAGATGAACTAGCTCCCGTTTTGATCGCGTCTGACACGTTGTTATTTGCATCCGACGCGATGGGTGGCCAAGGCGGACATGATATCTACCTTTCCGTCCTCCGGGGTGGCCGTTGGAGCGACCCGGTGCCGATGACCATGTTGAACTCGTCGTGGAATGACACGGACGCCACGCGCCTAGTGGACGGCACATACTACGTGTCAAGCGACCGCCCTGGCGGCCGCGGAGGCTACGATATATGGGTTTGGCGTCCCGAGTGACGGGTTAGCGCGTCGACCAGCTCTTAGCGGTCTGTATCAAGCCAGGAACGGCTTGCACGGGAGTTCCCAGGAAGCCGCCGATGATACCGAGATCGATCACATCGGCATTCTGCTCCATCTTCACCACACCAAGCTTCTCGGCAAACCAGTAGGTGCGCACGAGCTTGATCGGAAGGGGCAGCTGCGTTGGACCGGCTGCAAGGTACAACGTTGCGTTCAGGTCAATCTGCGACTTCTTGGTCTTGATGCTCTGACCATTGAGCGTCACCGTTTCATCACCAAGCGACTTACCGGTGAAGTTCAGAGTTCCCGACACCTTGTACTGCGGCAATCCTGGGAAGTCAAACGGCAACACCGTGTCTTTGAGCGCCGTCCACGTCGAGTTACCGAGGTCGCAGATGACAACGTTCTTACGGCCAATGTCCAGTGCAAACGCTTGGATGTCATAGCTCAGACGGAAGCTTTGCGTGATCTTGCCGCCTACCTGAGACAGCGTGACCGTATCGGTGAGCTCGTTGTTCGTGAACACATTTGAAACGGTGTTATAGAACGGCACCTTGGTTGACGTTGTCGGTTCGATCAGCTCACCTGTCTGTGCATTGACGACAACGCTGCTGTCGCTTGGAGCTGGCTGCTGTGTGGTCTGCTTCGTTGCAGGGTCGATGGCAACCGTGACGTTTGAATACGTCATGTACGAGCCGCTGACGGCGTGCACGTAGGCAGGGAATGAGGTCGTGGGTGCGGTTGGCTCGTCAGATGAGCATGAGGCAAGTACAATGACGAGCGAGGCAAGGCCGAGTGTGGTGAGCAAACGCATGCTGACAGCTCCTGGCATCAGGTTGGGGGGTAAGTTTTTTCTTCGAACGACGGAGCGGAGGGCGAGGGACTCGAACCCCCACAGGATCTCTCCCGGCTGTTTTCAAGACAGCTGCAATACCATTATGCGAGCCCTCCGTCGCGAGAGCGATGCGAATCTACGAAATTGTCTCGGCTCACTCCACGTTCTCGTCATAGCTCGTTCGAGGTCGACGAAACATATTGGCGTCGAGACCGAGGAAGTCCATAACGGATGTGGCGAATATCTGTTGTTTTGCGGCGGGCGACAGATCTGACATCTCTTCGATAAATCGTCCGTGTTCAAGGTCGCCGAGAGGGAAAGGATAGTCGGTTCCATAGGCGATCTTCTCCGGCCCCATCAGGGCGAGCAGGTACCGTAGGGCATCGGCATTGTGCGTGATCGAGTCCACCCAGAAGCGCCCAACGTAGGAGGCTGGGTCCTTGACGCCGTTGATCGCGCAGAGGTCGGGACGGGCGTGAAACCCATGCGAGATGCGACCAAGAGTGAAGGGAAACGAGCCCCCTGCATGCGAGAACATCACGCGCAGACGCGGGAACCGGTCAAACACTCCGCCGAAGATCATCGAGGTCATCGACAGGGTCGTCTCGGCCGGCATACCGACAAGCCACTGCTGAAAGTATCGAGTTGTGCGCTCAGCGCCCATCATTTCCCAAGGGTGGACGAAGATGGCTGCTCCGAGGCGCTCTGCTTCTGCCCAGAATGGGTCCAGCGAGCGATCGTCGAGATTCATTCCATTGATGTTGGTACCGATCTCGACGCCTGGCATACCCAACGGCCCCATGCAGCGCTGTAGTTCGCCGATGGCCAAGCCAACATCCTGCATTGGCACCGTGCCGAGACCGATGAATCGCCGCGGGTATTGCGAGACTACCGATGCGAGGTGATCATTCAGGAACATCGCCCAATCCAGGCCATCGGCCGGGCGGGCCCAGTAGGAAAAGAGAACCGGGACGGTGCAGAGCACCATCACGTCCACCGAATGAGCATCCATGTCGTGCAGGATCGCCTCCGGACTCCAGCAATTCTCGTCGATATCGCGGAAGAACACGCCATCGTCGCGCATCATTCGGGCCTTGCCGGGCGCGTAGTGTTCGAGTAGAATGAATCCGCCATATCCATACTTGTCCTTCAGCGATGGCCAGCGTTCAGGCAGGATATGGGCGTGACAATCGATCTTGAGCATCGACATCACGCCTTCACGGGCGGTTCGATGACCGTTCCGCAGTTTTTGCATGTGCGGTGGTCAAGGTTCGACCAGAACCGTTCAAAGATCGGGGGAAGCTGGGTCACGATGTCGGTCAGCGGGAGGTATTCCTCGTACAGCTTCGTTCCGCAATTCTCGCAGAACCACATGAACGCATCGAGCTCGGCACTCTCTCGCTTGCGCTCCACCACCAAGCCCACCGTGTCGGCTGGACGCTGAGGGGAGTGGGGCGTGCGAGGTGGCAGCAGGAACATGTCGCCTTGACGGATATGCATGTCACGGGGCTTTCCGTCATCGATGACCTTGACCGTGATGTCGCCCTCAAGCTGGTAGAAAAGCTCCTCGCCCTCGTTGTAATGGTAGTCCTTGCGTGCGTTCGGTCCACCAACGATCATCACGATGAACTCCGTATCCTCATAGACCTTGGCATTGCCGACAGGCGGCTTCAGTAGGTGCCGGTGTTCATCAATCCATGTCTTGAGTGGGAAAGGGGCTCGTATGGCCATCTTGGGTCCTTTCGGAGTTGGTAGCTTTGCCGGCAGCAAAGCTACAAACAGGAGCTATACCCATGAATCTTGATCTGACTGGCAAGACCGCCTTGGTCTGCGGAGCATCCAAGGGCATCGGACGTGCCATTGCCCACGAACTGGCCGCCAACGGAGCCGGCGTGGTTGCCCTGGCCCGCAGCGCTGAACTTCTGCGGACTGCGGTCGACGCACTCCCGTCTCCGACAGGGGCTCATCACCATGCCCTTGCGGTCGACCTCGGGAACGAGACCGAGTACCTCACAGGAGTGCAAAACGTTGTGGATATCGTTGGCCCCATCCACATCTTGGTCAATAACACTGCCGGACCTGCTGCTGGCCCCCTGCGTGGCAGTTCTGCGTCGGATCTCATACAAGCATTTGAAAATCATATTCTTGTGGCGCATCGTTTGATGTCTGTATGTACGCCTCTCATGCAGAGATCCGGATATGGACGAATAATTAACATCGTTTCCACATCTGTGAAGCAACCGATCGAGGGTCTTGGCGTCAGCAACACCATACGTGGTGCCATGGCGAGTTGGTCGAAGACCCTGGCCAGCGAGCTGGGACGTCATGGGATCACCGTGAACAACGTTCTGCCGGGCGCTACCCAGACAGAGCGGCTCGAGGCCATCATCGAACGGAACGTAGCCAGCTCTGGGCGCAGCCGCGAGGAGATCGTCACGTCCATGGTGTCTGAGATTCCCCTCGGACGGTTCGCCTTGCCTGAAGAGATCGCCGGAGCTGTGGCATTTCTTGCGTCACCGGCGGCGTCATACATCACCGGCACCAGCATCCTTGTTGATGGAGGCCGTACAAAGGCCCTGAGCTGAGCCACGAACATTTCCACATAATCCACATTCGGTGGATAACCTGTGTTCAAATCCGTTCGACCGCCTGAGTTTCCCACTTGCATTGGCTGCATTTGTCCACTACATTTGCCAATCCACTAACTCGTTGCGAATATGAATGGATATGTCCATTTACTGTTTCGCTTGGCGGTTGTGGAATGACACAATTTCAGTGCTTGTCAACAGATGTGAATAACTAGACTACGTTGTTCACGCACATGGGGATTACGGTGGCCAAGAGAACGCGCCAGATGGAAGTATCAGAGAGGCCCGAGCGCAGAACGTCGGGCTTGATGATCTGTCTTCTCGGACTGGTGTTCTTGTCGTTCATGGCCACACAGTGGAAGGATCGTCAGCGGATTGGTGGCATCAAGGTCATCGGTGCTACCGGGCTGAGTCGGCTATCGGTCCGGCGGGCTGTGGACTCGCTTCGGTTTCGCCGTGCTCGAGCGATCACCCTGGCGACGGTCCGGCAGACGGTCGAAACGATACCGTATGTGCGTAAGGCCTCCGTGTACTTTTCCGGTGTCAATGAACTTTGCGTTGACGTGACAGAGCGGCTGCCTGTGGCTCATGTGGTGCGTTCTGGAGGTGTCCTCCGGTACGTGGATGACTTGGGTACGGTTCTGCCGACTGTGCAGGAGCGCACGGCGCATAACGTACCGATGCTTCACGGAAGCGGCGGTGTCGTCCTGACGGAGTCTGAGATCCGAGAGCTTACCATGCTCTTGAGCAACGCATGTCGCACGCTCGATCCACGATTGTATCAGTCGATCAGCGAGCTCACCTTCAACCGATCATCCGGAACAGTTGATGTGGTCACTGACGATGCGGTATGGCACCTTGGTCGCATAGGCTCGAACCGAGCCACCGAGGCATTGGCAGATATGAATGTCTTCTGGAAGGATGCTTCTGCTTCTCTGCGACTTGCAGGCGTCCGCGAGGTCGATCTTCGGTGGCGGAACCAGATCGTGCTTCGTTATCGCACTGAGCGCGTTCAGACACCAAGCGGGGGGGCGACGGTATGAGCAAGCAGACGGTACATGTCGGCCTCGACATTGGTTCGACAAAGGTGAGCGTCATTGTCATGTCGCATGACGAGGCGACCGGAAGCATTGAAGTGATAGGTGCCGGAACAGCTGAGTGTGACGGTCTCAAGCGTGGCGTGGTGAGCAACATCAACAAGACAGCCGAGGCGATCCGCGCGGCGGTCGATCGTGCAGAGCAAACAAGTGGATACAAGCTTGGGCCCGTGGTCGTGGGTGTCAGCGGAGAACACGTCAGTACGTTTACCACACGCGGGATCGTAACGACGAGAACGTCGGAGATCTCCGAGGGTGACGTCAAGCGGCTCCACGATGAGCTCGCACAAGTGCACGTAACCCCGGACAGACGGATTCTTCACGTCATACCTCAGGACTACCTGATCGACGGTCAAGATGGCATCACTGATCCGCTGGGCATGAGTGGTCGACGCCTGGAAGCCAATGCATTGGTGATCACGGCCAGTGCGTCAGCCGTTGACAATGTGCACAAGTGCGCTGAGCGAGCAGGACTACATGTCGATGCCGTTGTTCTGCAATCAATCGCAAGCTCCTATGCGGTGCTCGATGATGCCGAACGTGAGGTCGGGGTCGCAGTCGTGGACATCGGCGGCGGCACGACGGATATGGCGATCTACAAGGACAACGTCCTTCGCTATGTCAGTGTCATCGGCATAGCGGGACAGCGAGTGACCGATGACATAGTTGCCGTTCTCGGCATTCGAAACACCGATGCCGAAAGCATAAAGGTAACCTACGGTCACGCCATCAGCGAGAGCATTCTCCGTGATGAACATTTCCAGGTGCCAGGAATAGGCGGACGCACACCTACGGAGATCTCAAAGTCCATACTCTGCCAAGTCATTGAGCCTCGTATGGAAGAAATCTTTGACTTTGTCTTGTCCCGAATACACGAGTCGGGAATGTCTCACCAGCTAGCTGCCGGAGTCGTGTTAACCGGGGGGTGTACCGAGCTGTACGGCTCCGAGCAGCTGGCTCAACGAACGTTTCGTCTACCAGTAAACAAGGGCCTTCCGCGCGGATTTGGCAACGACGGATTCGCGCGCGAGGTGACAACGCCGTCACGGGCCACGGCCATCGGATTGGCCCTTTACAGTATCAAGCATCACCACGAGTTTGTTTCAGATTCCAATGAAGATCAACCACCTGTTCAACCAACACCCGTCGCTCCGCAATCAGGACCCTCGGAGGTTCATGTTCATAAAAAGGGAGTCGTTCAGCGACTCAAAGACTGGTTTGAAAACTTCTAACGGGTTATTTTCAAGAAACATGACTGAATTCCGGGGGGAATGATGGCTATCGAGTTGGATATTTCAGCTCTTACGTCCGATGCGCGTATCCGCGTTGTCGGAGTGGGCGGTGGCGGAGGCAATGCCGTTCGCACAATGATCGCCCGCGGACTCGACGGTGTCGAGTTTGTTGCAGCAAACACTGACCGCCAAGCTCTGATGAGCAATCCGGCCGGCATCAAGCTTCAGCTTGGCAAAGACGTCACGCGAGGCCTTGGAGCCGGGGCTGACCCGAACAGGGGGCGAATGGCTGTCGAGGAAAGCATCGACGACGTGCGCGACGCGCTGGACGGCAGCGACATGATCTTCGTGACTGCCGGCATGGGTGGCGGCACCGGGACTGGCGCCGCTCCGGTGATCGCGCGTATCGGTCGCGAGATCGGCGCCCTGGTGGTCGGCATCGTCACCAAACCCTTCAACTACGAGTCGAAGCGCCGAATGCTCGTCGCAGAAAATGGCATCAAGGATCTGCGCGAACATGTTGATGCGCTCATCGTCATCCCGAATCAGCGAATTCTGACGGTTGTCGATAAGAACGTGACATTTGCCAATGCGCTGATGATGGTCGATAATGTCCTTTACAACGCTACGAAGGGCATCGCCGATATCATCTCTGGCGTTGGGTACATGAACGTCGACTTCGCCGATGTGCGTACCGTTATGTCCGGCATGGGAGATGCCCTGATGGGTATCGGGCGTGCCAGCGGCGAACACCGAGCCATTGAGGCTGCGCAAAACGCCCTCAACTCGCCCATTCTCGAAGGCATGTCGATCTTCGGTGCCCAGGGCCTACTTGTCAATGTGACAGGGGGCTCGAGCATGACGATGTTCGAAGTGAGCGAGGCGGTTGCGGCTATCGAACAAGCCGCCGGCGACGAGGTCAACCTCATCCACGGTGTCGTCATTGACGAACGCATGGAAGACGAGATGGCCATCACGGTGGTGGCCACAGGTTTCCACCGGCAGCAAGAGGAAAAGAAGCCCATTCCAGTCTCCGTTCCGGTGAGCATGCCGACGATCGAGATCGTTCGCCCTGAGCCTGAGCGGGACGTGGTGGCAGAAACGTCCACGCCAAGTCCCGTTGCTCCAACGCCGTCAGCCCCTTCGGACATTGATGTCAATGACATCAACGTCCCAACGTATCTGCGCCGTCAGCGTGAACGCGAGCAGGACCAGCGTCCGCAGGCAGGCATGCCACACACGGAGCCCCCAACCACAGGATCTGTCCCGGTCAATCAGGCAGACTCGCTTGGTCAGCCGCAACTGCGTCGGGCTGCAGCCGGAAGTCAGCCAGCCTTCCTTCGCAAGATCATGGATTGAGGCTGCCAATCGTCAGCTCGTCTCAGCGTAGGCCGGAAACCAGAACTCAGGACAATGTATGATCACGGACGGGCGGGACTGCGTCTCGCCCCCCGCTGTAGCTTGCTGAGCAGGAACATTCCCAACACCAGGAATGCCATCAGCGAGATAAGGGCATATCGGTAGCTGCCAGTCATGGAGAGGACAACCCCGAATGTGAAGGGGCCGAGCCACGACGTTCCTTTGTCGCTTATCTCGTAGAGCGAAAAGTACTCCGCTTCGCGACCATGAGGGATGAGTCGAGAGTACATCGACCTACTTAGGGCCTGCGAGCCCCCTAACACGATGGCGATCACCACGGCAAGCACATAGAACCATGAACCCGAGGCTGGCATCGTGTAGGCGAAGATCAATGCTCCTGCCCAGCCGAAGAGACTCGTCATGATAGCATTGAGCGTTCCGATGCGGGCCGAGAGTCGCTCGAATAGAAGTGACCCGGCGATGGCAACGAATTGGACAAGCAAGATGGCTTGTGTAAGGACATCCTGACCCAGGTGCAGCTCCTCCATGCCGTAGACGCTTGCCATGGCGATGACGGTTTGGATCGCTTCGTTGTACAGCACATAGGCCATGAGGAAGCGAGCCGCGTGGGGGTGTTGTCGGACGTGACTCAGGGTATCGCGCAGTTGTCGGAAAGCCGCGCCAATGCGGATGGACCCCGTTGATCTGCGCAGTCCGGACAACAGCGTCAGCGGAATGATCGTGAAGAACGCCCACCAGAGCCCCGTGCTTGCGAGGATCATCCGAATCGTCCAAGCCGTGTCGGGTCCGGACGCGGCCGACTTAAACCACAGCAGGTGCAGCAGAAGTGCCAGTCCACCGCCAAGGTATCCGAGAGCCCAGCCCCGGGAGGAGACCGCATCGCGCTCATCCGGAGGTGCAATGTCATTCAGGAAGCTATTGGCCACCACGATGCTGGCGCCGAAAAAGGCATTGGCAATGATGAACAGCGCAGCTCCGGTCAGGTACGAGGTCGCATCATGCTGCACCACCGACAGTGCACTGGTGGCCGCTGCGCCGAGAAACGCCGTGGTGCCAAGAAGAAGTCGCTTGCGATGAGAGGCATCGGCGATGGCACCGATCACCGGTAGCAGAAGTACTTGGATGATCACCGATGCCGACACGCAGAACGAGAACCACGAGCCAGGATGGATCGACAGTCCGAACACATGAAGATGTCCGTTGACGGCGGCGTGTTTGGCCACCGACGTTAGGTACGGACCGAAGAACACCGTCACGACCGATGTCGTGAAGGCGCTATTGGCAAAGTCGTAAAAGTACCAGCCGATGCGCTGTCGTGCTGTTGAACCCATGGGCCGAATATACGTCCTTCATTCTCGGTCGGGAGCCCCCTAAATTGCGGGTTCATCAGAGCAAGGAAACAGCATGCACGTACTTGGACCGACAAAGAATTTTCTGGCGATCGATCAGGAGCACTCGTCGCTGGAGACGGCCGCTATCGCCATCGTATCAGCGCCCTACGAGCATACCGTGAGCTACGGAGGCGGAGCCAAGGGCGGACCCAAGGGCATTCTGAAGGCGAGCGCCTTTGTGGAGTTCTATGACGACGAGACAGACCGCGAGTTGTGCTTCGACAAGGGGATTGCAACGCTGGCGCCGATCAAGTTCGGCAAGGCCGTCGATAGAGCTGCGCTTGATATGATCGAGCAACAGGTTGACGCACTGCTTGAGATGAAGAAGTTCGTTGTGACGCTCGGTGGCGAGCATACGATCTCCACAGCGCCGATCGCTGCACACTACCGCGCGTTTCCGAAGATGAGTGTTCTGCACTTCGATGCTCACTCGGACCTGCGTCACGAATACCAGGGATCGGCGTGGTCACATGCCAGTTTTATGGCTCGCGTGGCCGAGTTCTTTCCAACGAAGCGTATCACGCAGGTGGGCATTCGTGCGCAGTGCATCGAGGAGGCCAGATTCATCCGAGAGAAGGGGATCAACACCTTCTATGCATCGGCCATTCGGCGGGGACTTCATGGTCAGAATTGGCAGGCCAGCGTTGTGGACACTCTTGCCAAGGATGTGTACATCACCTTTGACGTGGATGCCTTCGATCCGTCGATCATGCCCGCTACCGGCACACCTGAGCCCGATGGACTGATGTACAGCGAAACCATTGACGTGATCCGCCAGATCATTCGCAGCGGACGGCGCATCGTCGGTCTCGACGTGGTGGAACTTGCACCGGTCAAGGGGCTCTCCCATCCGGATCTTACCACGGCGCGACTCATCTACAAGATCCTCAACCTTGCCTTTACTCCAACGACATCAAAGAAGAAATGAATCTGAAGAGCGAGATCGAACGCCTGTATGCCCTCGAAGCATCTGCGTTGAAGTACGACCCACTCGTGGGTGATGTCTGCTTAGAGGTGCTTCGCAGTCTGAATCATGGATTGATCCGTGCCGCAGAGCCCGACGGTGCCGGTGGCTGGCAGGTCAACCCGTGGGTGAAGCACGGGATCCTGCTGCTTTTCCGCATGGGAAAGATGATCGACATGTCGACCAATGAGACGTTCCGGTTCTTCGATAAGGACACGCTCGACACCAAGCGAATCACCATTGATGACGGCATCAGGGTCGTGCCCGGAGGATCGACGATTCGCAGCGGTGCCTATGTGTCTCCCGGCGTGATCTGCATGCCCCCTATGTACATCAACATCGGTGCATGGATCGGGTCCGACACCATGGTCGACTCCCATGCCCTCGTCGGAACGTGCGCTCAGATCGGATCACGCGTCCACATCAGTGCGGCTGCGCAGATAGGGGGCGTGTTGGAGCCCGCGGGGGCCCGGCCCGTGATCATCGAGGACGATGTGATGGTTGGCGGAAACTGCGGCGTCTACGAGGGCGTTCGCGTGTGCCGTCGTGCTGTGCTCGGCAGCGGCGTCATCCTCAATGCCTCTACTCCGGTGTACGACCTTGTTCATCAGACCATCCTCCGCAGTTCGGCCGACAAGCCCCTTGAGATCCCGGAAGGCGCGGTTGTCGTGGCCGGGGCTCGCAGCGTTCAGAGTGAATGGGGCAGCCAGCATGGCCTATCGGTGAGTACTCCACTCATCGTAAAGTACCGCGACGAAAAGACCGATGCCAGGACGGCATTGGAAGGGGCGCTACGCTGAAACCCGCGATCAGCTGAGGGTAGGATCGCCTTTTTCGCGATTCAGGCGGACGGCCTGCTTGACGAGAGCTTCGAATGCTTCGCGCCGCACGTCCTTGGCAGACCGCAACGTCATGCTTCGCATCATCGTCAGATCGCCGGAGAGCAATCCGTCAGGGTCGCTCAGTTCCGTGCCGCGCCAGAACCCGAAGGTGATGTAATCCTTATAGGCCTTGAAGAAGCAGACTGGGCCATTGGCACTGAAGACCGGTTGTGACCACATGATCGACTCTTCCGCCTCCGGGGCGACCATGCGGACGATGTTCCGGAGCGTGGTCAAGACTTCTTTTTGCCAGCCGCGGTGACCGTTGACGTATTGTTCCACGGTCGCTGCGCTGACCGGCACGTACTGTGGTGCCTCTTCCTTTGGCTTCGGTGCATCGTTGAATTCACCGCGCGTCTGCCGACGGTTGAGAATCGACCCGCGCGATGGGCGCTCTTTCTTCTCGCCCTTGGGTTGGTCGGCGCGCTGAGGCTGGCCGCCTGAACGTGGCTGGCCGGGGCGGGGCTGCTGTCGTGGCCGATCCTGGGACTGACCACCCTGAGCCGGCGCCTGCGGCGCCCCCTGAGAGGCACCCTGCGCGGCTTCCCGTGGGGCCTGGCCATCGCGGCCTTCCCCACGACCGCGGTTGCGGTTTCGGCGTCGGTTGCGTCCGGCTCCCGATTCTGCCGACGAGGAATCAGGCCCACCACCCGAAGGGGCGGGCGCCACGGCGCGCGACTCGACTCCGTCGCGCGTACCGGGTGCTTCGGCCTGACGTGCCGGCGCCTCTGGTCGTTCGGCGCGGCCCTGTTGGCCGTCCTCTCGACCAGGAGCATCGGAAGGCCGTTTGCCGCGCCGCCGACGGCGGCCCGAACGACCTTCACGCTGCTGGGCGGTATCAGAAGATTGCTGATGTGGTGCTGGTTGCTGTTCGTCTGCGAGAGTCATTTGGATCGTGCAGAGGTGTCTGGTACGATGGACAAATATAGTGAGGTCGCCGGTTGGCGTTCCCGACCCGGGATCATCCCTCGAAAGGGTGATCCCGAACGGCGGGGATTCTCATCCGGATGAGCTTTTCGATGTCGCGAAGCGAGTTACGGTCCTCCGGTGTGGCAAGAGTGACGGCCACCCCGCTGCGTCCGGCGCGGCCGGTACGGCCGATCCGGTGGACGTATGTTTCTGCGGCCTCGGGAACATCAAAGTTGACGACGTATGGAAGCTGAGCGATGTCGATACCACGAGCAGCAATGTCGGTGGCAACGAGCACGCGCGTGCGCCCGGACTTGAAGTCCTGCAACGCCTTTTGACGTGCCATCTGCGACTTGTCGCCGTGGATCGAGGCGGCCTTCAGACCAACCTTCATCAGGTCCTTGGTGACGCGATCGGCTCCACGTTTGGTGCGTGTGAAGACCAAAACGCTGCCCTCAAGATCCTCCTCGAGAAGGTGCGCCAGAAGGGCACGCTTGCGGTCACGTTCAACGAAGTACAGACGCTGGTCGACCATTTCGGTGGTGGTGTTCTCCGGCGTGACGGCAACGTGGACGGGATCGATGAGCAATGAGTTGGCAAGGTCGCGGATCTCCCTCGGCAACGTGGCCGAGAAGAACAAGGTTTGGCGCTGTGCCGGGATGAGCTTGACGACCTGACGAATCGATGGCAAAAAGCCCATGTCGAGCATACGGTCCGCCTCGTCAAGGACGAAGGTGTGTATGTGTGACAAGTTCAGGGCGCGATGCTCAACAACGTCGAGCAAACGGCCAGGTGTGGCGATGACGATATCGACGCCGCGACGGATCTGCTCGATCTGCGGGCGAATGCTTACGCCGCCCAAGAGCACGACCGACCGAACCTTGAGTCCCTTGGCATAGGAGCGGAAACTCTCGTCGATCTGCACGGCCAATTCCCGTGTCGGTGCCAGGATCAGCACGCGCGGGCCACCTCGGAAGGGGCCTTCATTGTGAAGGCGGTGGAGAATCGGCAATCCAAATGCGGCCGTTTTTCCGGTTCCGGTCTGTGCGCATCCAAAGATGTCACGACCTGCCAGTACGACGGGGATCGCCTGTTGTTGAATAGGGGTGGGTTGTGTGTACCCGGCAGCGCGAACGTTCGATTGAACTTGCTCGCAAAGCTGCAACTCGGTAAAGGTCATAGACCTGTCCTCAAGTGGTGGATGATGATGAACCGGTCTCCATCTCTCGAGCCGGACGAGTCGGTCCAACTTCATTGCAACCGTGATTCACCATAGCACCAGCAGGGAACAAGGGGGCACAGAGAAGAAAATCCGTGGTGCCTTTAGCACCGTGTCAAAGCGGCCGAACTGTTCGGCCCGCGTCAATGACGCACGAATATACGAAGAAGTGTGGAAGGCATGTGGAAAACCACTCTCCCCCGGGCCAAGGCCCGGGGCTATGATCGTCAATTGTCAATCGTCACTAGTCTCTTGCTCAATTCCTCATCGATGGCGTCGAGAAACTCCTCGGTGTAGAGGTAGTGCTCGCCGTGGTTGACCTTGTTGCCATGAATGCAGACGGCAAGGTCCTTTGTCATGCGTCCGCTTTCGACCACTTCAACGCAGACCTTCTCGAGAGTGTGGCAGAATGCGACGAGGTCATGATTGCCATCAAGTTTGCCGCGGAACTCCAAGCCCCTTGTCCAAGCAAAGATCGAAGCGATCGGGTTGGTCGATGTTGGCTTGCCCTTCTGATGATCGCGGTAGTGACGGGTGACGGTGCCATGGGCAGCTTCGGCCTCCATGGTCTTGCCATCCGGTGTGACGAGGGTCGACGTCATGAGCCCCAGAGAGCCGAAGCCCTGGGCAACGGTGTCCGACTGCACGTCTCCGTCATAGTTCTTGCAGGCCCATACAAAGTTGCCATTCCACTTGAGTGCAGCCGCCACCATGTCGTCGATGAGACGGTGCTCATAGGTGATTCCCAACTCGTGAAACGTCGAGGCAAACTCTGCATCGAAGACCTCCTGAAAGATGTCCTTGAACCGGCCATCGTACTTCTTCAGGATGGTGTTCTTTGTGCTCAGGTACAAAGGCCACCGCTTCATCACGGCTTGGTTCATGCAGGCGCGAGCAAATCCGCGAATGGACTCGTCGGTGTTGTACATGGCCAGCGCCACTCCGTCACCCTTGAAGTTATAGACCTCGAAGGATTGCACCTGGCCGCCATCCTCCGGTGTGAAGGTCACCGTGAGGGTGCCCTTACCCTTGGTCACGAAGTCGGTCGCACGGTACTGATCGCCAAAGGCATGACGTCCGATACAGATCGGAGCGGTCCAATTCGGAACCAATCGAGGCACGTTCTTGCACACAATCGGTTCGCGGAACACCGTTCCGTCGAGGATGTTCCGGATGGTACCATTGGGCGACTTCCACATCTTCTTGAGCTTGAACTCTTCGACGCGGGCTTCGTCCGGTGTGATGGTGGCGCACTTGATGCCAACGTTGTACTTCTTGATGGCTTCGGCTGCATCGATCGTCACTTGATCGTCGGTCGCATCGCGGTTCTCGATGCTCAAGTCATAGTACTTGATGTCCAGCTCGAGATAGGGCAGGATCAGCTTCTCCTTGATGAACTTCCAAATGATGCGAGTCATTTCGTCGCCGTCGAGTTCGACGACGGGATTGGCAACCGTGATCTTGGCCATGAAAAAGGTCAGAAATGTTTTTGGAAAAACGCCGTCGAAAATACGGACTTAGCCGGTGCGGAAATGTCCGGCTGCAGCCAAACCGGAAAGCGCAGCCCCTTCCACACGCGGTCCACCAAAGGCATCGCCCGCGATCACCAGGCCGGGATAACCCTGCGGCGTCAGGTAGGGGGCTGAGTGCTGTCTCTCGGGGCGACTGAACTTCCAACCGTGTATCGAGGCCTCAATGACCGTATCAGCAAGAACGTCCCGCGAGGCCTCGATGAGCATATTCATGGTCTCGGTGCGGTCCAGGTCCCAACGGCTGCGAGCGAACTCCGGCGTGCTGTGGATCGTCACGCACGGGACGGGTGAAACACCCTTGGCGTGGTTGTCGGAGATCAGCGCTACCGGCGAGGTAGCGTGCGGAATGAGAGGGCGCAAAAGCGCAGTGTCAAGGGGCTTTGCCAGACGCGCCATGACGGCGAAGCACGGTTCGTAGGTCAGACCCTGCAGGACATGCCGATCCTGCTCGGTCAATGCCACGCCCCCTGCCTCCAGAAGCGCAATCGCCTGCGGAACGGGCGCCGTCAGAAGACATGCATCGGACGTCAGGACCTGGCCGTCGGAGCAGCTGACGTGCCACCGCTCATCGTGGGTCGACACCGACGTCACCTGCACGGAGGTGCGCACGTCGAGTCCCTCGGACAGGTGTTTTGGAATGGACGTCATTCCATGCGCTCCGCGCCAGCGCGGATGCGGGTCCTCGTGATTACCGCCATACCAGATGGTGGCATCACCGCTGCGCTGACAATCCTGAAGGAACGCACCGAACCATTCGGTGCGCGCTGTCACAAACTGCGCGCCATGATCGAACACCGCATCGCCGATTCTTCGCGTGGCCATACGACCACCAATGCCGCGCCCCTTATCGATGACGACAACATTCGTACCTGCACCCTTGAGAATCCGAGCGGCCGTCAGACCACATATTCCGGCCCCGATGACGAGAGTCTTCATTTTACAAGTTAGCTCGGACGCTTCGAGTAATTTTGCGGCATGGCTTGGATCGTAGATGCTGTATATGCGCATGATTATGTCGTTGCGGTCTGCGACAACGAGGGGCGCTGTGCGCATGTTGATCTTGCTGATTGCCTTACCGGCCCATTGCATGCCTGTAAGGACCCGTCACTGTTTCGGCTCGTTCGCGCTGCCACGGGAACGTTGGTGTGGCCGGGCGGATACGATATCGATCCTGAACGCGTGCTCGGCCGGTCGATTCCCGATTCGGATGCCCCAGCACGCGTCACGCTTGACACTGCTGATCGCTCGAGGATTCTCACATCATGTGAGGATACCATGCCGATCATCTCCTTTTTCTATGGACTCGTCATCAGAATGTATCATGACGAGAATCGACATCACACAGCACATTTACATGCCTCTTACGCCGAGACCGAGGCGGTGTTCGATATCGCCACTGGCGAGATCATTGCAGGGCAAATGCCAACTTCGCAGCGGCGTCTCGTACAAGCATGGATAGAGCTGCATTCGGATGAGCTGCAGGCAAATTGGCAGCTTCTGCGAGCCGGCGAGCAGCCAGTGCGCATCAGAGGTCTTCAGTAGATACCAGCCGACGCACCTTCTCACGGCAGATCGTCTTGAGCTCTCGTGGGCCAAGAATCTCCAGCACGTCTGCCCACGAGACGATCCATGAGACCAACTCGGCTGACAGAGGAACGGTAAGTCGAAGTTCGAGCGAGCCGTTTCGACGTCGATGAATCTCCTGCGATGGATGCCATTGACGAGAGGCAAAGAAATCAGCCGCCGAGGCATCTACTCGCAGGCGAACCGTTCCGACGTTTCCATCGTATACTCCGAATCGGCCGCTTCGATAGCGCCGTTCATCGAACACATGCAATGGCAGATCTTCATCGGTGGCACGTTCGACACTTTCGATGCGGTCTGCAGCAAGCGTGATGTATTGCTCATGCTTTGGGTGCCACGCGGCCACGTACAAACGACCAGCATGGTTGATCATCCGGCAGAAGCTCACCACGAACGTCTTGCACTCCTTGCCGTGGATGGATCGATATGTTACTCGATCCCAATGTGGATCCGTGATCGCAAACAGGATCTGGTCCATCACGCGATCATCAACAGCCGTTGCATAGCGTCCGGGCGAAACGTCCACCACCGATTCCTCGCTCAGGAAGACCGTTCCCGGTGCAAGGCGCTCGAGCTTCTTCTTCAGAGCCGCAACATCGCGCTCGATCCGTGTCGACGTGAAGGCACCCAGCGCCCCCTTCAGAAGATGCAGTGATAAGACCTCGTTGCGCGACACGGAAAGGGGCTGAGGCGACCGATACGTCGATGGGATGTACCATTGAATGCCCCGACCATCCCGGTCACATGCCAGCGGAATGCCCGCCTCCTCAAGTGCACGAAGATCTCGCTGAATCTGACGCCGCGTCACCGGCTGTGCATCATCATCGGTGGTCTGATCGATGATCTCCTGCGTTGAAAGCTTCCGCCCGCCCGACAAGGCCGTGAGAATACGAACACAACGTGTGACCTGGGCTGACATGTCTTCCTCGAAAAAAAAAGACTCTAGATCTTGTAAGGCGACAAAATACGTCGCCTATGACAAGATATTGCATAGCCATTCAGTCCCATACACCAGACGGCGATGAAACCATCGTTAGTGGTGCTATGCAGAGTGTCGTGTCTTTGTCGACGGCGCATGGCAGTTAATGCGATGCGCCGTTGGCTTTTGCCATAAACGCCAACGGCACCCCGAGGGGTGCCGTCAAACGCGCTCAAATATTCTCGGTGTTGGGACGGAATATCCGCTGAGCTGAATGGAGGACTATCGTGTGCTATTCCACAAAAGCAACGTAGCCAAACGCACGGTGGTTAATATCCGGAAAGGAGCGCTAAGATGAAACCTAGAATTCTCCCCATTGGCACAATTGCACACACTACGTTGTGTAACTTTCCGTCACGTTGGCTACGACCTTGTTGAATTGTAGCGCACCCACACCATGGCAATTCGTGTATACATCGTCGATGACCATCCACTCATTATTGATGGATTGGTCTTGAACTTCCAGCGTTTCGACGATGTCGTAATCGTCGGTTCCCAGACCGATCCCCATGAAGCACTCCGCGAACTCACGACCCTGAAGGGATCTGTCGACGTGGTCCTGCTGGACATATCGATGCCGCACATGAGCGGCTTCGAACTTTGCAGTGCCATAAAGGATGCGTTCCCGGCCTTGAAGGTAATATTTCTAACATTTGTTATCAGTGAAGACAAGGCATCATGGGTCAGAGATGCCAACGCTGATGGAATGTTTCACAAGTCAGAGTCGGTCGACGAGCTAGTAGAATCGATCCGTGAGGTTGCCTACGGCGAGATCAACGATCTTGCTTTCGACCCAGCGCAAGCAATGGGGAATGGCGCAGCGACGTCGCTGACTCGAACGGAGCTCATAGTTCTGTACTACATCGCGGTCAAAGGGTGCACCAGTCGCGAGATCGCCGAGATCTTGTCACGCAGTGAAGAGACGGTCTACAAGCATCGCAAGAACGTGATGGAGAAGCTTGGCATCCGGAACGTCCAGGGCCTGGTCTGGTATGCTATGGCGATCGGTCTGCACCTGCGGCCTCCGGTGGACGTTGACGTGCAGGAGGAATGACCGGTCACTCGCCAGTCTTTACGTCTTCTGCTTCTTTTTTTTTGCGGCCGGGAAGAGAATGTTGTTCAGGATCAGCCGGTATCCCGGAGAGGTGGGGTGCAGCTTCAGATCCGTCGGCGGATCTCCGACGGCGTGCCGGTAATCCTCGGGGTCGTGCCCACCATACCACGTGAACGTGCCACGCCCAACATTCCCATGGATGTATCGGACCTGGTCGGTGCCTTCACGTTCAGCCAAGACGAGAACGGACTTCTTGATCTGTTCCTTATGGAACGCCGTAGTCTGCCCCAAGAAGCCCTTGATCACATTCACATGACATTGCGTGAGCATGGTTGGCACGGGATCATACTTGGCCGAGAAGTCGAAGAGTGTGAAGTAATCGCTCGACTCGGTTTGCAGAATCGTGTTGGCGTCAACGTCGATCGTTGAATACTCATACTGCAGCGGGTTCATCACAAGCTTGAAGTTGTCGAAGGCAAAACACCTCGAATAGTCCAGCTTCTCATTCGCTTGCATATCCATCGGATCGCCATCAAAGATCTCAGCACAGATATCCACCCCGTCGGCGGCAAGGGCGATGTCATAGGTGTCTGTTGCAGAGCACATGGCGAACATGAAGCCCCCTTGCGAGACGAAGTCGCGGATCTTGTTCACGACGGCTCGCTTGAGTTCACTCACCTTTGCGTATCCAAGTTTGCGAGCGGTGTTCTCCAGGAGCGCCACCTGTTGAATGTACCACGACTCGCCGGCGGAGTTGGCGTAGAACTTTCCGAACTGTCCGGTGAAGTCTTCATGGTGAAGGTGCAGCCAATCGTACTCCGAGAGCTTCCCCTTGATCACTTCTTCATCCCAGAGCTTGTCGTATTTGACCTCGGCATACTCCATCACGAGTGTGACGGCATCGTCCCACGGACGAAATCCCGGCGGTACATAGACGGCAATGCGCGGAGCCTTTTCGAGGCGTACCACGTCCATGTTGGTCTTCTCGGATTGCACTTCCGCATAGATCGAGGCAGTCGTGGCTCCATCAAGGGTCTCGAAGTGCACGCCACGGATGCGGCATTCGGAGGCGATCTCCTCCACATAATCCGTCACGAAACTGCCACCTCGGTAATTCAGCAGCCAGTCAACCGGTTGATCTCTGGTCAGGATCCAATACACGATGCCATACGACTTCAGGTGATTGGTCTGCTCGAGATCCATCGGGATCATCAGCTTCTGTGCCTGAGCGCTTAGGAACGTCAGCAACAGCAGAACGAGAGTGGAACGGAAACGTTTCATGTGGCGTTGAGTCACGAATCTACGCAGGACATATTGCGTGCAGCATTGATGCCTTTTGTCGAACCACTCCGAACAGCGAATTTCGTCGTCACGCCATGGGACTTGTCAGCGCCATCATCATCATCGCCCTCTGGGGTATTCACCTGTGGTGGATGCTCGTGCGCATGCCATTCGGCGATGGCTCGCTTTTCGATGGTGTGCATGCTGGCGTACACATTCTGATCCAAGGATATCTGTTTACGGGGCTGTTCATCACGGCCCATGATGCCATTCACGGTACGGTGTGGCGCTCACGTCGCATCAACACGATCGTTGGCACCATCTGTGCGCTGCTGTTTGCGGGTCTGTCGTATCGTCGACTCAGCCAGAACCACCATCTGCATCATGCGCACCCGGCCGATGACGATGGTGACCCGGACTTTCATCCGTCGAACCGCTTTCTGCCGTGGTTTGCAGCATTCATGCGTCGCTACGCCACGATCTGGCAATTCGTCTTCATGGGTGTGGCCTTCAACGTTCTGAAGATCTGGATCGCCGAGCCCCGGCTATGGCTATTCTGGATCGTGCCGGCATTTCTGGGAGCGTTGCAGTTGTTCACCATCGGCACCTACCTGCCGCACCGCAAGCCCCATTCCCATGATATGCCCCATAATGCCCGGTCGATGAAGCTCAATCATGCCTTGGCGATGGTCTCGTGCTACTTCTTCGGCTATCACACGGAACATCATCTATCGCCCGGAACGCCGTGGTGGCGACTTTGGCGCGTGAAAGAACAGCGTCAGGGGGCTCTGCATGGCAACCGTGGAAGTGAACTTTCGTAGTTTTTGGTCCATGTCCGTCACCGTCTCCGTCACCAATGCCTCGGGTGCCCGTTACAGGGGCCAGCAAGCCATGATCGCCAGCGTCGAAAAGGCGCTGAAAGCTCACAAGGTCAAGCATGCTCGCATCGACATCATCCTTCTGACGGATCGTCGGATTCGGACGCTAAACAAGCAATATCTTCAGCACGACTACGCCACGGATGTGTTGACGTTTCCTCTGGAAGACCAGCCGTTGTACGGTGAGATCTACGTCTCACTCGAGACGGCCCGACGTCAGGCAAACGAATACAGCGTCGGCGTCGTCAATGAACTCGCTCGACTGGCTGTGCACGGTGCACTGCACCTGCTTGGCTACGACGATGCAGACCCTGCTGACCGGCAGGCGATGCACGAGTTGGAAGATCGATTCATTGTTTCTCCTAAAGGCCTATGACCAATTCATACTCCGTCGAACGCGTCATGGATGTCATCACGTTCATCATCAGCGTTCAAGCACCGGGCTCCCCACTTTC
This sequence comes from Bacteroidota bacterium, assembly GCA_041170435.1. GTDB lineage: Bacteria > Bacteroidota > Ignavibacteria > Kapaibacteriales > Kapaibacteriaceae > UBA10438. The sequence continues at coordinate 110,987 of JBEAYU010000056.1, forward strand.
ATCGGTTGATACGAAGTCGCTCAAGACCTTCGGGTTCTCCGAGGCCGAGATCGCTGCCGCCCTCTCGTGGCTGATGGAGCGCGCACGCGCCACAGACGATGACGCGTCCGGCCGCTTTCGCATCCTGCACGGCATCGAACAGAACATCATCACTCCCGATGCCTGGGGCATGCTCATGATGTACCACGAGATGCGCTTCCTCAGCAACGACGACGTCGAACAGATCCTCGAACGCGCCGTCATGCTCGGCATGGAACGCGAAGTCGATGTCGCCGAGATCAAGGCCATCATCGCCGCCTACGTCCTGTACTCAGCCACCCCCTTAAGCACCAATCGCCGCATGCTCATGGGAGATGAGATGGTGAATTAGGTGACAGGTGACAGGTGACAGGTGACAGGTGACAGGTGACAGGTGACAGGTGACAGGTGACAGGTGACAGGTGACAGGCATGTCGCGGTCATTCCCGCGAAAGCGGGAATCCAGCATCACCACCGACTCCGCCTGTAACCTGTAACCCGTAACCCGTAACCCGTAACCTGTAACCCGTAACCTGTAACCTGTAAACCCATTTGGCCTCGTAGCTCAGTTGGATAGAGCGACGCTTTCCTAAAGCGTGGGCCGGAGGTTCGAATCCTCTCGAGGCCGCCAAACAGGTTGTAGGTGACGATCGTCATTCCCGCGAAAGCGGGAATCCATCTTGTTACAACGCATGGATCCCCGCTTTCGCGGGGATGACGGGCATGGATCCCCGCTTTCGCGGGGATGACGCTGACCGTACAACGTCACTCGTCCCCGGGCCAAGGCCCGGGGCTAGTAAATCCTTTGCGTGTGTTCGCCACATTGTCCCACACCGCCCCTGAACATTCCACCACCAATACGTAACGCAAAGCCACGATCGGCATCATGGATTTACTAGCCCCGGGCCTTGGCCCGGGGTACGGAATGGGCGATGCGCGTGTCGCGGTGATTCATGACGATTGATGTCGGCCATCCCCGTACCGCATGGATCCCCGCTTTCGCGGGGATGACGG
>JBEAYU010000057.1:0-53055 GCA_041170435.1 Bacteroidota bacterium
GGCCCGGGGTACGGGTGACGGGTGACAGGTGACATGCCATCGATTTACTAGCCCCGGGCCTTGGCCCGGGGTACAAGTGACGTTGTCTTTTCCTGAAATAGGTTGACAGATTCAAGGAGCATTTAGATGTCAACATTTCAGAAACGCCAATTGCGTTCGTTCACAGATGACGAGCGTTATGCGATCGTCCAAGAGTATCTTCAGGGAGGTGTGACGAAGCAAGCATTGTGGCACAAGTACAGCGGCCACCGTGAGGAGCATGGTCAAGTACTCCAGATGTTGCGACAGTTTGGTTACGCTCCGGTAGAAGCCACGCCAAGGAGTCATTCACGCGTATTGGAGAAGCGCATGAAGAAGGATCATTCCAAGCCTTCAGAGAGCCTGGTTGCGACCGTCCGGAATCGGTACGTCGACGATTTGGAGCGGGAGCTTGCCGAGACGAAGCTGCAGCTGCTGATGCTCAAGACGCTGATCGAACTGGCTGAGGAGGAGCATGGGATTGAGATAAAAAAAAACTCTGGCCAGCAGCGATTCACCGAATGAAGATGCAGCATCCCCAATTGAGCATTACGCGAGTCTGTGCCATGCTGGGCTTCAGTCGCCAAGCCTACTATCAAGCACGGGAGCGCATCGAGGAGCGCATACTGCATGAGGCCATAATCCTTGACATCTGTCAGGAGCTCCGCCGGAAACATCCGTCGCTGGGCGCTACGAAGATGCAAGGCATGGTCAACGTAGAGCTGGCCACGATGGGACTTGATACGACCATCGGGCGTGATGCGACCTACAATCTTCTGCGCGAGCATGGCTTGCTGTTGCGCAAGACACAGTCTGGGCGGCGCACCACCAACTCACGACACTCGTTGACTCGCCATAGCGATCTCTACAAGGGATTCGTGCCAACAGGCATCAACCAGGCGTGGGTGTCCGACATCACGTACTGGCGGATAGCCACGGGTGAGCATCTCTACATTCACTTAGTCACCGACGCCTACTCGAGGTTCATTCTTGGCTGGTGTTTGTCGCAAACCCTGCACGCATCGAATACCATAGCAGCATTGGTCATGGCACTGCAAACGCTTGAACACCCCATTGTGGACCGATTGTTGCACCATAGTGACCGAGGATCACAGTACTGCTCCGATGACTATGTTGCCATGGCACGCCAACACGGCATTACCATGAGCATGACTCAAAGCTCAGATCCACGCGACAACGCCATTGCCGAGCGCGTCAATGGCATCCTCAAACACGAGTATCTTTATCATTACCGTGTCGATTCGTTTCAACAGGCGCGGGCCCTGCTACGACGAAGCATCCACCTGTACAGCTACGAACGACCACACTTGAGCCTGAACAACCAAACGCCACACGCCGTCCACTCAGGAACAGCAACACGCTCTGTCAAACGACTCTGGAGGACATCTCCATATCCTTTTGGTTCGGATCCGACATCAGCATCGCACGCTGTCCATTCAGAACCAATGACCTGTTCTCACGCTGACTTACAACCGTCTGACAACCCCAATCAGGAACAATCAACACCTGTCTACCTATGGCAGGAATTACACTAAAAAGTGTCAACCGATTTTAGGAAGCTACACGTCGTCATCCCCGCGAAAGCGGGGATCCACCCGTTACCGCCCATCACGCGTCCCACGGCTGAAGCCGTGGGCTGAGATGCAGCACAATGTGTTAGGCGTCGTGCGAAGACGTTTTTCCCCGTCGGTCGAGACTGCGTCTCGCCCCTACAGCCCAAAACCCAAAACCCAAAACCCAAAACCCAAAACCCAAAACCCAAAACCCAAAACCCAAAACCCAAAACCCAAAACCCAAAACCTAAATGATGGACCAAAAGACGAACAGGATTGAGGAGCTCGATGTTCTTCGGGGCGTAGCCTTGTGTGGCATCTTTCTTGTGAACATGGTTGACTTCAGCGGCTCAGCACTGCGGGCCGGAACGTTTGCTGCGCGCGGCTCGGCAATCGATCAGGTTGTTGATCTGGCAATAGCCTGTTTTGCGCTGACGAAGTTCTATCTGCTTTTCAGCTTTCTCTTCGGCGTTGGCTTTGCCGTCCAGATGCAGCGCATGGAAGAGTCGGGACGTCCATTTGTACGATTGTACCTGCAGCGGCTGGGTGTATTGCTGTTGATCGGCCTTGCGCATTCGATCTTGCTCTGGGATGGCGACATTCTGCGACTCTATGCGCTGGCCGGCGTTCTGTTGATGATGGTACGAAAGCTTCCCTCGAGCGCACTCCTTGCTGTCGCCGGGGGAATAGCCCTTGCGGGTACGATCTACTTCAGCTTTGTCCCTCTCGAGGATGCCAGCACGCTGATGTCAACAGCGAGCATATCGGCATACTCGTCCGGCACATACACCGAATTGGTCCAGCTTCGTGCCTCAGAACGATCGATCGTTGACATCCAGGTCCCGATGGTCTTTGCCATGTTTCTACTCGGTCTGGTTGTAGGACGTGAGAAGATCCTCTCCAACATCAGCATACATGAGACCTTTCTTCGTCGCGCTTGGAAGGTGACACTGCCCCTCGGCATTCTCGGCTCCATTGCCATGCTGGTCGGCTACTCCGCGCAAGATCCATTTCTCGTAAGTCTCAGCACGCATGTAGGCGCTCCGTTGCTGAGTTTCTCCTATGTAGCACTGATACTCCTCAACGCCCGACGTCTGCACGTGTTTGCGCATGCCGGAAGGATGGCCCTGACAAACTATCTCATGCACTCGGTGGTTGCTACAACGCTGTTCTACGGGTACGGATTTGGACTATACGATAAGCTCTCGGCAACGGAGTCAACACTCCTCGCACTGGTCATTCTTGCCGCACAGATCGCGCTGAGTAAACTGTGGCTTTCCCACCACCGTATGGGTCCAATGGAGTGGCTCTGGCGCAAAACAGCAGGCGTCGACAGGTGATGCTACGGATGTATTTTCCCGTCGGCCGAGACTGCGTCTCGCCCCTACACTGTAACCTGTCACCTGTAACCTGTAACCTGTAACCTGTAACCTGACATGCTCCGCCGTTCCTTCCTTGCCACGTCTGTTGGTGTTGCTGCCCTTGCCGGGGAGCTTCCGCGGGCGCTTGCTGCTGCAGCTGATGCAGAGCCCCTTGTCATCTCAACGTGGGACCATGGCATTGCGGCCAATGCGGCGGCGCTGAAGACGCTTGCCTCGGGTGGGAGCGTTGTCGATGCCGTCGAGCACGGCGTGATGGTGACCGAGGCCGATCCGACGAATCTGAGTGTGGGGCTTAGCGGCTTGCCGGATCGTGATGGCATTGTGACGCTTGACGCATGCATTATGTCGGGCGATGGCCGTGCCGGCTCTGCATGTTTTCTGCAGGGCATCAAGCATCCGGTCTCGCTGGCGCGCATGGTGATGGACACAACGCCGCACGTGATGATCGTGGGCGCCGGTGCTGAACGATTTGCCCGCGAGAACGGGATGAAGCAACTGCCTAATGATCTCTCGGAGGCAGCACGCAAAGCATGGCAGGAATGGGTGAAGGAGAAGAACTACAAGCCGGTGATCAACATCGAGAACCACGATACGATCGGACTGCTTGCACGCGATGCGAAGGGACGTATGGCCGGTGCCTGCACCACCAGTGGTCTGGCCTATAAGATCCATGGACGCGTGGGCGACTCGCCGATCATCGGTGCCGGACTCTTCGTCGATGATGAGGTAGGGGGCGCAACATGCACGGGTCTTGGCGAGTCCGTGATCCGCACAAGCGCATCCACCGTGGCCGTTGAACGTATGCGCTACGGCGCCACACCCCAGGAGGCATGCGAAGAGGCCATTCGTCGCATCGTCAAGAAACACCCGAACTGGAAAGAGTTTCAGGTGGGTATTCTGGCGGTCGACAAGAACGGTCGTCATGGCGCATACGCCCTACAGAAGGGATTCACCTATGCGCTGAATCAAACACTCAAGACTGCGGAATCGTATTCGTGAGTGCCCCCATGCGTTCTCTCATCATCGGTGCAACGGGGCTTGTTGGCACCGAACTCGTGAAGCTTCTTGTTGATGACCCACGGTTTAGCACCATCAACGTGCTGACGCGTCGCCCCCTTGAGATCGCTGATCCCACGGGACGTGTTCGGAACGTTGTGAAGGACTTCGACACGCTCGACGGATCCGAGGGCGTGTATGATGTGGACGTCGTATTCAGCGCTATGGGCTCCACCATCAAGACTGCGGGGAGTCCTGAAAGGTATCGACTCTTCGACTACGAATACCCGATGCGCGTTGCTCGGTTCGCTCGAGAGCATGGTGCGAAACACTGGATCATGGTGAGTTCGTTTGGCATCAAACCCAACTCCCGGTTCCTCTACATCCAGGTCAAGCACGACCTTGAGCGGGACACTCAAGCTCTTGGATTCGATCGGCTCACCATCCTGCGTCCGTCGTTCATTCTGGGGGACCGACGTGAGCACCGGCTGGGAGAGCGCATCGGGATCTGGTTTGCCGAGACCTTTGCCGCCATCATCCCCCGTGCCTACCGGGCCGTGCACGCCCGAGCCATCGCCGCAACCATGATCCGCAGCGCCACGGATGGCTCAACACGTCCGTTCGAGAGCATTCCCAACGAACGTATACGTCTATAGCCCCCTGCAAAACAAGACAGTTAGCATCGCCCCATTGATTTTGTGAGCGATCGCTCATAAAATCATGAGCTTTCGCTCACAATAGCCCATCTTCCGTAGGTTTGATCCGCTAACATCATCGAGTTATGATCTCGCCGGAGTGGTCCATGAAACGTCTTGCCATTGTTGCGGCTGCCGTGCTGATGCACGCCATCGGCCTTCATGCACAGCCATTCGTTGAGCCGACCTACAGAACGCGTTCGGTGAAGGATGTCTTCTTCGGTACCGCGAAGCGCTTCGACGGGGGGACCGACTCGCTGAAGATGAACATCTTCATGCCTACCAACGACAACGCTTCATCGCGCCCACTCGTGATGTGGATCCATGGAGGCGGTTTTATTCAGGGGAGTCGCGCTGACTTCAATTCTCTCTGCGAGACGTGGGCCAAGAGGGGATATACCGCGGTGACGATCTCGTACCGCCTGGGCATTCACGGTGGTCTGTTCGACCCACCATTTGCCTATGATGAGGCCGAACTCATTCGCGCATGTTTTCGCGGCATACAGGATGTGCGAGGGGGCTTGCGGTTCCTGGTCAAGAACGCCGCAGCATACGGCATCGATACATCGCGCATCGTCATCGGCGGTGCAAGCGCGGGATCGATCATTGCCATGCACACGGCATTTGTTGACGCACTCGATAGCATTCCGCGGGCCATCGGCAAGATCTCCGACGTCACGCGCATATCCGGCACGTTTGCACGTCCTGACCTCGGAAGCGTCGAGGGCGACCTGCACACCGATGTACCCACGCCCGGCATCGATGTGGTGCTGAACATCTTTGGGGCCTTGCTCAACCTTGACTTTCTTGGTGGCGCCCCCTTCGTGCCAATGTACAGCTACCATCAGACCGACGATCCCGTGGTGGCCTGCGGCGTCAACCGCGCCTACCATGGTGTTGGGCTCATTTCCGGTGCGTACCCGTTCCTGCACGGAACGTGCGCCATCCGCGAGGAACTGAAGAGACGCGGCATCCCTGAAGCAGATCGCGAGATGACCATCTATCAGGGGGCTGCGCATGACGTGCACGACCCGGCGGGAGTGGACCGTGCGGCGGCCGTCTTTGCATCAAAGCGCATGACGCCCACAACGTCGGTGGAGGATGACCATATCGCTACGAGTCTGCGTGACGGACGTTGGACGTTGATCGGACTCGACGGCCGTCTGGCAGTCAAGGATGCGGACTACGAAACTCTTCGCACAATGCCCGACGGGGTGTACTCTGCAACCCGTGGAGATCTGCGACGCATGGTGCTGATCCACAATGGGGGAGTTGCCGTAGGACGGTAACTGACATTCGTCATGTCGTCTCCGGTTTGCGCCGAATAGCTTCGAGGCCATTCGACAACCGCAATTCCGCTGCCCGCGGGAATCCATTCCGGAGTTTCACATGATGAACGTCGCTCAGAGCCCCCTGATCCAGGATCTCTTTTCGATCACCTCAAAGCCGTGTCTGAGTCTGTACCTACCGACGCATCGGACGCAGCCGGAACGACGAGACGATCAGACGCGATACAGGCAGCTGGTGCGCACGCTGAGCGACTCGCTCAAGAACACGTATGCCGATGACGGAATGGCGGACCTGTTGGCACCGTTCCGAGCACTGGAGCGCGACGATGCGTTCTGGAACTCCAGACGTCAGGGCGTGGCGGTCTTTCGTGCGCCGGGCGTGTTCATCACGCAGCATCTGGACCGAGCGGTGCCCGAGATTGCCGTCGTGGCCGATCACTTCCATGTGAAGCCCCTTTTCCGATTGCTTCAGACGCAGGACCAGTACCATGTGCTGTGTCTGACGCGAGAGTCGGCGCAACTGTTCGTGGGCAACCGCGACGAACTTGAGGAAGTGAGCTTTGCAACCGGACCGATGCTCCTGATCAACGAGATTCTTGGAGATGAGCTCAGTGACCCGGGATTCTCCAACTCCAACTCCGGTGGTACCGATCGCACCGTTCCGCATACGACCATCGAGGATGAGGTCGACAAGGACACCGAGCGGTTCTTCCGTCATGTGGACCGGCTGGTGCTGGAGATCGCATCCCGCCCTACGGGCCTGCCGCTTGTCGTAGCCAGCCTACCCGAACAATCGTCACTCTTCCACCGAATAAGCCACAACCCGAGCCTCGTCGATGCCAGCATCATCGTCAACCCATTCGGCATCGAACTGCGCGACCTTGTGCATAGGGCGTGGGAGGTCATGCGACCCTATGCGCTGGCTGAGAGTGAGACGCTCATCGAAGCGTATGACGAGGCTGCCGGACATCACGAGGGGATCGATGGGATCTTCGCCATCGCCCAGGCCGCTGCCGAAGGTCGCATCGAAACACTCTTCGTGGAAGACTCGCGCGAGATTCCCGGCAGGATCGATGAGCAGACCGGAACGGTGGTGTTCGATGATCTTGCCATGCCGGACGTGAACGATCTGTTGGATGACATTGCCCGCATCGTGCTCAGGCACGGAGGTACGGTGATCGTGCTACCGACGAACATCATGCCAACATCCACCGGAGCTGCCGCCATTCTTCGGTACTGAACTGATGACCATGCCGACGGTGTGAAGGCGCCCCCTGCCGTGGAATCGTGGATGGAAATCTCGTAGTTTCCGCCATGCAATTGCTTGTCTTTGCTCTCCTGGCCTTCGTGGGCTCCGCTGTTGGCGTTGCACAGCGCACCGTCGGCCTCATCAGTCACGACGCTTCGCGTTCCTTCAAGGGATACACGCTGTTTGCCCCCGTCGTATCAAAGACCACCTACCTGATCGACAACGATGGTCAAGTGGTCAAGACTTGGCAAAGTGCGTTTAATCCGGGTCAGGCCGCGATGCTGCTCGACGACGGTTCGCTACTGCGCACGGCAGCTCCCGCGTCACAGTGGATGCAAGGGGGCGGGGCAGGCGGCATGGTCGAACTCTTCGACTGGTCCGGACAAAAGGTCTGGTCGTACACGCATCTGTCGCAGACGGCTCGGTCGCATCACGACGTGGAGATCTTGCCCAACGGCAACATCCTGATGTTGGTCTGGGAGAGTCATTCGATCGACGAGGCCGTTGCGGCCGGACGTCCTCGTACGCGCCTGATGGAAAACGCTCTCTGGTCCGAACGAGTGATCGAGGTTCGTCGCACCGGTCCGACCACCGGTGAGGTCGTCTGGTCATGGTCAACCTGGGACCATATGATCCAGGACGGTGATCCGACCAAGCCCAACTTTGGCGTCGTCTCACAAAACCCGAACCGACTTGACATCAATGCCGGCGGCACGAGGGCCGACTGGTTGCATGCCAACTCCGTGCGATACAATGCCAAGCGCGACGAGGTGATGATCAGCGTTCACAATCTCAACGAGATCTGGATCATCTCACGCAAGACCGGCGAGATCGTCTATCGCTACGGCAATCCGCAGAACTACAAGTCGGGAACGCCCCAACAGCAGGTGCTCTTTGGACAGCATGATGCGCGCTGGCTCGACGATGATCGCTACGTGATGATCTTCAACAATGGCAATGGACGATTTGGTGGGAACAGTTCATCGGTGGACCTGATCGAGCTGCCGCGCAATGACGATGGCACGTACCGCCGCAACAGCAATGGGGCCTTTGAGCCCACGGCTCCGACGGTACTCTTTCCAAAGAAGCTCACGTCCGCGTTCTATGCCCAGAACGTCAGCGGTGCAACGGCACTTCCCAACGGCAACATCCTCTCCTGCCTCGGTCCATCCGGTACGTTCGTCGAATCTACCCCGGACGGCGTCGAGGTATGGCGCTACGTTAGCCCCGTGATCATGAACGGCATCGCCACTCAGGGTCAGCCTCCGCGCAACAACATCGTCTTCAAGATCTACCGTTACGGTCCGGATCATCCGGCGCTTGCCGGTAAGACCCTCACGCCGAGAGGCCGTCTCGAGGATGGCCCCCTGTCGGTGTCCTCATCCAATGATGGCAAGGGGCTTTCCTGCCAGCTCGACATCCTCCAGTCGCGCCTTGTGTTGCAGGTGGACGTCGACCGGCACGTCACCATCGACGCGTACGATCTGCAGGGACGTCTGCTCGGACGGGTGGCCGACGAGGAACTTCCTGCCGGCACGCACGTGCGGTCGGTTCCACCGGGCACGTATGTGGTGACCACGCGCTGACGCGTCACGTTTCTCCTCCTTGGATGCACATAGCGGCCAAACACACACGTGTATGACCACCATCGAAGGAAACGTCCCATGGACCAGCGCGATGCACACCGGCACGAAACGTACGTTGAACAACTCCATGCCGTCTGGGAGTTCGAGGAAATGCTCGCCGAGGAGCAGTATCGCATCGAAGTGCTTCTCTCGGCATGTCAGGAGCGCGGAGACAGCGACGGCGTAAACTTTCTTCGCCAGCAACTGCGGGAGATGCGCATCGAGCAGGAGCATTTCGTGCGAACCTCGCTGGATGATCTCCACCGGTCCTTCCTGGCCGGCAGGTTTGCCGGAATGTAACGTCCGAGAACTCGAGCAAAATCCTTCGTAACGTCGTGCGCTGTATGAACTTCCGTTCATCTGGCAATGAAACCGCGTGTTTGGCGTCCATTGCCGGGCCGTGGTATATTTACCGCGCTGGATAAGTCCGCCCCCTGACCCATCTCCTGTGCGCATGAACCTTCGAACACGACGTCAACGATCCCTGCTCCTGGCCCTCACGATCAGCCTGATCGTGGCCGCCTCCACCTATGCGGGCATCGTCGACCGGTCTTCGGAGGGGGCTTCGGCGCCAACGGCAACGATCCCTGATTCGGCCCGACGCAAACCTGTCTTCCCGGATGAGTTCAGCGAGCTCGACGAGGAGGACAGCTCCAAGGTCCGGATGGATCCCGTGGTGCTTGGTCAGATGGAACGCGCGCGCCAGCAGTACCTTGGGGCGCTCACGCTTATCGAGAGCTCCGACACGACCAAGGCCGCCGAGGCGTTTGAGTCGGCCATCGCCCTGCTGAACGACCTTGCCACCTACCCGGAGATGGAGTCCAATGCCGACTTCACCGACCTGGTCCAGGCGGTGATTGAGGACTACGAGACGTACGTCAAGAGCATCGACAATCTCAATCCCAACACGTCGATCTTCATCCTTCGTGATCGACTCTTCGAAGAGGTCGATGCCCGCCAGGCGGCCGTCGAGACGATCGAGCCGCGCAAGTACACGCCACCGATCGACATTCCGAAGACGACCATCCCGCTGGTCCTCAATGAGCACGTTCAGCCGCAGCTGACGTTCATGTCAGAAGGTAGGGGGCGTCGATTCATCAAGACGTGGATCGAGCGCACGGGACGCTGGTTCCCGACGCTTCGGCGGATCGCCAAGGAAGAGCAGATGCCGGACGAGATCGTGCACCTTGCCATGATGGAGTCGGCCCTCAATCCCGAGGCAGTCTCTCGCGCCAAGGCCGTGGGCATGTGGCAGTTCATGAAGGCCACCGGTGAGGAGTACGACCTGAATGTTGACTACTGGATCGATGAGCGCCGCGACCCCGAGAAGGCCACCAGAGCATCCATGCGGTTCCTGAAGGACCTGTACAATGACCTCGGCGACTGGCACTTGGCGTTGGCCGCCTATAACTGCGGTGCCGGCGGCGTTCGGCGCGCCATCCGCAAGTCCGGACTGGAGAATCCGAATTTCTGGCAGATCCGGGAGTTTCTGCCCAAGGAAACACGCGAGTACGTGCCGCTGTTCATTGCCACGACGCTGATCACGATGAATCGTGACAAGTATGGCTTCCCGGATGATTCGCTCTCGTTCCACCCGCCATACGAATACGAAGTCGTCACCATCTCCGAGCCGGTGAGCTTCCCCGCCCTTGCCAAGTGCGCCGGGATCTCGCTCGACTCGCTGCGCAAGCTCAATCCTGAGCTCATCCGCCAATGCACGCCCCCTCGCGAGCCTTACAAGCTCAAGCTCTATCCCGGCATCGGGCAGGACTTCATGCGCCGCTATGCGGCTCTGAGCGATGACGATAAGCAGATCTTCCTCAAGCACACCGTGGCGCGAGGCGAAACCCTTGCCAGCATCAGCGCCATGTACGGGGTGTCGATGGTGGAACTCTCCGAGATCAACGGCATCACCGGCTACCGAACGCGCCTCCGCTCGGGCACCACGCTGCGTGTACCCGTGCGCAGCGGCAGTGTGACGGCGCCGGCCGATCAGCCGCGTACGGCCGCTGTTACGGCAAGCGTGAAGCCCCCTGACACGTCAGCGGTGCAAGCCGAGACCTCCGACGATGCAGGTAAGGGGCGAGGCATGCGCGAGGGTGTGGCTGCCGTGTATGTGGTTGAGCGGGGAGATAATCTCTCGTCGATCTCCGAGAAGTTCAACGTGCGCATCGCTGACATCCGAAATTGGAACAACATTCCCTACAACCGTGATGCCCTGAGCATCGGCGACACGTTGATCGTCGGCACTCCGTCCGGCGTGCAAAAGACCAGGGTCATCTCCGAGCCGCAGGTTGCCGTCGAACAGCTGCCACGCATCCGCACGCAACGCCATACGGTGCGCAAGGGTGAGACCGTAGCCAAGATCGCTGCGAAGTATCAGATGACGCCGGCCCGTCTGGCCTCGGTCAATGGCATCAAGGTGAAGGCTCGTCTCAAGGCCGGCACCGTGCTGCTGGTCGAAGTTCCGCGCCCGCGCGCCGCGCAAAGGTCCACGGCAACGGCTCAGGAGAGTAAGAGTCGACCCAAGACATATCGGGTGAAGAAGGGCGACACGCTCTCGGCGATCGCCGATCGCTTCAGCGTCTCGATCGCCGAACTCCGGAAAAAGAATCCGTCTCTGCGCAAGTCCGACGTGCTCCGCTCGGGGCAGGTCGTTCGTGTGGACTAAGACCCCTCGGCGTACCGGTTAATGCCCGTATCTTTGCCGCAATGCATGCCATCATACCGGTAGCCGGCATCGGTACCCGCCTGCGTCCATTCACGCACTCGCTCCCGAAGGTGCTGGTGAATGTGGCCGGCAAGCCGATCCTCGGACATATCCTCGACTCGCTTGTTGCTCAGGGCATCAGCTCGGCGACGATCATCACAGGATACAAGGGCGACCTTGTTGAGGAGTACGTGCGCACGAACTACGAACTCGATGCGCGATTTGTCCAGCAGGATGAAATGCTTGGTCTCGGCCATGCGATCTGGGTTGCCCGTGAGTCGCTTGCCGATGAGCCTGCCTTGATCATTCTCGGTGATACCGTCTTCGACGTCGATCTGTCGGTTCTGGCAACACGTCAGTTCTCCTCTCTCGGCGTCAAGTTCGTGGATGACCCTCGGCGCTTCGGCGTTGTGATCGAGTCCGGCGGATATGTCACGCGACTCGTTGAGAAGCCCGAAGCACCCGTCTCCAACATGGCGATCGTTGGATTGTACTACATCCACAATCCGCGCAAGCTTCGTGTTGCGCTCGACAAGCTCATCAACGACAACATCCGCACCAAGGGTGAGTATCAGCTCACCGATGCATTGCAGATCATGGTGGACGCAGGTGAGAAGTTCACCACCTTCACCGTTGAGGGCTGGTATGATTGCGGCAAGCCCGAGACGCTCTTGCAGACCAATAGATTTCTGCTCACCAAGCGCAGCGAGATGCCGACGGCTCCCGTCGGATGCGTGTTCGTGCCGCCGGTCCATGTGGACCCCGCAGCCATCGTCGAACACTCTGTCATCGGCCCCTATGCATCGGTCTCCAAAGGGGCAGTGGTCCGCAACAGTATCGTCCGTGACAGTATCATCAGTGACAATGCATCGGTTGCCGACATTGCACTCGACCAGTCGATCATCGGCGAGAATGCCGAGGTGACAGGTCGGTTCTCTACCATCAACATTGGCGATGCATCGATCGTGCGTCTGTCCCAATAGCCCCCTTCCAACGAACACTCTTCACCTCACATTTCCCGAACGATGAAGTACATCTTTACCTCCGAGTCCGTCAGTGAAGGACATCCCGACAAGGTCTGCGACCAAGTGTCGGATGCCGTTCTCGACGAAGTTCTTGCCAATGATCCCACAGGCCGTGTTGCCTGCGAGTGCTTCGCCACGACGGGCATGATCGTCGTAGGTGGCGAGATCACCACGACACATTACATCGATCTGCCGGAGCTCGTGCGTGGCGTCATCCGCGAGATCGGATATGACCGCGGCGAGTACAGGTTCGAAGCCGATTCCTGTGCCGTCATCAACGTGATCAACCGTCAGTCGCCGGACATCGCGCAAGGCGTCGATACCGGCGGTGCCGGAGACCAAGGCATGATGTTCGGGTACGCCTGCAAGGAAACGCCGGAGCTGATGCCCGCTGCCATTCATTACTCCCATCAGCTGGTGAAGCGTCTTGCCGATATCCGCAAGAACAACAATCAGCTCATGCCGTATCTGCGTCCCGATGCAAAGGCACAGGTTTCGGTGGTGTATGGTGATAACGGCGAGGTTGTGGCTGTTGACACGATCGTCGTTTCGACGCAGCACGATCCTATGGAGAACGCACAGCGCCGCATCCACGACGATGTGATCGAGAACGTGGTCAAAGCCGTCATCCCTGAGCACTTGGTGAACAAGGACACCACCTTCCACGTCAACCCAACGGGCAAGTTCGAGATCGGCGGACCTCACGGTGATACGGGGCTTACCGGTCGCAAGATCATTGTTGACACGTACGGCGGCAAGGCACCTCACGGGGGTGGAGCGTTCTCGGGCAAGGACCCAACGAAGGTGGATCGCTCGGCTGCCTACGCAGCACGTCACCTGGCAAAGAATATCGTCGCCGCCGGCCTGGCCCGCGAGTGCACGATCCAGCTGGCCTACGCCATCGGGGTTGCCCAGCCCGTGTCGATCAATGCCGATCTGCACGGCACGTCGGACATCAACCCGCGCAAGCTCGAGAAGTTTATCATTGAGAACATCGACCTGACCCCGGCAGGCATCATCACCCGCCTGAATCTGCGTCGGCCGATCTATCGCGCCACGGCCGCCTATGGTCATTTTGGACGTCATGAGTTCCCGTGGGAACGTCTTGACCTTGTTCCGGCGTTTTCCGAGGCGTTCGCGTAAGACAGATTTTTCAACACCCCACATTTCACGTTCAGAACATGTCAACCACAACCACTAAGAAGTCTGCGGTAAAGCCGGCAACCAACGGCGTGCACACCAACGGTGTGCACAAGAACGGTACCGCCAAGAAGGCGGCTTCGCCACTTGACCGTATGAAGAAGGCCCCGGCACGCGTTGCCAAGGGTCAGATCGCCCACAAGCCCCTTTCCTACGCCGTCGCCGATATGGCCCTGGCCGAATGGGGTCGCAAAGAGATCCTTCTTGCCGAAGCCGAAATGCCCGGTCTGATGGCCCTTCGCGAGGAGTTCAAGGGCAAGAAGCCACTGAAGGGGGCTCGCATCGCCGGCTGCCTTCACATGACGATCCAGACGGCCGTGCTGATCGAAACACTCATCGATCTTGGCGCCGAAGTAACGTGGTCGAGCTGCAACATCTTCTCGACGCAGGACCACGCCGCCGCCGCCATCGCGAAGGCCGGCGTCCAAGTGTTCGCCTGGAAGGGCATGAACGAAGAAGAGTTTGACTGGTGCATCGAGCAGACGCTGTTCTTTGGCAAGGATCGCAAGCCCCTGAACATGATCCTTGATGACGGTGGCGACCTGACAAACATGGTGCTGGACAAGTATCCGGAGCTGGTCGGCGAGATCCGTGGCATTTCCGAAGAGACCACTACGGGCGTTCTGCGCCTATATGAGCGCGTCAAGAACGGCACATTGCCACTGCCGGCGATCAATGTGAACGACTCCGTGACCAAGAGCAAGTTCGACAACAAGTATGGCTGCAAGGAGTCGCTGGTTGACGCGATCCGCCGCGCCACAGACATCATGCTCGCCGGTAAGGTTGCCGTGGTAGCGGGATATGGCGACGTTGGTAAGGGCTCGGCCGCTTCATTGCAGGGGGCTGGCGTCCGCGTGATCGTGACGGAGATCGACCCGATCTGCGCCTTGCAGGCAGCCATGGACGGCTTCGAAGTCAAGCGCATGATCGATGCGGTGAAGGAAGCCGACATCGTGGTGACGGCCACCGGCAACTGCGACATCATCACCGACAAGCACTTCAAGGCAATGAAGGACAAGGCCATTGTCTGCAACATCGGACACTTCGATAATGAGATCGACATGGCATGGCTTAACAAGAACCATGGCAAGTCCAAGGTCGAGATCAAGCCACAGGTTGACATGTACACGATCGGCAAGCGCCAGATCATCGTTCTGGCTGAAGGACGTCTGGTGAACCTCGGCTGCGCCATGGGTCACCCATCCTTCGTGATGTCGAACTCGTTCACCAACCAGACGCTTGCCCAGCTGGAGCTCTGGAAGAACTCCAAGAACTACGACAACAAGGTGTACGTGCTGCCGAAGAAGCTCGACGAAAAGGTCGCCCGTCTGCACCTGAAGAAGATCAACGTGCAGCTGGAGGTCCTGAACGACAAGCAAGCCAGTTATATCGGCGTCGAGGTCAAGGGGCCATACAAGCCCGATTACTACCGCTATTAAGACCGCTGAACACTGCAGAAACGGAAATCGCCCCCTCGGGGGCGATTTTTTTTTGCGTCGGGAACTTTGTCCGGTCAACAGGCATTTTCCCCGCTGTAGCACGATACAGAAATGTGCGTGCCACGCCCGACCCCGTATGAGTGCAGACATACGGGGTCTTCTTTTTTGTCGGATCAGATGTCGAGGTTCTTTACGTACTGGGCGTTGCGCTCGATGAACTCCCGGCGTGGCTCGACGGCCTCACCCATCAGGGTTTCGAAGACGTGCATTGCCTCAGCGGCATTCTCGATCGACACGCGCAGCAACGTTCGTGTTTCCGGGTTCATGGTCGTTGCCCAGAGCTGCTCAGGGTTCATTTCGCCAAGACCCTTGAATCGGCTGATCACGATACCGTCGGCTGTAGCCCCTTCCTCGACCGTTGCCTCCGGATCTTCGGCAATGCCGGCCTCGGCACTCTTTGCGGCCTTTCGATCGGCTTTTTCCTTCCGGATCCGTGCAATTGCCTCGTCGCGCTCGGCATCGTTGTATGCGTACACTTCTGTTCGCCCCTTCTTGAGCTTGTAGAGAGGGGGCTGAGCAATGTAGAGTCGGCCGTCGTTGATCAGCTCCGGCATATGCTTCCAGAACAGCGTCAGCAGTAGTGTGCGGATGTGCGAGCCATCAACGTCTGCGTCGGCCATCAGGATGATCTTGCCGTAGCGTGCCTTGGCCACATCAAAATCGTCGCCAAAGCCGGCGCCGATGGCCGTGAAGATCGTGCGCACTTCCTCGTTCTCCAGCACCTTGGTGAGGCGGGCCTTGTGAACGTTCAGGATCTTGCCCTTCAGTGGGAGGATGGCCTGGAACCGACGGTCGCGGCCCTGCTTTGCCGAGCCACCTGCAGAGTCACCCTCGACGAGGAAGATCTCCGTGTCTTCTGGTGTGCGCAGCGAACAGTCGGCCAGCTTACCCGGCAGAGATCCGCTCTCGAGGGCGCCCTTGCGGCGGATCAGGTCCTTGGCCTTACGAGCGGCAGCGCGCGCTTCGGCTGCCTGGGTTGCCTTCTCGATGATGTGCTTGGCCGCACTCGGTGTGGCGTCGAGATACTTCGACAGTTCTTCGTTGATGATTGAGCGGACGATGCCCTCGGTCTCGCCGTTGCCGAGCTTGGTCTTGGTCTGACCCTCGAATTGCGGCTCGGCGACCTTTACCGACACGACGGCGGTGAGGCCCTCGCGGAAGTCTTCACCCGTGAGGTTGATGTCCTTCTTCGTCATGTTGTTGGCCGCCGCATACGCGTTAAGCGTGCGCGTAAGAGCGCTGCGGAACCCTGAGACGTGGGTGCCACCTTCGACGGTGTTGATGTTGTTGACGTAGGAGAGCAGATTCTCGCTGTAGCCCGAGTTGTATTCGAAGCAGACATCGACCACTGTTTCGACGCCGGATTCGTTGGCCACCACGCCGCTCATCAGGATCGGCTTGGTGATGGCCGTTGCATTCGCATCCAGATGGCGCACAAAGTCCACCAGGCCACCACGGTATGCGAACACGTCCTTCTTTCCGTCGCGCTCATCCTCCAGCGTGATGGTCACGTCCGGATTCAGGAAGGCCAACTCACGCAGTCGCTCGGAGACCTTCTCGTAGCGGAATTCAACGGACCGGAAGATCGTCGCATCCGGATAGAACCGCACGGTGGTTCCGGTGCGCTTCGAGGTGCCGATTTCTTGGACGGGGCCTTGCGGAACGCCAATACTGTAAGTCTGTTCGTACTTCTTGCCTTCGCGCTCGACGGTGACCAGCAACTTGGTCGACAGGGCGTTGACGCAGCTGACGCCCACACCGTGAAGACCGCCCGACACTTTGTAGGTATTCTTGTCGAACTTACCGCCGGCATGCAACGTACACATCACCACTTCCAGCGTGGAGATCTTCTTTACCGGGTGGGGGCCAACCGGAATGCCGCGGCCATCATCGGCCACCGAGCACGATCCGTCAGCATTGAGTGTGATCATGATGTTGCGGCAGTAGCCGGCCAGCGCCTCGTCGATCGAGTTATCGACGACCTCCTGGATCAGGTGGTGGAGGCCCCGTTCGCCGACGTCGCCAATGTACATGGCCGGACGCTTGCGAACGGCTTCGAGTCCTTCGAGGACCTTGATACTGTCCTCGGTATATCCCGGCTGAACCGGCTTTTGTGTTTCTTCTGACATGAAAATCTCCGTGATATCAAGTGAGGGTCACCGAAAAATGATCTCGCGCACGAGATCCTTTCCGGCCAGGTGATTGATGGAACGTCGAAGCTCTTCGCGACGCAGGTTCAGTTCGCTTCGCCAGGGGGCTTCCGGCACGTGAATTCGGAGGATGCCGTTGTCGAACGACCGGATCTCGGTGCGTTCAGCCAGCCCCTTGCCGACCACTTCTTGCCAGTACTTCGGGATGCGTGTCTTGTCGAGCTCGCCGTCGAGATGACGTGAATGAATGAAATTCTTGAGGAGGTCCGACAGCGCGATCATGCGGCCTCCCGTGCAATGGAGCGCTCGGAGCCAACGATCCTGCCGTTGGCAACGGTGGACATCTGAACGGAGACGTTGCGGCGAGGCAGGCGGTCAACCGAATCGATGACGTTGCGCACCTGTTCTCCGTCCGTGGTGGTCACAAAGCACTGCATGTTCATGTCGATCACATGGTCCAGAACACGTCGGCATCGGTCGGCATCGAGCTCGCTGAAAACATCGTCGAGCAGGACGACCGGGCGTTCATTGCAGTGTTCATGCAGGATGGTGGACTCAGCGAGCTTCAGGGCAACGAGCAAGGACTTGTGCTGTCCTTGCGATGCGGTCTCGCGAACCAGGCCGCCGTTGATGAAGAGTGCGACGTCGTCTTTTTGCGGTCCGAACAGCGTTGTCTGGCGAATGATCTCACGTCGGCGCATCTGCCGTGCCACGCCGCGATAGGCCTCGGCCACATCGGCCGCCGATGAAACATCCACCGATGGCACATGTTCGGCAACGTCGGGTTGATACACGATGTCGATCTTTTCCGAGCCCCCTGCCACAGAGGCGTACGTGTCGCAGATGCGAGGCGTGATCTCGTTCAGGAAGAGATGTCGTCGCTGCACCATCTCGGCGCTGACGGTGATGAACTGCTCGGTCCAGAGATCGAGATCGGCATCACTTGCCTGACCTTCGGCAATGGCCGTGAGGATTGCGCCGCGGTGCTTGTAGAGTCGACGATGCTCATACAGAAGCTCTGTATAGCGTCGTTGGGCCTGCGCCATCACCGCGTCAACAAACGAGCGGCGCTCGGCCGGCGGGCCCACGGTGATGCCTTTGTGGTCGGGTGACAGCACCACCATCGGCAGGTTGCCGATGATGTCACGGGGCGAGCACGACGTCTGGGTGGACGTGGTGATGCGCTTGCGTGTGCCATGACGCAGCGTCACCGACACGTGGTAAGGGGCTTGCAGGTCCGAGGTGGCCTGCACGGACACCGAACATGCGTCTTCATCGTGACGGATAAGGGCTTGATCGTTGACCGGCACGAACGTGCGAGCAAGGGCGCACAGGCTGATACCTTCCAGAACGGAGGTCTTGCCCGACCCGTTGCCGCCGGTAAGAATGTTCACATCCGGAACGAAGGAGAGTTCGGACTGTTCGTGATTGCGAACGTTGTGCAGATGAATGCTGCGGATCACCACATCAACGCCCGTCAGATCTTCACCGGCATGACCAGCATGAGAAGGGAATCATCGCCGGCAGCCGGAGTGATCAGGACGGCGCGGACGGCCGAGGAGAACGTCATCTTGACGTTCAGATCTGGATCGTCATCGGCGCTGATGTTCTTAATGGCCTCTTCGAGGTAGCGGTAGTTGAAGCCCACTTCGAAGTCCGACGCGGAAAACTCGCATGGGATGTTTTCCGTGCCCTTGCTGCCCGAGTCCTCGTCCTCCGAATGTACCGACAGGGTGGTCGGCTCGATGCGGAAGCGAACGTGCTTGGTGTTGGTATTGGCAAACAGCGATACGCGCTTGATGGCGCTCAGGACTTCGCGTTGGTGCACGATGAGGGTCTTATCGTTGTCGGCCGGGATGACGTTCTGATACGGCGGATACTTCTCGTCGATCACGCGAGTGGTGATCGTCATGGAGCCAACGCTAAAGCGTGCGTGCGTGCGGGACACTTCCATGGTCACGTCGCTTTCGACGCGGCGCAGGAGGTCGACCGTGCGCGATGGCACGATGGCCTCGAGTCCGTCCGGAAACGGCGTGTCACCGGCACCAACGATCACGCGCGAAAGCCGGAATCCGTCCGTTGCCACCGCCGTCACCGTATCACCCTTGAACTGGAAGAATACACCGGTCATGCTTGGACGATACTCTTCGGTTGACACCGCGAACACCGTCTTGTTGGCCATGCGCATGACGTCTTCCTTGCGAAGGCTGGCCAGCTGTGCTTCCGGAAACGGAGGGATCGAAGGAAACTCTTCGGCATCGAGCGACTTCATCTCGTACGATCCCGTTGGCGTGCGCAGAGCAATGGTCTGATTGCGATCGTTGGCCGTGATCTCGATCGAGCCGGATGTGCCGAGCTCCTTGATGAGGTCGTTGAACTGGCGAGCCGGGATCAGCAGAGCGCCATCGCGTTCGCCCACAACCATGGTGGTGAGCGAGATGGTGATCTCTTGATCGGTGGCCGTGAAGGTCAACTCACTGCCGTTGAGCTCGGCCAAGAGGTGTTCGAGAACGGGAATCGTGCTCTTGGCGGGGATTGCAGGGAGGACCTTCTGCAGGGCCTTTTGCAGGTCCGGCAGTGCTACGGTGAACTTCATGAGGGGATCCGAAAGAAATCGTGCCGAGAGGCTCGAATGTGCTAGTTTTGACGGGCGAATCTACGAACCACGCAAAGAGAAGACAACGCCGAAATGCACAGGATATTAACACCTTACGGCTACGACAACGCCTTCGTTCTTTTGGGCATCAGCCTTGGACTGATGCTGCTTGCCTGGACCGCGCTGGATGGCGTTTTGGGCGCTCTCACGGGGCTTTTCGGGCTGGGTCTTGGCATGTTCACGATGTGGTTCTTCCGGGATGCCGAACGCCCCCTGCACAAGGAGGCCGCCAGCGACTCCTCGCTGGTGATGGCGCCGGCTGACGGGCAGGTGGTGAACGTCATTCCGATCGAGCACGACCCGCTTCTGGGCGTGTCAGCCGTGCAGATCAGCATCTTCTTGTCGCCCGTGAACCTTCACGTGAACCGGTATCCGGCCAGCGGCGTGATCGAGTCGGTCGAATACATCCCGGGCAAGTACCTGATGGCCTTCAACCCGAAGTCGAGCACAGAGAACGAGCGATCACTCTTCGTTCTGCGTACTGACCATGGCCGCATTGCCTACCAGCAGATCACGGGGTTTCTAGCCCGCCGGATCGTGTACGACACCAAGCCGGGCGATGTGGTGCGGGTGGGTGAGCGCTTCGGAATGATGAAGTTCGGATCCCGCATGGACGTGGTTGTGCCCTCGAACAGCCAGATCATGGTGCGCCCCGGAGATCGCGTGGTGAGTTCCCGGCATATCCTAGCCAAGCTCTCAACGGGCGGGAACTGACCCAGATGCGCGTCACCCGATCGGTCATCCCGAACCTCTTCACGCTGGCCAACCTCTTCTGTGGGGTAAGTGCCATTGTGGCCGCCTTCGAAGGGCGTACGAGTGATGCCATTTGGCTTGTGGTGACGGCCGGTGTGTTCGATGCGCTTGATGGGGTTGTGGCACGCCTCACGCGCAGCACGTCCGAATTCGGTGTCGAGCTCGACTCGCTGTGTGACACGGTGTCGTTTGGTGTTGCACCAACGATCTTGCTTTACGTCACATATCCGCAGCAGTGGCAGCACACGCAGTGGACCCTCGTGATCGCCTCATTGCCGGCCCTTGCCGGTGTTCTCCGTCTGGCCCGCTTCAACGTTCAGCTCACGTCGATGGAGGACAAGCTGTACTTCCGCGGCATGCCGATCCCGGCCGGAGCGTTCACGATCATCTCCTACATCGCCATATGGCACGAGCAGGTGCCACAACAGTGGCAACCGCATGCACTTGCGGCGGTTTCGATCATCACCTCGCTTGCAATGGTCAGCACCATCAAGTACGACAATCTGCCGCGTCCGTCGGCGAAGTCCATCCGCCAGCGCCCCATCGTGTTTTCCGTATTTTTCGTCGGAACTGTTCTGTGCGCCGTCACCAAGCTCGCGGCATTGTTCCCGTTCATGATGCTCTACCTCATCGGTGGGGCTGTGCGTCACGCCCTCGTGTTCGTGCGGGATCGATCGGATCGCGACGATTCGTTTGACGAGGGCGACCCGGATCCGTTCACCATCTGATTCACGACATCGATCGTACCTACAGCCATGAAGACCTACACTGCCAACATCACCGTAACACTCCGGCGCGCCATCCTTGACGTTCAAGGCAAGGCCGTTGAGAACGCCCTGCATTCACTGCACATGCCCGGGTTTGCCGACGTTCGCATTGGCAAGCACATCGAGCTAAGCATCCAGGCGGCGGATGCCGATTCGGCCTCTGCAGCCGTCCGCGAAGCGTGCGACAAGCTTTTGACCAATCCGGTGATGGAGGACTACCAATTCACTCTGCAGGAGTCTGCACCCGTGGAGGCGGCATGAACATCGGTGTGGTGACCTTTCCGGGGTCGAACTGTGATGCCGACGCTCGGCATGCCTCGGCCATTACCGGCAACACCGTTCACTCCTTGTGGCACAAGGACACGTCGCTCCCGAGCGGTCTTGATGTGATCATCCTTCCGGGAGGCTTCTCCTACGGAGACTATCTGCGGACCGGTGCCATCGCCCGCTTCTCTCCGATCATGAACGAGGTCGTACGCTTTGCCAATTCCGGAGGCCTGGTCTTTGGCATCTGCAACGGGTTTCAGATCCTGTGCGAAGCAGGACTTTTGCCGGGTGCCCTGATCCGTAATCGCAACCTTTCCTTTGTCTGCAAGGACGTTTACCTGCGCGTCGAGAACACCGCCACCCCCTTTACCAACGTCTGCACGGCAGGCCAGATCTTGCGCGTGCCTGTGGCCCACGGAGAAGGCCGCTACACCGCCTCTGATGAGGTGATCAAGGGGCTTGAGGATTCCGGTCAGGTTCTCTACCGCTACGTCACGGCCGACGGTGAGCAGGCCGCCGAGTCAAACCCCAACGGAAGCCTCAACAACATCGCCGGAGTGACCAATTCCGCTCGCAACGTCATGGGCCTGATGCCGCATCCCGAACGGGCCTGCGAGCCCCTTCTCGGGTCGGTTGACGGGTTGACGGTGTTCCAAAGTCTTGCGAGTCATTGCAACGCCTCGGTGGCGTAAGTTTGCACCAGGTAAAACGCAAACACCAATCCTCAGGAGTATCCGATGGGAAGGCTAGGCCCACTCGAGATCACAATCATCGTGCTTGTTCTTCTGCTGCTCTTCGGCGGTAAGAAGATCCCTGAACTCATGAGGGGCTTGGGCTCCGGAATGAAGGAGTTCAAGAAGGCCGCATCGGGCGAGAACGATGATCAGTCCACGCCAACGAATCAGTCGAAGTAGGTCGTCACGACGCGATGTTTGATGTTGGTGGTGCGGAATTCCTCGTCATCATTCTGGCGATCCTCTTGCTGTTCGGACCGAAGAGTCTGCCCGATTTTGCCCGTCAGATGGGCAAGGGGCTGAGACAGTTCCGTA
Source organism: Bacteroidota bacterium (assembly GCA_041170435.1). Lineage (GTDB taxonomy): Bacteria > Bacteroidota > Ignavibacteria > Kapaibacteriales > Kapaibacteriaceae > UBA10438. Next base: position 22,905 of record JBEAYU010000057.1, read on the forward strand.
AGGCACAGGAGGATCTGACGCAGCAGATACGAGACATATCGGCCGACGCGGCAGTTCGGGATGCCCTCAACACCGCGCCGACAACCGTGGTGCGCCCACCAAGCGGCGGAGTGCCGATCTCGCGGACCACGGCTGAGTCCACAGCCGAAACACCGTCCGAACCTTCCACCGATGTGTCTGCCACCGAACCGGGACAGCCCCTTTCACCGATGCTCGACGAGGGTCCGGATGCATCCTTGAATCCACCGACAACGCCCCCTGAGCACGAAGAAAAGAAGTCATGAAGTATAGCAATGATCGTTCCTCGTTCATCGCCGGCACGTCCGGCGCTGCAGAGCGTTGCGCCGAGGCCCTCGAGACCATCGGGTCGAGGTCCGACCTTGGGGTGTTTCTGCACGTCAATGCCGATGGTGCGCGTGCTTCGGCCTCGGAGAGCGACGAACGATTTGCCGCCGGCCTGGCACGTCCGCTGGAGGGAATGATCGTTGCCGTCAAGGACAACATCAGTGTTGTCGGCCAGCCCCTTACCTGCGCTTCCAAGATGCTGCACGGGTTCCGGCCGCTGTACAATGCGACGGTGATCGAGCGCCTTGCCGATGCCGGGGCGATCTTCATCGGCAAGACGAACATGGACGAGTTCGCCATGGGCTCGTCGAACGAAACCTCTGCCTTTGGTCCGGTGCGCCATGCTCTCGATCCGGATCGTGTGCCCGGAGGCTCTTCCGGTGGCTCGGCCGTGGCCGTAGCGGCGGGCATGTGCCATGTGTCACTCGGTTCGGATACCGGCGGCTCGATCCGCCAGCCGGCCGCCTTCTGCGGCGTGTATGGTCTGAAGCCAACGTACGGACGCGTCTCCCGCTACGGACTGGTGGCCTTCGCATCATCGCTCGATCAGATCGGTCTGTTCGCCAACAGTGTCGATGATATGCAGGAGGTGTTTCGTGTCATCGACGGACACGATCCCCTCGATGCCACGTCGGTGCGCCACCCCGAGCCTGTCTCGGCAGATGTCGCCGCGCCGCGCATCGCGGCTCTGCCGGTGGCCCGACTCGAGGGATGTTCTCCGGAGATCGTCGACGCGTACGTGGCCTTCAGGGATCGCCTGGTGGCTCTTGGTGCCAGCGTCGAAGATGTGGATCTGCCGCATTCTGAACTGTGGATCCCGACGTACTTCATTCTGGCAACCGCCGAAGCGTCGAGCAATCTTGCACGCTTTGACGGCGTCCGCTTCGGTCTGCGCGCCGATGCCGAAGATGGTGATATCACCACGGCGTCACGCTCGGCAGGATTTGGGACCGAGGTTCAGCGACGCATCATGCTGGGGACGTTCTCGCTCTCCAAGGGATATGGTGATGCGTATTACACAAAGGCGCAGCAGACACGCAGACTGATCCGCCAGGCGTATGACCGAATGTTTGAGTCGTATGATGCCTTTGCCTTGCCCACGACTCCCACGACGGCATTCCGTCTCGGAGAAAAGAGTGACCCGGTGAGCATGTGGTTGAGTGACTACTTCACCGTGTCGGCCAACATCGCCGGCATCCCGGCGTTGAGCGTGCCGTTTGGATCCGATTCGTCAGGACTGCCCATCGGGATGCAGTTGCAGGGCCCCATGTTCAGTGATGAACGCCTGATGAGCTTGGCTAAGGGGCTTGCCTCGATCGGCACAGACGCCCCCTGACCTTAGCGCGATCCTGGCAGCGAATAGTTCTCTTTGCAGGTGATCGTGAGTGGTACTTCGATCCGCTCTGAGATGCTTTGTTTGACCGGACATGTGACGACGTACTGCTCGACGATGGCGAGATCCGCCTCACTCATTTCGATCGGGATGTGGATGCCAACCGTCAAACGTCCTACACGGCGGATAGGATCGGCGATCATCTCCTTGCGAACCGTCACCGATGTGCCGCGTACATCCCAACCGTGCTTGTTCGCTGCCAGTCCGACGTACGTCAGCATGCACGACCCCAGGGCCGTTGCCAGCAGATCCGTTGGAGAGAAGCTCTCACCCTTGCCATGATTATCTACCGGCGCATCAGTGATGAGCTCGGTTGCGGACGGGCCATGCACAGCCCGTGTGCGCAGGTCGCCCTCGTATGTGAGTGTGATCTCAACCATTGTTCGCAACCCTCGGTGTTGTGGTTCTTCCGTAAATTCGCGCTCTCTTTTTTTCAGGACACGACACGATGAGCGTTTTAGTCAACAAAGATTCGAAAGTAATTGTTCAAGGCATCACCGGTGGGGAAGGAACATTCCATGCCTCGCAGATGCTTGCCTACGGCACAAACGTCGTTGGTGGTGTGACCCCCGGCAAGGGCGGAACAACGTATTCGGGCAAGGGAGACGATGTCTTCACGCGTCCGGTGCCGGTGTTCAACACCGTGGCCGAGGCTCGCGCGGCAACCGGTTGCGACGTGTCGATCATCTTCGTGCCTGCACCAATGGCCGCCGATGCCATTCTTGAGTCGATCGCCGCCGGCATGGATGTGGTGGTCTGCATCACCGAAGGTATCCCCGTCAACGACATGATCCCGGTCAAGGCTGCCCTGGAAAACTCGACAACTCGATTGATCGGTCCAAATTGTCCCGGCATCATCACGCCGGGCGAATGTAAGATCGGCATCATGCCGGGATTCATCTTCACCTCGGGTGGCCCGGTCGGTCTGGTGAGTCGCTCAGGCACACTCACCTACGAAGCCGTTCGCCAGCTGTCAGACGTTGGGCTCGGCCAGACAACGTGTATCGGAATCGGGGGCGACCCGATCATCGGAACGCGGTTCATCGATGCGATCAAGCTGTTCAACGAGGATCCGGAAACAAAGGCCATCGTGATGATCGGTGAGATCGGCGGTAATGCCGAAGAAGAGGCCGCCGAGTACATCAAGAAGCACGTCGCCAAGCCCGTGGTCGGATTCATCGCCGGCCAGACCGCTCCTCCGGGACGTCGCATGGGTCATGCCGGCGCGATCATTTCAGGGGGCAAGGGAACCGCCGCCGATAAGATGGCCACAATGTCGGCCTGCGGTATCCACGTCGTGGAATCACCCGCCTCGATCGGCATCACAATGAAGAAGGTCCTCGATAGCCACTCTCCAGCAAAGCCCGCGAAGAAGACAGCGAAGAAGAAGTGACGAGTGACGAGTGACAAGTGACGAGGCCTCGATTTAATGGCCCCGGGCCTTGGCCCGAGATGACGGATGGATCCCGGCCTGCGCCGGGATGACGAATGGATCCCGGCCTGCGCCGGGATGACGAATCAACCCTGTAACCTGTAACCTGTAACCTGAAACCTACCATGGAACGTACCCTTTGCATTCTGAAGCCGGACGCTGTCCGCAACCAAAACATTGGCAACATTGTGGCGATGATCCAAGCCGCCGGATTCCGCATTCTCGGAATGAAGCTGACGCGGATCTCGCCGGCTGTGGCTGGTGAGTTCTACGCCGTGCACAAAGAGCGCCCATTCTACGGCGAGCTTGTGAACTTCATGTCCAGCGGACCGATCGTACCGATCGCCCTGGAGAAGGAGAACGCCGTCGCTGACTGGCGTACACTGATCGGATCGACGGATCCGGCCGAGGCTGCCGAGGGAACCATCCGGAAGGCCTATGCCACGAGCAAGGGTGAGAACGCCGTTCACGGCTCCGATAGCGTTGAGAACGGCAAGATCGAAGTGGGCTTCTTCTTTGCCGAGAGCGAACTCATCAATAACGCCTAAGCCACTACACGCGAGATCTGCATCGCGCGTCGACTGACTGCAAAAGCGGGGGAGGACTTGTCCGCCCCCGCGCCGTTTATGAACGATTTGCCGTAGATTCACGCCATGTTTTCTCCGAAAATGACCTTTCCGACGGCCCTCGCGGCGCTCGGTCTGTTCGTCCTCGTTGCGTCTTCCGCTCGAGCCCAAAAAGCGGGTGCGACTGCCCCCTCATTCCGTGAGTATCGCCTTCAGGCCTCCTATCGGGCCGGGATCGCGCAGAATTACGAGGTCAGCGAAAAGACCACCGTTCAGCGCGTCCACAGTGACTCGTCGATCCGATCGTATCAGCGGGAGGTACTCACGTATGTCACGGTCCGCTGCATCGAATCAATGGACAACATTTCTCGTGTGGTGGTGACGGCCGATTCGTTGGTATACAAGTTTATCACCGGACCGTCGGTGATTGACTACGACTCCCAGAAGGACGCGGCACCGAAGGCCTTTCCGGACCTCAACAACTACGTCGGCGCACTCAACCGATCGTATGAGCTGACGTACTCTCCATACGGAGAGGTGACCAAAGTGTCCGGAGATCAGATCGATTTCTGGCGCGAGTATATCCAGACGAACGTTGGTGACCTTGACACGTTGATCTCGACGATCTGGCTGCAGGCACTCTCTGATGAGAATCTGCTTCACCTCGGCGATATGCAGAAGCAGATCGTGCCCGGTTCGAAGCGCGCGATTGACTCGTCATGGAAGCACAACTTCCGTTTGCGAGTCGATGGAGTCGTGTACGAAGGGAAGGCCCGATCGACCTTCAAATCGTATGAAGGGGGGGTGTTTACGATCGTGACGCAGGATACGTTGCCTGCGCGAACGCGCTGGCCGCTGCACGTGTTCGAGATTCCCGACCTGGTGCAGCTGCATGAAGGTCAGGCCGTGGTCAACAGCACCTTGCAGTTGTCCACGACCGGTATCCTCAACGGCATTGATGCGACTATCACTGCCTCCTTCCGCGGTCAGGTCGGCAAGGAATCGTTCACTCAAAATGTCACATCCACGCAGTCGTGGAAGCTCGTCCGACAGTTCCAGTGGTGATGCGCCTCATGGGCGTCATGGTCGCCCTCGGTCTGGGGCTGGCACTGCCGTCCTGCCAGACAGAGGCCGACCGTCCGGAGACCGCCCAGGATGTTGTAGTGGCCAGTGACACGAGCGGTGCACCCCGTCAGGATGGTGCGAGTTCCGGCGTGAAGAACATTGTTCTGAGGTGGAAGGCCGGCGACGTCTTCCGCTACCGGATCGAGCAGATCTCGGAAGGGGGCGCTGACACGGCGCGGACCTATTCGAAGACCACCCATTGGTACACACGGACCGTTCGTGCTGTACGCTCTGATGGTTCGTTTGAGACAACCATGCGATTTGATTCCGTTGCCGCAACTGGCTCGGTCAAGAGTCTGCGTAGCGGAGCAACACTCATCGAACAGTCCTATCGCTCCACAGACACGTCCGAGGCATCGAAGCGACGCTACCCACAGTTCGCATCCATCGTTGGTGAGGACGTGGTGATCTATATGTCGACGGACGGAAAGGTTGAGCAGGTTGGAGATGTCTCGCCGATCGTCAAGAAGATCGCTGCACTGGCTGGACAGCCCCTTACCCAACAGATGACCGATCAGTTGACGGCACAGGTCAGGACCAGTGTGTTTGCAGCCATGATCTTGCAGGAGTTCGTGCCCTATCCAAAGCAAGGGCTCGACGCGAATGCGTCATGGGTGAACGAGCAGGTAAGCCCCCTTGGCGAGCTGTTTGCACTCGAGACGAAGGCCTCCTATGCTCTGAGCAACGTGTACCGTGTTCGCGACCATCGCATCGGCGTCATCAGCGCCACAGTCAGTGGTGGCGTTCGCGTGTTGCCAATGCCGAAGAATTCGCCGCTCAGTATCTCAGTATCCTCTTCATCCATCACGGGGTCGTCAAAGGCCGTGGTCGACGTCGATCGTGGTATCACGCTCTCAAAGCGAAACACCATATCGATGTCCATGACCGGAAACGTTCAGTCTGCCGCGATGAAGACCATGGGTCAGAGCATTTCTCAATCACAATCATCGATCACAACGATCGAGCTCATCCGCTGACGAGGTATGGCCAAGAAGAACGTCGACTTTCGGAAGGTCTTTCAGCCGAGTGACACCATTGCCTTCATGGCGATCGGTGTTGGGTTGGTGATCGCGCTTGTGGCTCCGTACGACAATCTTGCCGTTCGGCTGATCGGTATCTGCATCGCCATTCTTGGTGGCGTTGCCCTGTTCATGATGGTCTCTCCGCGCCTGACGGATCTGCAGATCATCAATCCGATCCGACCCTCTTCGACGCCCGACATCATGTCGAGAACGGTTCAGGATGCAAAGAAGCGGACGCAGACCTTCGACTCCGACGCGTATCGCCGCACCTTCGGTCAGGCTGAGTCCGAAGAGCAACCGTTCTACGATGAGAATCAGACGTCGCTGTTTGAGGAGGCGCTAGCGCGGCCTCAGACGCCCACAGCCGAGACGCCCATCGTACCGGGCACAGAGCTCATTGCCGAGGGTGATTCCAGTGTTCGCATCGTTGGCACTCGAAAGAGCACATCCACGGCATCAAGCGTTCCGACGCTCGTCAGCGAAGCCCGTCAGGCTGCTCGGCTGGCGCAGATGGACGAGTTGACGCAACGCCGACAAGGGGTGACCTTCCTGCCGGGTCAGACAGATCCGTTCGAAGGTTCTCCCGACCAGGAGATCCAACTCTCGGACGACGTCATCATTCGGCCGGCACGCAAGCGCACGGTCGACGTGCCGACTGAGGAAGCTGACGTTACGGCCGCTCCGAAGTCCTCCGAACCGGAAACCACAGCTCCGCCGATGACCGACGTTGAGCCCGGTGATGCCTTCGAGCCGACATCGGATGCGGTGAGCATTGAAGGGGCTGATGTTGTAGCGCCACAGCAACCCAAGGAAGTGCTGGACGTTGACTTGGAAGCCGAAGCGGCGGCCGAAGCCGAAGCGGCGGCCGAAGCCGAAGCATGGCAAGAACAGCACGAACGGTCCGACGTGGAAGCGGCAGAAGCAGAGTCGGAGCCCGTCGTTGTGCCGGCGCCACGCGAAACATCGCGCCGCTCGCCGTCGGTCTCCCTGTCGACCTTCGTTAGCGAGCTCAATGAAGAGGACCTTTCTTCCCAGGAGCCCCGCCGGGAGTTTGACTATCTGTTGAACCGCGTCCTGATGGTCATTCGCTCTGCCACCAATGCACGCACGGCAGCATTCCTGTGGGTCAACAGCGAGCGTCAGCAACTCGTGGTCGAAGCGAAGATCACCGAAGCTGAAGACGAATTCACCGTCGAGCGCAAGATCCCCATGGGGATGGATGCGCTGAGCCAGATCGCTCGTGATGGTCGACCAGAGATCATCACGCAGATCAGTACGAGTGCCGAGACCGAACTGTTGCCATACTATGATCGTCCTGCAGGAACCGTCTCGTTCATCGGTGTGCCGGTGTATTACGGCGGTAACGTCGTGGGAATTCTTTGCGCCGACTCACTCCTGGAAGATGCCTACTCCGACATCACCGTTGGATTCTTTGGTCAGTTCACGAAACTTATATCAGGTCTCGTATCGGCCTACACCACGAAGTACGACCTGCTTCAGGCATCCTCGACGTTGGAAGCGATCGAGGAACTGCGTCAGGCCCTTGGTGCCTCGCCCCTTTCCGTCTCGAGTGTCGTGCGCGCCTTGTTCTCCTCGGTCATACAGCGGATGGACGTCAGTCGCATCGGTGTGGTCAGCTATGATGCCGCATGCCGCGGATGGACGCTTACCGATGCGCGCTCGGCGATGGACGAGGAGTATCGTTCCTTTGTCGGTGCGTCTGTCGATGTTTCATCCTCTGCCGTTGGGTCGTGCATCACAACGGCCTCAAGTGTCGTCCAAACGCAGGAGTTCACCACGACGAGGGTGTTCAACGGAGAGCCCATCCTGGAATTCGGTCAGTTCGTTGCCGTTCCGCTTCGCACATCGAAAGAGTGCTTTGGTGCGCTGTTCCTGGAGAATCTGGAAGGTTCGCTCTCAGCCCAGGACATTGCCTTGGCTGAAGCCATGTCTGAGTATGCTTCAACATTCTTCGAGCAGCTGCATCACGTGGAGTCTCTCCGCGGGGCAGCGTTGCTGGACCACGCCACGGGAGTACTGAATGCTCAGGGATTCGAGATGCGTGTTCGCGAAGAGTTCGCTCGCGCCGTCGACTACAACATCCCACTGACGGTGTGTATGGTGCATCTCGACGCGTCGCGCGCAGATCAGCAGCAGCGTATGCATGCCCTGCTGCATGTGCTGCGCTTGGTCAAGGATCAGCTTCGAGAGTACGACGTTGTGGCCCGCTTCGCAGACGAGCAGATCGCGCTTGGTCTGATCGGGTACAAGCTGCAGGAGGCACAGAATTGGACCGAGACCATGCGGCGCGAGGTTGCCAGTTCGCCGGTGAGCATTGACGGTAAGCGCCTCTCGTTCACGGTGTCGATCGGTATCGCCCAGGCCGAGCCACGAGATACGTGGGATGATCTGATCGCTCATGCCAACGCCGCACTGGATGTGAGCATGAGAAGCGGCAACAAGGTGACGGTGTTCGCCTAAGCGGCAGGGGGCTAGTCGTTGTCGGGACCCTCAGTGGAGAACCGAACCGTAACAGGGCAGTGATCACTGACCGTTGACGCTTCGCGATCGCTGAGAAACGTCTTCATGTCATCCACCCGCTCGCTTCCAACCACGATCCGGCTCATGGCCGATCGCGACGCAAGCACATGGTCAATGACGTACCAGTTCGGATTGCGACACGACTTCAGCGTGCCGGTCAAGAACGTCAACTCCGTACTGCCGAGAAGTGGCTTAAGAGTTGCATTCTCGCGCCGCCCCGGAAAGTCATTCAGATCGCCAACGATCAGAACATCATTTTCCGGACCTGTGCGCACAACCGAATCAGCCCATGAGCGCAGGGCGGCAGCCTGCTTTCCGCGGATGCGGCGGGACTCATCCCGGAGTTCATCCGTACTGTCGGCACGCGATGTACTCTTCAGGTGAACCACCATCATCAGCCAGTCGAAAGCCCCCTTTCGACACGACACCACAAGTCCCGCCCTCATTCGATCGATTCCCATGGTAAGGGGCATGTATGTTTCCACGCGTCGTACTCCGACGTCCTTGCGATACACCACGCCAACATTCTGTTTGATATCGAGTTCGGTCACGAAGCCGTCATGATCCGGCAAGAATGCCAGCAGCCTCTTCAACGCTGTTGAGTTCTCGATCTCCTGCACACCCAGTATGTCTGCCCCCGAGCGGTCGATCACATCGGCGATGCGACGAAGATCATCCTCAGTGCGTGGTTTCAGATCATCTGCGCCATCGCCGAGCCATTCAATGTTGAAGGTGCCAACGACCACCTGGTCCGGATGCGCAGAGCGTGTCGAGTGACATGCCTCCAGGAGCAGAAGGCAGGGGGCAAGCAGGGCTGCACGGAAGAGTGTCCGAGGTGTCATCGACCCGTGAGAACGGCCTTGGCAACGTAACCGGCAACCTGCGGATTCTCCTTCAGGCGTCGCGTGGAGTAACCGTACCAGTCATCGCCAAACGGCACATAGATGCGCACGCGATGTCCGCCGCGGATGAGCGAGTCACGCCGATCCTCCCGCACACCGAGAAGCATCTGAAACTCGACGTTGTCGTGAGCCGGGCGATGCGTCGATACCTGGCGCTCTGCGTCGACGATGAGTGCCTCGTCGTGAGTGGCAATGTGTACTCTGGCTTGACTCGAAAGCAGCATCGCGAGGAGCTTCTTGTAATTGGCGCGGATGCCGTCAGGATCCTTGATCGCCACGGAGGCATCCTCTACGTAGATGCCCTTGCACAGGCGCACGGACGGAGCATAGTCGAGCAACGAGCGAATGTCGGCCTCGGACCTATGCAGGTATGCCTGGATCACCACGCCCACATTGTTGAAACCCTCGGTTCGCAGGCGACGGTAGAACTCCAACGTCACATCCGTGTATGGCGTGTTCTCCATATCCATGCGAACGAACAGCCCATATGATGCGGCCCGTTCGACGAGCATGCGGAGGTTCGCGTAGGCAAAGTCTTGGTCGATGTCCAGACCAAGCGAGGTCAGCTTGACGCTCAGATACGAATCAAGTCCGTTGTCGCGGATCGCATCCAAGACAGCCCCTTGAGAGGCCGTTTCCGAGATGGCGCGTTCGCGCGTCGAGACAAACTCGCCGAGCACATCGATCGTCGAGCATGCCCCTTTCGACATCAGCAGCCGTGTGACGCGCACCGCATCTGAGAGTGCATCTCCGGCGATGTATCTCTGAGCGACGGACTTGACGATTCGCTTCGGAATGATCGGAAGAGTGGCAACGACCAGCGTGTTAAAGAGACTCACGAGTGCGTCTCCGATCAGCGGGTGATCACCAACGGAACGGATGCCTGTACGGTGCCGAATCGCACAACAAGCTGATAAGAGCCCGATGCCGCGGACGTCACCGGAAGTGTGATCGACTGTGTGCCGCGACGAATGTCCTCTTGTCTGCCAAGTACGAGCTCAGATCCGTCCGTACCGATGAGCATGATCGTGGCTTGTGCGTCAACATCCGACTGGATGGTGCACGTGACAGACGTTGAGGCAGGATTCGGGTTCACGCTTGTGATGCTGAAGGGGGCTTGCACGTCGGCTTCAGTTACGGAAACAACCGAAGCACATGTGTCGATCGTCAGATTGTCGCGTGAGGCAAGCACTGCTTCGCTGGTGGCATCGATCACACGGAGCTTGACCTTGGTGCCGACCGCGACGTTGCGCATGTTGACGTTTGTGCTGAAGATCTGCCATTGCGAGAGGTCTATCGTTGACTGTTGCGTGGCCGTTCTCCAGTTAGCGCCATTATCTGTGGTGTACTGAATGCGCACTTCATTGATGAAGTCATGCGTCCAGCGATACTGATTTGGTTGATTGCGGCAGAGCTTGGCGTTCTCCTCGGGAATGTCGAGCACGAACCGTGTTGTTCCAATGGCGAATGTGCCGCTTGTTGATGGCGTTGAGGGCGAGCTTAGGGCTGTGACGCGGATGCGTGCATCACTCGTGGTGGTCGACGGCACCGTCCAGCTGAAAGCAGCGGCATTGATCGAGGCATTGATCGTCTCGAAGGTCTCGCCATCGGCAGCGAATTCAACCTTGACGTTCGTAACCCCGGTTGAGCGCGTCCAGCGGATCTGATAGGTCGAGCCGGCGCCGAGACGTTCGCCGCCCTTGGGCGCGTCGAGAACGACCGGAACGGAGAGGCGGTACTTTGCCAAGGACGTGTCGTTGACGTTTGCATCGGCGGCATCCTCGATGCGGACCCAGAACTCTGACGAGACATTCGATGGAACGGTCCACGAATAGAGCTCATCATCGGCATTGAGTCCAGAGGCGATGGACGTCCATGGGCCGGCAACGGCCGGACCCCACAGGAGGTTCACCGTCGAAACCCGTGCGGTCTTCCAGCGAATGGTCATCTTCTCTCCGGGCTGGTAGGAATCCGTACCGCGCGGCTCGGTCAGCTGCACCAGTGGTCGCGTCACGAGCGGCACGCACGAAGCAGCCTTCACCCATCCGCGCATGCGCTCAGAGGCACGTGGGCCGAAGGTAAGGGGCGTGCGATCACCATTAACTAGGTGGCAGTAGCTCATGATGGTTCCGGGGATCACGCGGCGCAGGCGCGTGTCGCTGAAGCAACCATCAGTACGATCGATCGCTTGCGCCAGTTGGCAGGTGTCGATCGGTGGACTCCAGTAGCAGTTGTGCGTGTGAGGCGAGCCAATGTTGTGTCCAATCTCGTGCGCGGCAACGAAGACGTCCCACACGAAGGCGTTGCTACGATTGGGGTCACCGGGCACGTCATTGGCCGTCAGGTACACCGTGCTGACGCCGTAGCCACCGCCCTGACGCTTGTTGCAGAGCTGGTCGAGAAAGGCAATGCCACCAACGAATCCACCGCCAACGGGGCGGATCAGAGCATAGAGGTGGGCCACCGTACGATCCACCGAGTTCATCCGGCGAGACCAGTCGCTGGAAAACTCTTGCAGGAGCTCTCCTGGCTCACGACCATCGTAGAAGTAGCCGGATGGCTCGTCGAGCGTAAACTTCTCGAAGTACGACATGTAGATGTAGGCGTTCAATTCCTGCTCGTACACCTGCGCCATGGACGAGATGATCTTGATGAAGTACTGGACGATCTCTTCGTCCGTTTCGCCGCGACGCTTCATGACGCTGTCGATGTCCTCGCGAAGAACAACGGCCATCTTGAACTCACGCAGATCTTCTGCTTGCGTGGCCTCAGCGCCTTTCGGTACGATCGGGAGCGTCATCTTGCGGCGCATTGCGTCATCGTCAATCGGCAGACTCTCGTTGCCACAAATGAAGCGGCTCAGCGGGTCCACGCCAAAGATGGCGGCCTCTTGGCCGATCACGTGTGGTGTGGCAAGCTGGGTGCGTGACATTGAGTAGTCACGGCCAACCATGATGCGGTGTCCGTCTGCTTCCTGCACAAAGCCCGTCAGGCAACCATCGCTGTAGTGCAGAGAGACCATGGTCTCAGGGTTGCCGTTGACCGTTCCGCGGTAGGAAACTACAGGGCGTACCTTCACCGGAACCTTGCCGTTCTTGGTGTGTGTGTAGATCTCCGTATTGGCATCTACCACCGAACGAGTGCGCTCAAGCATGAGCGTTGAGTTACCACTGCCGGGGATCGGGAAATTCGTCAACTCGATCTTCTGTGGCTGTGGCTCAAAGATGGCTTTTGCCGTGACGTGTGACAGCGACGTTGTCTGCAGGTTGGCCGTAGCCTGAACGGTGGCATCCTTGCCACTGACTGATACGGGAACGAGGAGCTGTCGTGTATCGATGCGTACCTGGGCGTTAACAGCCGTCACGATCGCAAGGGTGGATGCAAGGACGATCAGGAAGCCGAAACGAGAGCGTGCCATGGGTATCCCTAAGGATGGTGTACGTGGTGAGAAAGTTGGCTACGAAGATACGGCGTGCAGACGTCGCTTGACCTCGGAAATGATGTCGCGATGGATGCTCGCACGATCACGATAACCGTCGATCACGACGAAACGTTTCGCGTCCTGTTGCGCGATGGCAAGGTAGCCATCGCGGACCCTGTTGAAGAAGTCGCTTCCGGCGCGCTCCATCCGATCGGGCTCGCCCCCTCCCTCGGAGAACTGCATGCGCTGCTGAGCCTGCTCGTAGCGGACGTCGATGAAGAATGTCAGGTCGGGCATGATGCCCCGGGTGGCGATGCGATTGATGGCCGCCACGGCCGTCAGATCGAGCCCCCTGCCATAGCCTTGATAGGCCGTTGTACTGTCCACATAGCGGTCACAGAGGATGATCGATCCGGCTTCGAGAGCCGGCTCGATGACCTTTTCTACCAACTGCGTGCGGGCTGCGCTGAAGAGCAAGATCTCGGCGGTGGGAGTGATGGACTGCTTCGTGCTGAGCAGGATCTCGCGGATCGATTCGGACAGGAGCGTAGCTCCGGGCTCCCGGATCACGGTCACGCCCGACCCATGCGACTCGAACCACTCGCGTAACATCGTGAGCTGCGTACTCTTGCCGCTGCCGTCGATCCCTTCAAACGATATGAACACACTCACTCTCCCGTTTCCGATCTTGGACCGATCATGACGACGCATTCGCCCTTGATCGAACCACGTTGCGAACATACATCATGCACCTGCTGGGCCGTGCCCCGGATATACTCCTCGAAGCGCTTGCTGATCTCACGAGCCACCACCACCGGACGGTCGGGTCCGGTCTCGGTACAGATCTCCTCCAACAGGGCCACCAGGCGATGGGGAGATTCGTACATGACAATGGTCGCCTGAATACTCAAGAGTCCGGCAAGGGTCGTTGCCCGACCCTTCTTCTGGGGCAGAAAGCCGGCAAACAGAATGCGATCGGTCGGGAGTCCGGAGGCTGCCACAGCCGTCACGCCGGCCGATGCTCCGGGCAGAGCGCTCACGGGCAGGCCGGCCTCGGCGCAGGCTCGCACCGCGCGGTACCCGGGATCGCTGATGCCCGGCATGCCGGCATCGCTGATAAGGGCGACTTTTTGTCCGGAACGAACGCGCTGGACGATCTCGGCCGCACGTTCGCGTTCGTTGTGTTCGTGATAGCTCAGAAGGGGCTTTCGAGGCACGTCATACCGCTTGAGCAATGGTCCGGTCGTGCGCGTATCCTCGCACACGATCACGTCGGCCTCGCGGAGTGATTTCACCGCCCGCAGCGTCATGTCCTCAAGGTTGCCGATCGGCGTGGGCACGAGCCAAAGGATCCCTCCCGGCTGCGTCGGCGCATGAGATTCCTCGGCAGGCCTCACGTCTGCGTCGGTGCGCTGACGTGCAAAGAAGTCCGAGAGCATCGACGAACATTCACCTTCGAGGATGCCGCTTCGAACGATGGCGCGATGATTGAGTCGAGGATCATCCACCAGCTCAAACAGGCTTCTGCAGGCCCCCGTCTTTGGATCGGAGGCGCCGTAGACAACTGTGGGAATTCGGGCCAGGACGATCGCACCGGCGCACATGGTGCATGGTTCGAGGGTGACGTAGAGCGTGCAGTCGGTGAGGAACTTCTCGCCTTTGGCGCGGACGGCTTCTTCGATAGCAACGATCTCGGCGTGTCTTGTTGGGTCGGCCCGGCGTTGTATTTCATTACTCCCGCGTCCGATCACCACGTCATCGTGCACGATCACGCAGCCCACCGGAACGTCGCCCCCGGCAGCAGCTTCGGAAGCCAGTTCAAGGGCCTGCCGCATGAACGATTCGTGGCGGCGCTGAACGTCCGACATGCTTAGCGGCCTTCGCGGGCAGCTTCGTACTGTTGGGTATTGCCCGGATCGAGGTAGCGCAGATCTGCCCACACCGTGGAGTTCTTGTTTCCGCGGAAGATGCCGGCGATCTCGATCTGCTTTGCATCGAAGAAGGTCTGGAGCAGAACACTTCGGTTGGACAGTTTTTTCCGCTTGAATTCGGCGATGTCCTTGATCACGGCCTCAATGGCCGTGGTGCCTGCCACCTTGTCGGTGGCATGCGTGTCGAGTGCATCATGATAGTCGTAAATGAGCCGACGCAAGCCCTGATAGCGCATGTCCATCAGTTCCGATACGAGAGACATTCGAGAGATCTCGCCGGGCTGGAACATGGAGCTGAAGGACGAAATGCCCCGTGCATTTCCGCTTTGGGCGATCTGCAGGGCAACCTTGTATGCAGCATCCCCACCGAGATCGTCATAGGTGTCCATGTCAAGCCCGATCGCCAGAAGCATGTAGAAGTCGATGACACTTGCAAAGTCATCGTACCGAAGTGGCTGGTACACGAGCGTTGGGTTGAGTGACCATTCGAACGACCATTCCTGATCGAAGATGCGCAGCAGACCCGAACCGGAGCCGGGTTGACCGTTGATGATGCGCTTGCTGACCACGGCCAGACGAGCGCTCAGACGATTGCCGTTGCGCGCGCTCACGTAGATCGTGATATCGACCGGTACCTTCTCGCCCTCCCAGTCCCGGTCGAGGTACCGGTTGTTGTTGATGTAGTTCTCCACGTCGCGGGCCATGTTCATCAGGTCCTGACGCTGATCCAGGCTCAACGGCTGCATATCCACGCTGACGGTGGCCTGAACCTCCTGCGCGCGCAATGTCACGCCAAGCATGAAAAGACACACGAAGAGGGAGATTGATCGCAGAAGGGGTTTCATCGTGGTTGGACTCCGCAAAAGGGTTCGGACGAATCTACGCACCATGCTCATGACGTGGTTGTGGTTTGCTCTCGTGTTTGCCGAGCTATCGGCACAGAATGCCGCGCCTTGCAGCGTAACCGGCTGCGACGTGCTGAGCGAGTCGGAGGGGATCTCCAGCCCCCTGGCACCGATCGGCGGAATGATCGACATGGTCTTTGCGCCGCGTCCGTTCGGGCTTGACGGGTTATCGCAGGCCCGCATCGCCGTCCCCGTCGAGCAGCATTCGATGTCGGTCGCATTCGACGCTCGAGGTTCGCTGACCCTTCGTCGGTACGCCCCGTCGGCACGCATCCGGTGGTCTCCGATGGAGAGCTACGTCATGGGGCTTGCCGGCACGTTGGAGTGGTTGTCGATCCGCGGATTCGACGACGTCATTTCGGCGGTGATCGATGCTCATGCCGGGATGTCCATGGCCGAATGGACGATGTGCGTGGGGATCGATGCTCTCGTGGAGATTGGCGCTGTTCGGGGGCCTACGTTTCGGGCGGGGATGTCTCGTTCGTTGGACTCGCATTCGGTGATGGCCGATGTGCGAATTCCGTGGGACCGGTCGGCATCACTGCGTCTTGCAGCCCTGTTTCACCCGGCAGAGCGGGTGCGGATGCGCGTCGGCCTCGCCTCGAATCCCACCACGATCGAGTGCGCCGTTCGCCTGGGCGTATCGCCGACGGCAGACCTGATGGTGGACATTCGCCACGTTCAGCCCCTTGGCATGCGAACCGCGCTAACGCTCTCTGTGGATGTTCCATGACGAGCACGTACACATACTTCGTCCTCCTGCTGCTACTCTGCGCCGGCGCCAGCCATGCGCAGGAGTTCGATCCGGACACGCTGATGGTGACCGAGTCACAGACATGGATCGAGGACCTGATGATGGATGCCCTACCTGGCAGTTCCGTGCTGGTGCGCACCGGCGCGGGCCATGAGATCACGGGCATGCGGGCGGTGCTTGACCATCCGACGGTGCATGGCGGACTGCTTCAGTCGGCCGCGCTCGGTGAGCATCCCCTCTGGTGGGCGGGCCTTCGCGGGCATGCGTGGACGCTTACGGCGGGCGACGTAACGGCCGAAGCAGGCTTTGGTACTCTCCTGTCGGCGGCAAGGGGCATGGGCCGCTCCCGCCTGCTGCCGGCTCGCCCCTTGCGCAAGATTGCACCCGGCGTCCACAGCCAAAGCGTCCGGGGCGGCGTGGGCGGCATGCGCGGCTTGGCCGCAGCATGCCAACTCGACACGCAGACGGTAGGACGAATCATGATCGGCAGACTCGACAATGCGGACGTGTCGGCTGCATGGTTGGAGTCGCGTCTGCTCGGAGCATTGTCGTGCGTGACCTTCCTGGTTCGGCGCGACACGCAAGGAATCGCGCCGGCACTTGCCGTGTCCATCGGTGAGCAATTCGGCCCGGTGGAGGCAGGATGTGAAATCGTGTTGGACGCACTGATGCGTCCGGCCTTGCAGGCCCTGCTGGCCGTGCGAAGCACCATGGCACCAACGTCTCTATCGCTCTGGTTTGCTCCGGCTGCGTGCGACCTGCCCATGGGAAGCGTCTGGGCCACCTCGGAACCGATGTCCAACACGTGGGGCGCGATGCTGCGGCAGCGCGTGAGTGTTCGTGCACTTGCAACACTGCGTCTTTCGGCATGCGTGTACGGACGTCCATGGCGAACTCGCCTGCTCCCCATGGCGTCGGTCGGGATGGATGTGATCGCCGACGTCGAGCAGCGCGTCACTCAGCGGCTCGTTGCTGAATGGCGTCTGCGTCATCGGTACGACGAAGATGGACGCACAGATGGGCTGCGACGGCAGATGCAGCGCAACCTATGGTCGGCCCGCATTCGACTGCGCCGCAACGTCACGCGCGAACTCGACGTGCGGGCCAACATCGACCTGCGTGCTCTGCGCCATGGTCATGAGGCATGGTCGTACGGAACCTTCGGCTGGATTGATGCCTGCTGGCGCAGCGGCACGTCCGTCGTTGTGCGACTTCGGGCCGGTGTGTTCGCTGCCGAGTCATCGGACGTTGCCGTTGCCAGCGTTGAGTATGCCTCTCAGGGCCTGCAAACAGTGGTCAGGGGGCTCGGCTGGGGCAGACGCGCGTCATTTGGTGGTGAGTGGACGGTGCCTGGCGTGGCGACCATTGCCGTGCAGGCCAGCGCGGAGTCACGCCTCTACGATGGCGAGCTCCGCAACGACGTCAGGCTGCGCCTCAGCGCCGGACTCTTCGGGGCCTTCTTCGGCTTGTCTAGGGACGGGGCTTCACCAGCAAACGATATGCGTGAGCTTCATGAATGAAGTGCTCGGCAATGGCCAGAGAGAATGGGTTGTCGTAGGCAAGTCGCTCAGGGTGCCACTGCACGGCCAACAGAAACGGCTTACCGCCGAGAGCCGCATCGCCCCATTCGAATGCTTCGATCAGGCCATCGGCCGACACGACGGACGGAGTGAACAGGGGAGCAAGGTGCTCCACGGCCTGGTGGTGAGCTGAATTCACGGTCCCCTCCATGGTGCGGGCGATCCGGCGCAGGATCGAACCCGGTTCAACGCTGACGGCATGCATCGCATCCACGGAGTCAACCTGTCGGTGCTCAATATCTGATGGTCGCTCGGTTGGAACATCAGCAAAGAGGGTTCCTCCGTAGGCAACGTTCAGGATCTGTGCGCCCCTGCAGATTCCGAGAACGGGCATTCTCAGGTCACGGGCACGTTCGATGAGTGCAAGCTCACGCTCGTCGCGCTCTTCATCGATCGATAAGCACAATGCCCTGCGCTCTTCGGCATTGTAGCGCGAGGGGTCTACGTCGGGTCCGCCACTGAGTACCAGCCCGTCACAGTCGTTGAGCATTTCGGCCGCCCCGGTCGCCGAGTACGGATGCATGTCAACGATCTCGATGCCCTCGTCGGCGGCCTGGAGCCAGGGGGCATAGCGTTCATAGGACGGACTGCCACTGGCGCGAGAAACGGCGATCTTCACGATGTGATCCTTGGAAGGAGTGCGGAAAGAAATGACGATGACGATGAGACATGCATCTCTAGTTCAAGAACGCTGATGAGATCGCGCACGCCCTGATCGGTCACCAAGGGAAGCAATTTCACATGGTCCTTGGCGGTGGTGATGATGGACGCATCGTGCCGGCGCGCCGCAGTTGCAATGGCGCGGACGTTGAAGGCGGTGTAGCGGTGGTGATCCCGATAGGTGATGGTCTCTGCCACGGTGTAGCCCAGATCGCGGAGTGCCGAGTGGAATCTCTCCGGACGTGCGATCCCGCTGACGGCGATGACTGGACGGGCGGTGGGAGCCGGACACGACGTTGTGCTTATCAGCTCGAACGTGCAGGCCGTCGGCGTCAGATATGGTTGCACGTCCGCGCGCTCGACCCCAGAGCTCAGCAGCACGATGTCGGCCCTCTTCAACGATGAAAGGGGCTCGCGCAAACGTCCGGCCGGCAGCAGAGATCCCGCGATCGTGGCTGCATCCACGATCACAATGTCAACATCGCGATGAAGTGCTCGATGCTGAAAGCCATCATCGACAATGATCACATCGCAGCCGAGATTGCCGGCTGCATACGCGGCGGCCTCCACCTTGTCGGCACTCACCACCACCGGCACGCCGAGCCTCGCGGCATGAAGTGCGGCTTCGTCGCCGGCAGCATCTATACTTGATAGCATCTGCACGCCGTCATGCACCACCACGAGCCCGCGCGAGCGCCGGCGATAGCCGCGCATCACGATGGCCGGCCTGCGTCCGGCCTGTTGGAGCATTCGCACCAGCATCTGCACTGTGGGCGTCTTGCCAGTTCCGCCCGTTGAGAGATTCCCAACACTAACCACGGGGCATTCCACCGGAACGATCGGTCGTTGGTGTTGGTCGTACTGTGCGTTGCGCCGTTCGACGAGTCGACCATACAGATTCGAGAGCATGCTTAGCACGTGACCGCCCCCAGCTCGTGCATGCGCTGGTCCAATCTTGTGATCTCGGCATCGATGTCCTGCTGGGAAAGATCCCTGCCGATGGTCACGGCTCCACTGATATGCAGAGTGATGCGCGAAAAGGGAAGGGGCACCTGGAACCGGTCCCATGACCGTTGGAAGGTGTACACGGTGGTGGCCCTCATGCGGACCTGTACGATCGGCACGCCGCTGCGCTGAGCGGCCACAACGGCTCCGGGCTTTGATTGCCGGGCCGGCCCGCGCGGTCCGTCGGGCGTGATCAGAATGATGTTGCTCGGTGCCAATGCTACGAGCTGTTCCAGAGCCTGCTTGCCCCCTTTCGAAGAGGAACCTTCCACGATGGTGTGCCCCCAGTCGCGCAAGAGCTGCTGCAGGATCTTCCCATCCTGACTTGGACTGACAAGAACGATCGAGTGGAAGGGGCCAAAGGTGGCAAGTGTGGGCAGCATCTCTCCGTGCCACAACGTAACGATGCAGGGGCTCGTCGGAACGCCCCCTTCGATGTGGATGCGCCACGTCCGCGCCAGTGTGCGAACCAACAGCGAGAAGAGCTTAGCCTTCATCGTCTCCTCCCGTGCAGTGCGTCGCAGATGATCTCTGCGGCACGACTACTTGCGCCATGCGACGATAACATGTGCCGGATCTCGAGCATCGCCTCGGTCAGTTCCATGCGCCGTTCCATGTTTGATGATAGGACGGCGATCTCGCGAGCAATGGCCTGCGGTGTTGCCTCAGACTGGATGTACTCGTGGACAACGTTGCGTTGCAGTAGCAAATTCATGAGCGTGATCGACGGAACATCGATCAGGGCCTTGCTCAGATGGTAGCTCAGAAACGACGTTCGGTAGAAAGAGCCGTAGGGAAGCCCCCTGAGCGTTGCCTCCAGCGTGGAAGTGCCGGCCTTGATCATACCGGCCCACGCCGCATCCATTGCCGCCGTCGCATCGTCCGCGATGACCGCTCCTGCATCGGCAAGTGGCTGCAGTGCAGACGCCGCAACACCGGGGGCACGTGGCACAACGAAGTCGACGTGTCCGTGCGCTGCGCGGACGAGTTGCATTGCCGCCGTCAGGATCGGTACGTGACGATGGAGTTCCTGCGTGCGCGAGCCCGGCATGAGCAGAATGGGGCCGTCCTGACGTCGCGTTGCGGGCGCTCCCAGCGTTTCCATCAGCGGATGGCCGACGTACTCGGCGCGTATGCCGAATCGGGAGAAGAACTCGACCTCGAAGGGGAACACTACCAAGAGCCGGTCCACCGCTGCCGCCAGCGACGGCGCACGGCGCTTGCCCCAGGCCCACAGCTGGGGCGCGATGTACCAGATGACCGGCAGACGCGGTGACCGAACACGTCGAGCAAGGCGCAGATTAAAGCCCGGATAGTCCACGGGGATGAAGGCAAGGGGCTTGCTGCGCTGAATATGACGCTCGCACTCGTCGAGCAGCCCCGTGAAGTACCGATAGCGTTTGGCCACCTCAACAAAGCCCGTCACGGCAAGGTCGCGGATCGATGCCAGCGAGTGAAGGCCTTCCAGTTCCATGGCAGGGCCGCCAAAGCCTTCGAAGACCACATCCGGGATGTGCGCGCGCAACTGCCGCATCAGACGCGCCGCGTGTGCGTCGCCCGAGGGTTCGCCGGCGGTGATGAAGAATCTGGGGGGTCGTTCGTTACGCATGGGGGATGCTTACCATCGGGGTCAAAAATCGGTATATTTCGGCTCGGTTCTTGGAGGATTCTCCCGTGAAACATCTGCTTCTGACAATTTTCGCCGCCGTTGCTGTGTCTGTGGCCGGAGCCACGGACGCTGCGCGCTTGGTGCGTATGCAGGGTTCAGAGCACGTGGTGCTCGACCCAGCCTCGACGATACGCACGGCCCAGGGCGGTGAGATCCGGCTGGGAATTGAGAACATCACCAGCGCCAAGTATCACGAGATCACGTGGTTTAAGAACGATGTGGCCATCCCCGGTGCAACGGGTGCCGTGCTGATCCTGGCCGATCTTCAGGAGCTTGCATCCGGCACCTACATGGCGATGGTAAAGACGCCCTGCGCCGTCCGTCGCACCGCTCCGGTGGTGATCAGCGTCGAGCCCGAGGGCCCATCAGTCACGTCCAAGCCAACGGTCGCCGGCTACCAATTGAATGCCGTTCAGCCGAATCCCGTTTCGAGCAAGGCCACGATCACGTTTTCCGTGCCCGCCCCCTGCAAGGTTCACCTCAAGGTGGTCGACATGGTCGGACACGATGTGGCCACGATCCTTCACGCTGATGTAGCTGCCGGAACGCATACATCCGAGTTTGTGGTCAGTGGCTCGGATGTTCCGTCAACGCTCTACTACGTCGTGCTCTCGACTCAGGGATTCAAGACGTCGCAGCCCATGATGGTTGTCAAGTGATCGCCGGCCGGCATCACCACTCGAGTGACGTGGTTGTTTTGTAGCCGAAGCCGTTGGTCAGGGTGACCTTCAGTCGGTAGGGGGCTGATGCTGCCACGTCGAGGCCATCGAGCGGGATGATCGCACGAGCAACGATCCCATCTTCTCCCGGACATAGCCGTATGTTCTTTGGGTCGGCCTTCAGAAGCATCGACGTCAAGCCGCCTACGCTGACCGTTACGTCGCAGAGGCTCGGAATATGGTCAACAAAGTCCACCACCAACACCGCGCGATCGGCATCGCGGGCAAGGAAAGCCCCCTTCAGTTCGGGCTTTTCTTCGAGGGCCACGCGCTGCACGTCCGACGAGGTGCTGAGATGGTGTGTGTGGACGGTGGCGAGCTCCACCACGCGGGACGTGCGCCGGCGCTGGGGGTCGAGATTGAACCATTCGATGTTCATCATGTTCTGGCTGCGTGCGCTCACCACGCCGTCTCCGGTGTCGAAGATGTCATCGATGCTTCCGCCGATCACGCTCAGGACCTTGCGCACCAGTTCCTGGGCCGCCCCCTTACTGAGCGTGTTGTTCACGAGGTCGACCTTGCCGATCACACTGACGTACTCGACATCGAGTGGGTGGGCCATCTTGCCGAGGCGGCGCAGGTAGTCTCCGCCGTCTTCCGGACGGCGCAGGTCGCGGATGGCCCAGCTATCGAATGGCACGTCATCCTGTGCCGCTCGAACGGCCGAAAGGGCCAATTCGCAGGGCGTCTTGGTTAGCACGTTTCCGTTCTGTGCGCAGTCGGCAAGATCCGTGGTCACATCCCAGATCTTTGCCATGGCCGACCCAAGGTGCGGCGTGCCGATCGTGATGAGGCGCTTGACGTGGTGATCGGTGTAGCGCTTGCAGAGATAGGCGCGCGCAGCAAGGCCACCCATGCTGTAGCCGACCAGGATCACGCGGTCTGCGCCGGTGGTGCGCCGGACCTCAGAAATGCAGGCTTCGAGTTCGTCGCGCCAGGCGTTGACCGAATCAGCCGAGTTGGAAAAGGCCACCGTGAAGAAGTCGGCCTGGCCCGAGCCCGAGATGACACGTCGAACGTTCCCTTTGCGGTCGGCGGCAAGTTCGCCTCCATAGGTCAGCCCAAGGTCCTTCCTGAAGTACGCCGTGGCCGGGCCGTGCCACACGTCAGCCTTTTGTCCCAGACCGTGCAGCAGAATGATTGGATACGGCACCTTCATGTCGAACGAGAGGCAGGACTGCCGCAGGTTGGGAAGGCGGGCGATTCGGTCGGGAACGGATGTGCACCCGATGCCGACGAGGGCGACAAGGGTCAGGAGGAGTGATCGTGTCATTGGTCTGCGACGCGCATGGAGATGCGAACTCGCTCGACACGACGGGGCGAAGCTGACAGAATTGTGCATGAGTATCCGTCGATCGACACGACGTCTCCGACGGTTGGGATCCTGCCGGCGCGCACGTTGATCAGTCCACCCAGCGTCTCATAATCGTCACTTTCGGGCAGCGGTTCGGGCAGGAACTCATTGGCCTCATCGATACGGATGGCCGCATCAAGCTCAAACGAACCTTGAGATTGCTGGGCATGCATCGGAGTTTCATCATCGTATTCATCTTGGATGTTGCCAACGAGCTCCTCGATGATGTCTTCAAGGGTCAGCAGGCCGGCAGTGCCGCCAAACTCATCCAGCACCACGGCCATGTGAACTTTGTCGCGCTGCATATCCCGAAGCAGACGCTTGAGTTTGACATCTTCCTGCACGAAGTAGGGGGCGTGCAGGATATCCTGCACGATCACCAGGTCGCGGTGATGCATCAGCGTCAGCAGATCCTTGGCGTAGATAATCCCCACGATCGTATCGATCGAGCCGCGATACACAGGCAGGCGCGAATACCCCTCGATCATGACCGAGTTGAGAAGCACGTCAACCGGGGTGGTGATATCGATGGCCGTGATCTTTGATCGAGGCACCATCACTTGGGCTGCCGTGGTTTCGGTGAACTCGAAGACGTTGTCGATCAGCTCCTGTTCCGACACTTCCAAAGCCCCCTGCTTGGATGACTCGGCGATCAGATAGCGGAGCTCTTCGGGGGAGTGCACGTCGTGCTCGCCGACGTGTTCGATACCGGTAACGCTGAGCATCGCATTGGACATCCAGTTGAGGGCGCCAACCACGGGTCGGAACACGGCGTAGAATGCCCTCATCGGCAGGGCCACGGCGAGGGTCACTGCTTCCGGACGTCTGATCGCGTAGGACTTCGGTGCGATCTCGCCCACCACGATGTGCAGCACCGTGATGATGGAGAAGGCGATGATCAGTGACAGCGTGTGAAGGACTTCGGGCGAGAGTGTGATGTTGAGGGCGAGTGCAACTTGCGCCACGAGGTTGGCCACCACGCTTTCGCCGATCCAGCCCAGTCCGAGCGAGGCAAGCGTGATGCCGAGCTGGCAAGCGCTGAGATACGCGTCGAGATGCTCCAGAATGTGCTTTGCGACGCCGGCAAACATGTTGCCTTCTCGGGCGCGGATCTCGATCTGGGAGGTACGCACCTTGACCATGGCAAACTCGGCCGCAACGAAGAATCCGTTGAGGACGACGAAGAACATCGTCAGCGCGATATCACCGAACATAGAACACAATATAACCCGTTAGCGCAGGGTGTTGAAGGCCAGCGGGGCGATGCGAGCATCAAGATGATGCGAAAAATACACGCTCAGAAACGACTCGATCTCTAGCCTGTCCGCCTCCTGTGCCGGCAGCCACTTGCCGCGCAAGGACGCGTGCATGATTCCATAGGCGGCGATCGAGAGACGGATTCCACCATCACGATCGTACACAGAGCCGTCGGTCACGTCGATGCTCACATGCGGCCTATCCTGCGGGAAGGGGGCTCTTTGCAGGCCGAAGCCCATCAGATCGGCCAGCCGAAGGCGCATGGCCACGCTGACGGAGTAGGCATCCTCGTCGGGAACCGTGTCGAGCACATTCAGGGCCCGACCCAGCAATTCAAACATGTCGGCGTCCGGCTGCTCCTGTGCCTGCGTTCGCATGATGAACTCGCACATCAGCAATCCAGCGCCAAGGTGGTCGAACGACCCTTGCAGGCGATTCCGGGGTGTGATCGTTTCGGCGCGTGAGACCGTGTGCAGATCTCGATTCTTGCCGTGGTACACCGTCAGGCGCACGTGACTCATTGGCTCCAGTGCCGGCCCGAGACTGGAGTTGGTCGTGCGAGCCCCCTTTGCTACGAGTCCAACCTTGCCAAGTTCACGGGCATAGGCCGTGACGATGCGGGAAGAATCCCCGAAACGGCGTGAGTGGATGATGATGGCTTCCGTTGAGACGATCACCATGGAAGTTACGACGTGGCCTTGTTAGATTCCCCGAGGGCCATATATTTGCAGTCCATTCCGCAGTAGCTCAGCTGGTTAGAGCATCTGACTGTTAATCAGAGGGTCCGGGGTTCAAGTCCCTGCTGCGGAGCGCAGAAGCTACGCCGTCGCCTGTTCCGGGCCGACGGCGTTCTTGTTTTGTGGGTTGAGACACGGTCGGCCATCGCGCCGAATAGGTTCGAATATCGAATCAGTGTGCCCTAAAAAACCGAAGCGGTCGGGTCGACATGCGTCCCAACCGCTTCCATTCAGTGTACTGGCACGTAACTAACTACGACGCGACAGCTCCCAACACTGCTATTCTCATTCTACTCCTGACTCGAGGGCGAAGGATCGTCGCACCCACGACCCTTCGCCATCTTCGCCATTTTTTCTACACGCAACTTAGGGCAGCCGATCCTGAAAACATGGTGAACAATCAATTTTTTGGGACAGTTACTTTTTAAGCTTTTTTGGACGCTTCAATCCTTTGTCACTACTACGTACAATGGGCTCGTCGGCCAATAGTGACGGGCGAATCCGCTTGATGTGATGTTGAAAAAGACGGCAGACAAGTGGTAGGTATGGAATGATCTCGTACGCAGAATATGTCGATTCGGTGACAAGGATATCGAGGAGTTTGTTGATCTCTTTCGTTCGGCGCAGGGTCAATCGATCGGTCCGGTCGATGGTCTCAAAAAGTGCGACCAGTCGAATGAAGGCGGAGGTGCGCTTACAGGATCGAATCGCTTGGTACTTTTTATGCATGAACATCAGCCTCTCAACCACCTCCGTTGTGGTGAACCTGCAGACGCTTTCTTGCAGAATGGAACTCATAAGGGTTGCCAGCAGCGCATGGAGGCGTAACAGGCTATCTCCGGCGCGACGGTCACTGCTTTCATTTCGGATCATGGCGATGCGGGAAACGCGACGGTCGACGGCGATCTTCTCGCGATCGTATAGCGATACAGCGATGGATCTTTGTATCAAGATTCGAATGCGGTTGCCATCCTCAGCCGCGCTCAGGTGGCTTGCACGGATCCCATCGATCGTTGCGATGGCATCTGAGTACCGACCTACCCATAAAAACGCGTATACCAGCCAGGAGTAGAATGTCACATCGACCGGACGCTTTGTTGCCCGGGCCGTTCGGATCTCTCGTGTGATCATCCCCTCAAGGATCGGTATGGCGCGATCATATTGTTTAGTGGCAACGTAGACACTCAGATACATACGGTCGGAATCGCGACTGTAGATCGGAGAGTTTCGGTTGACTGCCATTGATGCGCGCTTGTAAACATCGGCCCATCTGATGACCAGTTCGCTCTTGGAATGAACTTGGCTTATGATGTAGGCGCACGAGGCCGCGATCATCTGTGCTTGGGGTGAGAGTTCGTCGATATGTCCATTGATGACGTCATCGAGGCGTTCGTTGATCTCGGCAATGCGAGGCTCATAGGAAGAGGCGCGATAACGCCGCCGGATGATGCTCTGCAGTTCGATGTACATCACCATCCAGTCCCAGCAGTCGTTGAGGGTATCAAGATTGTGCTTGGCAGATTCCATTGACTGAAGCACCCGACTGTGTTTCTGTGAGGTTGAGAGATAAAAGGATAGGAAGAGTCCTGCAGACACAGCAAGTGGGAGCATATATGGGTCACGCGCCGACGAAACGGTAGACGACAGCCGCTCCTGTGCCCTGTATTGCTGGCGAAGGAAGTACGCATCAACGCCAGAGGTATACATGGTAATGAGGGACAACCAGATGTTGCGGAAGGACTGGTCGTCCGAGACCTGCTTCGGCTGGGCTGTGATCGTTATGGACTCCAGTTCCTGCTGTGTCCTTGATATCAGGCGCCGAAGCGTAGATGGATTTACGTCGTCCGTGCCATAGATCAGCGTGGCAATCTCGCGCTCAGAATTCTTACCGATACGGACCTGATTTGCAGCCAGAACGCACTTGGCCACCATCGGAGTGAAGCGTTCGGCAAGGCGCTCGTTAGATAAAAGTTCGGGCTCAACCGAAAGTGCGTACTCGAGAGATTCACGTATTCCTCTTCTCATGGCCAATATCTACAAGGGTTGTGGCAAATTCTTGGGTTGACAAACGACGGCAAAAGTTACTGTCCCAAAATACTGATTGTTATACCATGACATGGGAGAAAATTGTCTGAAGTTCGTGTTAAGAACATG
Organism: Bacteroidota bacterium; assembly: GCA_041170435.1. Classification (GTDB taxonomy): domain Bacteria; phylum Bacteroidota; class Ignavibacteria; order Kapaibacteriales; family Kapaibacteriaceae; genus UBA10438. The sequence goes on from JBEAYU010000057.1 coordinate 50,377, forward strand.
GTCGACGAAAAACTTCTTTACAAAGAACATCCCCCCACCCCCATTCTAACCCCTGGAGACTACCATGGAACTTCTCATCTCAATCCTCATGTGGCTTGGTCTGATCACAGCTGGCAACACGTACACAACGCAGGATATCCAGCAGATTGCTGCAGCAAATCAGGCGGCCGTCCAGCAGACGCATACCGACTGGAGCAAGGGTCCACAAGCCAACGTCGTTGCTACGCCAGTATCGGGAATCGATAAGGTCATCATCGGTCTGCATTGATTCATATCGGGCGAGACTGCGTCTCGCCCCTACAGACATCTCAAATCTCAAACCTGATAGGATATCAATATGGAACTTCTCATCTCGATCCTCATGTGGCTTGGTCTGATCACAGCTGGCAACACGTACACAACGCAGGACATCCAGCAGATTGCTGCAGCAAATCAGGCGGCCGTCCAGCAGACGCAAACCGACTGGAGCAAGGGTCCACAAGCCAACGTCGTTGCTACACCAGTATCGGGAATCGACAAGGTCATCATCGGCCTGCATTGATTCATATCGGGCGAGACTGCATCTCGCCCCTACGTTAACGATAATCGGGCGAGACTGCGTCTCGCCCCTACCATGATGGCTATTCACGTATTCTCATAACTCTGAGGTTCCTATGCGTCTATCCCCCCCCCCCCCGCAGCTCACGTCAGCTGCTCCGCGTCCTTAGTGTGATCTGTCTGGCCATGGGGCTCCATGTCCATGCCATAGCGCAGCCGGGCTGCATCCCTGGAGATCGCATACATCGAAACGTTCGCATCAGAAGCGAACAGTTTCTCGGTTGTGACTGCGCTGCAAACCCGCCCGACGTGCTTCTGGACCTGCTTCATAAATACCGTCCGATTCTACGTTTATCGGTTGGCTCGTCGGATGGCACCTGCAATGGTTCATTTGGCACGCTAAGCCTGCAACCAAACATTGATCCAGATGTCGTGTCCGACCTCAGCCTGCAGACGCGTTACTCGTATCTGCAAGACAGACTCGACATGGCTCTCGTTGCATCACCGTCGATCAACAACCTCCTCTTGAGTACACGTAACAACACCGCCTCGATCAAGTTTGCTACGACGCCTCAGCTGTCTGTTCGGGACCTCGAGCGCATGCGTATAACGCCTGAGGGGCATGTTGGTATTGGTGAAGTGAGCCCCAGAGAATTGCTGCATGTCGGAAAGAGAATGACTTTCCACGTCGGATTCGAGGATGACTATATCGGCTACAACGTCTTCAGGGATGTGACATATGTTAACGGTCAAATCGACCGCCAGTTCGACAGGCTTATTCCGCGCTCACCCGCAGAACAAGAACAACGGTTCAACGCACCTCCGCTCAAAATCGGAATGTCGCGCCATGGCTATCTCGAACTCGGAGCCGGTGTTGCGTCAGGTCCCAACCAAGAAGTTGACTGGTATGAGGGTGGCAGCACCTTTGATCGTTTTGCCGGACTAACCCTTCGGAACATCGACGGCAAGGCCTGCGCCAGCTTGGGTAACTACTACCCTTGGCCGGACACCCGTCTGCTTGTCAAGGCATTCGAACGTGCAACCGCTACCACCAATGCTCTTGTGGTTTTGTCCTCGAATAACACTGATCTTCTGCGGGTTCGCAACGACGGCCATGTGGGCATTGCCCGGGCAAATCCGATGGAGCGTCTGCACATCGGAGATCTCATAACCTTCCACGATGGAGGGGGCAAATTCATGGGCTTCAATACCTACTACAATGGGCAAAGCAGACGTCTGGAAAACATCCAGGCCGGACGTGCCAGCGTAACGATCGGTGTTGGTGACGCTGTCAGCAATCCCGGTGTGTTTGCCATCCAGATCGATCAGAGCCAGAACATTGGTCCGGTTATGACGTCCTTCAAGGGGCTTTCCATGAACACCACCGGCAACGTCGGCATCGGCGCAGAGTCACCAACGGCGCGGCTACACGTACAGAGCGGAGGCACCTCGGCAACGGCGAATGCCCTACTGGTCACCAACTCGGCAGGCTCATCGCTTCTTACCGTGCGTGAAGGCGGAAAGGTTCTCATCGGGCCATCGACGGTTGCCACGGGTACGCATGCCGATTACCGGCTGTCGGTTGACGGCAAGGTTGTTGCCAAGTCATTTGTGGCAACGATGACGGGCTGGGCCGATTATGTGTTTGAGCCGTCTTACCAACTGATGCCACTCGACAGTCTGGAAGCATACATCGCAGAGCACCGTCACTTGCCGGGTGTTCCTACTACACAGGAAGTAACCAGTCAGGGCGTGGATGTTACCGAGACCATGGTAACTCTGCTGCGAAAGGTCGAAGAACTCACGCTCTATGTTCTCGAGCTCAAGCGTGAGAACGCCGCTCTTCGCCGGGAGCAGACACGATGAGGTGCCGCATACTCTTTGTAATTGCCACACTCGCGGTCGCGCTATCCGCCTGCGGCTCACCAACGGTTGTGGTGCCCGACCCCTGCGAGGGGGCTCAGCGCGTCACTGCACGGTTTACCATCTATGAGGTGTTGCAGTCAGGCACGATCGCACCATCTGATACGCTTGCGAATGGCGTTGCCCTTTTCGCTGCCGATGAACGATACGACAGCTATGAATGGCAGATCGGCAGCGATAGTCGAGTTTGGACAGTGAGTAGGTTCTCGCTGAGGTTCC
>JBEAYU010000058.1:0-30301 GCA_041170435.1 Bacteroidota bacterium
CCTCGTCGGCGCCGGCGACGTCGGTGAACGTTACCGAGAGTTGCCCGTCTGTGAGCATGCGTGCGCGGCTGCGGCCGAAGGAGAAGATGCCCTTGCCGCCTCCGACGCCCCCTCCCTGCATGCGCCGTGTGACGAACAGGAAGGCAACGAACAGCAGAACCCACGGCAGGAATTGCACAAGCGACATCCACCATGGGGCATCGCCGTCTTCATATTTCCAGGAGATGCCGTTGGTGGCCCAGAACTCCTCAGTGGCCGAATCGATCACGCCAAGTTTGGTTTGGAACACATCACCTGAATCGAGCGTCATCTTGCCGCTCGGCAAGTGGCCACGGTCCACCGAAATCCGATGATTGAGCTCTCCACGGAACTCGTAATCATTGAGCTGGGTCTTGATCACCGTGGCACGAGCCACGTAGCCCATGGCCACGTATTTCTTGTACTCGCTGTAGGTAAGGGGCTGAATGGTCTTCTCACCCTTTTGCATCAGGATGCCGACCATCACCAGCGAGACCAGGATGCCGATCCAGACCAACACGTTGCGCAGAACGCGCGAAATGGTCATGTCGTTGTTTTCGTCCGGATCTCGCTGCGGACGTTGTTGGCGGGGTGTGTTTCCGTTCATGGGCGCAATGACGTGTACGGTGACGTTTTCATGCTAAGGTTGAGGTTTCATCATCAAGTACCCAGATGCCGTCGAGATGACGTCCATACTCGGCGTAGTCCAAGCCATAGCCAACGACGAACTCCGGACCGATGGCACGGCCAAGATAGTCGATTGCCACATGCTCTTGATGCATGGCCGGCTTACTGAGCAATGCTGCGATGGTAAGGCTCCGAGGTTGCAGGGCACTTAGATGTTTTCTCAATTCCGTGATGGTCGTTCCGGAGTCGACGATGTCCTCAATGATCAGAACGTGCCGATCGGCAACGTCCGTGAAGAGACCCTCAAGCGTGATGGCTCCGGATGAGGTCATCGACGTGCCATAACTGGATGCGCGGGAGAACTCCAGACGTACCGGCATACGCAGTCTGCGCACCAGGTCAGCGGCAAAGATTACCGAGCCCTTGAGAATGATCAGTGCCGTGATCTCCTCAGCCGCATAGTCAGCATTGATCCTTGCTGCGATGGAATCGACCATCTCTGCGATCTCATCGGCACCAATGAAAGGGCGAAAGGTACGGTCGTTGACGACAAGTCGGGGAGATTCGGTTGACATAGACGGTTGAGCTTCTCTGGTGCGATATGGGATGAGTCAGCGGAGCGTACACAGGATAGCACGTCGTGTGCCTTCCGTGCACAGGGCCCTGTTCGAGCGCCGAACACCGCAGACCCACAAAATACCGTCTTCATCAGCAACAACCTGTATGTGATCTCGCATTCGATGGGGGATCTTGGCATCGGTCAGAATGTCACTCACCAGCCTCGAACCTTCCATTCCGAGCTGCCGCATCCGATCGCCGGGCTGCCAGGGCCTCCACTGCAACAAGCCGCAAATGCTATCAAGGTCTATGATCGCGGCGGCATTCCCCGAGGGGATTCTGTCAAGGATCGAAGAGCGGTCATCGAATGCTTCGACCTCGAGCGTCTGTTCTTCACGTCGGTAGGTTGCCGAAGCAAAGGTCAGAAAGACAGTGCCGACAGGGGGCTTTGCCGGGTCACCAGAGACGATGGCGATCTCGTTTCGCTCCCGGACGGCGCTGCGTCCATCCGACAGGGATGCCTTTGATCCGACCTCGGCTCGGGCCAGATCATGGATGCGATCGCGGTCAGCAGTGCCAAGCCGCAGACGTTTCTGCAACACGGTGTCGACGATCACACGGGGCTCCGTGGCCAGCTTGGCAACGTCAACCATTGTCACGTCCGAATCACGGCGGATGAGCTCCGAAAGGCGTAAGGCAGCGAACTCCTCAACAACTGCTGACAACTGGCCGAAGGTCTTCGACAGACGCAGGATGTTCTTGTCGACGCCGGGACCGAAGACTGATTGAAGAACGGGCAGAACTTCGGCGCGAACCCGATTCCGAAGGTAGATGCCGTCGGCATTGGAAGGGTCCTCCACCCATTGGACCCCCGCTTGCTGGGCATGCGCAACGATATCGGCCCGTCGAAACTCCAGTAAGGGGCGAACCAACTCCACAGACGCGGATAGGGGTCGAGCAAGGGGAATTCCGGAGAGTGCTTCCAAGGAGCCGGCGCGGGCAATGTTCATCAGTACCGTCTCGATCACGTCGTCGGCCGTGTGTCCGGTCATCACAATCGAGGCGCCGATCGACTCGGCAAGGCGTGCAAGGTAGTCGTATCGATGCTTTCGAGCGGTGGCTTCGATGCCCAGGCCGGACGTCCGGGCAATCGCCGGGATGTCGATGCGCTCTGTGTGAAACGTCAGCCCCCTGCGATGAGCTTCGGCCCGGACGAATGCGGCATCGTTGCCGGATTCAGCTCGGATGGCGTGGTCGACGTGTGCGACGTGGATGACCAGGTTCAGCTCGCGACTCAGGTCGTTCACGACGTCAAGCAACGTCATGCTATCGACGCCTCCACTGACGGCAAGTAGTACGCAGGAATCCTGGATGCCGTGCCGACGAAGCATCGAACGAACCCCGGATCGGACGTCCGAGGTCATTCCGCTACGGCGTCAAACAGGGTTTCCAATTCATCCGCAAAACGCAGCATTCTCTCCTCGATCTCACCATAGTGGTCCATACGCACCACGTCCTGCCGGCAGAGAGAGTTATTGCGGAGCCCCTTGAGATACCCACCGTAGTGCTTTCGGAACTCGTGGACGGCACGCCGTTGCGGCTTGTGTTCAAGTTCCATGCGAAGGTGCTCAAGACACGTCTCGATCCGTTCACGTGGGGTAACCGGCACATACGAGCCCGTTTCGATGTATTGCTTGGCGTTCCTGAAGATAAATGGATGACCAATGGCCGCCCGGCCGATCATGACCGCATCGGCCCCCGTTTGATCGAACGCGCGTTTGGCGTCTTCGGGGGTCTTGACGTCGCCATTGACGATGATGGGAATCGAGACGACTTCCTTGATCTTTGGTATCCATGACCAATCGGCCTCGCCGTCGTGCCCCATGTCACGCGTGCGGCAGTGAACCGTCAAGGCTTTGGCTCCCGCGTCCTCGATGCGGCGAGCCACGTCAAGGATCACGATGTTATCTCGTGACCATCCCAGTCGGGTCTTGACGGTGACGGGCTTGTCCACGGCATTGACGATGGCCCGCGTAAGGCGCTCCATCTGGGGAGGATCCTTCAGCAGGGCGGCTCCGGCATTGCGGACCACGACATTTTTGACCCAGCAGCCGAAGTTGATGTCGACAAATTCCGGCCCGGATACGGCCGCCCGGCGGGCTGCATCGACCATTACGTCCTCGTCGCCTCCAAAGATCTGGATGGCCACCGGCCGCTCATCATCGGCCAGCCGCAGCTTTTCGAGCGAACGCCGAGCGTCACGCACCAATCCGTCACTGGAAATGAACTCCGTATACACTATGTCAGCCCCATAGCGCCGGCAGATCCGCCGAAAGGGCATGTCGGTGACGTCCTCCATCGGGGCAAGGAGGACGCCTCGTTCTACGGTTACTGAACCGATGGTCATACCGCAAAACTACGACGGAAGTGGGCAGGTAGGGGGCTCTGCAGAGCATCTGTGCGACATTTCCACGCGGGGAAGATCGACTCGTGGACCCCGGGAAAGGGGGCGTAGGCATGGGGACAGGAACGGGAAAAGAAAATAGCTTCTGGGCATAAATCATGTTTTGTCCTAACGTCACGGGTTCGTATAATCGTGAACGCGGTTCCCGTCTGCACCCTTGGGCGATGGAGTAAGCGCGTCACAAACGCTGATCAACAACTTTACTCATTCAGGGAATTGGTCATGAAGAAACTCAGCCTCCTTGCGGCCTTCGCCGCACTTGTTGTGGGCGCTCAGGCTGGTGACGGTGCTCGCACGGCATTGATTTTGGGCATTGATACGCTGGCACCGGTCGTGACGGCCACTGCTCTCCCATGTGGTTGCCGTGAGTTTACCACCACAGAGCTTCGTAACATTCCAGATCCACCGAACAATCCGCCAAAGGAGCGTGACCAGGTCGAGTCTGGTATCCAGCGTATCCGGCTTGCGGCGGACCCACGTGCTGTTAACGCTACGCTGTCGGATCTCACCCCAGCAGTGTTTCCTCAGGACAACTCGGTCAAGAGTGCAACGTTCAGGGTATGCTTGACGGACAAGTCGAAGCCGGGTGAATTCGTTGTGGAAGTCTCGGATTGGAAGAACAACATCACACGCCAGCTGGTCAAGATCGCTGCGGCCACTCCGGCCATCTCGGTCACGTCATTCGACTTTGGTCTTGTCAAGGTCGGTCAGACAGCCAATGGCGAAGTGACGGTGAGCAATGGTGGCGACGGTCCTATGATCCTCGAAGAGATTTCGCTTCAGAACGGATCGCGCGTGTCCGTCACAGCCGGCGGTTCGACGCCGTATGAAGTGCCTGCAAATGGCGGCACGCATAAGATCACGTTCACATACACCCCAACGCTCGCCTCGGAAAACGGAGACGAGGATGTACTGACAGTCAAGACACCATGCGGTGAAGTGAAGGTCAACATCAAGGGCCGTGGTGGTGTTTCGCGCATCGCAACGGATGACTGGGATGCAGGCGTGACGTTTGACAAGTGCCTCGAGCCAGGGCTTGTCGTGCGCAACACGGGTAATGTTGACATGGTTGTGACCGCTCTCAGCATCTCGGGAGCGCCTGAGTTTACGATCTCAGACCCAACAACTCCGGCCCTCCCGCAGACGATCACTGCTGGCGGCAGTGTGACATTTACCAAGGTGTGCTTTAAGACGGACAAGCCTGGTGATTACACAGCCACGATCGAAGTTGTTTCTGATGCTACGGATGGAGCTGACAACAAGATCAATCTCAAGGCCTCGAACACCACGAGCGTCGAAGATGAGATCGGCCAGACAGCTCGTGCATGGTTTGATGCCGACCACAGCATGGTCGTCGTCGAAACGGTTCGCCCGCAGTCAGTCGTGACTATCCATGACCTGCAAGGCCGCCTGCTTGCCTCAGCCACGGCAGATGGCTCAACGATGCGCTTTGATGCTTCGAGCTGGAACGGCGTGGTCGTCGTCAGCTTCATGAGCGTCGATGGCCAGGTAGCACGCTCGCTGAGCCTGCGCCGATAAGCCAGCGAACTTCTGAACTTTCAACGGGGCGTGCGCTTTAGCGCATGCCCCGTTTTCATTTCCGGGCGGTGATTGATAGAAAACGCAGGACAAATCCCGTACTGGAAATCAGTAGCCCTGCTACGTATCCTAGCCAAATGCCCGCCGGGCCAAGGCTTGTGTGAAAGCCAAGAACGTAGCTTGTTGGCAGCGCAACAACGAGGTAGGATACCATGACGATGCGCGTCGGCACCACAGTGTCGTGAAGCCCGCGGAGTACGCCCAGGCCGACAGCCTGAACGCCATCAAAGACCTGGAATGCGGCCGCGAAGATGAGCAGGTGAGATGCCAAGGCAATGACGTCGGGTTCGGTAATGTACCAGCGAGGCATGTCATTGCGCATGGCGACAAAGACTATCGCCGTCAAGAGCTCAAAACCCACGATCAGCAGCAGTGCCGACATGCCAGCCATTCGGGTTCGCGACGCGTCGCCGCTGGCCTGTGCAGCGGCCACACGGTATGTGGCGGCTGTGCCGATGGCAAGGGCGACCATGAACGTGATCGAAGCCAGATTGATGGCAACTTGATGCGCCGCCAGTGCCGTCGTGCCAAGCCAGCCCATCATGATCGCTCCGCCGGCAAAGGCCAGAACTTCTATCGTGATCTGCGCTCCGATCGATGCTCCACTCGCCAGCAGGGTTCGCCGAAGCTCCGGATCGGTCTCAGCACGAGGCTTCACGGCGGTTCCGACCGGATCATACCTCCGCCATGCGAACATGATAAGACCCACCGACAACACGCGCGACAGGAAGGTAGCCACACCCGCCCCCTCCACCCCCATCGCCGGAAATCCAGCCCAGCCATAGATGAGAACCGCGTTCATCAGCACATTGGCAAGATTCGACGTCAGGGCAATCAGCATCGGTAGGCGAGTGTTACCCGTGGCCTCGATCGTCTGCTTGTAGGCACCGAACCAGATCCGGAAGAAGAACGAAGCGACATACCATCGCAGATAGGGCTCGGCCAGGCGTGTGACGTTTTCAGGTGAGCCCAGTAGATGCAGCAAGGGGCTGAGCATCAGCAGCGCGACGACCAGTCCAAACGTCACCAAGAGTGATACCTTCCGTCCCGTACGAAAAACCTCCATCAAGTGGTCTTTTCTTCCAAGTTCCCACGCCGCCGCAGCCGGTGCGGAGATCGCCACTGTGAACCCAACCGCAAAGAGCATCACCGGAGTGGTTGCCGAGCCGGCAAGCGTTACCGCCGCCAAGGCCTCTGAACCCAGGACTCCCACCATCATGGCGTCGGCTGTCAGCGTGAGCATGTCGCTGACCTGGCTGGCCGCGATCGGACCGGCCAGACGCAATGTCTGGCGCACATCATCAATTCTGGACATGGAGGCAATGATGCACAAAAAAGGAAAGCTTCCGTTCGTAACTTCGCCGCCATGAGTCGCTTTCGGTTTTTCTCCAATGATGTCGGCATCGACCTCGGTACGGCCAATACTCTGATCTGGCAAAAGGGTAAAGGCATCGTGCTCAACGAGCCTTCGATCGTTGCGTTCGATCGTAACAACAAGAACATCATCGCGATCGGACATGAAGCCGAGAAGATGGTGGGTAAGACGCACCGTGATATCAAGACGATTCGTCCTCTGAAGGACGGGGTCATCGCTGATTTCGAGATCGCAGAGGGAATGCTACGGGCATTCATTCAGAAGTCATCAACGACCATGTCTCAAGCTCGTCGTATGGTGATCTGTGTTCCTTCGGGCATCACAGAAGTGGAGAAGCGGGCCGTGCGCGATTCGGCCGAACATGCCGGTGCAAAACAGGTTCACCTCATTGCCGAACCAATGGCAGCAGCTATCGGAGTTGGCATCGACGTCCATGAGCCTATGGGCAACATGGTCGTCGATATCGGCGGTGGCACTACCGAGATCGCCGTCATGGCGCTATCCGGGATCGTTGTGGCCGAGTCGATCCGTATCGCCGGTGACGAGCTGACAAACTCGATCGTAAACTGGTTTAAGAGGCAGCATAACATTCTCATTGGAGATCGGACTGCGGAGATCATCAAGATCAACGTCGGCTCTGCCTGGGCATTGCCACAGGAGATTGAGATCGAGGTCAAAGGTCGTGACCTTGTATCTGGTACCCCGAAGAGCATCATTGTCTCCAGCGAGGAGATCCGCCAGGCCCTCAATGAGAACGTCACCACCATGGTCGAAGCTGTTCTGACTCTTCTTGAAAAGACTCCACCGGAACTCTCGGCCGACATCTACGATCGTGGAATCATTCTCACGGGTGGTGGAGCTCTGCTCAAGGGGCTTGATGAACGCCTCCGTCGTGAGACGTCATTGCCGGTTCACATCGCAGAGGATCCGCTGACCGCAGTCGTGCGCGGCACAGGCAAGGTACTTGAAGATCTGGATGGCTATTCCACCGTGCTCATCAAGTCGAAACGGTACTGATGCGCGGGTTCATTGAATTCGTCGTCCGATTCAAGAACTTCATCACCCTGATCACTCTCGTGGTGATGTCCCTTTCTCTCATGAGTATTGGAAACCTGTCTAAACTTGGAGGGTTCCGTGCCGTGATCGTTGGTTCTATCGGATGGATTCAATCGGTGTTTGCATGGATCCCGAATCCGGTCGCCCTCAAGGCAGAGAACACGGCTCTTCGTGAGCTCAATCTTCAACTTGCCGTCGAAGCTGCACGGTCGCGTCAATCCATGCTTGAGAATGCAACATTGCGCTCAATGCTACAGCTGCCTGCGCTGACCGAACATCGCCTGATTGCAGCGGATGTGATCGGAAAGACCACCACGCAGCAGAGGAACTACGCGACCATCAACAAAGGTCAGAAGGACGGCATACGAGAAGGGATGAGCGTCATCAGCGACGCCGGACTGGTCGGAATCGTGATCGGCGCATCAGAGCACTTTGCGGTCCTGCAGCTGCTCGTCAATCGTGATACTCGCGTCAGCGCAAAGGTGCAGCGCACTCGTGTCGATGGTATCATTCAATGGGAAGGCGAGAATATCCTCGTGTTGAAGAACGTGCCGCGCACTCTCGATGTGCGAGAGGGTGACAGGATCCTGACGTCGAGCTACAGTCCGCGCTATCCTGCGAACATTGTCATCGGAACCGTCCGGCAGGCAACGGATGAGCCGAACACGTTGTTTCGACGCATCGTCGTCGAACCAGCCGTCAACTTTTCAACATTGGAGCAAGTCTTTGTCGTGGACGCCAAGCCCGATGCCGAGAGGGCGTCGCTTGAACGCATCATCGACGAGCGCGTGCCGAATCGTGCGACGCCATAAGCAGCACATCACTGATCACCGACGCATCCATGGCTCTCAACTTTGATCTGCGCACTTCAGCCTACGTGACCAATCCGGCGATACGCTACATTGGTTACGGCGTCATTGCAATGCTTCTGAGCGTGATCCACGTTGTCTTCCTTCGTTTTCTGGAGGTCAGTTCGGTCACCCCGGATCTGCTTCTGATCTTCACCGTCTGGATCGCCCTTGTCGAGGGACAATTCACGGGGATGATCGCTGGGTTTCTTTGCGGTCTGTTGTTTGACGTTGTCTCCACCGACGTGATCGGCACAAATGCTCTTGCCAAGACCATTGCGGGCTTCATCGCCGGCTACTTCTCACGTCCGGGTTTCTTGAAAGAGACCATCGGCAGCGCTCGCTTTCTCATGATCGTGGCTCTGGCAGGGTTTGTTCACAACCTCATCTACAACTTTTTCTTCCTGCGCCCGATGCAGGTCTCATTTCTCATGTTCTTTGGTCAGTACGGGGTTGCCTCAACGCTCTACACGACCGTGGCGGCGATCTTCCCAATGTTGTATGTCGCTCGACAAAAGGAATAGGTCCGATCCTGCCCAGTCGGCCATGTAGGTCAGGGGGCTCTGTGGAAAACTCCGGCCAAACCGATACGGCCCCACGTCGCAAATTGCTTTCTATCATCGGACGGACGTCCGCGATACCCAATTCTGAACGCATACTGAACGCATGTACCTATCAAAACTCGACATGGTGGGATTCAAGAGCTTTGGTCTGAAGACCGAGCTCGATTTCACCGATGGTGTGACGGCGATCGTCGGCCCCAATGGTTGCGGCAAGACCAACGTCGTCGACGCGATCCGCTGGGTTCTCGGCGAGCAAAAGACGTCAATGCTTCGTGCCGACTCGATGGATCAAGTGATCTTCAATGGTTCGCGCACGCGCAAGCCCCTTGGCATGGCCGAAGTGTCCCTGACGATCGAAAACAACAAGCAGATCCTGCCAACCGAGTACTCCCAGGTGGTGATCACGCGCCGCTTGTTCAGGAACGGCGAAAGTCAGTACCTGCTCAACCGTACGCAATGTCGCCTGCGCGATATCACGGACCTGTTCATGGATACCGGAATGGGCTCCGATGCCTACTCGGTGATCGAGCTGAAGATGATCGAGACGATCCTCAGTGACAAGGCCGATGAGCGCCGACACCTCTTCGAGGAGGCCGCCGGTGTGACCAAGTACAAGGCACGCCGACGCGAGGCGCAGCGTAAGCTTGAGGCGGCGCAACGGGACATTGCGCGTGTGCAGGACATTGCGCGTGAGGTACAAAAGACCGTCAATTCACTTGGACGGCAGGCCGAAAAGGCCAAGCAACACCAGGAACTCTCGACGCGCTTGAGGGAACTCGACAAGATCTTGTTTGCCTTCGAGTATGCCGAAGAGTATCTACTGCTGACGCAGCTGACGGCACGCGTGGCTGAGATCCGCCAGCGACGCCAGGATCAGGAGGCCGAGTTGGGCTCACTCGAGGCACGCACGCAAGCCGCTGAGGCCGAGCATCAGCAGACCGAAGTCGACCTGCGGACAGCGCTCGGACACGAGAATGACGTACGGGCGTCGCTTGCCGATGTCCAGCAGTCGATCTCCGTTGTGCATGAGCGTATTCATGCAACAGAGCGGGCACTCGAGCGCCTTGATCGAGAGCAGGACGAATCGCAGAGCCAGCAGTCGTCCATGAGCGAAGAACTCATCAGCGTGCGCCAGCGAATGGCGCGTACGACAGAGTTGATCGCCGAGACAGCAGCGGCGCATGAGGCCCGGAAAACGGCCACATCCAACGCCCTTGCAGTCCTTGAATCTGCCCGCGCCGACGTGGCCGCGCGCCGCGATGAGTTGGCTGCCGCCCGCACGACGCTTGCCGAGCGTGTATCGATTGCCGATCGGTGTCGCATTCAGATCGAGTCGCTCCACCGCCGTCGCACTGATATCGAACATCGCCAGCGTCAGGCGCACGCACGACTCAATGAAGTCGAACAGCAGATCGCTCGAGAGGGGGCGGACCTGCCGCAGATCGACGCGCAGCTTGCCGATGCGGAAGGGCGTCTCCATGCTGCCGAGCAGCGCCAGATCGAGCTTCAGACGCGTCGTGAGAGCTTGCAGAAAGACTCCGAGGACTTGCGCTCGGCCCTTGCTCACAGCCGAGCATCGCTGGAGTTCCTCAGCGGGCTGGTTGACACCACCGAGAGCAGCAAGTTCCTCATGAACACGCCCGAGTGGCAGCCCTCGGGTGAGAAGCTCACGTTGGCTGAAATCATTAATGCGGATCCCGATTACCGAGTAGCCATCGAGGCAGCGCTTGGAGAGGCCGGTCGGTACTTCGTGGTGGCCAGCAGGGCAGAGGCTCAGCAGGCCATCGCCGCACTGTCAAAGAACAATGTCGGCAAGGCCACCTTCCTATGTCGTGACGCTATTCGGCCCGTTGCCGCACCACCATCCGATATGTCAGTCGAAGGGGCCATCGGTTGGGCCTCAGAGATCGTCAAGGCCGACGATCAACTGCGTAGTGCTCTTCGCGGTGTGCTTGGTGGTACCCTTGTGGTGTCGACCATTGAAGCCGCCTGGAGTGCCGTCGCCCGCCCGGGCGTTCAGGCAGCCGTCACCCTTGCCGGTGAGATCGTCCATGCGAGCGGTGCCGTGCGGGGCGGCTCCGCCTCCCGCACCGAGGGTGTTCGTGTGGGCCGACGTGAGCGGATCGACCAGCTTCGTGCATCGATCGAAGGACTGGAGCGCGAGGTGGATGCGACCGATCTGCAACTTCGTGAGGTCAAGGATGAGCTTGCCACGATCGACCTTCGCCGACTTGGCGATGAGGTCCGCAAGATCGCCCTGGTGCGCAATGACCGACAGCAGCGCATCGACTCCATGAAGTCGCGCATCGAAGATGTTCATTCCCAGCAGGGAACACTACATCAAGAGTTGACGGCCATACAAGGAGAGCTCGACGGTCTTTCGAATGAGCTTACCGAGGCCGAAATGTCCATCACGCAAGCACAGTCCCATGCATCGGCTGTACAGCTCCAGCTTGATGCCTCTTCGGGTGCGATGAACGATCGTGAGCGTGAACACGCCGAACACGTCGGGACTCTGAGAAACCTGGAGTTGCAACTTGTTCGATTGCAGGGCGAGATGCAGACGTTGAGTACTGATGAAGGACGTCTGACCAACCAGAGCATGACCATTGAGCAACGCCGCGAGCAGCGAGATACAGAGCGGGCAGATCTGCAGGAACAGCGTCACAATCTCCTGCAGCAGCGCCAGCAGCGCGAGGCGGTTGCCGTGGACACCTCAGCGCTCTTGACCGAGGCGAAGTCCGCACGTGAGGGTCTCGACCTGAGAGTTCGTGAGTGTGCATCTGCCGTTGCCTCCCTTGCCGAAGAACTGCGCCGGCAACGCAAGACCCTAGAATCGATCGTCACAGAACAGTATGAGGCTGACGTACGTCACAATGAAGTGACCGTCCGCATGGAATCGCTTGTGCGCCGCGCCACCGACGAATTGGAGATGGCCGTGCCAGAGGATCCGAAACCGCCAGAGGTGGATCAGTCCGTCGAAGAGATCAGAGCCGACGTTCAGGAGCTCCGTCGACGCCTTACTACCATGGGGAATGTCAACTTCCTCGCGCTAGAGGAACACGACCGCGAAAATGAGCGACTTCAGTTTCTCACTCAACAGCTGGCTGACCTGACAAATAGTGAGCGTACGCTCAATGAGACCATCGCGGAGATCAACCAAACGGCGCGAGAGAAGTTCACGGCGACCTTTGAGCAGATCCGCTCGAACTTCACGATGCTCTTCAAGATGCTCTTCAGCGAGGATGACGAGGCTGACCTGCAGATGATCGAGTCGGAAGATGGCGATCCGTTGGAGTGCACCATCGACATCACGGCTAAGCCCCGTGGCAAGAGACCACACAGTATCGAAATGCTCTCAGGGGGCGAAAAGACGCTCACTGCCATCGCCCTGCTGTTTGGCATCTACCTCGTCAAGCCAAGCCCCTTCTGTATCCTTGATGAGGTGGATGCGCCCCTTGACGATGCCAACATCGATCGTTACCTGAAGATCATCCGGAAGTTCTCCGAGAACACACAGTTCATGATGATCACGCACAACAAGAAGACAATGGAAGCGGCTGACACGCTCTATGGTGTTACCATGGAAGAACCGGCCGTCTCTAAGGTCGTATCCGTTCAGCTCACCGGAAAGACGGCCGCATAACCGATTTTTGCAGCCGGTACGTCAGTTCACCAGTTCACTGTATCGAGGAAACATCCATGCGCGCCGCCCTTGCCGTTCTTATAGCAATGATGATCACCGTGTCACTGCCGCTGATGGCGCAGGACGCTGAGCCAGAGCCAATCATTCTTACCGAGTTGACAAGTGCGAGCATCGGAAAGGTTTGGGTAGGCATCAAAAAGGTGATGGAAGAGGTCGGCTGCCCTCGCGCACAGGCCTACACGGAACCAGGGTTGACAGATGACGACGGTCCAATGAAGGGTAAGTGGGTATCTGAGTACTGCATGCTGCAAGAGGGAACAGATTCGGTGAAGGCCTACATCAAGAAGTACTCTGAGATCCCACGCATTCGTGGAGGAATTTGGACGACGTGTCGGGTGCAGTACACGTTCAACATCAAGGAAGTTGAGGACGGCAAGGTCAAGATCATTCTGCGCGCTCAGATGTCCGGCTATGAAGAGTTCATCACGCAATCGACACACTTCTGGCCGTCCAACGGCACGTTGGAGCGCGAAATGATGGCACGCCTTCTCAAGTACGCAAACGCCGGCAATTAATCCTGCGCAGGGCCCTTCAGCGGGTCGATCTCATACTGCGCGACCTTGATGTCAAACGTCGCGCCTGGCTGGTAGTGCTCTGCCATTTCAGCATCAAGTGCCGTTTGTACACGAACGGTTGCCCAACAACCGCCGTGGAACTTGATCACTTCGGCCGTGTACAGGGGGCGGCCCTGCATTGAGACCTTGTACTGACTTCCGGGAGTGAATTCTTCGACCGGGACCTTGTCGTGCTGGATCGTCATTGTTCCGTTTCGCAAAGTTCTGAATGAAGGATCGTGATGATCGCCGAAGCGTGTTCGGTGGGCACGACGAGTGACGCGACCTTGTCGTGCATGTGGGTCACCACATCAAACACCACGTGCGGAGACGCCGTCGCAACGAACGAAACCGCCGCGCCGATGGCCTTGAGCGCCATCGCAAGCGTTACGAACAGCATCGTCACAGTGGTCGTCGAGCCCGACTCTGAGGAAACGATCATCACCGGCGCACGGCCACCGGTGCCATCAATGCGGGTGCCGCTGCATGAGGGGGCGTTCGCCGAGGCGATTCGCATGGCGATCCCGGCATGCTGCGCAGGCTCGATCATGGTCGGATACAACAGCTTCAGGCCATAGGTTGCCGCCACTCGAGCCTGTTCATAGCTCAAGTGATCGACGCCTCGGGCGGCCGGGCAGATCGACGGGTCTGCTGTTTGCACGCCCGGCACATCGGTCCAGATCGTCACGCTTGTCGCATCCATGCAGGAGGCGAGGAGGGTGGCCGACAGATTCGAAGATTCCCGACCCATCGTCGTTGTAGCGCCACTCACGGTCGAAGCGACAAAGCCCTGGGTAACGGTAACCATGTGGTCCTTTATGAGCGCAAGGCGTATGCGTTGCCGCGTCAGTTCGCTGTTCGGGCGCGCCATCCCAAAAGCATCGTCGGTTACGATCAAGGAGCGCGCATCCACCTCGTGCACGTCTGCACCCGAGGCCTGCAGTCTGGCAGCGGCGAGCGACCGCGACATGTCTTCACCGGCGGCGATGATCCGATCTAGCGTGCGCGCCGAACACTGGCGGGTAACTTCAACGCTTCGGCAGAGACGTCGCACAGAGTTCATCACCTCGGAAAGCCGATGTGCCAGCTCCCGTCCCTGCACCTGATCCGATGTCACGGCATGTGCGAGCTCCAGGTGACGTCTTTCCACTGCGCCGAGAATGGTGTCTGCCTCGCCCCCTGACCCGATCGATGCCTTCTCGGCCGCGGCTGCCAGGTCGCGCGTGGTGCTTCCAATGGCGCTCACAACCACCAGGCATCGTTCCGGATGGAGACTGCCCACGATCGCGGCCATTGCATCGAACCCTTCGGGCGTCTTCAGGACGGCCCCTCCGAACTTTTCCACTGTCATGAGAGGCAAGATAGCATTCGGCCTCACGTCGTAGGTCGATTAGCACAACGCTCTTGCACAGAATGACTGGGCTCCGTAGCTTTGCCGTTCATTTTTCACCAGAACATTCATTCCGCACGGCGGAGAAGAACGTCATGGCAAAGCAGCAAACATTCGGTGACAAGGCCAAAAAGAAGGCCGCCGACACCAAGATCAGCGTCAAGGTCATCAAGGCCTTCCGGTCCGACAAGGGTACCGTCAAGTACATGGAGCGGTTCGTGAAGGTGGATGACATTGGGCAGATCGACAAGATGGATTTCTCGAGGTAACCGATGAAAAAGGGAATTCACCCCGCATACAAGACCATTGACATTGTGATGACCGACGGCTCGACGTTCAAGACGCGTTCGTGCTACAAGGGCGATCGCATGGTATTGGAAATCGACTCAAAGTCGCACCCGTTCTACACGGGCCGTCAGATGCTGGTTGATACGGCAGGCCGTGTCGATCGCTTCAAGAAGCGCATGGAGAAGACCAAGGCCGTGCGGGACGCCAAGGGTCAAGGCAAGTAACAAGGAGAGAACATCGTGGCAATGCCATCATCACCAAACCCGAACACGATCAATTCGCCGTTCCGTCAAAAGCGGAATCAGCCGAAGAAGCGTACCAATCCGCTGAAGAAGTCACGGATGATCGACTACTTGGATCCGAAGTTCCTGGGTCGTTTTACCAATGACCAAGGTAAAATCCTTCCACGTCGCATCACGGGAGTCACGGCACTCCAGCAGCGCCGTTTGGCACGTGCGATCAAGTACGCGCGTCATTTGGCGCTCCTTCCGTTCGTGGCGCAGGATACTCGTTAAGAACATTTTCTTTGTGGTGTGATGCGCGCTCGTCGATGAGCGTGTGACAGCCGCACACTGGGGCGTCGCCAAGCGGTAAGGCAGCGGGTTTTGGTTCCGCCATGCGTAGGTTCGAATCCTGCCGCCCCAGCTCACGATCACTAGACGGAACTTCTTCGCGTGAACTCAGACGTCAAGATCGTCGCCGGCAGGTCCAATCCGGATTTTGCTCTCAAGATTGCCCGGGCGATGAATCGCGAGCTGTCGCAGGTTGCGATTCGCAACTTCAGCGACGGTGAGATCTGGGTTAAGTACGAAGAGAACGTCCGCGGGGTCGACCTCTACATCGTCCAATCAACGTTTGCCCCCTCGGACAACTTGATGGAATTGTTGATGTTGATCGATGCGGCCAAGCGTGCGTCGGCGCGGCGCATAACGGCAGTGATCCCGTACTTTGGATATGCGCGTCAGGACCGGAAGGATCAGCCTCGAGTAGCGATCACGGCCAAGCTGGTAGCAAACCTACTGGTGCAGGCCGGAGCGAACCGAGTGATCACCATGGACCTGCACACGCCTCAGCTTCAGGGGTTCTTCGACATCCCGCTTGACCACCTGTATGCATCAAGCGTAACGGTCAAAGCATTGCAAGCATTGGGGCTTACCAATGTTGCTGTCGCCGCTCCGGACGTCGGCGGTGTCAAACAGGCCCGTGCCTATGCCAAGATGCTTGGAGATGCGGACTTGGTGGTGGTGGATAAGCGCCGACCGAAGCACAACGTTGCCGAGGTGATGAATATCATCGGTGAGGTCCAGGGAAAGAACGTCGTGATCGTCGACGATCTGATCGACACCGGCAGCACGTTCGTTCAGTGCGCGGAAGCCTTGAAAAGGCAGGGGGCGAACCAGATCATCGGTGTGATCACGCACCCGGTGTTCTCGGGGTCGGCAGTAGAAAAGATTGCCGGCAGTGAGGCGCTGACAAAGCTTTATGTAACGGATACGATTCCGTTGCGTGAGGTGAATGAGAAAATTGAAGTATTGAGCGTGACGAGTCTGTTCGCCGAGGCGATCAACCGAACGCATGACAACCAGTCGATCAGTTCCTTGTTCGAGAAGAACCAGGGCTGAGCCGGCATCTTTTATCAGATCAGAAACGTATCCTGAAGGATAGAACAATGAGCCAAGTCACACTTCCAGCAGAACTGCGCACTCCTGGTGTTGCAGAAGCCAAGAAGCTCCGCTCCAATGACCGCGTTCCGGGTGTGTATTACGCCAATGGCGAAACACCCGTGCACTTCTCGGTATCGACGCTTGCTCTGCGCCCGGTCGTCTACACGTCCAAGGCACAGGCAGTGCGCCTGTCGATCGATGGTGCCGAACGCCTTAGCATCCTGAAGGACGTCAGCTTCGATCCGATCACGGATAAGATCCTTCACTTTGACCTGCTTGGTGTCCGTGAAGGACAGCCGATCATCGTCAAGGTCCCTGTCCACGTCACCGGCCTGGCCATTGGCGTGCGCGAAGGGGGCACACTGGAGCATGCTCTGCATAAGACCTCGATCAAGGTGGATCCTGCCAACATCCCAACGCACATTGACGTGGACGTGTCGAACCTTGGCAAGGGACAGAACATTCACATCTCCGACCTCTCCGTCCCAGGCGTGGAGTTCCTCGAGCGTCCCGGCACTCTTGTTGCCGCCTGCCACGCTCCAAAGGTTGTTGCCGTCGAAGAGACCGCAGCTCCTGCGAAGAAGGGTAAGAAGTAAGAACGAGACGTGGGCACGACCAGGTGACAGGTTTCAGGTGACAGGTGACAGGCCCAATGTCCTGTAACCTGTAACCCGTAACCTGTAACCCGTAACCTGTAACCCGTAACCTGAAACCCGTAACCCGTAACCCGTAACCCGTAACCTGTAACCCGCAACCTGAAACCCGTAACCCGTAACCTACAAGGCCCGACTCCGTCGGGCCTTTCGTATTTGAGTGATTAGTAATCTTCTACCTCAGTCATGGCCTCAAAGAACTGTCTGCTTTGGTAGTATATCTCCATCTGCGCACCACTGGACACAAGCTGTAATCTGATTTCATTTCTATCGTCGTCAATCCAGCCCAGAGTAAGTCTGTTCCGCACTTTAGGGTCAAAGTCCTCAAATGACTTGGCCGGTGACTCATATCTACGATCTTGTTCGTTTACACTATAAACTTCAGGCGAACCGTACTTTTTAGAGAGAGCTGATACTGCAGTCGTGAAATCGATCAGACTCACAGTCCCGGTAGTTGATGTCCCAGCTCTGTGAATCCATCCACCAGCGACAAGAATTCCTCCATGGAAATCAAACTCAAGAGTGCCAGGGAGACTGAACATTTGCTCGTTTTGGATGCGATAAACCCTAAGGAAATCGAGACTGTCAATAACATCAACTTTCTTCTTGGAAAGAGCCTTCTTGACAATCTCTTCACTTACTCCCCATTTGTATCCCCGAAAACTGTCTATTGGCTCGCTTTGAGCAACAGCCCCGATGACTGCGGTGGCCAAAGTAAGAACGTGTATAACCGACTTGGCTATCACATTGAGCACTGATCGTTGCATGTGTTTTCTACGAGAGTGTGTATGAATCAATGATACCGAAAGGTTGCCTCATTCTTTTCGTCACTCGTCCCTCGTCACTCGTCCCTCGTCACTCGTCCCTCGTCACTCGTCACTCGTCACTCATCTCTCCACCCACCGGCCATCATCTCGGATGATGCCGATGAGTTCATCCACGGCGTGGGCTGACGGGACGTTGCGCTTGACGATCTCCTGGCCGCGGTAAAGGGTGATACGGTCGGGGCCTGAACCAACGTAGCCGTAGTCAGCGTCCGCCATCTCTCCCGGACCATTGACGATGCAACCCATGATGCCGATCTTGACGCCCTTCAGGTGATCGGTATGGGAACGGATCATGGAGGTGGTCTCCTGCAGATCGAAAAGCGTGCGACCGCATGACGGACAACTGATATACTCGGTCTTGGTCATGCGTGTGCGTGCCGCCTGCAGGATACCAAAGGCTGTGCGCACCGAAGTTGCCGTATCGAGCCGATCGTCTGAGCGGAGGGTCAGCATCACCGCGTCTCCGAGACCTTCGACAAGTAAGCCCCCTACGTCGGTAGAGGCATCAAGGATCCCGTTCTCAAGTGATGCTTCGCTGCTGTGATACGCCAAGATCACTGGCATGTGGACGTGCGCGGCAAGCATCCTGTCTCCACATGCGCGCATGGTCGTGTAGTAACTCGCATCATCGCTACCGACCATGAGCACCACGCTTGCATCTTCGGACAGTTCGTGCAGGAGCACATCCGTGAGCTCTTCGGCTGCGCATCGTATCACGTTCATTACTGTGTGACGTGTTTCGATGCTACGCCATTCGGTGATAGAATAGACCGGTACGCAGTAAAAGTGGTCGTCGTGCCCAAGCCATGTCGATGCATCCAGAAGCTGACGTGTTCCGGCCGGCGCCATGTATGGCAGGGGGCGAGTACCCATGTAGAGAAACTCTGCAGCCTGATCAGTCATCGTCCACTTATCGGTCACGGCGTCGTAGAGATGTCCGGTCGAAGCAAGGTCCTCCATGGAGGTAATGCTGACGGAGCTCAGATCGGCAACCACGCGCGGCACGTTATCGTGACCGATCACGGCAACGGCATGGGTTTGACGTCGGTGATAGCTGTACGGCGATCTCACTGTGCATACCTCCGAATGAGGGCGCGTGCCACAGGGATCTCAGCCTCCGGTTCTTCAGTCAATGAAACACGAACAGTATCACCAAGTCCGTCTTGCAACAGCGTACCGATGCCCAGCGCGCTCTTGATGCGTCCATCCTCACCATCTCCAGCTTCGGTCACGCCAAGGTGCAGTGGGTATGGCTTCATGTTCTGCTCGTTCAAAGTGGCAACCAGCAGACGATACGCGTGGATCATCACGATCGGGTTGCTGGACTTCATTGACAGGACGATGTTGTCAAAGCCCTCGTCGTCGGCTATGCGTAGGAACTCCAGGGCTGACTCCACCATGCCGTGGGGACTGTCTCCATAGCGACTCATGATGCGGTCCGACAGCGACCCATGATTCGTGCCAATTCGCATTGCCGTGCCGTATTCCTTGCAGATCTTCACAAGAGGCACAAACCTATCGCGAATGCGATCCAGCTCCTCGGCATACTGTGCGTCGGTGTACTCGATGATGTTGAACTGCTTCTTGTCGACATAGTTACCCGGATTGATGCGCACCTTCTCAACGATGCGAGCGGCGATCTCGGCGGCATTCGGCGTAAAATGAATGTCGGCCACAAGCGGGGTTGCATAGCCCCTTGACCGCAAGCCATTGCGAATGTGTTCCAGATTCTTGGCCTCTCGAATGCTCGGCGCCGTGATGCGCACGAGCTCACAGCCGACGTCGATCATGCGGATCGACTGTGCGATCGTGGCCTCTGTATCCATCGTATTGGTGGTGGTCATCGACTGCACGCGGATCGGCGCCGATGATCCCATCGTTAGCTCGCCAATGTGCGCCGTGATCGTCTGACGTCGTTTGTACGACGTGAGCGACTCGCAGTAGGGGGCTGACGGCGATGGTGTGGACATTACAGCTGCCTGCTGACTTCGAACAGGATGTTCTTTTCACGCTCACTTAAACCATGGTATCCACCATGCGAGATCTTGTCAAGAATGGCATCGATCTGTTCTTGTGAGACCGGCTCGCCATTGACCACGAATCGCGTCGGTGTACTCCGTTGAGGCATCTCGTGGATGGTAGGGGGCTCAGAGCGGCGGAAGCTCGACGTAACGGATGGCGGGATCGGTATGTCACGATACTCCACGTCAACAACACTCCGACGTGAGGAATGAAAACCGCCTGCTCCGGGGTCGATCCGCTGCATGAGATTCGAACCAAACTTCATCAGCAGAAAGCCACCGAGTGCTCCGCCAAGGTGGGCAAAGTGGGCAACACCATCACTCGTGTTCATCAGGCCGTTCAGCAGGTCGAAGCCCGCATAGATCATTACGAAGATCCGCGCCGGAATCGGGAAGAACAGCGGGAACATCATGATCGGCCTGTCGGGATAGGTCATTCCAAAGGCCAATAACACGCCCATGATCGAGCCCGAGGCACCGATGGTCGGCACAAGACTTCCATCGATGATCGGATGCACCGATAGATGAACAATGGCGGCCGCCACTCCACACAGCAGGTAATACACGGCGAATCGACGCGAGCCCCAAAGATGTTCAAGTTCCATGCCGAACATCCACAGCGCGAGCATGTTGAAGAACAGGTGGCCAATACCGCCGTGCATGAACTGGTACGAAAGTACCTGCCAGGGAAAGAAGAGGCCACTTTCGACTGGCCACAACGCGAATACCTGTGTGACAACGTTGTCGATCGGGACACCCCCAAGCGTCATCCCCGAGAGCATCAATGCCTGAAACAGGAAGACCCCCACATTGGAGAGCAGCAGAAACTTGATCACCGGGGGGAAGGCGCTCAGGCCGCGGCCTTGGCCATAAAAAGAAGACATGCGTTATGCCTCGAGTGCAATGACTCCGGGGAGTGCCTTGCCCTCGAGAAACTCGAGTGAGGCTCCACCACCGGTTGAGACGTGGGTGACGTTTTTCGCGTGACCGAATTGCGAAACCGCTGCAGCAGAGTCACCACCACCGACGATGGTGATGACGCCCGTCGCAGTAGCTGAGGCCATGGCATCGGCGATTGCGCGCGTGCCCGCCTGAAAGTTTGAGAACTCGAACACGCCCATCGGACCATTCCAGATAACGGTCCCAGCAGAGCCTATGATGTTGGAAAAAGTTTGACGGGTGTCCGGACCAATGTCCAATCCCATCATCCCGTCAGGAATCTCCTCGACGCGGACGACCCGATTTGCAGGAGTATCGGCAAACTCCGATGCCACCACAGCATCGGTGGGAATCAGCAGCTGAACACCTCGTTCGACGGCTCGCTCCATGAGTTCGCGAGCGAGATCCACGCGGTCCTCCTCCACGAGAGAGCTGCCAATGCCGAGCCCCTTGGCCTTCAGGAACGTGAACATCATGCCACCACCGATCAAGATCGTGTCGCACGTTGACAGTAGCGCATTGATAACGTCGATCTTTCCCGAGATCTTCGAGCCTCCCATGATGGCAACAAGTGGACGCTTCGGATGCGCAAGAGCACTGCCGAGATACTCGAGTTCCTTCATGATCAGATTGCCAGCGCAGCGCTCGGCAAAGAGCGATGCGATTCCGGCAGTGCTTGCATGGGCACGGTGCGCCGTGCCGAAAGCATCGTTGCAATACACATCACCAAGTCTGGCAAGCGAAGCACAGAAGGCCGCATCGTTGGCCTCCTCCTCGGCATGAAAACGAAGGTTCTCTAGTAGCACGATGCTTCCGAAGGGGGCCTGTGCTACCGCTTCTTCGGCAACGCTACCAATGCATTCAGCAGCGAAGTTTACGGCGACTCCGCGCGTTCGCATCAAGGCGGCCAGATGTTCGGCAACCGGGCGCAGGGAGTACTTCTGATTGGGCTTGCCCTTTGGTCGACCCAGGTGCGACATCAGAACAGCCACGCCACCGCGGTCCACGATCGACATGATCGTGGGGATGGATTCCACGATGCGCGTATCGTCGGTGATCGCACCTGACTCGTCCTGCGGAACATTGAAGTCCACCCGCACAAGCACACGCTTGCCGGCAACGTCGATGTCCGTGATCGAGCGGATCACGCCGTGACTCGCAACAAGAGATCCGCGATACGATTCGAATAGCCCCATTCATTGTCATACCAACCCACGACCTTCACTGTGGTACCCATTGACATGGTGCTGAGTGCATCGAAGATGCATGAGTGCGGATTTCCAACGATGTCAGACGAAACCACAGGGTCGGTGCAATACTCGAGAATGCCCTTCATAGGGCCTTCAGCGGCTGACTTGAAGGCGGCGTTGATCTCGTCCTTGCTTGCTGGCTTGGATAGAACCACCGTGAAGTCAGTTACAGATCCGTCGGGCGTCGGCACGCGGAAGGCAAGGCCATCAAGTCGGCCCTTCATTTCCGGCATCACCTCGCTGACGGCCTTGGCAGCGCCGGTCGTGGTGGGGATGATGTTCTGCGCAGCAGCACGTGCACGGCGCAGGTCCTTATGCGGGAGGTCGAGGATGTTCTGGTCGTTGGTGTAGGCGTGGACCGTGGTCATGTAGCCGTTGACGATCCCGAAGTTCTCATGAAGGATCTTGACCATGGGGGCAAGACAGTTTGTTGTGCACGAGGCGTTGGAAACCACATGCATGTCAGAGGTGAGCTCATGGTCATTCACACCCAGAACGATGGTGCCGTCAAGCTTATCCTTGGCCGGGGCGGTGAGGATCACCTTGCGGGCATGACGCAGATGCTTTTCGAGATCGGCCTTGGCCGTGAACTTTCCGGTCGACTCGATCACCACGTCGAGGCCGCTCCACGGAAGGTTCTCGATCTGCTTCTCAGCAGAGATCGCAATGCGATGACCATTTACGATGATGGCCGAATCCTCAGCCTCTACCGTACCGCTGAAGCGGCCGTGCACCGAGTCGTACTTAAGCAGGTGAGCAAGCGTCCGGGCATCTGTCAGGTCGTTGATCCCAACGATCTCGACGTCTGCATTACGTTGCACAAGAGCACGGAATACCAGGCGTCCGATGCGTCCAAATCCATTGATGGCAATCTTGGTGGCCATGAGCACGTCCGTTCGTGGTTACGGGTGGAACAATGGCCGCAAAAATACCACTACTTATGGTTTCCTCACCTTGTCCGGATTGGCTTTCACGAACTCCGCCCACGCCTGCCGTTTGGATGTCGCACCACCCCTCTTGCCGGGGACAGGGGGCTTGCCATTTACGGCGTGGCAGATCGCAACCGCCAGCGCATCGGTAGCATCAAAGAACTGCGGTGTCTCGTCGATCTCAAGGATGGCGCGCACCATGTGCTGGACTTGCTCCTTGTTGGCCGCTCCTCGGCCGGTGACGCTCCGTTTGACCTGCATGGGCGTGTACTCCACGGGCTCGTGGCCGGCCTGCGCGCAGCAGAGCATGGCAACGCCGCGGGCATGAGCAAGCTGGACGATCGAGAGGACGTTCTTGGCGTAGAAGACCTTCTCCATCGCACAGGCTGTTGGCTGGGTTCTGGAGATGACGGCACTCAAACGACCGTGGATCTCATTCAAACGCTCCGGGAAAGATGTCGTACGTCGTTTGACGGCGATGACACCGTATTCGACGAGTCGAAGTTGCGATCCATCAACGTCGATCACACCATATCCGCACACGACGGATCCCGGGTCAATGCCAAGGATGCGCATCTACTGCTCGTCTCCCCGGCGAAGGCCGGGGCCCATTTCGTCTCCCCGGCGAAGGCCGGGGCCCATGTCCTCAATCTCCTCCGCATTATGAAACACCTCTTGCACGTCGTCGTTGTCGTCGAGAACATCGAGCAGTTTATCAAGGAGTTTCACCTGTTCGGGATCGATGACGCTGACCATGGTGCCGGGTTCGAAAACGATACGCTGCTCGCGAACGGAAAGACCAGCTGAAACGAAGCTGTTGGCACAGGTGCCGAGTGTTTCGACTGGACAGAAGATGAGCGCACCATCCTCGATCATGACCACATCCTCAGCTCCGGCTTCCATTGCGAGAAGAAGCAGTTCATCCTCTGATGCACCCGTTTCGATGCGGATCTCACCGCGCCGCGTGAAGTTCCAGCTTACCGAGTTGGTCTCGCCGAGGTTGCCGCCATACTTTGAGAACGTAGCCCGAAGGTCCTGCGTGGTTCTGTTGCGATGATCCGTGGTGCAGACAACGATCACGGCCACACCGGCAGGGCCGTAGCCCTCGTAGGTGACGTCTTCGTAGGTGGTGCCTTCGAGCTCACCGGTTCCGCGCAGGATCGCACGCTTGATCGTGTCGACCGGCATCGAGACCGAACGGGCATTCTCGATGGCCATGCGAAGACGTGCGTTCCCGTCAGGATCGCCCCCTCCGAGTCGAGCTGCGACGATGATCTCTTTGGAGACCTTCGTGAAGAGTTTCCCCCGCTTTGCGTCGACCACGGCCTTGCGACGCTTGATGTTGGCCCATTTGCTGTGTCCTGCCATATGGCAAAACTACGACGGCCACTGACGCTGTCGCAGATAGGGAAGGAACTGCCGATAAACAGCCGACTCAACAAGAATTCGCGCATTGCCGACCAACACAAACTGCTCTTTGGCGCGGGTGATGGCAACGTTGAGCTTGCGATCGACGGTGTGGCCATCGATATCCATCTCTGATCGGATCGTATCGAATTCTTGGAGCGTTGTCACTGCAGTTCCGTAAAGGATGACATCGCACTCGCTACCCTGAAAGCGCTCTACGGTATCGACCGAGATGCAATGTCTCAGGCGCACATCAAGCCGAGCATCCAGCATGTGACTGATGGCGTTGTTCTGCATCCGGAAGGGCGTGATGATCCCGATCGTCGGCAACATCGGCGCATTCGCCTGATCGGCAAGGATCGAGCAGGCGATATCACAGAGAGTTTCGGCTTCACTCACAAGTGGAGTCTGCGTGTCAACGTCGATGAAGCACGTCCGATCGGGCAGTACCTGCGCCCAGGCAGGGGGCTGGGCAGTGCGCTGTTCCTGACGAAGACACGTCAGACGTCCTCCGTAAAAGGCATCTGAGGGAAACTGCATGATCTGCTCGTGCATGCGTCCCTGCTGCGTCAGCATGGCCACCGTTTGGTGATCTCCACGCGACAGAGCGCACCGCACAAGTCGCTCAAAGCCTGATACGCCGAGATTCGTCATGCCAATGTCACGCAGATGCTCGTTCTGCACCACGAGCTCTGCAGGGGGTTGAGCGATGACGGCCGGCAGTTGGCAATGATCGCCAATGAGGATGCTACGCTGACAGTTGGCGATGATGCCAACCAGGTGAGCCTCGATGATCTGTGATGCTTCATCGACGATGACCGTGCTGAATCTGGCCAGCGTCCAGATCTCAGAACTGGCATGTAATGATGCCACGGTTGCTACGATCACACGCGCAGTCGTAACGGCCGTGGCCAGTTCATTGGGCTCAAGTTCACGGGCCAAGCGCGGGATCGATGACTCGCCGGTAGCTCCATCGGCGCTACCATGCCGCAGGTGCGCAACACCGTGCTTGTGCAGGACACTGCAGATCTCGTTGGCTGCGCGGTTGGTGAAGGCCACGCAGAGAATGCATTCGCCCTGGTCCATCAGAAGCTCCTGCACGATGGCACGCAACACGGCTGACGTCTTCCCGGAGCCGGGCGGACCCTGAATGAGGAAGAGTTCATGGGCAGCCACGGCCCGTGCGACAATCGTGCGTTGAACATCGGTGAGCATCGGTGCGTTCACAGACCTGGGCTGACCATGGGTAGGGGCCGCAAGGCCCAGCACCACATCCCGACGTCGCTGTGGCTGCTCGATGAGCATGCGGATCGAGGTGGACATCGATCTCACGCCTGAATCCATGACGTCCTGCTCAACGGACCACCCCGACGGCGACCGCTCGTCGATATCTGCGTACTTGTTCCGCAGAGACACCGTGATGCTGTGCTGATCGATGGCCTTTACGCTCCCTTTGTACAGCACGATGCTGTGTGCGCTCGTCTCGGGATGTGACGCGCCGGTTCGACGCAGAACGACAGCGTCGGCAACGCGAATCGAGCAGGGGGCCGACGCTGAGGGTCGGCGAAACACCACATGCATTGCCTCGAGGTTGGATTGATCGAAGTCGATCGTCAGATCCACCAAAACACTCGGAGCCACCTGACGCTGTTCTGGGCTCAGTCGCCAGATGTCGGCAGCACTGCGTGCAGAGCCCCCTCCCAAGCGTGCGGCCAGAAACTCATTGGCGGACATTCGGATCCATTCGGCGATGATGTGACGTTCAGTTTTGCCCAGACCTCTGAGCAAGCCAGATAGGGTATGCCAATGCTGAATCTCGTAGGAGGACGGCCCCCTGTTCCCGATGGGGCCGGCAACGGCGATCTGGATCGACCGCATGTTTCGTTGCGACAGGCAAAGCTCGTTGAGCACAACGGCATTGCGGGCTTCAAGCACGGATCGAAGCCGGGCCTGGACGTCGTGAACATCATGTAAGGGACGCTCAATGTCCTGCACATACCAGAGCTTGGCATGGACAAGAGATTGGATATTCTCGGCCTG
Source organism: Bacteroidota bacterium (assembly GCA_041170435.1). GTDB lineage: Bacteria > Bacteroidota > Ignavibacteria > Kapaibacteriales > Kapaibacteriaceae > UBA10438. The sequence continues at coordinate 26,777 of JBEAYU010000058.1, forward strand.
CATGAGAAGAGCCGTATAGCATGCGGCCTGGGCTGCATGATCCCGACGCTGCCGTTTCGGCGGCGTGCCCGACTTCAACTCGAGGATCTCGATGGAGTCTTCCCTGCGAAGCACAATGTCGGCTCGACCCTGGAGGCCGTAGGTTGGCGACACCAGGAACGGCTCAAGGACAACATCCGCCCCTTTCCAGCTCTCCACCATGTCGCGCAGCCGCGGCATACACTGGTGCACCGATTCGATCACCTGGATGTGTTGGTTTCCTCGGTTGGCAAGTGCTGCCATGGCAAGGGGGCGTGACCTTATCGCCTCAGCGACGAGAACCTCGTCGTCTGCCGAGGGACGCCGAACAAGAGCGTCAAGGGCCGCATTGATAGCGCTACCGCGGATGATGGCAACGGAGGGTTCGGCGGGCGCTTGCAGGCGTCGCACGCCGATGAGATCGACATTCGGTCCCTGCTCACCCAGATAGCCGGCCGCTTCGGTCACGTCGATGGTGATCTCCGGTTCCAGGACTGCAGCAGGGTACTCTTCGTTATCCATAGTGTGGATAACGATGTTGACAGCACGGCCGATCAATGTCGCGCCGGCGCTGGACCAGAGCTCACGGAGGGAGCGGTACCGGGAGGCAAGAAGCGTATCTGATGCTCCGCTGTTGCTATATCTTACAACCAGTTGCCCGAATTCGTCAATGTCGGTTATGTGACCTGATCGCACCGTTTCGGTATTCATAACCTTTTGGTGGCGGAGCTGTGGATAACGTAAACTGTTTCAGCGGTTCGGATGAATATCCTTGATGCGGATCTGCGGTGAAGAACCACCATTGAAGAGGTTCTCTTCGAGTGTGTACACCATTGAAAAGGAGCGGCCATGAGATACTTCGGCGATCTTGTCGCCCAGTCCGAATCCGATCGCATCCAGTTGGAAGTTCTTGTGCATCGCTCTAAACTTCAGGTGGTTGTTGCCAACGATCTTAACGCCGTTGGCAGACGTGACATCGTCGGTCATGAACAGCGGCCGCTGATTTTGATGTCCGTAAGGGGCAAACTTTGCCAAATACTTGAAAAATGAAGGTGATAGTTGATTTAGCTGAAGCTCGGTATCGATCACGAGCTCATGTTCCATCTCCATTGTGGCCAGTGCTGACCCGGCGATCTCATCGAGGCGGCGCTGCAACTCGGGGATGTTTTCGACCTTCAGAGACAGGCCGGCGGCGTGAATGTGTCCACCGAACTCAATCAGCAGATCCTCACATTGTTTCAACGCTCCATGGATGTCAAACTGACGCACAGAACGGGCTGAACCCTTGGCAATTCCGTCGATCGTCGTGAGCATGATGGCCGGCACGTTGAACCGTTCAACCAGGCGGGAAGCCACGATCCCGATCACCCCTGCGTGCCAGTTCTCGTCGTGTAATATCAATGCTTTACCGCTGCCGCTTGATAGTTGCAACACTGCCATGGATGCGGCTTCTTCGAACGTATGCTCATCGATCGAGCGGCGCTGACGGTTATCGCGTTCAAGCTCTTGGGCGATCTGGAAGGCGCGAAGCTCATCGTCCTGGAGCATCATTTCCACGGCACGACGTGGGTCGCCGAGACGTCCGGCGGCATTGATCCGAGGCGCGAGGCCGAAGATCACGCTCGAGTTCGTGAGTTCACCCAGGGGCAGTCCTGCACAATCGACGAGCCCCTTGAAGCCTGGGCGTGGATATGAGTTGAGAAGTTCAAGACCGAAATGGCTCAAGACGCGATTTTCACCGATCAAGGGGGCGATATCGGCTGCCGAGGCGATCGCCACGAAGTCCAGGTATTCATAGGCAAGTTCCGGGTGCCCCTGACGTTGACTCAGGGCCTGCAGGAGCTTAAACGCGACGCCGCAGGCGGCCAAGTCTTTGAACGGGTAGGGACATCCGGGCTTGACCGGATTCAACAGTGCCAAACACGAGGGGATCTCTTCGGCGGCCTGATGGTGATCACAGACGATCACGTCGATGCCGAGTTCGCGGGCATGGTCAACCGCTTTCGATGCCGTTACACCGACATCGACGGTAACGATGATCGTGGCGCCGGCAGCATGCGCACGGTCGACTGACTGTGGCGTGAAGCCAAAGCCCTCATCAAGGCGACTGGGAATATGGTAATCCGCCGTGGCTCCGATCCTGCGCAGGAAATGGAGTGTCATGGCAGTACTCGACGTGCCGTCAACATCATAATCGCCGTGAATCCATATCACCTCGCGGCCGGCAATGGCACGAATAATACGGTCAACTGCATCCTCCATGCCATCCATGAGCCATGGGGAATGGAGGTGATCGAGCGATGGTTCGAAGAACCGTTGAACTTCTTCAACGGTCCGTATCCCGCGACTGACCAGCACGTGTGCGATCGGTCGAGGGATATCAAGTGTTGAGCTTATCGTTTGGACGGCATTTTCATCGGTACATTCCCGGGTGATCCACCGGTAGTTCAAAGGGTTCCTGTTAATTTGAAAACAAACTGTCGGAAGATACGAATCAACGCATCCTGTGGCAAAACGCATACACGACTACAACCACGCTGAGCCCGACCACGAAGAGCACGAACTGGGGTACCGGGCGCGCACGCGCGAGCGAGCCAAGCTGTTGGACAGAACGGGCACGCGAGTAAAAAGAGGTGCGATCCCGGAAGGGGCTGTGCTCGGCACCGTGATGCGTCCGCTTGGTCCGCGTTGGATGGTCGCTACTGCTGATGCCGTGTGGGACTGTTCCGTGTCTGGGATCATTGACGTTTCGCACACGTCCAGTTTGGTGGCCGTTGGCGACACCGTCTGGATCGTGCCCGATGAGCGGGCATCGGGAGCTGCATCGATCGTCAAGGTCGACGAGCGCACTACTGTTCTGTCGCGCAAGGCCGCCGGACGCGGCAAGAAGGAGCAGGTGCTGGTGGCCAACGCCGAGCAGCTCTGCATTGTTGTGGCTGCGGCCCAGCCTGACTATAAGAAGCGGCTCATCGACCGGTACTTGATTGCAGCAGATAAGGGCGAGCTTGCTCCGATGATCGTGATCAACAAGATCGACCTCATTCCTGATGAGTATCGCGAGGACTTTGTCGAGGATCTGAGGATCTACTCCGACGACCTCGGCATTCCGGTTCTGTTCACAAGTGTGACAACGGGGCAGGGCATTGCTGAGCTTGAGCACCACCTCATGGCGCACACCTCGTTGCTTGCCGGTCCATCCGGCGTCGGCAAGTCCTCGCTTATCAACCTCATCAGCAACATTCCCCAAGCCGTTGGCGAGATCTCCCGCAAGTACGACAAGGGGCGTCACACCACCACAGCCGCCATTGTCATTCCGTTGCGCCACGGCGGAATTGCCATAGACACCCCCGGCATCCGTGAGTTTGCCCTCTGGGAATTGGGTGCAGATGAGCTTCCATTCTACTTCGAAGAGTTCGCCCCTTTGGCCGAACACTGCAAGTTCAATTCTTGCTCACACACCCACGAGCCAGGCTGCGCCGTCAAACGCGCCGTCGAAGAAGGCACCAT
>JBEAYU010000059.1:0-78584 GCA_041170435.1 Bacteroidota bacterium
ACTCGATCATCATTGACGGGAGATTCGTTCGTCAGGGAGTGTCAAGCCCCTTCACCTACAAGAGCGACATCACTTCAAATGTTACCGTTGGATCCGCAGCGGTAGACATTCCGTCGTCCGGCACGTACTCGACATCACTCGTCTTCTCTACCATCGCTGCATTCCGGGCAGGTGGGGCGTATCTCGATCCAACGGACTCAAAGAATGAGTCACAGATCGACAATAGTCTGCGCGCGGCCTTTCGGCTCAATCCATAAACAGGTATGGTCGCCACGTTTCGTCGATCGTACCCATCGAGTGCTTGAGAAACAACACGTGATGGGGGCGCTTTGGCACGGTCATCAGCCGCATTCCCGCTTCGTCGGGGGTGCGGTTTCCCTTTTTGTTGTTGCACTTGATGCACGCTGTTGTCAGGTTCTCCCACGAATCCGTGCCACCTCGCGAGCGCGGTATGATGTGATCCATCGTCAGCGGAGGCTGCCCCGTGCCGCAGTAGGTGCATCGCATTCCGTCGCGCCGCATGATATTCTTTCGTGAGAGCTCGATCTTACGGAATGGTACACGCAAGTACGCGCAGAGACGGATGACCGACGGAAACGGGTACTGCGTGCGGACGGTGCGGATGCTCCGGGTTGAGATCTGTTCGACGAGTTCGGCCTTGGTCAAGAAGATCAGCGTGAGTGCCTTTTTAGCGCTGCAGATACTGATCGGCTCGTACGACTGGTTCAGGATCAGAACTCTGCCATTGAGAGACGAAAGCTCAACGGTCGTGGTCGGACCGGAATGATGTTCTGCGATGTGGGCACTACGTAAGCTGAAGGCGATTCTCCTGTGGTGAAAATAGGACTCGGAGGGGTATTTTCGCACGCACATTTCGCACAGGTAAACGGAGAATCGCATGCCCCGCCCCACGGCCATCCTTGCCCTTGAAAACGGCGTCATTGTCGAGGGTACGGCCATTGGCGCGATCGGTGCAGAATGCACCGGGGAGCTGGTCTTCAACACGTCGATGTCGGGGTATCAGGAGATCCTTACCGATCCGTCCTACAAGGGGCAGATCGTCACCTTCACATACCCGCACATCGGCAACTATGGGGTCAACCCCGACGATGTGGAGTCCGAACACATTCAGGCCTCCGGCCTTGTCGTGCACGAGCTTTCACCGGTCGTATCAAACTACCGTGCCACGGGGTCTCTGCAGTCCTACCTCGAATCCGAGGGCATCGCCGGCATCGAGGGTGTGGACACGCGCATGATCGTGCGCATCCTCCGTTCAGAGGGGGCGATGCGCTGCGTGATCGCTCACGGCGAGAATCTCGATGGACGCGAGCTTGTTGAGCGTGCGCGTCAGGTCCCGTCCATGAACGGCCTTGATCTGACGCCGCTGGTGACCACCAAAGCCCCCTATCATGTGTCGGACAGCGGCATCACCGAGTGGGACTACCGTCCGGACGTCCGTGCTGGCGGTGCGCGCCCGCGCATTGTGGCGCTCGATTTCGGCATCAAGCGCAACATCCTCCGTCGCCTTGTCCATCATGGCTTCGATGTGACCGTGCTACCGGCGGACACCTCTGCCGAGGGTGTGTTGGCACACGATCCCGACGGGGTGTTTCTCAGCAACGGTCCTGGAGATCCGGCAGCGGTGACGTCGGCCATCGAATGCGTCAAGGGGCTCATCGGGAAGAAACCGATCTTCGGCATCTGTCTTGGGCACCAGATCCTTGCCCTGGCCGTGGGTGCTTCAACGTACAAGCTCAAATTTGGCCACCGTGGTGCCAATCACCCGGTGAAGAATCTCGCAACCGGTGGTATCGAGATCACCTCCCAAAACCACGGGTTTGCCGTCGACCCGGCGTCTCTGCCGCCGAACGTCGCGATGACGCATGTGAATTTGAACGATCAGACCTGCGCCGGCATTGCTCTCAAAGATGCCCAGGCCTTTGCCGTGCAGTACCACCCCGAGGCCAGCCCCGGGCCGCACGACTCAGATTACCTCTTTGACCAGTTCCGGGCCATGGTTCGGTAGGGGGCCAGTGGGGCAGGTGGTTTCGGGTGGAGATTCGCCCTGACATTTGCATAGTTTTCCCCCGACCCCTAACTTTGCCGGCTCTGTTGTTGGGGTAGGTACTCAAGCGGCCAACGAGGGCAGACTGTAAATCTGCTGACTTATGTCTACGGAGGTTCGAATCCTTCCCTACCCACAGCTGCCATCTGCGCGAGCAAGTGGCTGTACATGCGGGAGTAACTCAGTTGGTAGAGTCACAGCCTTCCAAGCTGTTGGTCGCGAGTTCGAGTCTCGTCTCCCGCTCAGACTTCAACTGTCCCTGAGGCGTCGGGCTATTGGCCTGTGCGCTGAAGGGCTGTGGTGTCTGTGACAGACCATGTCGCTGATGTAGCTCAGTTGGTAGAGCACCACCTTGGTAAGGTGGAGGTCACCGGTTCAATCCCGGTCATCAGCTCTTGCTTTGACAATTCCGTACGGGTGTAGCTCAGCTGGTAGAGCAGCGGTCTCCAAAACCGCAGGCCGCGGGTTCGAATCCTGCCGCCCGTGCAATGTTTTATGAATGACAGACGCAGATCGGAGGACGAGCGATGATCGATTCGATTCGGGGATTTTTCTCTGATGTCAGCAAGGAGATGAAGAAAGTCTCCTGGCCGACACAGGAGCAGCTCAGAGAGAGCACAATGGTGGTCGTGGGCACGTGTTTGGTCTTTGCCGCACTGGTCTTTGCGATCGACCGTGGAGTGGTCTTCCTTCTTGAGTTTATTTATTGATTGGGATAGCCACGATGTCCGACGTCGCACTACAACTCCCGGAACCTCGATGGTATGCCTTACGTGTTTTCACGGGCCATGAGGCACGGGTGAAAACCGCCATTGAGAACGAGATGATTCGGCTTGGGCTCGAGAACCGTGTTCAGAGTGTGATCATTCCCACTGAGACGGTCTTCGAGGTCAGGGCGGGCAAGCGTCGTACGCGCGTGAAGAACTTTCTTCCGGGCTACATTCTGATCGAGGTATCGCTCGACACTCGTGTTCGCGACATCATTCTTTCGCTACCGTCGATTGTTTCGTTTGCCGGTACGACGTCGGGACCACAGCCCTTGCAAAAGGAAGAGGTGGACCGCATTCTCGGACGTGTCGAAGAGCGGAAGGACATCACGACCTCCGAGACATCGTTCCGCGAGGGCGACCCGGTGAAGGTGATCGACGGACCGTTTGCCAACTTCAACGGAACGGTCAAGGAAGTCAACGTAGAAAAGCAAAAGCTGAAGGTTGAGGTCGGGATTCTTGGGCGCAAAACGCCGATCGAATTGGACTTCCACCAGGTAGAGATCGAAAATCATTAACACATGATGTGGGAGGCAGGTAGTCCCTGCCGCAGACCACGAAAGGACATTTAACATGGCAAAAAAGGTCATGGGTACCTTCAAGCTCCAGCTCAAGGCTGGAGAAGCCACGATGGCTCCGCCGGTTGGCCCTGCTTTCGGTCAGCGCGGACTTGCAGGTATGGAATTCGTCAAGCAGTTCAATGCCAAGTCGGCCAAGCAGCCGGGCATGATCCTGCCGGTGCTCGTCACGTTCTACAGTGACAAGAGCTTTACGTTCGAGATCAAGTCACCGCCGGCCCCTGTGCTTTTGATCAAGGCCGCCGGACTTGACAAGGGATCGGCCGCACCTCATCGTGACAAGGTTGGCAAGGTCAACCGTGCTCAGCTTGCAGAGATTGCTAAGATCAAAATGCAAGATTTGAACTGTCACACCGAAGAGAGTGCGATCAGCATGATTGCCGGCACCGCCCGCTCGATGGGGATCACGGTCACAGACTGAGAAGCCCCCTTCTCGAACAACCATTCACGAACTCAAACCACTGTTGGAGGTGTCGCATTGGCGGCGCCGCTTGCACAACACGAAAGGATATCCTTCCATGGCACAAGGGAAGCGTTTTTCAAAGGCCGCCAAGTCATTTGACGGCGCACAGTCGTACGACATCAAGAAGGCCGTCGAGCTTGTAAAGCAGAACGCAACGGCAAAGTTTGACGAATCATTCGACGTCGCGATGAACCTCGGCGTCGACCCTCGCAAGGCCGATCAGCTCGTGCGCGGCACGGTTGCACTTCCGCACGGTACCGGTAAGACGGTACGCGTGCTGGTCATTGCGAAGGCACCAAAGGACAAGGAAGCTCTCGATGCCGGAGCTGATCACGCCGGTTTCTCGGATTACATCGAGAAGCTGCAAGGGGGCTGGGCAGACATCGACATCATCATTGCCACACCGGACGTGATGGGCGAGGTCGGAAAGCTTGGTCGCGTGCTTGGTCCTCGCGGCCTCATGCCAAATCCGAAGAGCGGCACGGTGACGTTCGACGTTGCCAAGGCCGTTGCCGAAGTCAAGGCCGGTAAGATCGAGTTCCGCGTTGACAAGGCTGGCAACATTCATGCCGCCGTTGGCAAGTGCTCGTTCTCAACGGACAAGCTGGTGGAGAATCTCCAGACGTTCGTGGGCACGGTCGTGCGCTCGAAGCCTTCCTCATCAAAGGGCAAGTACGTCAAGAGCATCACATTCAGCTCCACGATGGGCCCGGCCGTTCGCGTCGATGCGAAGTCCGTCGGTGCCGACCAATAACTCCGAAACTATTACGCAACAGTCGGGCTGTCACGCTTCTAACACTGTCATCTGACAGGTTGATGGGCCGGCGACTCTAACAATAAACAAGGTTATGATCACGAAAGAACAAAAGCAGGCAGTCGTCGCCGAGCTGGCGGAGATGATCCGCAACGCGTCGGGTCTGTATTTCGTGGATTTCACTGGCATGACGGTCGCACAGGATCAGGCGTTTCGCCGTGATCTTCGTGCAAAGGGCGTCACCATGAGGGTTGCAAAGAACACCCTATTGGTGCGAGCTCTGGCCGAGGTTGGTGGCTACGAGATCGAAGACACGAAGTTGGCTGGGCAGACGGCGATGATCCTGGGATCGAGCGATCCGGTTGCCCCTGCGAAGGTGATCCGTCAGCACTTTGAGAAGCTGGAAAAGCCGCGCCTGAAGGTGGCGGTGGTCGAAGGCATGTACTTCGGTCCGACGCAGCTCAAGCAGGTGTCGGAGCTTCCAACGCGCGAGGATCTCATTGCCGGCATGTTGGGAAGCATCAACGCACCGATCTCGGGTATCGTTGGCAGCGTGAACGCCCTCATGCGGGACGTGGCATCGATCATCGAAGAAGTCGCAAAGAAGAAGGCCGCCTGAACGCCGGCCGAAGCGTGAAGGGTTCAACAGGACCCGTCACCATCCATCACACACAGAACATTCATCATTCATTCGTGGAGAAATCCAATGTCAGCAATCGTTGAAGAACTCGTTGAGAAGATTGGCAACCTCACCCTCGTTGAGGCAGCCGATCTCAAGAAGGCCCTTGAAGAGAAGTTCGGTGTATCAGCCGCCGCTCCGGTGATGGTCGCCGGTGCAGCTCCTGGAGCAGCACCAGCAGCCGCTGCAGAAGAGAAGACAGAGTTTGACGTCGAACTCACCGAAGGCGGTGCTCAGAAGCTGAACGTCATCAAGGTCGTACGTGAAGTCACCGGTCTGGGTCTGAAGGAAGCCAAGGACCTCGTCGAAGGCGCACCTAAGATCGTCAAGGAAGGTGTAGCGAAGGCTGATGCCGATGCCCTCAAGAAGAAGCTTGAGGAAGCCGGTGCCAAGGTCACGCTCAAGTAATCAAGAGAGTGCAGTGAAACAGCCCCGAGGCGGCAGAAATGCCGTCTCGGGCGTTGTCGTAAATAGAAAGCCCCTTGCAAGGGGGCGTTCTGACGGTTGAGACAGGGGTCTGACCGACATCATTTCGACCATCAGAACGAAACAAAACTTTTTACTTGCCGTCAGGAGCCATCTCCATGAATGGTTTGAGCACAGAAACAGCATTGTATCAGCTTCCGCTGCAACGGGTGCGCGAACGCGTCTCGTTCGGAAAGATCGAGTCGGAATCGACCTATCCCGATCTTCTCGGGATCCAGATCGATTCCTTCCACGAGTTTCTGCAGGAGGACGTCGGCATCAGCGATCGTCGATTGATCGGCCTGCAGCGGGCATTCGAGAGCAACTTCCCGATCGAGGATAACTCGGGAGTGTATGAGTTGAGCTTTCTCGAGTACATCATCGAAAAGCCGAAGTACTCTGAAGAGGAGTGCCGTGAGCGCGAGCTTACGCATGCCAAGACACTGAAGGCGAAGCTTCGTCTGTCGTCGAAGGCTGATCCATCCTCGGAAGACTATATCGAAGCGATCGATCAGGAAGTATACCTCGGTCAGATCCCGGCCATGACCCCGCGTGGCACGTTCATCATCAATGGTGCCGAGCGCGTGATCGTTGCGCAGTTGCACCGTTCACCGGGCTGCTTCTTCGATGAAGCGCTGCACCCAAACGGCACGAAGATCTTTTCGGCACGCATCATCCCGTTCAAGGGTTCATGGGTAGAGTTCACCACGGACATCCATGATGTGATGTACGCGTACATCGACCGTAAGAAGAAGTTTCCCGTCACAACGCTTCTTCGCGCTCTGGGATACTCGAGCGATGAGGACTTGCTGAACCTGTTCGACCTTTCGGCCGAGGTCTCCGTCAAGAAGCTTACGGAAGAGCACCTTGGTCGCCGGATCGCAGCAGACGCAGTCGACATGAACACGGGTGAGATCATTGCACAGCGCGATCTGATCCTGGACGAGCCACTGCTTGCGGCTCTGCAGGGATCGTCCGTTGACTCGATTCGGGTGTACAAGTACGAGAATCCGAACGATGAACCGATCATCGCCAAGACGCTCGCAAAGGATACGGCACGCACGCGCGAAGACGCACTTGAGACCATCTACCGCCAGCTTCGTTCGTCTGATCCACCGGATCTCGACACGGCTTGGGGTCTGCTCGAGAAGCTGTTCTTCAATCCAAAGCGCTACGATCTCGGCGTTGTTGGTCGCTATCGTATCAACGAAAAGCTGAACATGATGGTGCCGCTTGATGTCACCACCCTTACGGTTGATGACATCGTTGCGATCGTCAAGTACCTGATCGATGTGCGCGACGCCAAGGTGCCGGTCGACGATATCGATCACCTTGCCAACCGCCGCGTACGCACGGTGGGCGAACAGCTTGAGTCGACGTTCAATCTTGGTCTGACGCGTATGGCGCGTACGATCAAGGAGCGTCTCTCGGTTCGTGACAGTGAGAACGTCACACCGAGCGAGCTGGTCAATGCCCGCACCATTACAAGCGTCATCAACCAGTTCTTCGGCACCAACCAGCTGTCGCAGTTCATGGATCAGACAAACCCGCTGTCGGAGATCACCCACAAGCGCCGGACGTCTGCTCTTGGACCTGGCGGTCTTACGCGTGAGCGTGCCGGCTTTGAGGTTCGTGACGTTCACTACACGCACTACGGCCGCCTCTGCCCGATCGAAACACCTGAAGGTCCGAACATCGGTCTCATCTCCTCGCTGGCCATCCATGCGCGCGTCAATAAGTTCGGCTTCATTGAAACGCCGTATCATAAGGTCGTCAACGGCGTGGTGACGGATGACGTTGAGTTCCTTCCTGCCGACAAGGAAGAAGGCCTCATCATCATTCCTGCTTCTACGGCAACCGATGAGAAGGGGCGGATCCTTGGAGATACGGTCAAGGCCCGTCTCAGCGGCGACTACAAGGTCGTGACCCCGAGCGAAGTCAATTACATGGAAGTCAGCACGGATCAGATCACATCTCCGGCTGCCTCTCTGATCCCATTCCTTGAGCACGATGACGCTAACCGTGCACTCATGGGATCGAACATGCAACGCCAAGGTGTACCGCTGCTGCGTCCAGAAGCCCCAATCGTTGGCACAGGTATGGAAGCTCGTGTTGCGCGTGACTCACGCGCTCTGGTGCTTGCTGAGGACGATGGGGTGGTCGATTACGTATGCGCCGACTTCGTGCGCATCGTTTATGATGACAAGCGCAGCGCCGATGAGAAGCTCATCTCGTTCGACGGTGATCGCACAGTCACATACAACCTGCAGAAGTTCTACCGCACCAATCAGGATACGAGTATCAACCACAAGCCGATCGTATCGGTCGGTCAGCGCGTCAAGAAGGGCCAGCCGATCATCGATGGTGCCTCGACGGAAAAGGGAGAGCTTGCTCTTGGGCGCAACGTTATGGTGGCCTTCATGCCATGGCGTGGATACAACTTCGAAGACGCCATCGTTCTGAGTGAGCGCATGGTGGCAGAAGACGTCTTCACGTCGATCCACATCGAAGAGTACACACTCCAGGTTCGTGATACCAAGCGCGGTGAAGAAGAGTTCACGCGCGAGATCCCGAACGTCAGCGAAGAGGCGACCAAGGATCTCGACGAGCGCGGCATCGTGCGTATTGGTGCCAAGATCCGAGAAGGAGATATCCTGATCGGAAAGATCACACCGAAGGGTGAGACCGATCCTACGCCGGAAGAGAAGCTACTTCGTGCGATCTTCGGTGACAAGGCTGGAGACGTCAAGGACGTTTCCCTGAAGGCACCTCCGGGACTGAAGGGAACGGTCATCAACACCAAGCTCTTCGCTCGCCGGGTTCTTACCAGCGACAGTGAGTTCCGGCTCGAAGAAAAGAAGCGTCAAGACCTCATTACTCGTCGAGAAAATCAGGCCCTGCGTGCATTGGACATCGACTGTATCGAGCGTCTCGGACAACTTCTGGATGGAGAGACGTCGATCGGTGTTCGCTCTAACAACGACACGGTCGTCTTCCGCAGTGGCAGCAAGTTCTCAGCCAAGGAGATGCTTGCAAAGTTTGAGTCGGGATCCTTCCTGCCGTCGAACACGAGTCTTGAACAGGATTGGGTTGCCGACAAGAAGATCATGAAGCTTGTACACAAGCTCATGGAGAACTATGAGAACCGCCGCAACGCGATCATCCTCGATGCCCGCATCGAGCGCAACAAGATCGCTGCCGGTGACGAGCTTCAGCCCGGTATCCAGCAAATGGCCAAGGTCTATGTTGCCAAGAAGCGCAAGCTTCAGGTTGGTGACAAGATGGCCGGTCGCCACGGTAACAAGGGTATCGTTTCGAAGATCGTGCCGACCGAGGATATGCCGTTCCTTCCGAACGGACGTCCTGTGGACATCGTCCTGAACCCACTTGGCGTGCCATCACGTATGAATCTGGGTCAGCTCTACGAGACAGCTCTCGGATGGGCAGGCCGTGAACTCGGTATTCATTTTGCCACACCGATCTTCGACGGAGCTTCATGGGATCAGGTCGGTGATTATCTCGAGAAGGCCGGTCTTCCACGCACAGGCAAAACGGTGCTGTATGACGGTCGCTCGGGTGAGGCTTTCGAAAATGAGGTCACGGTTGGCATCATCTACATGATGAAGCTTTCTCACCTTGTCGAAGACAAGATTCACGCACGTTCGATCGGACCATACTCGCTGATCACGCAGCAGCCCCTTGGCGGTAAGGCCCAGTTTGGTGGCCAGCGTCTCGGAGAGATGGAAGTGTGGGCGCTCGAGGCCTATGGCGCTGCGCACACTCTGCAAGAGATGCTGACGTTGAAGTCAGACGACGTGCAGGGTCGGGCCAAGATGTACGAGACCCTCGTCAAGGGCGAGAACCTTCCGACGCCGGGAATCCCCGAGTCGTTCAATGTTCTCATTCGGGAGTTGCAGGGTCTGTGTCTGGACGTCAAGCTCGACTGAGCCTGACGTTCACTGTCCAATAATTCGTCAACCAAGGAATTTTAGCTCGGAGTCACGATGCAGTTCCAAAACATCCCGAAGCGCGGCTACGGTTCGATCACGATCCGCATTTCATCACCGGATGACATTCTCAATCGTTCGCACGGCGAGGTCACCAAGCCCGAGACGATCAACTATCGCTCGTTCCGTCCCGAAAAGGATGGATTGTTTTGCGAGAAGATCTTCGGTCCGATTCGTGACTGGGAGTGCGCATGCGGCAAGTACAAGCGTATCCGATACAAGGGTATCGTCTGCGATCGTTGCGGCGTTGAGGTGACGCAGAAGAGCGTTCGCCGCGAGCGCATGGGTCACATCATGTTGGCCGTACCGGTTGTCCATATCTGGTTCCTGCGCTCATTGCCGAGTAAGATCTCGGGAGTGATCGGGATGCCGACGAAGGACGTCGAGCGCATCGTGTATTACGAGTCATACGTGGTCGTTCAGCCCGGTTCGACCGGCCTGCAGAAGAAGGACCTTCTGACCGAGGAGCAGTATCTGGAGGTTCTCGCCAGCCTGCGTCCGGAAGAACGCAATATGGACGACGAGGATCCACGCAAGTTCATCGCCCTCATTGGTGGTGAAGCTGTGAAGGAACTCCTGCGTCGCGTTGATGCCGATGAGGACTACTTCAAGCTTCGTGAGACGGCCCGCGAGGACATGTCACAGGCCAAGAAGGCAGATGTCCTGAAGCGTCTCCGCATCCTCGATGCATTCCGCACGGCCGATCACAAGGAGCCGAACCGCCCTGAGTGGATGGTATTGGACATCATTCCGGTGATCCCCCCGGACCTACGTCCTCTCGTGCCTCTTGAAGGGGGCCGCTTTGCAACGTCTGACCTCAACGACCTCTATCGTCGAGTGATCATCCGTAACAATCGTCTCAAGCGCCTTATCGACATCAAGGCACCTGAGGTCATTCTTCGCAATGAGAAGCGGATGCTTCAAGAGTCAGTCGATGCACTCTTCGACAACTCACGTCGCGCCGTTCGTAGCGAGTCGCAGCGTGCCCTCAAGTCGCTGGCCGATACGCTCAAGGGCAAGACTGGCCGCTTCCGTCAGAATCTGCTTGGTAAGCGCGTTGACTATTCGGGCCGTTCCGTTATCGTGGTCGGACCTGAGTTGAAGCTGCACGAGTGCGGTCTGCCGAAGGACATGGCCGTTGAGCTGTTCAAGCCCCTTATCATTCGCAAGCTTATCGAGCGCGGTCACTGCAAGACCGTCAAGAGTGCCAAGAAGCAGGTCGAAAAGAAGACCACCGAGGTGTGGGACATTCTCGACACGGTCATCGACGGTCATCCGGTGCTGCTGAACCGCGCCCCAACGCTTCACCGTCTGGGTATCCAGGCGTTCCAGCCGAAGCTTATCGAGGGTAAGGCCATTCAGCTCCACCCGCTGGTGACAACGGCATTCAATGCTGACTTCGACGGTGACCAGATGGCCGTGCACGTGCCGCTGAGTCACGAAGCACAGCTTGAGGCCCTCCTGCTGATCCTTTCGGCTCACAACATCATGCACACGCAGAACGGAGAGCCGATCGCGGTTCCTTCGCAGGACATGGTCCTTGGCGTGTATTACCTGACCAAGGCACGTAGTGGCGTCAAGGGCGAAGGCAAGATCTTCGCAAGTGAGGACGAAGTTGTGATCGCATACAACTCGGGTCGCATCGCTCTTCACGCCAAGATCAAGGTCCGCATCGGTGGCAAGCTGGTCGAAACCACAGCCGGCCGCGTGCTGTTCAACAAGATCGTGCCTGTAGAGCTGGGCTACATGAACGAGATGCTCGGCAAGAAGCGTCTGCGCCAGGTCATCGCCGACTGTTTCCGCAAGGCCGGTCTTGCCAAGACGGTGGAGTTCCTCGACAAGCTGAAGGAGACAGGGTTCCTTACTGCAACGCGCGGTGGACTTTCTGTGTCGATCGCCGACGTTGTTGTTCCTGCCGAAAAGGTCACGATCATCGACAGGGCGCAAAAGGAAGTCGACAAAATCGAAGACTACTATCACTCAGGTGTCATCACCGAAGGTGAGCGCTACAACAAGATCATTGACACGTGGTCGACGGCCACCAACCGAGTTGCCGACAAGCTCTACAACGAGCTTGCAGCAAACAAGGACGGCTTCAATACCTTCTTCATGATGCTCGACTCACAAGCTCGGGGTTCGAAGGAGCAGATCCGTCAGCTGGCCGGTATGCGTGGTCTGATGGCCAAGCCGCAAAAGACGGCAGCAGCCTCTTCAGCTGAGCTGATCGAAAACCCGATCATCTCGAATTTCAAAGAAGGTCTGACGATTCTTGAGTACTTCATTTCGACACACGGTGCTCGTAAGGGTCTGGCCGATACGGCTCTCAAGACCGCTGATGCTGGCTACCTGACGCGTCGTCTGCACGATGTGGCACAGGACGTGGTCATCTCTGAGGACGACTGCGGTACGATCCGCGGTGTTGAGATGCGTGCCCTGAAGGATGGCGAAGATGTCAAGGAGCCGCTGAAGGAGCGAATCCTCGGACGCACGTCGCTCGTGGACGTGGTCGATCCGATCAACGGTACGGTGTATTGCAAGAAGGGCGAAACGATCGACGAGGATATCTCGGAAGCGATCGAGCATAGCCCGATTGAGGCCGTGATGATCCGCAGCGTGCTGACGTGTGAATCACGTCGCGGCGTCTGCGCTCGGTGTTACGGTCGGAACATGGCAACGGGTCAGTTGGTAGATACCGGTGAAGCAGTTGGAACGATCGCTTCGCAGTCCATCGGTGAGCCGGGTACGCAGCTGACGCTCCGTACATTCCACACGGGTGGTACGGCATCGTTGTCGATGAGTCAAAGTCTCGTTCTTGCAAAGTTTGACGGTCTCATTCAGTTCGATGCCATTCGCACAGTGAGCTATCCGGGTGAAACCGAAGACGTTGAAGTTGTCGTCTCCCGCGCAGGTGTGATCAACATCGTCGAACCAGGTTCGAACCGTGTTGTGACCAAGTATGACGTTGTGTACGGCGCCGAACTCAAGGTCAAGGATGGTCAGACCGTGAAGAAGGGTGAAACGCTCTACGATTGGGATCCGTACAACTCCGTGATCATCACTGAAAAGGCCGGCCGCGTTCGTTATCGTGACCTTGTGCCAAACCTGACATTCAAGGAAGCGATCGACGAGCAGACGGGTCACACGACCAAGATCGTGATCGACTCACGCGACCGCACAAAGAGCCCGGCCATCGAAATCGTTGACGACGAAGGAACGCTGATCCAGTCTTACATCATTCCTTCACGTGCACAGATCGTGGTAGATGACGGCGAAGTGGTCACAGTCGGCTCGAAGCTCGTGAAGATGCCTCGTGACCTCGGACGTCTTCGCGACATCACGGGTGGTCTGCCGCGCGTTACGGAGCTCTTCGAAGCTCGCGCGCCACAAGCTCCTGCCGCAGTCACGGAGATCGACGGTATCATTTCGATCGAGAAGCCGAAGCGCGGTTCACGTGTGATCGCCACAACGTCGCTCGACGGACAACTCAAGCGTGAATACTCGGTGCCGATCGGACGTCACGTTCTCGTGCAAGAGGGTGACCTCGTGCGTGCCGGCGACCGCTTGACGGAAGGCGCTATCAATCCGCACGACATTCTGCACATCAAGGGCATCAATGAAGTGCAGGCATACCTGGTGAACGAAATCCAGGAAGTGTACCGCATGCAAGGTGTGAAGATCAACGACAAGCACATCGAAGTGATCGTCCGCCAGATGCTCCAAAAGGTTCGTGTCACCGATTCCGGCGATGCCTCCTTCCTCGAGGGCGATCAGGTTGACCGACTGCGCTTCAATGATGAGAACGATCGTCTCAAGGGTTGCGTCGTGGTCACCGATCCAGGTGATACCAAGCTCAAGTTCGGTCAGATCATCGATAAGCGCGTGCTGCGCGAGATCAATGCCGACCTCAAGAAGGGTGACAAGCAGGGGGCGAAGAGCCGTAATGCGGAACCAGCCATTGGCGAACCGCTTCTGCTGGGTATCACCCAAGCATCGCTCACTACGGAGTCGTGGCTCTCGGCCGCATCCTTCCAGGAGACAACGCGCGTTCTTGCTGATGCTTCGGCCGCAGCCAAGATGGACAAGCTCCTCGGACTGAAGGAGAACATCATCCTGGGTCAGCTGATCCCTGCCGGTACAGGTCTTCGCGCCTATCAGTCGATGCTGGTTGCATCGGACGTGGGTAACATCTTCGGGCCGGACGCCATCATCCCGCAAGTGGAGCCCGAGGAAGTCATGCCTCGCAAGCCGGTGCGCCGCTCTGCCCGCATGGGTCAAGAGTAAGTCAGCAAAGTTGAGTGATCCAAAGGGGCGATTCGGAAACGAATCGCCCCTTTTACATTTTTGTTAATGAAATCAGCACACTTGTCCGGATTCGGAGCACTGCTAACGGTGATCTTGGCCACGTCTCCGGTCGCAGCACAAAACGTACGGCGCATTCCCGTCACGACCGGTGCAACAGGTTCGGTGCGTGTTGTGCACATAGATAGCACACTATGGATGGTCGATGGGTCGCTGGTCTATCGGCGAAGTGTCAGTGACGCGCCGACGCGTCCATGGGACGCACTCCCTCAACTGTACCGCTGTCGATCGGCGTCGATTGTTGGTGGCAGCAGAACGCAGATTCGCGTTGTCGCTCAACGCGCAATGCCACGTGACACCTCATGGTGGTTGTTCGGTTCATCGGTCATTGATTCGGCCGGTGACGGAACGTGGGCCGACAGTATTCGACTTGATGCGTCGGGCTTCTTTCTCGGACCGGTTGTGATGCAAAATCCTCAGAAGTCGCACTTACTTTTTACCCCGTCGCAGCCTGGCGAGCCCCTTGCCATCACAGTCTGGTCGGGCGAGGATGGGTCATTCCAAGCTACCCACTATGCCCGGGAAATGCTTTCACCACAGGCGATCAGTGTTGGACGCTGCGGAGACTCGCTGGTGGTGATTCAGCTCCGGCCAGGATCTACATACGTGGTTGATGTGCTGCGTGGTGTAAGGTCTGCTCCCTCGAGCTGGACGGTGCATTCAATCGATACGGTCGAGTTTGCTAAGATCACCGGCAATGTGTTTGACTCATTGGGCTGTGCGCTTGTTTCCCAGCGACAAGGACGCCTGATCATCGATCGTGAAGGCCAAACATGGAACATCCCGCATGGTCGTGCCGATGTGACACGCGGTGTGTTTGATGGATTTCGAAGTGTGGTCTCCGAAGGGCGCGGTGTGACGGTATGGCCGGATGTCCGGACTGCAACCAAAAGAGCTATTCGTGCGGCTCCGCCGATAACATCGTCACCATTGATGCTTTGCCTGGCCGGCACATATGCCTTCATGAGCAACCGAGTCAGGCAGATACTTCAAATGAGGATTGATGACACCACGGCTTCTCCTTCGGGTGATGCAGAGCTGATCACCCAGGGCCTTCAGTCCAGAGGCACGCGTGTCATGCTGTCGGGAGGTCGTGCGTTGCTCGCAGGACTGTCCGGTGATGATCGAGAAGTTCAAAGCAGCGACATGGAGTTGGTTTGTGCACTCGGCCCATCAGTAAAGGGGCGATTCCTTGATACCGTTCAAACGGTGGCCAGAGCGATACGACATCAGTTCATCGAAAATGTCCGCGGTTCTGTCTGGCTGGGCACGGACGACGGAATCATCAACGTGGATGATGGTGCAAAGATCACCCGCAGGGCCGTGGCAGGTGTCTCGGCAAATGAGCGCATGATTCTTCTTCACACCAGCAGAGGTGTTGCGCGCTATGATGAGGCAAACAGAGAGGTGCGAGATATCATTGATGATTACTCAATCCTCGGTGTGGTAGCTACTGGCGACACGATCGTGACGTTCCGTGTGGAGACCGCGGCCTCCAGTGTTCCGGGCGAAGTCGAGGCGCGATTAGTGGTCGATTCATACGACGTCGATGGAGTGCCCTACTTCCTTGGAGTGACGGTTGCTGATTTTGTGATAGAACGCAGTTTGCGTTTCTATTCGGCGACCTCGACCGCTGAAGGCATCATCGTCAACGGAGGCCCGGAACAGTTTCTCAGCACGAATGGTGGAGCTACGTGGTCGCAGTTGAATCTTGGCATGAGACTCGTTACTCCAGTGGCCAAGTACAACGGTCATCTCTATGCATGGGGTCACGCAAGTGATTCAACCCAAGGAATATGGAAGTTCGATCGTGCGACGGCGGTCTTTCAACAAATGGAACTGGTGACTGCCACTCCGGTGCTCAATGTAGCCGTAATGCCCGGGTGGGTTGTTTTCTCAACACAGGATGGTGTCTGGTCGGCTGCTTCTGAACTGGTCTCCGTGCAGGATGATGAGAACCGCTCCGACCAAGAGTTTGAAACCGAATCCTCTGGTGAGGGTTTAGAGTTTTACGATATGCTCGGAAGACGCATGCCCGACGTATCCACTGCACCAAATGGGTGGTATGTTGCAGCGCGCCGCACGTCCAATGGAGTGCGATCGTCGATACACTTTCAACAGCGGTGATTGAATGAACCTTCGCTCCCTTCTACTCGGTCTGCTTGTTGCTGCAAGCCCCCTGACTGCCGACACGCTCTTTGTTGCATCGAAGGCTGGCGCTTCGGGCACCGGCCAGTCATGGTCGACGGCACTTGCATCAATCGACGAGGCGCTGTCCAAATGGAGTCAAGGCGATGAGATCTGGTGTGCCGCCGGCACGTATCAAGTCGCCCAATCCGGCTACACCCTCACCAACGGCATGCGGCTCTATGGTGGATTCACAGGCATGGAAACTCTGCGTGAACAACGTGACTGGTATCGCAATCGTACGGTGCTGAGTTCTTCTCAGGGGGCAAGCATTTTCACATTCAATGCCTGTGATTCGATCACACGGGTTGACGGTTTTGTTCTCCAAGGAACGCGTTCGACTGCCATGGCGGTCAACGGCGGCTCGCCGAGGATCTTCAACAACCATTTCCGTGACTGCAGCAGCGAAACCGATGGAGCTGCTATTCGCATGACACGGGGCGGACGTATCCAGATAGAGTATTGCGTCTTTGAACAGTGTTCATCAGCGCGATACGGCGGCGCAGTGTACATCGATTCCGACGTGACAAGTGCGGCATGGAACCGTACGTGGGGTCCGTTCATCGGACAGTGTTTCTTCATCAACTGTCAGGCTCTGCGCGGTGGAGCGGTCTATATCACGGACTCTCCGGGAACCAGCCAGATCACGTCGTCGGTGTTCGCCGGTAATAGTGCCGTTGAAACCGGTGGTGCGGTCGCATCGGTCCGGTCGAACCTGTATCTGAACAACGGGACATTCTCTCGCAATACACTCACGGGGCCGGAGCCACTGGGTGGCAAGTCCGCAGCTGTCAGTTCAGGCTTTGTCCAAAACTGTCTGATGTGGAATGAGGATGAGGATACGACCACGCACGTGATGCAGTTGATCGAACCGGGTGATACCTCGGCTCTGAAGGGTATCGCCAACGTGATCGAGCGTGACTTTGTATACGGGTTCTGGCAGTTCCCTCCGGACTTCGTCAACGTTGACGACGTTGCCGGTGAAGACGATATCTACGGAACCGATGATGATGGCTTGGTGCTGCTCCCCAATTCGATCGGCAAGGATGGTGGGTACCTTGATACCTACGTGAACCACCGCCAGCACGATATTCTCGGCAATCCGAGGCTGGTTGGGCGCAAGCTTGACGTTGGTGCCTATGAGACGCAGCGGTCTGAAGAGAGAATGGGCTTCCGAGAGGTCATGGCCGAGATGCGGAAGGGTGGCCTCGTGTTCATGTACCGTCATGGAAAGACCGACTGGGACCAGAAGGACAAGGGGCCCGCACCGGAGTGCTTCCCCGGACGCAATCTTATTGCCGAAGGACGGGAGCAATGCGACGAGATCGGCAAGGCACAACGGATGCTGGGAGTCCCTCAGGGGGAGGCGCTGACCTCTCCGGTCTGTCGCTGCTGGGAGACGCTCAAGATCATGGTTGGCCGGTACGAGGAACGTTCGTACTGGGCTGGGGGCGGAGCAGTGGGGCAGACCGCTCAGCAACGTCTGAAGGATCTCTCGACTCCGGTCTCAAGCGGCAATCGATTCATCTCAACGCACGATGCCGTCTGTCAGGCGATCTTCAACCCGAATGGCACCGGTGAGTTTATCACCACGGCTGAGTACATGGAGGGCGATGCACTGATCATCCGTCCCCTAGGAGGCACGGAGCATGAGATCCTTGCTCAGTGGTGTTCGGAGACGTGGACGAGATACCACGTGCGGTTTCCCGATCAGACAACCGGTATGCGAAGTGATGTTTCCGCTGCCGATGGTATCGGGATCAGCCCCGTACCCGCCTCCGATCACATCAAGGTCACCGCGTCGGCCCCCGGACGTCTTCGCGTGGTCAACTTGCTCGGCGCTGATGTGGCAGTGGTTGACATAGGCGATTCACGCACAACGTCCATCGACGTTTCGTCATGGCCTATCGGCACCTATGTGGTGATGGGTGACTCGCAGTCGGCGATCTTCAGCGTTGTCCACTAGGCTGCCGCGGCAGCGGCTCAACGACACTACTCGGCTCCGTAGGCACGAGCCTTTTCGTCATCGAAAGCCCCTTCCCAGCGGGCCATGACCACTGTTGCAAGACAGTTCCCAAGCAGGTTCACGCTGGTGCGGGCCATGTCCATGAACTCATCAACGCCAAAGATCATCGCCACGGCGATCGGTCCGTAGTGGCGAAGGTTCTCCGGAAGAAACGTCGAGAGAGTTGCCAGCAGGATCACCAACGATGCACGTGGTACGGCAGCAACGCCTTTGGAGGTGATCATCAGAGCCAGCATCATCGTCAGCTGCTGACCAATGTCAAACGTGAATCCAGGCACTGTTGAAGCAACGGCCTGCATGACGAAGACGCTTGCCATGGACAGGTAGAGCGTGGTGCCGTCAAGGTTGAACGTATATCCTGCCGGCATGACAAAGCCCACGATGTGTTTTGGTACACCGAACTGTTCCATGCGCTCCATGGCCATTGGCAGAGCACTCTCGCTCGATGTGGTAACAAAGGCCAGCGTGAAGGGCTCGCGGACGGCCTTGAGGAAGGGGCGAAGAGGAATCCGTGCGACGACCATGACTGCGCCGAGCACAAGGACCACGAAGAGGATCAATGCGGCATACAGCGATCCAATCAGTAAGCCCAGCGAACCAAGGATCTCCAAACCTTGGTGTCCGATCGTTGCTGCCATGGCTGCGCCGATGCCGATCGGCGCGAAGCGCATGATGATGTTGGTAAAGGCGAACATTGTTTGTGCCAGTGACTCGCACCAGGCAAGGATCGGCTTGGCATGGTCGCCCACACGGCGCAGCGCAAGGGCAAAGATCACCGAGAAGGTGACGATCTGGAGGACGTCTCCCTTGGCCATCGACTCGATGATGCTCGTTGGAAAGATGTGCACGATCGTCTCGATCAACGACTTTGGATGGTTCGTTGCCACGCTTCCGAGAGTGCCGGGATTGCCAACGAGTGTGACCCCAACGCCTGGCTGCGTGAGATTGACCACGGCTAGGCCTATGAACAGCGCCAGAGTGGTGACGACCTCAAAGTAGATGAGCGACTTAGCGCCAAGTCTGCCGATGTTGCCATGCCCGCCCCCTGCGATACCCGTTACAACGGTGGCGAAGACGAGCGGTGCAATGATGACCTTGATCAGGTGCAGAAAGATGTCGCGCAGCCAACCGATCTGCGTTCCGAAGTCGGGCATGAAATAGCCGACCACGATCCCCAGGGCGACGCCGAGTAGGATCTGTTTCGTGAGCGTGAACTTCATGAAAAGAAGTTACGAAGTCGGCGCACGCCGTCAGGCAGACTCCGGCGATTACTTCTTGATCAGAGCCGTCGAGGTACCGAACGATCCGGATGTGATCTCCAGACGATAGCTTCCCGAGGCCAGCGACTGTGTGTCGATCACCATGCTGTTGAGACCATGTTCGAGGGATGCGCCGCTTTGCCACGCCACCGAACCCATCACATCGCGGATCAGAAGTTGCACTGGCAGGGGGCGATCGACGATGTATGAGACCGAGAATGCATCCTGGGCTGGATTGGGACCGCAACTGAGAATCACAATTGGCGACGTGCGACCGCGGTCCTCCGCCACGGAAGTCACCACTGGCGGGTCATTCGGGGCCGGTACGTCCTGCGCCTGCTTCCCTGGGGCAGCGCTGGCAGTCTGTCCGAGCAGGTTCGTCCCGGTCAGACTCCGATAGCCCCGTTCCCAGCGTTGAACGGTAGGCCGCTCGGTAAGACTCTTGATGAAATACCAGTCGGATTGCACGGAGTCGGGGAACAGCGAAACGATCATGTATCCATGATCGGTGATGTTGTTCCACTTCATGTGTCCGTTTCGCTGCGTCAGCGTAGTGTCGACGGTCTTGAGAAGCTGCGGTTGGATGACGTTCAGGCCGGCAACGGTGGAGAAGTTCTCGTCGAAGTTCGACGACGTGACGCTCGGGGTGATGAACTCAACACCGACGGGCTTGATCTTCTCGCCGATGGTAACAGGTATCTCCATGGCAAACGTCGAGTGGAAGTCACCCGTGACGACCACAACGTTCTCAACCGGACGCGAGCGGATGAACGTGCTGAGTGCGTTGCGCTGAGCGGGGTAGTTGCTCCATACGTCGCCATAGAACGCCAGCTCAAAGATCGATTGCAACGATGGCAACTGCGGTCGCAGCAGTGCCGTGAAGAGGGGGCCAATGGACGTGAAGAGATACGACGTATCAATGGGCGTGACGTTCACGGGTGCGTAGATCACCTGATTGCCGATGAGCTTCCATCTGGAAGTGCTGGATGCGAGATTCCCCGTGAGCCAGTCGTACTGCTTGGTTGACATGATCTTGCGATCGGGGGCATTAAGAGCATCCTTGGCAGCCTGTGATGCAGATGGCCCGACTTCCTCGATCTGCTTGTCGCGGCCCTCTAGCCGCGTGTCGATCATCGACACATCAACGAGGTCGCCGATGACGAACCTGCGATAGAGTGCACCGTCTGATGATTCGCGCGTGGGCATCCATTCATAACACGCCTGACGTGATACCGATTTGCGTTGGTTCCAGTCGCCCTCCTCGGGCTGGTGATTCTGAGCACCATCTGTGTAGGCATCGTTGGCTGACTCGTGATCATCCCAGACGTGGATCATGGGGTGTTGCTGATGCATACGTCGTAGGTCGGGGTCGAGCCGGTACTGACTATACCGAGTTCGGTAATCGGTCAGCTTGACGAGTTCCGCATCCGGAACATGCTTCCTGCCGAGTCGGGCACCTGTCTGTCCACCGAACGACGTCGTGTCGGCGTCGTACTCATAGATGTAATCTCCGAGGTGCAAGACGGCGTCCAGATCGTTCCGATCGGCGATGAAGCCGTAGGCGGTAAAGTATCCGGCAGGGTAGTTGGAGCAGGAGACAACGGCCAGCTTTGCGTGATCGACCTTTTCGGTTGGTAATGTGCGCGTACGGCCGGTGAGCGAGGCTCGTCCATATGCGATGAATCCGTAATAGTACACCTTCCCCGGCTGAAGTCCGTCAACGTCGACCTTCACGGTATAGTCAGCGGTGGACCTGGCTTGGGTGATACCCTCGCGCACAATGGAGTTGAGCTCCGGATCGGTAGCGCAGCGCCAGCGCACGTCGATGCTCTCTTCACCATCGGCCGGGGTGACGCGCGTCCAGATGATCACACGGTCAGACAACGGGTCGCCACTGGCCACGCCATGATAAAAGGGGCGCAGCCGGTCTTCGACCTGTGTGACCTCGGTGCGCTTTGAAGCGCGCGGCTCGTGGCCGGCGCGTCGCACACCAAACATGTCATTGCGCATGTCCTGGGCGCAGATAGTGGCCGACCCTATGAGAAAGAGGGCGATGATGGGAGCGCTGATATTCATTCTGTGAATCCTGCCGATACTACATGACTATTGTGGCGGAACGCAATCTATAGCGTGAATGTTTCCTACCGGATGACCATGATCAAGAAACATCAGCTTGATACCAAGACCTGCGTGCGCTGTGGTCGCCCCTTCACCTGGCGTAAAAAGTGGGAGCGCGTTTGGGACGAGGTCAAGTACTGCTCGGATGCCTGCCGTCGAATGCGGAAAGGGGCTGTACATGAGCATTGAATTCCACATTGGCAGACGGCAGCGGCTGCATGATAATCCACGACTGGTCGAGGCCTGTCACGCTGCTGAACAGCTTCTGCCCGTGTATGACTGGGATCCATCGATCGAGATGAGGCCGCATCGTGCGTCCTTCCTTTTGGAATCGCTCCGCTCTCTACAACGTGACCTGCGAGTACGAGGATCGGATCTGCTGTTTCGGTTGCAGCGTCCGGCAGATGACGTGGCTCACGTCTATCGTCAGTCAGAGACGTTGTATCACCATGACGATCTACCCATGTCACTGGATCGCATTCCGCGCGTGTTCACGTCATTTCGTCGAGAACTGGAGCGAAGCGGCACCCGGTGGCGCGCGCCCGTGCCGGCTGTGGAGGTGATCCCTGCTCTGCCGGACGGTGTTGTGTGCCCAGACATTCCATCACTGGAGGAGCTGGGTTATGAAAGACCCGTGGGCGATGCTCGCAGTGCGTTCCCATTTCATCGGTCAGACTTCGCCCCTTCGGAGTCATCCGCTCGTGAGCATCTGCAACGCTACCTCGAATCGCAACGCATTGACTCGTACAAGCAGACGCGCAATCAGTTGGTTGGCACAGAGTTCTCCTCCAAGCTCTCGCCCTGGCTTGCTCTGGGTATCATTTCGGCCCGCACCGTCGCAGAGGAGATCCACAACTATGAGTGCCGACATGGGGCGAACGATGGCACGTATTGGCTCTGGTTCGAACTCGTTTGGCGTGACTTCTTCGCCTTTCG
Organism: Bacteroidota bacterium; assembly: GCA_041170435.1. Classification (GTDB taxonomy): domain Bacteria; phylum Bacteroidota; class Ignavibacteria; order Kapaibacteriales; family Kapaibacteriaceae; genus UBA10438. The sequence goes on from JBEAYU010000059.1 coordinate 22,664, forward strand.
GGCACACATCGAGCCGTCCGAGGTGATTCATGCTCAGCCCCCTGAACTGCATCGCAGCTTTTGGAATTGGTGCACAGGCAACACGGGCAATGCCTTCGTTGATGCGGGGATGAACGAGCTGAACTGTTCCGGCTGGATGAGTAACCGAATGCGACAGATCGTTGCCAGTTACCTGATCAACGAGCTGCAATGTCCGTGGCAGTGGGGCGAGTGGTGGTTTGCCGTGCATCTGATCGATTACGATCCTGCATCGAACGAAGGGAACTGGCGTTACATCGCCGGTGAGGGGGCGGACCCACGCGGCGGGAGACGATTCGACATCGCCTATCAGCAGAGAACACATGATCCGATGGGTTCCTACACGTCTCGCTGGAGAAGTTCATGAGCACAGAGGTGCGCCTCATTCTTGGCGACCAGCTGAACGCCGGGCATTCGTGGTATGCGATGCCTGATGATAACGTTGTGTATCTCATGATGGAGGTTCGGTCGGAGACGGACTACGTCCGCCATCATGCTCAAAAGGTCATTGCCATCTTCGCCGCGATGCGTCGCTTTGCGGATCATCTGCGCCGCCAGGGCCACCGTGTTGAGTATTTGACCATTGGATCAAATCAGAATCTTCATAACGTCCTTGACAACGTCGATGCCGTTGTACGTCGGCTTGGCGCTACGTCGTTTGCGTACCAGGAGCCCGATGAGCACCGACTGGACGTGATCCTTGCAGAGGCGGCAACGAGGCTTGGAATCGAATGTCGATGTGACTCGTCCGAGCACTTTCTGACAGAGCGTCGGGATGTAGCGCAGTTCTTCGGTGGAAGCAAGCGTTGGCTCATGGAGCGGTTCTATCGGATGATGCGACGTCGACACGGCGTGCTGATGGACGCAGATGGCGAGCCACTTGGCGGCGAGTGGAACTACGATACCGAGAATCGCGGAGTGTGGAAGGGGGCTCCCTCCGAACCGGTCGATGCGCGACCGCATCATGACCACTCGTTGCTCTGGCGCGAGATCGTCGAGGCAGGTGTTGAGACCATGGGAGCGCCCCACGCCGAGGATTTTCGTTGGCCGATCGACAGGGCAGAGGCATTGGCGCAGCTCGATCATTTCATTGAAACAGGGCTGGCGCACTTTGGCACCTATCAGGATGCAATGCATCACGATGCCCGACGATTGTTTCACTCGCTCTTGTCCTTTGCATTGAACGTGAAGATGCTCTCACCAGGTGAAGTTGTCCGACGTGTCGAACAGGCATATCACGAACAGCGCATCCCCATCAACCACATCGAGGGCTTCATTCGTCAGATCCTCGGCTGGCGCGAGTATGTGCGAGGCGTGTATTGGGCCCGCATGCCGGAGTATCGAGACAGTAATGTGTTTGATCATCATGAGCCCCTTCCCGAGTGGTTCTGGACAGGCAAGACGGACATGCGGTGTTTGGCGCTTGCCATTGGTCAGTCGCTCGATATGGCTTACGCGCATCACATTCAGCGGTTGATGATCATCGGCAACTATGCCTTGCTGGCGGGACTTGATCCCAAGGCTGTGCATGAGTGGTATCTGGGCATTTACATTGACGCGTTCGAGTGGGTCGAACTTCCCAACACGCTCGGGATGAGTCAGTATGCGGACGGAGGATTCCTTGCCACGAAGCCATACGTCTCGAGTGCGGCATACATCAACAGGATGAGCGACTCGTGCAAGGGATGTCGGTACGATCCTGCGGTCAAGACCGGAAGCACAGCGTGCCCCTTCAACGCGATGTATTGGGACTTCTTCCGTCGGCATCGCGAGGTGCTCTCATCGAACCCTCGATTGGGTCTTGTCTACCGTCAGTTAGACCGAAGGGCGTAACTTGGGCGGTGTCTCCGACCCACATTCCAGCACTGACCGGCCTTCGTGCCATTGCGGCGGGCATCGTCTTCATCGGACATGTCATTGCACCGCACAAAAGTGAGGTGCCGGGCCTGCTTCAATACGGGTGGGTTGGCGTCAACATTTTTTTCGCTCTTTCGGGCTACCTGTTTCAGTACCTCTATGCCGATGAGCTTATCGCCGGGAGTTTTCGGTGGTGGCCGTACTTCAAACGTCGGCTCATCCGCATCTACCCAGTTACGACACTGGTTGTGATCCTGTCGGCCATCTCGGCCTGGGAACGCGTCACCCTCCCTGATATCGGACTGCACTTGACGCTTTTGCATGGATGGTTCCCTCGCTACCGCTCGTCGCTGAACGCACCCATGTGGACGTTGACGCTTGAGGAAAGCTTCTACCTGATTGCTCCGATCTTGATCTACTACCTGCGGCGTTTTTTCGACGATATGCGCCGTCGTCTTCCGGTACTATCGCCAGCGCGCCAGGTCGGTGCCATGGTCACCGTATCGCTGTTGCTGTGGACGATGACGTTTGCTCTAGGCAGGGGGCTTGCGTCATACCATCAGGATATCGTGTATCACCTGTTGAGAGTCTGGGATGGAGACGTGTTTTCGGCAACGATCTTCGGACGGCTCTCAGATTTCGTTGCCGGAATGCTCGCAGCCGGCGTCATGGGGATACACGGCCACCGACTGGCAAGGCGTGGCGACATTCTCGTGGGGCTTGGCGTGGCCCTCCTGATCGGATGTATCAGCTTCATTCATGCCGAAGGGGGCAGCGTGAGTGTTGGCGACCACAAGCTTGGATCCATAGCCATCAACGGCATCGCCGCTTCGGCGGCCATCATCATTGCAGGTCTTCATGCAGGGGGCCTCGCTGCACGGATCTTGTCAACCCGCACGGCCATCGTACTCGGCGAATGCTCATTTGCCCTCTACCTCATTCAATTCATGCCTTTGGGTCCGTTCCCAAAGGTCAGCATGGGGTTACAACAGATCCTCGAAACCTCTGGTTTGCACTTTGTTGCCGCCGCCCTGGTGTGCTATGTCATCATGAACATTGCGGCAGCAGGCGTCCATTACTTCTTCGAGCGTCCCGTCGGTATCTGGCTGAGAAAGAGATGACTGATGACGCTCTCTGTCATTCCCGCGGAAGCGGCAATCCATTCGGTCATTCCCGCGGAAGCGGAAATCCATTCGGTCATTCCCGCGGAAGCGGGAATCCATGAGGATGCATGATTACGGAAACGCCATAAAAAAACCGCATCGGTGTTGCCGATGCGGTTCGTGAGGTTTTCTTGCGGACCCGTAGGGATTCGAACCCCAAACCTTCTGATCCGTAGTCAGATGCTCTATCCAGTTGAGCTACGGGTCCGTTGACGTTGTGCGAGGCTTAGGCCATCAACTTCTTGACGGCCTTGGCCAGGCGGCTCTTCTTGTTGGCTGCGTTGTTCTTCTTGATGATTCCGCGGGCGGCAACACGATCCAGGATGCTGAACGCTGCGCGCAATGCTTCTTGCGCCGCATCAACCGTTGTGGCAGTGCGCACGGCCTTGATAGCTTCGCGCATGACCTTCTTGTTGCCGCGGTTGTAGACCTTACGCTTCCGCGACTGACGAATGCGCTTGATCGCTGACTTATGATGTGCCATGTGGTTGGCGCCTGAGATTCTTGAAAACTTTTGGGCCGCAAAGATAGGCAAGATTTCATAATCCACAAACCCAACCATAGAGAGGGAATGGCTAGTTTTGTTTCAATGACCCTGCTAGAACAATTGGCGTTCCTCACCACGGAAGAGGTCAATCCCAGAACGGTGACCATTGATCAGGCTGGTGCCGGGCAGGTGGCTGCGATGCTTCATGCCGAGGACCTCTTGGTGGCCGGGGCGGTTGGAACGCAGCTCGAGCCAATAGCCGAGGCCATTGATGTGGTGGCCGATGCTTTCCGAACGAGAGGACGCTTGATCTACGTTGGTGCCGGTACCAGCGGCCGGCTTGGCATCCTGGATGCGTCTGAAATGCCCCCTACCTATGGAACCTCGCCGGAGCTTGTGCAAGGGGTTATTGCCGGCGGACGTGATGCGGTGTTCCGGTCTGTTGAGGGGGCGGAGGATTCTGCCGAGGCAGGAGCCGCAGTCATCGATGATCTTGGGGTAGGGTCTGCGGACGTTGTCTGCGGAATCTCCGCATCCGGACGTACTCCCTTCGTGGTAGGGGCAGTGCGCCGCGCCACGCAGCTGGGAGCACGCACGATCATGGTGAGTACCAATCCAGCCGAGATCGTGGCAAAGGCCTGCCCCGAGGCGCAGATCCTCATCTGTCCGGTGGTCGGTCCCGAGCCGATCGCCGGGTCAACGCGCATGAAATCCGGTACTGCCCAGAAAATGGTGCTCAATATGATCACCACCGGGGCTATGATCAGGATCGGGAAAACCTATGGCAATGTGATGGTGGACCTGCAGCTGACGAATGAGAAGCTCCGGCAGAGAGCCAACCGCATCGTCATGACGATCTGCGGTGTCGAACTCTCTGAGGCCGTAGATCTTTTGGAACGAGCCGGTGGGCATGTCAAGTCGGCACTGGTCATGCACGCACACGGCTGCTCACGAGAACAGGCGCTGGAACGTCTACGCGCCGCACATGAAAACGTACGAATCGCAATGGAGAAGCACACATGACACTCAATGAACTCGTCAGCCTGGCAAATGACAAGGGTCTGACATTCGAGCAGTTCCTCACTAGGGCCGAGCAGCGGATGCATGCTAATGATTCCGAGGACAAGTTTGCCGCCGGCAGGCCGCTAAACTATTCTCGCATGACGCGGCACATGAAGACCTATCAGCCGAGCGATGCCATCGTGGCCGTGATGGCAGAGATACAGGTCCACCAAACGTGGGTTGTGATCACCGAAGACTGGTGCGGCGATTCGGCCCAGACGTTGCCGGTGCTTGCAGCCATCGCTGGATTGAATCCGCGCGTGTCATTCATGATTCTGGATCGCGACACGTATCCTGATGCCATTGAGTCATACCTGACCAATGGCTCGCGATCCATTCCAATTGTCATTGCTACGCAATCTGACGAGGCCGGCAACAGCGAAGAGCTCTGGGTGTGGGGACCGCGTCCGGATGCTGCAAAGCCCCTTGTCACGGCGTGGAAGAACGAGCACGAGACCAACACCGACTGGTATCCGCTGCTGCACACATGGTACTCGCAGCATGCACATCAGCATGTGGAGTCTGACATCTTGGGGCGCATCAATGCCCTGGTGCAGAGGTAGTGATGGAGTTCGTGAGCGGCCTTATCGACTTCATTCTTCACATTGATGCCCATCTTGTGACCATTACCTCGGCCTACGGGGTATGGGCCTATGTGATCCTCTTCCTGATCGTCTTTGCCGAGACGGGTCTTGTGGTCACGCCCTTTCTTCCGGGGGATTCACTTCTCTTTGCAGCCGGAGCGATCTGTTCTCTCGGCACTCTTGATGTGAACCTGCTGGGTGCACTTCTCATTGTCGCCGCCATCATCGGCGACGGGGTCAACTATGCCATCGGGGCTAGGGTTGGCCCCAAGGTGTTCAACCGATCATCCTCGCGCCTGCTCAACGTGAATCATCTCAATAGGGCGCATGCTTTCTACGAAAAGCACGGCGGCAAGACCATTGTGCTGGCGCGATTTATGCCGATTATTCGGACGTTTGCGCCGTTCGTGGCCGGCATTGGTCGCATGACCTACCGGCAGTTCTTGGTCTACAACATCGTCGGTGCCGTGGTGTGGGTTGTGTCCTTTCTCGCTCTGGGATACTTCTTCGGGAACCAACCTGTAGTGAAGAAGAATTTCACATTGGTCATCGCGGCGATCATCGTCGTGAGTGCCATCCCGGCAGTGTGGGAGATGATCCGCGCACGCAGGGAATTGTAAGTTTGATGCATTGCTTGGATGGCGAAACTGGCAGACGCACGAGACTTAAAATCTCGTGTCCCGTAAGGGACGTGCGGGTTCAAGCCCCGCTCCAAGCACATCTTTCGTCAATCTCCTGAACGGAGCGTCGCACCTAGATGAGGATAGCCCCCTATACACTCGGTCTCTTGATGCTTGTTGCTGCCATTGGCATGGCCCAGCAACGTCCATTGTTCGAGCGACTCCAACCCGAGCAGTCGGGTATTGACTTTCGGCAGCGTCATGCACGGATTGTCTTGCCAAAGGATTCGTTGTCCAAGATCAACTCCATGGTTCCAGGTGCCGGGGTTGCGATCGGAGATTTTACCGGTGACGGCCGACCAGATGTTGTCTTCTCTGCCTTTTCCGGATGTGGCTTTTACCGAAATGACGGTGATTTCCGGTTCACCGATGTGACGCCACAGACCGGCATACCGAACGATTCTATGTTCTTCGCAACCGGCGTCAATCTGGTTGACATTGATGCCGACGGGGACCTGGACCTGTTCGTCGCGCGCTGGCAGAACACATGTCGATTGCTCATCAACGACGGCACTGGCCGGTTCACGGAGCAAGCAGCTGCATATGGGCTTGACTTCAAGGATGAGACAGTACACAGCGTCTTTTTTGATTACAACGGAGATGGTCTTCTTGATTGTTATCTGGTGACCTATTCCAACTGGTATGCCATGCGCACGGCCCCGCGCCCGCCCGACTCAGTCGAGCAGGCTGAATCCGTGCGGCGTCAGAAGGAGGGTCAAGCCATGCCCCGATTCGAGGCCTCTTCGGGGTCGATCCTGGAAGATCAGGCCGTTCGACTGCGGAATCTGCCTTCGAGCGAGGTGCGTCACCAAGGGCACACGGACAAGCTCTTCAGGAATCTCGGAAATGGTCGGTTTGAAGACGCCTCATATCCGGCATGGATCGGCGATCGAGGAATGGGGCTAAGCGCAACGGTAGCCGACATCAATCTTGATGGCTGGCCGGATATCTATGTGGCCAATGACTTCAATTCGACCGATTTGATCTATCTGAACAATGGGGATGGAAGCTTCGCCGAAAGCATGAAGAAGGTCACTCGCAAGGCATCGGTCTTTAGTATGGGAAGCGACGTTGCGGATCTCAACCGTGATGGGCTTCCGGATATCATCACAACCGACATGCTTCCGAAGACACACGTTCGGCGCATCCTCAATGTCGGGGTCAGCGGCGACATGTCGATCTACAACCCCACCTACGACTCCAATCAGGTCTCCAGGAACATGGTGCAGCTCAACAGGGGTTACAATCAGTTCTCGGACATCGGTTACATGACCGGTATGGCTGCCACTGACTGGAGTTGGGCATGCCTGATGCAGGATTTCGACCTGGACGGCTTGACAGATGTCTACATCGCAAACGGCTACACCTCGGACCTGTCGAACCAAGACTACGTCTATAACATGAATCGCCGTGAAATGGAGGACATTCCCCTGATCGAGGCGCTTCGTGAGCCGAATTTCATGTTTCGCCAGACGTCGTATCTAAGGTTCGACGATGCCACGCGGATATGGGGCTTGAATGATACGAGTACCACCTTTGGAACGGCCTATGGTGACCTCGACAATGACGGCGATCTGGATCTGGTGGTCCCGAATTTCGACACGGTGGCGTTTGTCTACCGGAACACGGCGCGCGAGCAATCGACCGGTAATTTCGTTTCGCTCACATTCGTAGGATCGGCCGGCAACACCGGGGGGCTCGGGGCCAAGGTGCGAGTTGTGGCTGGAGGGTTCGCGCAGTACAGGGAGAACTATCCGGTACGTGGCTATCAGTCGCGGATGGACGACAAGATGGTCATCGGAATCGGTAACGCGTCGACCATAGACTCGTTGATCGTTCAGTGGTCGGATGGAACGGCGGAGGTTCGGACAGGGATCGCTGCCAACTCTCACGTCGAACTCCGACAATCGGAAGCAGCCCCATCTGTACGTTCCTGGTTCCGACCGGTGCAACCTGATACAACGGTCTTCATTGATGTCACCGAGTCATCCGGTCTGAACTTCTGGCACAAGGAAAACTACTTTGACGACTTCAAGCGCTACCGTCTTATGCCAACTCGTGTGTCATGGGGCGGCCCTGCCGTGGCAGTTGCTGATATCAACGGTGATGGCTTGGACGACGTCATGTTCGGTCATTCCAAGGGGCAGAACCCTGTCACCTTCATTCAAAAGTCGCCCGGAACCTTTGCAGTGTTCACGACCGGACTCGATGGTGTTGACACGACCTATGAGACGCAGGCGATGTTGCTGGTGGATGTCGACGCTGACGGGGACCGCGATCTTGTGTGCGGCGGTGGGGGAGCCGAGTTCGGAATCACGGAGCGCGAACGTGGTCTGCGCATCTACGTAAACAACGGCAAGGGACGTTTCTCCAGATCAGCTTCGACTGTAACTGAGGTGAGTACCAACGCAACCACGCTCAATGCGTGTGACTATGACGCTGACGGGGATATGGACCTTTTCATCGGCGGAGGCGTTGCCACGGACACCTATCCGTTTTGCGATCGCAGCTACCTGCTTCAAAACAACGGTAAGGGTGTATTCCGCGACGTCACTGACAGTCTTGCTCCGGGACTGCGCAACATCGGGATCGTGCGGTCGGCACTGTGGAGCGATGTCGACAATGACAATCGCTTCGACCTTGTTGTGGTTGGCGAGTGGATGCCCGTGACGATGTTTCGCAACCAGCCAGAGGGCTTTACAAACGTCACGCGATCGTGGGGCCTCGATTCTACCGTTGGCTGGTGGTACAGCGTTGCCGGAGCCGACATCGACAACGACGGCGACATTGACTACGTCTGCGGCAACCACGGGGAGAATTCCCGTTACACGGCCTCGCAACAGGCCCCGATCGAGATCTTTGCCGGCGACTTCGATGACAATGGCAGTGTGGACCCTTTGATAACGTACATCGTTGATGGCAAGCGTCAACTCATACGCGAACGTCCAAAGGTATTCTCGCAGATGCCGACGTTGAATCGTAAGTTCAATGACTTCATTGACTTCGCCTTTGCTTCGGTATCAGAGGTCGTTGACTCTTCCATTCTCGACACGTGCTTTCATCGCGCCGTCACCAGTATGCAGTCGATCATTCTGGTGAATGACGGAAAGGGGGCATTCACAGCTCGCCCCCTACCAATGGAAGCACAGTTTGCGCCCGTCATGGGCATTGAAGCGCTGGACCTGAACGATGACGAGTGGATTGACCTTGTACTGACAGGGAATATGTACGGTGCCGAGGATGATGTGGTCCGCTACGATGCCGGTAAGGGGCTTGTTCTATACGGCAGCCCAACGGGTTCGCACCGCCCATTGACGCTTTTCGAATCCGGATTCGTCAGTCAGTACGATGCTCGCGGACTGGTATCTGTGCGAAACCCGGGTAAGAATGGCGTACCGTTCGCAGTTGTATCAGCTGTAAACCAAGGTGCTGCATTGGTTTACACCCCCAATGAATCACTGGCGCGTACGCTCAAGGCTGTCTCGATAGATCCCGGGCGTGTTCAAAAATTCTCGGTTCGGCTCGGAACTTTCAACCGAAGCGTCGAAGTTTATTGCGGTAGCTCTTACCGGAGTCAGACAAGCTGCAATGCTCTGATCCCCTCCAAGGCCACTATCGTTGGACGCCCACCTGCACGGGGTGCATTGAAAGCGCGGTCCCGACGGTGAATAAAAAGGGAGTATTTCCCTTTGCTTTTCAGTAGGTGACTGCATATTTTGATTCGACGCAGTGGAGTCGGTTGGCGCTATCTCGCCGATTATCTCCCCTTCGACTGGTACCCCCATACCAGACTTTGCTTGAAAACAAACAAACACGTTACGTTCAATTTTCTTGTGGGAATCCCATGAACAGGTTCTACACGGTTCTTTTGAGAGTCTTTGTGCTCGTCGCCATGTTCGGCGCAGGCTCGGAGCTCTCGGCGCAGTATTGCCGCCCGACGCTCGCCCCGGGATGGTGGGGCAACGGTATTACGTTCTTCCGCTTTGGTACGTTCTCGCGAAGCTCTGCGACATCTGACTTCAACAACCAGTCAGGCTACGAGTACTTCACGACAACGTCACTCACGGCGTTCCGTGGTACCCCGATTGATGTGACCATTAACTCGAACACCTTCGGAACGCAGGTGTTCGCTATGTGGATCGACCTGGATCAGGATGGAATATTCCAGCCTGAGGAGCGGATCTTCTGCGACATCTACACGGCATTCGGTCAAGGTGCCGTCAACCGGCAGATCATTCTGAACTGTGCTGCCCGGGCTGGGCGCACACGTCTCCGTATCATGTGCCAAACCAACACGGCCACATGTCCAAATGACCCATGCGTGTTCCCGGGTGCGGTCGGTGGAGAGTGTGAAGACTATAACCTCGACATCATTGGTGGTTTCGTCAGCTCGTTCCCGAACGATACGCCTGACAGTTCCGCAATCCTCCCTCGCGGCAACATCTACGACGGCTCAGCCGCGAATCGTCCAATGCCGAGCGTAAGTATCCGGGCCGGCTTGCCAGGTGCTCAGACGGTGTTGCGCTACCGCATCTTCGGACCTGCACCTCTGACGGACACCGTGTATTCAGCTGACTGGACAGCAGTTGCTCCATCGTCCGGTGTATTCCCGCAGACGTTCACGTCGTCGCCAACCGTGGCCACTGGTCGTCTTGCAGGCGCCGGTGCAGCATTTAACACAACCAATGCCGTTGGTGGTGAGTACATCCTTCTGATTCGCTCGATTCCCGCAGGAAACTCCTGTGCAGACGAGTATTCTCGTGCATTCACCATCGCGGTCAATCGCGACATGTCGACGAGGCAGTTGCGGTCTCCGACGACCAACGAACCGCCACGAAAGTTCAAGTATCCGAACACGACTCCTATTCCTGTCGAAGCAGTGTTCCAAAACTCCGGTCTTGATACTGTGAAGCAGTTCCGTGGGATCGTGCGTCTGTTTGCACCTAGCGGCGCTCAGGAGTACATCGATACGGTGGATATCAACGAAGTAACTCCACCGTCTGCACGTCTGACACAGACATTCGACAACTTTGATCCATTTGTCGGTGGTCACCCTATAGGTTTGCACAGGGGAACGGCATGTGCAGAGCTCATCGATCCTTTCCCAGATGAGAACCTGTTCAACGACTGTCTGCCGCGCCCAGGCGCTACCCCAATCGTCTTTGAGATCGGTTACAACGAAGAGCCGGCAGTGAACTCCGTTGTTGTTCCTGCGCTTACAGCAGCGAGCTATCTACAGACGCTGATCCAAGGACGTTCTTTCCGTCCGGAAGCTGTGTTCGAAAACAATGGTATCCAGGATCTTTCGAACGTTCCAGTTCGACTGATCATTACGCGTCTGCCAAACACGCAGGTGTACAACCAAACTGGAACGGTCCCCGACATTGCAGCTGGTCAGTTTAACAAGGCCATTTACACATTCCCGTCGTTTACTCCGGTTGAGGCGGGTGACTATCGTTTCTGTTTCCGCGTGGAATACCCTGGTGACCCAGTCCCAGGAAACAACGAACTCTGTGCTACTCGCACGGTTGAGCCGAATCTGAACGGTACGTATACGATCGGCACGGCGGTTACGGGACCTCGCAACTTCCCAACCATCGACTCTGCCATGAATGTGCTTTACTTCCGTGGTGTGAGTGGTCCAGTGGTCTTCGAGTTCACAGATCCATCGTACACTGTTACGAAGGTTGGCGTGACAACTCCGGCCATTGATCTTTCGTCGAGGATCATCGGCGCAAGTGCAACCAATTCCATCACATTCCGCCCATCGATTGAGCGTTCGATCGCCAAGGGTGCGGTTAGCATCAATATGGTCACGGAATCAGGCGTGGGTGTGTTGCTTGGTCAGAATGCGTCCCCGTCGAATAGCTACGCAATCCAGCGTGCCCCTTACTATTCGAACGCAACGAATGCGAACTCCGCTGGTTACATCACATTTGATGGTGGACTCCAGAAGGCGCTTCGTTTCACGATGCGCAAGAATGCAGTCCCAGGCTTCCCGTCGCCATTTGTCTCTGTGTTCTACCTCTCTTCGGGATCCTCGAACATTAACATCAGCAATGTGTTGATTGAGAATGCGACTGGCGTTGTTCCTTCATATGCAGACTCGCTTCCACAGGTGCAGTTCAACAGTGGATCGAATCAATTCCGCTTTGAGGGTAACACCCGCAACAACAGCATCTCCTACACGGCAGGTATCACTCAGCGTGACACCGTGAACCCAGACAACCTTGGAAACCTTGACACGCTGATCAACGTCAATAACAAGTTCATTGGAAACGAGATCAATGGATTTGGTTACGGCATTGTTTCGATCGGTATCGGTTCGCTCATCAAGGGTGGTGTTAACGAGTTCCGCGCATACTACAACCAAGGAACAGAGATCCGCAACAACCTGATCTTCAATGTTCGTCGCGCTGGTATTTTCTCCGCCTATGAAGACGGAGTTCAGATCGTTGGAAACCGCATCTATAATGTCGGTGCGGCCACAGGCGGAACGCCACGCGATGTAGCAGGTATCATGGCCGGTGGCGAACAACGTTACAACAACATGAATCTCTTCATTGCGCAGAATGAGATCAGCGGTGTTTCTGGTAACTCATGGAGCCGCGGTATCACTGTCCAGCAAGCGCGCAACGAGTATCAAACAGTTACGGGCATGAACAAGGGCTTCGGTCCTCGTTCGCAGGGTCTTGTGATCTTCCCGAACAAGCCAGAGCGCACGTATATCACGAGCAATGCCATCTGGGGTGTCACGCGGGCAAGCAACACGGCAAACGTCGCCGGCGTGCATGTATTCACGACACGTGCTACCTCCGCATCACCGGCCACAGCTCTTTTGACGCCCAATAACGTCAATTACTTCATGCAGGGTGACTCGATCGTGAACAACACGATTGTCATCGACAATGAATCGTTCTCGCTGAACGGCGTAACAACAGGTGCAACAGTCGGTATCGGCGTTCAAAATTCGAACGGTCCAGTACTGATGAACAACGCCGTTGCATTGAACACGATGAGCAACCCCGGTGCAATCACGACATCTGCAATCTTCTATCAGGGAACGATCTTCCGTAACGGTCGCGTCAACACGTGGTATCTGCCAGGCACGGCACCGGCAGCTCTGATTTCTAACAAGAATGCGTTCTGGACACCAAATGCTGGCATTGCTCGCGTCGTCGAGATTTCTCATACGAGCGAGCTCGTCACTGCAGGATCGCAATCTGAGTTTCAGACACTTGCTCAGTGGAGGAACTGGACAGGTCAAGACATCAATTCTCCATACGGGAACTTTGTTGCTGAGCACGAATTCCTTGGCACTGCTCCTAACCAGCGTCTGCGTGTTCGAATCACACCTCAAGCACCGATCGGTTCCATTCTCAATAACAATGGTGAGCGTCTAAGTGGCACGAAGCGCGACATTGAGAATGGTCTCCGTGGCGAAGCCGGTCTTGGTTACGACATTGGCGCCGACGAATTCAATGGTCGTCTTTATGTGAGTGACCTAGAGGTCATCGACATTCTCAAGCCTGCCGCCTACCGTGATGCCGTTGGCCCAACGAGTGATGCAGAGTATATCATGACGACGGCACCTGTAGATGTGACGGCACGTGTGCGTAATAATGGTGCACTGGCGACAACGCGCTCGCAAGTTCGTGTGCGTGTTTATCTCGAGACTGCAGTTTCAAATAACACACTGTCTACGACACCTTCGTTCAATAGCTTCCCAGTTGTTGACCGCGTGGTTACCACGAACCTGTCGTCAGGTCAGTCGAAGGACATCCAGTTCAACATTCCTTCATGGTCACCACAGCCATACTTTGGCATGCCGGGTTACAACGTGCCAGCGCAGTTTGCTACCATGAGCATGAATGTTACACCACGCTATCGTGTTGAAGTATCGGTCAATGCCGATGAGTTCAATCCGAACAACGTGTTCACGAAGGATGTCCGATTCTACGTTCGTCAGTCACAGCTGCGTATGCTTCTGAGTGTACGTGGATCTTCGGTTGACATTCTTAGCGGTACGCCGACAGCAAACGACATCGCTGCGCGCCTCAACGGAGATAGCCTCCAGAAGGCTCTTGGTGATCTTGGCTACATCAACGATCCTGCAAGTGGTCGTTACGACTTCGACATTCTTGATCGTGCGGGCTGGGCTCCGCGCTCTGTTGATTACACGATCTATCAGACGATGTTCTGGTCACATGATCTGAACCCACTTACGCGATCAGAGCGTGACGACATTCGGAATTATCTCGGTTCCGGTATGGCTGGTATGAAGAAAAACCTGGCCATCTCTGCCTCGACAGTTCCATCTCAGCACAATGGCGCATCGATCGTGTCTGACCTCAACTTTGTTCAGACTTCGTTGCGCTGCCAGCTGCGCGCTCCTGGAACGCCATTCACCCCGAACTATTCGGGTCGAAACATTGACGGTCGCTCGATTGCTCGCGGTAACTCAGAATTGGTTTCGCGAACAGGTTTCACAGGCGACCCAGAACCGACACCAGCTCTCGTTTCAATGTTCTCCAGCAATGCGACAACAGGTGTTGTGAACGTGGCTTATTCATACCGTCGAAGTGACCGTTCGACAGCGGACTCGATCATGGGCACGGCTACAGCAGGCCTGACTGCCAACACTGTATACCTCGGTGTTGATTGGCGTCACTTCGCTCGCTCTTCGTCGCCAACGGTCCTTCGCACTGGTGTCGAGCGCGTAGTTCGCGGTATCCTCGATTTCTTTGAGACAAACGGTGGTGGTCTCGTACCTGTGCAGATCGCCTCGTTCGATGCGAAGTCACGCGGTAAGAACGTTGATGTGTTCTGGTCGACTGCCAGTGAGTCTGATCTTGATCACTTTGAGGTCGAGCGTGCTGATCTGACGAGTGTCAAGGCTGGAGACATTACCAGCGATGCAACTTTCCGCGTCGTTCGTACAGTCAACGCTGCTGGCACGTCAACCGCCCGCAAGGACTATTCGATCACGGATCAAAACCTTGTGGCCGGCACCTATGCCTATCGCCTCTCGTCGGTCGATAAGGATGGCTCGCGCGCCACGACCAATGCCGTGAACGTCACCATCAATGGTGAGGGTAGCGGTCTGTGGATCTCGACCATTTCTCCGAACCCAGTTGTTGACGCTTCCACGGTCACATTTGGTATGGCTGAGGCTGGCCGCGTAGAGGTTGTCCTCGTCAACACTGCTGGTCAGGAAGTTGCTTCATTGTTGAATGAAACACGCCCTGCAGGTTCGCACGTGGTACGTTTCTCAGCAGGTTCGATTCCATCAGGTGCCTACACGTTGGTGGTTCGTAGCAATGGTCTTGCGGTCTCTTCGGCCGTCACGGTAACGAAGTAAGTTTAGCTCTGCTCCTTCAGAGCAGTTTCAGTTGAATCGATCAAACGGCTCCTGTGCTTCTGCACGGGAGCCGTTTGTAGTTTTGCCCACATTGTATGTCAACCCGCCGCATCTATCTCCTTGCCGCTGCAAGTGGCATCCTCGCTGGCCTTGCCTATTGCCATGGTAGCCTTCCAGTTCCGGAAGAACTCGTCTTTGTGTCCTTCGTCCCTTTGATGTTTGCGTTGCTACAAGAAACAGAGGCAACGAGGGGAAAGAGGCTGATCCTTGGACCGCTCTATCTCTGTTTTTTCTTGTTTCATGGGATCTGTAATTGGTGGATCAGTAGCTGGCAATCCAAGACCGATCCCTATCTGCTTTCCAGTGGATTGGCTGTATGGTTTGCGCATCCCTTCTTCTTGATGATTCCATGGTTGGTTGCTGCGATTCTCGTGCGACATTACTCAACGAGATCCGTTCTGCTCCTTATGCCGTTTCTCGTGACTGCTGCAGAGTGGGTCCACGGTCAGACCGATTTTTCGTATCCGTGGCTGACGCTTGGATATACGATTGTGGAACTCCCAGCGGCTCAGATTGCCGAGGTCGTTGGCGTCTATGGGCTGACGTTCTTGATCATAGCAGTGAACGTGACAGTCTTCGCCGCATTACGCTTCAGGTCTTCCGGCCGCGCCTGGCATAGACCGATCGCCGTTGGTGTTCTTTTATGCGCATCGGCAACCATGGCTGGGTATGTTCTCGAAGCAGCCTCCTCGAATCGCACGGAACCACGTCAAATAAGAGTGTCCGTCGTGCAGCCGAACATCGATCCGTGGGATAAGTGGTCGGCCCCCTCCGAGCAGTTGGAGATACACCGGAGGATCACGGATTCATTGCTCAGTGGATCGGACCGTATTGATATCGTGGTGTGGAGCGAGACGGCAATACCATTTGTCATCCGCAGTTACCGTTACGTTTATGACTGGCACCGTTTGAAGTCATGGACCGATTCAAACGCAATTAGTCTGTTGACTGGTTTTGCGGATATGATGGTGTATCCCAAGGATGAGGCACCTGCATCCGCACGTTCACTTGCCATCGATCCCGGTATGAAGTACGACCATTTCAACGCTGCGATGGTATTGAATCCGCGAGATCCGTTTGTACCTGTGCACAGGAAGACGATGTTGACTCCTTTCGCCGAGCGACTACCGTTTGCAGATCAGCTCTCATTTGCCATGAAGTGGTTCGAGTGGGGAGTCGGCATTTCGGCATGGGGCAAGGGGCGTGAGCGCGTGCCACTTCCGATTATGCGGAATCGTGACACGATCGCAGAGATTGGTGCCATTATTTGCATTGAGTCGATCTATCCTGATGTTGCCCGCGACATGGTAAACAATGGGGCTGATGTGCTGGCCGTGATCACCAATGATGCTTGGTATAACGGCACATGGGGACCTCGACAGCACTTTGACATCGCGCGTATGCGGGCGATCGAAATGCGTCGTCCGGTGATCCGATGCGCCAATTCTGGTGTCTCGGGGTTAATCGAGGCTACCGGCAGGGCCGGCGTCGAGTTGCCCGAGCTTCGTCGTCTGGCTGCTTCCGGGATGGTGGCGCCAAGCGATGTCAAAACGGTCTATGCGAGGTTTGGAGACGTTGTCCCGATCGCAGCGCTCGTACTCTCGATGCTGGCCGTGCTCATTGCACGAATTCCTTCTCTGCTTCGTATTCTTCCGCCCTCAATGCGACGACAATCTTCTCACACTTCAGCTACAGCATGAAACCTTTCATTGCACTTGGCTTGGCCATTGTTGGACTTGCGAAACTGACGGCCATTGACCTTCTGGCGCAGTACAAGCCCCTTGCCTTCACTGAATACGACCTGCCCAATGGTCTGCATGTGATCCTTCATAAGGACAACTCTGCGCCCGTCGTGGCGACGGTCCTTCATTACAAGGTCGGGTCCCGAGACGAAGATCCGGCACGTACCGGATTTGCTCACTTTTTCGAGCATCTGATGTTCGAGTCGACCGAGAAGATCGAGCGTTCGACCATCGACAAAATGGTCAACGGTGCAGGGGGCGAGCTGAATGCCTTCACGAGCAACGACCAGACAGTCTATCACTTTGTTCTGCCATCGAATCAGGTTCGTCTTGGACTGTGGATTGAAGCTCAGCGCATGCGAAAGCTACAGGTCAACAGCATCGGCGTCGAAACGCAACGCGGCGTGGTCAAAGAAGAACGAAAGAACCGATACGACAATGCCCCGTATGGGGGGTGGTTCGAGAGGGCCCAAAAGGCCCTTTACGCCGGCACACCCTACGAGTGGGCTCCGATCGGATCGGCGCAACATATCGACAGTGCGACGATCGACGAGTTCAAGGCCTTCTATGATAGGTTCTATCAACCCAACAATGCCATTCTGGTGGTAAGCGGCGATTTTGATGAGAAGCTCGTTCGTGAGACCATCGACACATATTTCGGCGGTTACCAGCGCGCGCCGGAGCCTAAACGTCCTTTTGTAGGATCACTGGAGCCCCTTGCCAATGAATTGCGCGAGACGGTCAATGATCCGAAGGCACAGCTACCGGCCGTGTTCATGGCCTACAGGGGCATGCCACAGACCGATGCAGATGTTTATGCCGCGGATCTGTTGACGACCATCATGTCCAACGGTGAATCGTCACGAATGTATCGCGCCTTGGTCGATAGCGCGCAGTCGGCAGTTCAGGCCAGCGTATCACTCTTGCCACGCGAGTACATAGGCATGACGTTCTGTGTAGCCATCGTGGCTCCGGGAAAGAACCCTGACGATGCCGAAAAGGGAATCGATGCTGTCATCGACCGTGTGATCAACGAAGGGGTCACCGATGAGGAACTGGCAAAGGCCAAGAATATCACCGAAATGAACTTCGTTCAGAGTCGAACAGGCGTTTATCAAAAGGCCCTGGCTCTTTCGAATGCCTATCGCTTTGACGGTGGCACAGCATCCATCAATGAAGAGATGCGGAAATACATGAAGGTCAACAAGGAAGACATCAAGCGCGTTGCAAAGAGAATGTTCGGTGGCAAGCAGCGCATCGTACTCACGTATTTGCCATCGAAAGGATAATGAACATGCGCACGATCATTGCACTTGCTTTGACAGTGGCGGCACTAGCCGCCGCATCGCCGGTCACGGCGCAGACGACCAAGAAGAAGTCCACCAAGACAAAGAAGTCGGCCACACCCGCGCCTGCACCTACTGCAGCGCCCGCCGCTGCGGCCGCTGTGGAAGAAAAGCCTGACCTGAACGTCAAACCCGCTCCTTTGGCTGCGACGGACTTTCAGTTTCCCAAGTACGACGAGTTCACCCTCTCGAATGGACTGCACGTCTACGTTATCGAGAATCACGAGCAGCCACTCGTGACGATATCCTTGACCATGCGTGGTGGTGAGGCCTATGACCCGACCGGCAAGGAAGGGACAGCCGCGATCGCCGGCGACATGCTCGGAAAAGGAACAAAGAAGCGAAACGCGCTTCAGATCGCCCAGGAACTTGATGGAGTTGGTGCCTCGATCAGCGTAAACACTGTCGGTGAGTCCATGACCATGTCGGCCTCATTCATCAAGAAGCATTCGGATGTCGTCATGGACATTTTTGGCGAGCAGCTTCGTGAGCCAATCTTCGATCAGACCGAGCTCGAAAAACTCAAGCAGCAGTATGTAGCCAGTGTGGCCAGCCGCCGGTCACGTCCTCTGGAGATCGCCCAGGCTTTGTCGCGCAAGGTCATTTATGGCATGGATAATCCGCTGGCGCGCCGCACTCTTGAGACCACCATCAAGGCCGTCACGCGGGAAGATGTTGTGGCATTTCACGCCAACTATATCCGACCTAACTCCAGCTCGCTTGCGATCGTTGGTGACATTACGCCTGCGGAGGCAAAGGCGCTCCTCAACAAATACCTCGGTGAGTGGAAGAAGGGTGACCGCCCGGAGGTGAGTATACCTGACATCAAGACCGAACCGCCCGGAGTGTATTTCGTTCCTCGCAAGGGCTCAGTCCAGAGCACGGTCATTGTATGTGCCGCAGGTCCACCGGTGCGATCAGGTGATTTCGACGCAACTTCGGTAATGACAAGCCATGTTGGTGGTGGCTTTGGAAGCCTACTCTTCAACACACTTCGTGAGACCTATTCCTATACCTACTCTCCATTTGCGTTTCTCTCTAGGGGGCGCCGCTATAACCGCTTTGCCTGCGGTTCGGAGGTACGAACGTCCGTCACCGACTCTGCACTGAAGGTGATCCTCTCGGAACTTCGCAAGCTTGCCGATGAGGGGCCAGAAGAAGAGGCGATTCAGCGCCGTATTGCCCTCGAGGTTGGACAGTATCGCATAGCCTTTGAGCGGCCTTCGACCGTGGCGGGCGTGTTGCAGAATGCATGGCTCAACGAGGTGCCGATCGACGACGTGGTAAACTATACTCGTCGGCTCGAGGCTCTCAGTTCGGCCGATATCCAACAGTCAGCCCAGCGCTATCTGGGGATGTTCGATCTGCGCATCGTGGTTGTCGGCAGTCCGGATGTTCGTTCTAAGCTGGAGCCATTCGGAAAGATCCGTGAGTACACGCTCGACCTCGAGCCGGCCAAGGAAGCCCCGTACGAGTCGGCTGGTATGAACCTCGACGAGATTGTGGCCAAGCACAAGCAGGCGCTAGGTGCGGTCGACGCGGTCCAGACGATCCGCACAACAGCCGCCGCAAAGATGGTGTTTCAGGGCAAAGAGTACACTGGCACAATGACGCGTTTGCAGGGGCGGCCCAACAAGGAATATTCCGAGTTGGACTTTGGCATCATGAAACAGCAGCAATGGGTCGATGGCGGCAACGCATGGACCTCGTTGATGGGTGGACCGGCAAGTGCGACTCCGGCCGACGAGGCAAAGCAACTCGCCCTCGAAGCGCGCATGTTCCCACTTGTGAGTATGGTCGCCGACGGATACACGGCTACCATCAAGGGTAAGCGGGATGGTATGATCGAGATCGAGACCACGAGTCCGACGGGTGTTGCAGAGCGGTACTTCCTCGATGCTACCAGCATGCTCATCACGCGCCACGAAAAGGACGATGTCACGCCGGGTGGGGCAGTCACTACCGTTGAACGGTTCAGCGATTATTCCAGCACTGGGGGCGTGGTGCTCCCAGCGAAGATACAGGTGCAGAACACCATCTTGTCGATGGAGTTCGAGCTCAAGCACGAGGTCAACGGCACGGTCGACGCGTCGGCTTTCCGTCCGGCAGGTCAGTAGGGCGAACCTAAGATGCGAATCACTGCAGCCATCCTTTCGATATGGTATGGGCTGATCGACCCTAAGCGCGTAAAACAGGTTCCCACGGATGCGGCCGCGGCGGTTTTCGCCGTGGCCGTTCTTGCCATTGCGCTTGCTGGGACCTTCTGCTCACTGTGGGAGCAGGGCAATCCGGGGCTGGTAGCCGAGTCAGCGGTGCTGTCTCAGCAAACGGTGCCGAGTGCTGTGGGAGTTACTGGGTTGGATCTCAGCACTCCACAGAGACAGTTTACTGGTGCGCTTGGAGGCACGCTCATCGTGACGATCGTTTCCGTTGCGACACTGGCTGGGCTTTTCATGATCATGGTGCGATTTCTGACCGACGTCGCTCCAACATATTCACGGTCAATCATTGCGGCATCGTCTGTGGCGCTTATTACCATCATCGACAATGGTGTTGCCACAGCTCTACATCTCCTGTCTGGCACGGTGCGGACCGGCCTTCATGCCGGGGTCTTTATCCAGCCCACCGAGTCCCCTATGCTGTTCACGTGGCTGCAACTTATCAGCCTCGAGTCAATCTGGAGATACCTTGCCATAGCCGTGGCGCTTGTCACGTGGGAGAATCTCCATTGGCGCTACGGGCTCGTTGTCGGGTTCATCGTCTGGGTCGTTTCCAGACTTGCCTTTGGGATCATGGCCCTTGTCGGATGGGTTGTTGGGCTGCAGGGGGCTTCCCAGCTCGCCCCTTGACAGAACTTTACGATTCCCCATGATGTTGCCCGTGGGTAACCCGTACAATATCACGATTCAAATCCGTTGTATATTGTGCGGCTCTTACCTCATTGAGAATAAACGCACTGTAACTGAGGATCACCATGAGTCATTTCAGACGCTTTACAACCGCGGTCGCTCTTACTCTGGCTGTTGCCGGGGGCGACGTATTCGCACAGGGCAGCCGAGTCGCTGTGTCACACGAGTCCAATTCGCTTAAGCCGCTTCGCAATGAGGCTGCCGAGACGCGAATCGTTGTCAGCTCCGAGGCCGAAGCACGCCCAGTTGGCGCCAGCACGGTTCTTCGCAGTCGCCTTCCCAAGGTGCTTGACGCCCTGCAGGCGGAGCTTCCCGGTGTAGAAGTCGGCTTCACGTACTATGACTTCCAGACCAACGGTGCGATGGCCAATCGTCTTGTCTACACAGCCGATGGCCCTGACAAGTATGTTCAGATGGTGTGGATGGCATCAAAGGATTCTACGCGCGATGTAACGACGCGTATTCCCGGCTTCGCGGGAAATTTCCGTGGAACCCATTATACCTTCCTTGACGTAAGTAATCCTGACGCGCCCATGGTTGGCGTCGACGAGTGGCAGAAGGTTGAAGACACCCGCTCCGGATGGCCCTCACTTGTGCAGTACAAGGATGGCCTCGTGGGCACTCCATCGCACCCGCCGATCCGATTCTTTGGTAATGCCGGTGTGGGAGACCAACCAGCCCAGTTCGCAGAGATCACCGATGCCTCACAGCTCTGTCTGTGGCCGCGTGCTGCAGCCGATGGTGATGGCAACACGCACCTGATCTACAACCACAACCTTGGCAGCGACCAGTCGCCGTCGAATCAAGTTGCCTATCGTCGTTCAAACGACGGTGGATATTCGTGGTCGGAAGAAACACAGTTCACCGGACCAAACGCGCCTGAAGGCAATCTCCAAGTTGGACTCGGAGGCGACACCTATGCAGTAACGGCTCGCGGCAAGAAGGTTGTGGTGGCATACACGGACAACTCGCTCCGCCTTCTGTCACGCACGTCCACCGATGGTGGCGAGACATGGCCTTCGGACCTTGCTCGAGTGATCTTTGCTCCTACCTACACAGACGTTGACTCAGCAGAGAACGAGTGGGGAACATTTGAGGTGTATTCTGACACCGTTCCAACGCCAAATGGTCACATCGACGTGATCATTGATAGCGAAGGTCTGACGCACTACGTCGTTGGCGTCGTACCGTCGCACGTCGTGCGAAAGGATACCAACGGCACACGCCAAGGTACGATCTTCATGCTCAACAACCGTGCGAACCTTCGTACATCGGGTATGGGATACATCAAGGAAGGCAGCAACGTTGTTCGCTTCATGGCTCCGCCGGCAGGTGGACAGTGGGACGGAAACGGGTATCCTATGAACTTGAGGTTCTTCGATAACGCGAGCCGTTGGCCTCAGCTGGGCATTGACTCACAGAACAATCTGTACTGTGCCTATGGATCGTGGAAAAATGGTGACACGAAGTTGATCTCCACAGACACGACGGGTGGCAATCAGCAGACCGAGCCCGATACGCTCACAGACGTGCAGGGCCTCAACGGTCACATCTGGATCACATCGCTACAGGCGGGTGAAGATGAGTGGTCCCAGCCGTATGACTTGACGCCGAATGGCGTGAACTGTCAATATCCGTCACTCTGTGATGAGGTCGTCAATGGACGCCTCTATTTGGGGTACTCTGCCAGCCCGAACCCTGGTGATCGCGTCACGAACGTTGAAACACCGTCTGATGCTGCCCGCGTGATGTTTGCGGCCGTTGATGCATCGAAGGTAGTCGTCGTCAGCGTTGACGAAGAAGAAGAACTGAACGCCGATGTTACCATTTCACCGAACCCAGCACAGGGTATGGCAACAGTGCGCGTCGCATCGCCCGCCTCGGGCGTCATGACCATCACGGTATTGTCGTCGATCGGTGAGCGCGTGATGACCTCGACAAGTCCGGGTACGGTCGGTTCATGGGATGTTATGATCCCTACCGACACATTCGCTGCGGGACTTTACAACGTTGTCGTCGAACAAGCCGGACAGCGCACTGTTCGTGCGCTGTCTGTTGTTCGCTGATCGTAGGCGAGGCGTTCGACCTTCTCACGCGAGAGATAGGGCATATTCCGTCCGCATCTGTAGCGTGACGTTTCTGAAGTAACTGATTCAACTGTGGTTTACAAGGAGTGCACAATGGCACGTCGGTACATCCTCACAATCATCACGCTCTGCCTTGCAGCGACGGCTTCATGGGCTGGCATCACGGGTATTCTAGCCGGTAAGGTCACAGACAAAGAAGGCAATCCCGTTGCCGGAGCAGCGATCCGCGTGCTCGGAACCACGCGTGGTGCAAACTCCAAGCTCGACGGCAAGTTCACGGTCGTGAACATCAATGCAGGATCGTATGATGTGCGCGTAACGGCCGTTGGCTACGATACCGTTACGAAAAGGGTGACCATTGTGTCGGACCAGACGTTGACGATCAATTTTACACTCAACGCCGGGGGCGTCACGATGAAGACAGTGGACGTTTCCGCTCAGCGGGAGATGGTTCGACCGACAGATGTGGGTACAAGCCGCGTGACCAAGGGTTCTGACATGACCAAGATTGCGCGAGACAATGTAGCGTCGGCACTTTCTTTATCTGCGGGCATTCGTGCATCTGGACAGGGTTTCACTGTGCGGGGTGGGAGACAGAACGAAACCCAGATTCTTGTCGACGGATTACCTGTCAATGACCAATTCGTTGGCGCGCTCGGAAATGTCGGTTCTACGATCTCTGCTGCGCTTCCGAGTACTTTCGCAACAGAAGAGGTGCAGGCGCAAACGGGAGGTTATGGTGCTGAGTATGGCAATGCAGTATCTGGCGTTGTGAACACCGTCGTGAAGACTGGCCGCACCGATAGATATGAGGGACTTGTTCGCTGGAGTAAGGACATTCCTGCATTGTTTGGAAAGGCTGGGAATGGACTTCAGTTCGGTGGGTTCCATCAGGATATTGTTGATGCGAACATCAGCGGTCCTCTCGGACTCGGAAGGTCAACATTCTTCATTCACGTGAACAATGAATTCAGGTTGTTTCGAAACCCAGGATTGCAGGTTATTGATCCGATCGGTAACAACTGGGGTCAACTGCCCAACAATCGAACGTGGAAGAGAACAATCAACGGACGATTGCGTTTCGCACTCTCCGATGAGTCGGCTGTTCTCGTCGGTACAAATTGGGGTATGGGCGTTTTTGAGCTCAGTTCGATTGCTTGGCTTTATGCTACCGACGAAGGCGCTCGGGTGGACATGCGCGGTCAGCTGATTCGAGATGCCAACGGCAACATCGTTACCAACGGAGTCCCGGAGCGCCTAGCAAAGCAACCGATTATTCAAGACATCCAGTCGCAAAACTTCGTTCAGTTGAATCAGACGCTTGGTGAGAATACCTTCTTCGATGTTAAAGTATCATACAACACAAAGACAAATGAGATAGGAAAGAGAAGATCCTTCACTGGGCCAGGATTGTTCAGTGGCATCGAGCTGTATCAATCCACTGACACCCTTAATGTTAATGACGTCGGTTACATCGGATCCAGTTCTAACCAAATCCTTGATGAATACGATGTATTGCGAGCTCTCGGCAACACGGTTGATGTGGAGTTCGATTCCGAAAAACGTACGCAGTCTTTCCGGAACCCAATTACAGGCTACATCGAAGGAACTCTAGATAACCAGTCAACAAAGAATCCTTTCGGACTTGAGGGATTCTTTAATGCACATGGTAATACGGCTCCCGTTGAGCTGCGGCGTTCCCCGTCGGTTCAGGTTGACGGAAATATCACGCACACCATGGAAGTTGGCAACTCACGACACGTGCTAAAAGGTGGGTTCGAATTCCGCACCAACGACCTGTCGTTGTACCAGAATAATGCTCCGTGGACTGGTGAGCAGTTTTCACAATCCTACGGATATGAAAACATAACGACTCCCATCAACACCAAGCCGGCACGCACACCAACGACTGCTGCTGCCTTCATTCAAGATCAGATCATCCTGAAAGGGCTCGTGTTGACAGCAGGTCTGAGAATGGACTACGTGGCACCGAACGCACAAACATTTGACATCGGTGGGCAAGACTCACTGGCAATTGATGCCGCTGCCAAGATTAATTTGGGGCCACGGATCTCGATTACTTACCCAGCAAGTGAAGATGGTCGGCAGAATTTCCAGCTGTCATACGGTGTTTATTATCAAAATCCGCCCTTCTCGAATCTCTTTGATGGTATATACTCCAATCGAGTTTTCGAGAACTTTTTCGGCAATCCGGATCTGCAGCCACAACGGACCAATCAGTTTCAGGCGTCATACAATCATCAGTTAAGCGATGAACTTGCAATATCCATTACGGGGTACTATAACGACATTCGAAACCAGCCATCAATTCGCGTAGACACCTTTCAAAATGAGCCGAAGTATCAATATGCTCTGACCTCTTACGGAAACTCCAGAGGTTTGGAGTTCACATTCATGAAGAGGTTGTCTGACAACTGGTCGTTCAACGTGAATTACACTGCGTCTACTGTGCGTGGCAACGTTCAAAGTGCAACTAGTCTGCCCCCACTCGATCCAGCAACGGGAGCTCTGCAGTTCCCAATCGTCGATTTCCTTCTTGGAAACGATATCCCGCATCGTGTGAATGTGATCTTCGGCTTTCAATGGGGTAAGGACGAAGGGCCGACAATTGCCGGAATCCCGATCTTCGAAAATCTAGCCATCAATGCATCTGGATTTTGGCAGTCAGGAGCTCCATACACGCCCGTGAACATCCGTGGACTTCAAGCAGGTCAGATTAATTCGGCACGCTTCCCCTCTTTTTGGCAATCCGAGCTCCGAATTGTTCGTACGATACCACTGGATGGAGTTTTTGGAGGTCGGACAGCAATCGATCTAACACTTGATATGACGAACATTTTCAATTACACGGAAGCGATCACTTTCTACGCCACAACCAAGAATCCGGATTATGATGGCAACAACCTAAACTTTCAGTTTGGGAACTTGACAGGCCAGACGTACTACCGTGAGGCCGACGTCATTAATAAGGCGTCTGTTGCCGTCGATCAATATGACCGGTACGGGATGCGAAAGTATCAGCCACTGGCCGATCGCAATCGTGACGGTCGAGTGACGGCTGAGGAGCGGTATCAGTCATACCTTGATTATGTGGATTTGTTCGTTGCCAGGCGAGTCAACTACCAGACGCCCCGAACCGTTTTCTTTGCTGTGGCGTTCAGGTTTTAACCAAGGAAGATGAGCATGATTCTACACATACCTCCCCGAGGCACGACAATGATCAACAAGATTCGAATTCTCATTGGTCTTGCAACTTTGGTCGCTACGATGTCAGCAACGGCAGTAGCTGACATTAACCGCGACGTCAAGAACCGGAAGGATAACAACGTTGACGATGTGCAGCGCACTCCTACCGGTGTCTTTGATCAGCAGAAGAACTCTAAATCGAAGGTCGACTTCATCACGACCAACTATGGGATTTTTGGTTTTGACGTTGTCAACGGACAGGGGGGGACCTTTTGGCCACGTGGTAAAGGAAACCAGTATCTTTTTGCTGGTGGTGCATGGTTTGCCGCTCGAAAGCGTCCACCGGGTTCGGATACACTTCGCCAACGCGTGGTGATCACATACAATCCCAATTCCGGGAAATCATGGATGGTGCCTGGAACAATAGAGGATGGGCTCCTACTTGATCAATCAGAAGCTGCCAAGAACAAAAACCGCATCTACTTCTCAACTGACTTTTCTGATGAATCAGGAATTGAAAAGATCAATTCCGAGTTACCCAACTGGCCAATATGGGATAACGATCCGACAAAAGTTCTGAGGGTTGATAACTACTTTGGCAACTATATCAATGATATTGATGCACGAAAGAAAATGACTCCGCGTGATGTACCGGCCTTTGTATCAGGGGAGGACATCTTCTCAGTGTACAAAGACACAGATCTTTCTCGGTATGAGGGCGGAGCATCTCGTAGAAGAGGTGAGGGGTACCCACTGGGACTCCAGATTGAACAGATCGTGTACACGTGGGGATTTGGAGACTACGGCGATCTGCTGTTCATGAAGTACCTGTTCATTCATCCATGCTCTTACCCTGACACTCTTTTTGATTGTTGGATGGGGGCAGTTCAAGATGTTGACATAGCACCTCGTACAAACCCGGCAGGTGGTGCACAAAATGATCGTGCTCGGTACTTCTCGGAAGATCCCGCTCTCAACCTCGCGGTGCAATGGACCAATGGCGATAGGGGTGAAGCCGGTCAAGGTTTCGGATACTTGGGTTTCAATTTTCTCGAGTCTCCCGCAATTGATGCAGAGAAGTACCTCAGAAAGGATAAACTCAAGTACGATGTCTCGGAGCAACTCGGCATGCGTACCATGAGGAACTGGCCCATTTCTGAAGATCCCCTCGAAAGTGAAGACCGGTATCAGTTCATGTCAGACCAGAGACGCGATGGTGACTTGGGACCGGGCGATCGACGTCTGATGATGGCTACGGGGCCGTTTCATATGAAGCCGTGCGACTCCGCTCGAATTGTAGTCGGGATTGTTCTGGCTACAACAGCCAAGGGTGGTGATGCGGATGGCACGTTGGAGGATATGGCTGAACTGATCCGCAAGGTTCGTTTTGCACAAAGTGTGTATGACAACAATTTCATTGCCCCAAAGGCACCTCGTGAGGCGAATTTCAGGTACGATCGTGGCAACCAAGGCCGCTCTTTCCTTGATATCAGTGACGATGGATGGATGCCGCTCAACAACGGCATTGCAATACAATGGGACTCCACGTCCGAACTTTCAATCGACACTCTTGAGCAAGGTCTTGACTTCATGGGTTATCGATTGTACAGGGCACGGCGTTCTGATCTTGACACATTCGACGTAGATTTTCGCTTTAATGGCCGCAAGGGACCGCTTGGTTGGAAGCAAATCGCCCAGTTTGCCGTTCCTTCTCCTTTTGTCAAGTTCGGCGACAACATCCCGACAGTTGAGGGAGTTAAGATTGATCAGTTCAGGGTCTTTGATGTGATAAAACCGGGAAGTCGACGGGCTCTAGTTCTGCGCACGTTAAATTTCGCGGAACCATGGGGCTCATACTTCGCGCAGTTAGACCTTCAGCGTGATTCTAGACATCGCTACGTCATCGGAGAGAATGGGACAATCCTAACACAAGGCACCACAAACGGCATTCCGAACTTTTACAAGATTGATTCCATTCAATTCTGTTACATGGTCAGTAAGCTTGATACTTTGCCGGTAGTAAATCGAGTCAATCAACAACTGGATGCCGCGCAAGCAGCGCGCGCTGCTGATACACTTCTGCGCCTAATACTCAGACGACAGGTGATTCTTGAACCGTTTAAGTTTAAAGACATTGACGAGGCTACTCAGCAAGTGCGCGAACGTCCATTTGAAGAATTGAATGAGGTCCGTCGTGGTCTTATTGCCAAGCACATTAACAGCATCTCACGACGCCGAACTTTTGTTGATTTGGGTGACGATGACCGTAATGGCGACATCATTTACAGCTCAGATCCGGAGAAGTCCGAAAAGCTCATCAATAATGTTGACTACTTTTATGCCCTTCGTGCATATGATGAGGGCGATTACTCATCTGCTACGGAGTCGAAACTCAATGATAGATCTTCATCGAACGTAATCACAACGTCGCCCAGGGCGGCTCGTCCCGGACTGGAAGCCTCATTTGCACTCTCCACCGACGCCGACAATCTCAAGCGCTTGGGAGGAGTACACAACATACGCTTACTTGTGACAGACGACCAGAAGTTCAACCAGATGTTTTCTGGAAAAACCCTTGACCTAACGTTCAATAGAGTTTGGTTTGGGTGGCCATTAAGGAATGATCTAAATGACATTGTCGGCCTGTACGGATTGCAAATGACACTCTCTGATTCAGCAACAGGAGAGCTGATATCGCAGTGGAGGTCATTTCTGCCTCCGGTTGAGTGCCCTAGTGCTGACGGGTTCGAAAGCCTGCCATATGGAGTGTTTACTGAGCAAGCAAGGTCATACGTCAACTCGAAGACTGGTGTCGAAGTCTTAACTGACCCCGTAACCGGTGAAACCATTCGAGTTGATGATTATACTGCGTTTACTGGTGATTTTTCGAATCAGCGAATTACTCGTGGCGGAACATTTTTGAGTAATGCAAGGTGTTTGTCAAACAAGTATGCACTGGGAACAATCGGAATAGGTTTTGACTATGCCATGCAGCAGTTTGGCGGAGTTTACAGGGTCGATACGGCATACTCCCTTGATAATCGAGCAGGCAATCTGCCAACAGTTAGTGTGGGCAATGCTGCTGCGGGACTGTTTAACCAGTCTAGCGAGCTGAATCTTCCTCCGTCTGATGTAGAACTACCTTTTCCGGGGTTTGTGCCCAGAAACCCATGGCCCAATTCATACAATAATGGCCCCGGAGTTTATGAAGTTACGTTCAAGCAAGGTGGCCGCGAGAACATATCCACGTCATTCACCTTGAATACGACCGATGATGTTGGCAAAGATCCCAACATGACATTTCCGGATGTCGAGTACCTCGAATATGAAATCAGAAATGTCCATTCATTCAAGCGAGCTGATCCGAAACCAGATGGATCTGTTGACTCGATTAGCGTTTCGTACGATTTCAATCTTGTACCTCAAGAAATTGACTTCTCGAAGGTGCCGGCGGCTGAACAACGAAACTTCCCGAACATTGAATTGATCAGGCCTGGCCATTTTGGCGCAGCCTCCTATGGATGGCGCAATTCCCGAAACGGCGAGTGGAGCCCGGCACGTCTGCGTTTTTACTCGGCTGAGGCTAATGCTGCCCGTCCAATTGGACGTCAAATGCGGTACTACAAGTCGAGAAACCTGTCGACTACGATGAAAGACACTCTTGATTTCGTCAACATCGTTACGATCGGTGGTGCCCAGTTTGTACTGGATGCATCGCTGCGTGGCCGCCGTTCTTCATCAATCGTTGCAACTCGCAATGCTCCAACGACAGCGAACCCACCAGCAACCTATCCATCGGAGGACTTTAAGCCCGGAGATAAGGTCTACTTTGTGACAGCTGGTGGAGCCTTTGGATTCCCATTTGATGGAACAAAGGCACGCATCAAGGTGTTGCCATATGACAAGTATGACGCGAACACAGGTCAAGAGAGCTTCACTGACAACGACTTAGAGCAGGTTCAAGTCGTGCCCAATCCATACTATGTCACGCATGAAGGCATACGTTCGCCGTTCGAAGGAAAAATCTACTTCACTCGACTACCACGTGTATGCAAAATCAGCATATATACGGTGAATGGTGAGTTAGTATCAACCCTTGATCATAACGAATTGGACGTTAAGACGATTTCGACCTCCAATTCACGACAAGAAGAATACGAGCGGTCACAGCTTGTCGCGGAGGTTTGGGACCTTCTTTCGAGGAGCCAGTCAAGCAAGCGGCGAGTTAACAGTCAAATGTTCATCGCCAAAATTGAGACGCCAGCTGGCGCCAGCGTAGTAAGAAAGTTTTCGGTTGTCGTCGGACCGGCACGATTCCCCGGCGAAGGGGAGTAAGGAGCTAGACCATGAGATATCTTATAACAGCGCAATTCACGGTGGCACTTGTCGTGCTTGTCGCATTCTCGGCATTTGATCTTCACGGACAGGAAGTCATTGCCTCGTCAGACTTTTCAAAGGTAGGGCTCTCAGGTGGTCAGTTCCTGAAGATCGGTGTCGGTGCGAGGGCAACTGCCATGGCTGGTGCTCATTCAGCTGTTGCCGATGACCTTTCATCTGTCTTCTGGAATCCCGCGGGCTTGACATCATTGAAGCGGTATGCGGTTGACTTTAGTCAGACCTTCTGGTTTGCTGGAATGACGCATAATTTCGCCGCGGCAGCGATCCCAATCGGTGAGAAGTACCGGATGGCAGCCAGTTTTGCGAACTTTACCAGCGGAGATATTCGCATCACCACAATGGATCAGCAAGACGGCACCGGTGGCTTGTATCAAGTCAGTGACGTTGCAATTGGCCTGACTTTTGCAGGTCAGTTGACGGACCAGTTTTCGTTCGGCGTAACTGCAAAGTACATCTCAATGGGCTTTACCAACATGAGCGCGAGTTCCGTGGCGATCGACGTGGGGACTCGCTATGCCACAAATTTTCAGGGCATTGTGCTTGGTTTTAGC
This sequence comes from Bacteroidota bacterium, assembly GCA_041170435.1. Lineage (GTDB taxonomy): Bacteria > Bacteroidota > Ignavibacteria > Kapaibacteriales > Kapaibacteriaceae > UBA10438. The sequence goes on from JBEAYU010000059.1 coordinate 54,176, forward strand.
ATGAATTCGCTTGGCGCGCAAACAGAGTACAGCGGGTCTGACGTGGCGCGCTCTCGTGAACCTGTGCCAGGTGTCAATACCCTTCCTGTTGAAATGCGGATTCTGACTTCTCCCTTCGATCTACCCCTCTCGTTTCGATTGGGAGCATCTACGGATCTTTGTAAGAATGTGCTGTTTGATGCAGAGGTGAATGAACGTGGAGTTCTGCGGCACTCTCTGATTGCCGCGGTAGACTTCGAAACCTTCTCCGATGTTGGTGAGCAGTATTCGGTTGGTATGGAGTATACGTGGGAGGATTTTGTGAGTGTGCGTGCCGGCTATCGTATGGGATCCGACCAGTTTGGCCTTGCAGGTGGTGTTGGAATCCGCTACGTGAGCGAGGATTTCTCGGGCCGCATCGATTACTCCCTGAATCCAACGATCAATCTCGGCCTGATCAATCGCATCAGCATTGCGATGCGATTCGACTGATCGAGGTACGATGTGCAAGACGTTTTCATGCCGTCGATCGTCCTGATCGACGGCATTGTCTTTTCAGTGAGGTCATGACCTATTTGTGAAGATTCTCGGAACGATACTGACGGCCCTCATCCTCTGCGCTCTAACACTTCGGGCACAGAACTCGCTTGATGTGACTGCCGATGCTGTCCAATTCCGCAGCGTGAACGGTGCAACCAAGTGGGAGTTCCATTACTCGTTTCCAGATACATGTCTGCGATACGTGGTTGCACCCTCGGGATTCATCGGCGAGTTGTACTGTCGACTTGAGCTAACGACTGACACGGGCGTCGTGTATAGCGATGAATGGATAGCTGCGGCATCAAGCAGTACATCGGCCCCTTCCCATCGGCAGTTCTATTCCGGCATCCGTTCGCTTATCGTCAACCCGGGAACATATTGGGTGCAATTCGTTGCTCGCGACGTAAACGATTCACTAAAGTTCACGCGCAAAGCTTTGAAGACCGTCATTCCGGTGTCCGGTCTGCGCCCTGCTCTTTCGGACGTGATGTTTGTTATGCCTGCTACGGCAACCTCGAAGTTCCAACGTAATGGAGTTGCCACCGAGCCCAACCCTCGGCATGAGGTCATCGGACGCGATCCGCTTCTGTGCCTGTACTTGGAGGTTTATAACGCAAAGAGTTCTGGCTTGCAGGACTTCCACGTTGGCGTTTCGGTATTGGACAATGTAAAGGAGGAGCAGTTCGCGACGTTCATTCCAATGAAGGGACAAAGCGATGGGCTGATCATCCGCGAGGAGTTCTCAATGCTGGGGATTCCCACAGGTGTCTATACCGTGCGTGTGCAGCTGTTGTCAAAGGATCATCAGACCGTGCTGGACTCAAGGGAGGAACGGTTCTTTCTGTTGAATCCCGATGCACCTGCAGCCTCGGGGCTCATGCTTACTGAGGATGAACAGTTCCAGGCCTCCGAGTGGGCCGTGACCACCGGTAGCCAACTCGACCTTGAACTTGAGTTATCAGATCTCCTGGCATCAAAGACCGAACTTGATGTGCGAAAGGGTTGTACTGAGGAGCGTGCCAAACAGCGGTATCTCTTCCGTTTTTGGAAGATTCGAGACCCTGATGAGACAACGCAGGCCAACGAACGGCTTGATGCGTTCCGCGCACACTTCAAACGGGCACAGACATTCTATCGGAATCCTGCCTACCCCCAAGGCTGGAAATCAGATCGTGGCGTTATCTTACTCAAGTACGGGCAACCCACGCAGATCGAGCGTGTCGACCATGCCAGAGATGCCAAGCCCCATGAGATATGGTTTTACCAGGAGATCCAGGGTGGGGTGTACTTCTACTTTGTGGATGTCATGCTGCAGCAAAACTACAAGCTGGTGCACTCGACGATGATCGGTCAGATCAACCAGCCAAATTGGTTCAACCTTTTTGCTAGGGCCTATAGCCCGAACCCGAATCCAACAGGGCAGCAGTCGACAAACCCGCGATGAAGAGAGTGGCTGATCGGTTGATGACCGGTGTGCTTTTGATTCTGGGCTCGATCTCGCGGTCGATGTCATGGACCGGACGTCAAAGGCTCGGCAGACAAATAGGAAGAGTACTCAAGGGGCTCTCCTCACGCCGTCGTGACGTTACACGCACGAACATCGAGCGAGGTCTGCCCGACCTCGATGTATCCGAACGAGAGGCCGTACTCGATGAATCATACGAGAACCTCGGCATCGTGCTTGCGGAACTGTTGGCCACACCGTCACTAAGCCGAGCTGACGTTCAAGCTCACTTTGAGATCCGCGGTATCGAGCCACTTCTCGAGAGACATCGTGCAGGCCTTCCGTCGATTCTCCTGTCGGCACATTACGGCAACTGGGAGCTCGGTGCCATGGCAGCGGGCATCAGTCTCGAAGCGCCGATCAACATTGTGTACCATCCACAGTCGAATGCCGTTGCCGACAGAATACTGAACACCTATCGAACCAGATACGGGAACGTACTGATCCCGATGGGTAGCGCTGCGCGCGCAATGGTCAAGATCCTGTCGACCGGCGGAACGATCGGAATCATCGTCGACCAGCATGGCGTGCCCGAGAAGGATCCGTGGATCAGCTTCATGGGGCGTCCGACACCCACCTATGAAGCGCCAGCATCGTTGGCATTACGCTTTGGTGCACCAATCTATTTTTCGTGCTGCGATAGGCGAGAGGACGGTACATACTTGGTAGAGTTCACCGCAGTTTCGATGGATGACCTCAGCAATGACCGCGCCGGTGTGCTGGAACTAACGCGCCGGCATGTTCGGCAGCTTGAGGAAACCATTCGTAGAAGACCCGGACAATGGGCGTGGCAACATCGTCGCTGGCGCAGCGATCCGCCCCCTGGAGTTGTGGTGGTAGAATGAACACCCCCCAGACCATTTACATCGTGCAGACGGCGTTTCTGGGCGACGTGGTCCTGACGCTCCCGCTCTGCGCTGCATTGCGTGGCCTGTACCCCGGGGCGCGCATTATCTTCATCACAACACCCTCGGCAGCCGAGTTTCTCAGGGGACTTTCTGTTGTCGATGAGGTCGTGGCCTTCGACAAGAGACGAGATCACCGATCGATCTCATCGCTCAGAGCGCTGGCATCTTCGATACGAGCCGACGGACCGACCGTGGCCATCGTACCTCACAAGAGCCTTCGTTCGGCGCTCTTCGTGCAGTCACTCCGGGCTGACGTCGTCGTCACATTCAAAGATGCGCTCACGCGCTGGATCGCGACGCACGCAGTTGAGTATCCGGTTCGGGCGCACGACACCAATCGACACTTGGCTCTTCTTCTGCCACTGCTCCCATTGGGAAGTAGGATCCCTGAGGTGTCTTCGTTGTTGCCGATCGATCTTCGTGCGTCGGATGAATCCAATAGCATCAATGTGTGGGATGCGAACTCTACCGCCCCACGCATCGTCCTTGCCCCAGCAACGGTGTGGCCCACCAAGCAGTGGCCAGTGGAACGGATGCGCGATCTCGCCGAGCGATGCTTACACGAGGGGTATCAGGTGGTCGTCATCGGGGACGCATCGGTGCGTGGATGCATGGACGCTATTGTGGGCGTCAATGATCAGATCGGCAAGACCACACTGCGTCAGGCCGCCTCGATCATTGCCGGCGCAGACTGCGTGGTTGCAAACGACAGTGCTCCCGTGCATCTTGCCTCCATGCAGAACGTCAAGACGGTGGCCATTTTCGGTCCAACCATACCCGAGTTCGGATTTGGACCGCTTGGCGTCCGTTCTCGAGTTGTTCAACGTAACGATCTTTCATGCCGTCCGTGCAGCGCCCACGGTGGAACTTCCTGCCCCATTCGTACACATGAGTGTATGACGGGGATTGACGTCGATACTGTTTTCGCTGCTCTTCAATCCACTCTTGCTCACGATGTGAATCGCCATGCCAAGCCCCCTGAAACGACCTTCTGACCGACGAGGGAGTTCCTCGTCCTCATCTTCAAACCGAAACGCCTCTTCGGCACGCAAGCGCGGCGATGCACCGGCACACAAGCGTAGCGATGCCCCCACTCGCAAGCGCAGTCATGCACCGGCTCGCAAGCGCAGTGACTCCTCCGTGCCTTCGGGCAAGCAGCGTCCGACCAAGCAAAAGCGCAGTGACATCATTGAACCCACGCAGCCGGTACGCCTGAATAAGGCTATCGCCGATGCGGGAGTGGCATCGCGTCGACGTGCCGATGAACTCATCGTCAGCGGGTGTGTGCGCATCAACGGTGCCATCGTTGTCGATCTCGGTACACGGGTTAACATCGACGATATGGTGACGGTGAATGGTGAGCCGATCTCACGAACAAAGCACCTGACGTACATCCTGTTGAACAAGCCGAAGGATGCCATTTCAACATCGCGAGATGAGAAGGGGCGTGCCACGGTGTTTGACATCGTGCGCCTCAAGACTCGACTCTTCACTGTGGGCAGACTCGACCGGAATACCACGGGAGTGCTGCTCATGACCAATGACGGTGATCTTGCCAACCGTCTCATGCACCCCAGATACGGAGTGACACGCATCTACCGCGCAGCACTCGATCGCCCCCTTCGCGCCGACCACATGCGCCAGATCGCTGCCGGGATCGAGCTCGAAGACGGCCCCACGCAGCCGGTCGATATCATGATCGATCCCGAGGACAGGGCGACCGTTGTGCTGGCAATCCGGGAAGGTCGCAACCGTGAAGTACGTCGAATCTTTGAACACTTCGGATACGAGGTCAAGCGCCTTGACCGTAAGGAATACGCAGGTTTATCCACGCGAGGCCTCAAGCGTGGCGAGTATCGACACCTGACGCGTGACGAGGTTGATGAGTTGTATCGAGTAGTGAATCTGCAGCGATGAATCTTCTGAATCCATTTGCACTGTTCGGTCTTGCCGCGGCAGGAATACCTCTGCTGTTGCATCTATTGAACCTCCGCAAACTGCGAGTCGTGGAATTCGGCAGTGTTCGGTTTCTTCTCGAGCTTCAACAAAAGCAGGTCCGACGTCTGAAGCTTCAGCAGATCATTCTGCTGATCCTGCGAACGCTGATCATCGTCTTTGCTGTGTTGGCCTTGTCTCGTCCGACCATTGAAACAACACTCCCGGTGCTGTCTTCGGCCGCTCGTGCCAGTGTGCTCATCTTGATCGACAATTCTGCCAGCATGGAAGCTGCAGACGGTCGTGGTCCGCGCATCGATCAGGCTAAGAAGGCTGCCCGTGAGATCATCAATGGACTTCGTGACGGTGACGAGGTCGTCGTGTTGCCCATGGTAGGGGGCGAGGCACAGCGCCGTGTCGACATGACCAGAACATTTGATGCGGCGCGTCGGCAAGTTGACCTTGTGACGATCGCTGACGGCACAGCCAATATTCCGGATGTCTTGCGACGTGTTCGCCCCCTTCTCGATGGAGCGGTCCATGCGCATCGAGAGATCTACGTCATCAGTGACGCCCAACGCTCGTTAACGTACCGTCCGGCCGATGACTCTCTCCGCGCTCTGGAGCGTGATGCCACCGTGTTCTTGGTTCGTATTGGGCAAGGGCAAGCAGCACTTGAGACAAACATCAGCGTTGATTCCGTCGCCGTCGCCACAAAGCTGTTACAGCCGGACAGGCCGATCGAATTCGAGGCAATTGTTCGCAACGGGAGTTCGCGAGATGTGACCGGTGCAGTCGTGTCGCTCTCATTCGACGGAATGCGTGTTGCTCAGAAGTCTATAGATCTGCCGGCCAATGGCAGTCGGTCCATTACGCTCTCCGCCACACCCAACAGGCAAGGGGCGATAGCTGCCGCCGTTGAGCTTGAATCGGATGCGATCGATCGTGACAACGTCCGCTGGGCCGGGGTCACCATTCCTCGTCGTGCCCGGTTGTGCCTTGTTGGTCCGTCGGATCGAACGCAGCTCGTCCGGACTGTCCTGGCGCTGCCCGGAGTCGGCTCCACGGTCGGATCGTTGACGAGCTTCGAGACCATCACCGCCGCCTCGTCGGCAATGGCAGATATTGATGTCTTGATATTCTGCGGAGCATCGGCTTCGAGCGCTGACGCCTCTGTCATGCGCCAGTTTCTTGAGTCTGGTGGTGGTGCCATCGTGTTTGCATCTGCCTCCTCTGGCACGCTTCTGACGCAGTGTGGATTGCAACCCTTGCCGGAACGAGCGACGTCGGCAGATGCCCCCTTCCTGATCACCGGCGTTGAGAGGACTCATCCTCTCTATCAGGGTGTCTTTCGTAGCTCGTCCGCAATGCTTGCCGGCTCCGAAGGAGTTCGCATCACACGTCAGACACCTGCAGGTGGAGGGTTTGATGTTGTGCGATCTGGAGCAGGGGGCTTGGTGAGTGAGGCGACCGTTGGTCAGGGCCGGGTGATCTACATTGCCGTCACTCCTGACATGGCATCGGGCACATTCCCGGTGAGTGGACTTTTTGCTGCGACGCTCGTGCGTAGCACGCTCTATGTGATCGCACCACGCGACCAGGGCATCTATCTTGGTCTCGGTGAATCCGTGAGCATCCCCATTCCGCCTCGCCTGTCGGGCAGAGATGCCTTCATCGTAGCCGATCAGAGTGGAGTCAGCTCGACCATTCCGCCAATTCGGATGAGCACGGCAACACTTCTGCCGATTCCGGCGCAATTCACGGCTGGGGTCACGGTGGTATCCACCCGTGATTCCGTGCCCGTTACCACGGTAACCGTCAATGGATCGACCACGGAGTCTCGTCTTGACTTCTTTGATGACGGGGCTTGGAAGTCCGCGGTGGACACCCTCGTCATGCGTCCGGACCACGTTGCCGAGCTTTCGACGGGCTCTTCGGTCCAGGCCGCCATACGAAAGGCTCGGACGGGCTCGGAGTTATGGCCTCTTGCGACGGTACTAGCGCTAGCCTGCGCCCTGGCAGAGATGCTTGTGGCCCGGTACTTCGTGCGTGATGCGGCCGTGGCGGCATCGTAAGTTTGTCGGGTATGTCCTCCATCTCCATCCATCCTGAGATCGCCCCCTTACGGGAGCGAGTGAGCCAGCTGCGGACACAGCTGCGTGAAGCTCTCGATGATTGGCATCGGCTCTCGACGGTGGTTCGGCCGCGCATTCACGCCACATACAGCAGCCACTTTGGAATGCTCGAACGGGAGTTGCAGGAGGTGGCGCTTGCCGCAGCCGAAATGTTCCGCAGGGTGGAATTGCTCAGTATCAAACATGAGCGTGGTGAGAAGCTCACCGCAGAGATCGTGGACCTGATCAATCAGGTCGTGGATAAGGAGTATGCCCGCTTTACAATGCGAATACAGGAAGCGTTTCGCATGAACGAGAGCCAACGTGAGGATGCTGCACGAAGGCGAGAGGCCGAGGGTTCCGATACCGAGCTCGTATCGATGTATCGAACGCTTGTCAAACAACTTCATCCGGACGTGGCCGAGGGTGCACCAGAAGAGTCCGGGGATGACACGATCTGGCATCAAGTGCAACAAGCTTATTCAACACGCAATGCTGCCCAGCTTCGGTCACTCGTGACGTTGCTTGGTGCCGATGCTGCACTTGATCGTGAGTCCAACGAGTGGGGGATCGATCGCTGGCAAAGCGAGGTTGTTTCCCTTGAACAACGCCTTGCCGTGGAGCAACGAAAGCTCCTTCGTTTGAGTTTGGAAGAGCCGTTCACGATGGCGGCAGACCTGGAAAATGAGGTTTGGAGGCAACAGCATCGTGACGAACTGTTGCGTCAGATCGCCCTGAAACACAACCAGTTGCGCGAGTCACATCGGCGCTACGATGAGCTAACAGGGGGCTTGGTGCCTCCAGGACACAATCCAACGAAGTCAAAGCAGGATGTGACCTTCGATGAGGACTTCATGACGAACACTTACTTTGGACAGCGCTGATGTACGTGATTGAACAACGAGACGAGCAGCTCATCAACTCGAAGGCTGACATTACCTACGAGCTGGGCTTTGATCGTGCTCCGCAACACCTTGTGAGCGTGCGCATGCGCGTCGATAACGTGAACGGCGCAGAGCTCGCATTCGTCATGCCATCGTGGTCGCCCGGCAGCTACAAGATCCGCGATTACGCTGGCTGGCAGGGTAATGTCAGGTGCTATTCTGTCGGTGCCACGGGCCGCACGGCACTGGTGCATCGCTGGCGCGATAAGGCTTCGCTTGTTGTCTCAACGCAGGGGGCATCAACAGTTGAAGTCGAGTACGTGATCTATGCCCATGAGCGGACCGTGCGCACCAGCCACGTCAACCGGTTTCATGCATTCCTCATGCTCACGTCGATCTGCATGTACGTCGAAGGCCGCACGCAGGAGATCCACCATCTGCTGCTGAAGCACGATCAGGCTGCATGGCCGTCAACATCCACGGCCCTCTCGCCCGTGGGCGTTTCCACATCGGGTGGCCTACTGCTTGGAGCATTGAACTACGATATTCTGGCAGACTCACCCATAGAGATCGGTGATCATCGTGTACGGACATTTACCGCGGCGGGTGCACGTCATGAGGTGGCCGTTGCGACCAATTATGATGTGGACATCGAATGGCTCACCGACCGCGTCAAGCGCATTGTCGAGGTTGAGACCGAACTCTTTGGTGGAGCACCATACGATCGCTACGTCTTTATCATTCAGGCATATCCGGGAGCAGGGGGCGGACTTGAGCATGCACGATCGAGTGTCAACGCTGTTGATCCATCAGCATTGCTCGACAAGTCCAAGGCTATAGGCCTCCTTTCGCTCCTGTGTCATGAGTACTTTCATCTTTGGAATGTCAAGCGCATTCGCCCGGTCGAGCTCGGCCCCTTCGATTACACTCGAGAGACATACACGCCAATGCTCTGGCTGGCCGAGGGACTGACCTCGTACTATGACAATCTGTTTGCATATCGGTGTGGCTTTACGACAGAGAAGGAATATGTCGATTCCATCTCGCGTGACGATATCGCGCGTCTGTTCCAGGTGCAGGGTCGATTCGCAATGTCGACTCGTGATAGCTCCTACTTGGCGTGGCTTAAGCTGTACCTTCAGAGTCCGGATGGCTCCAATCGATTCCCGTCCTATTACCTCAAAGGCGGGATCATCATCATGCTTCTTGACATCTACATCATCGATCATACGGATGGCAAGTACTCGATGGACGACGCCTTACGCGTGATGTGGAAGCGGTATCAGGATGATCCTTCCCGTGGAATGACCGAAGATGAGTGCATCGCCATCATTGAGCGGGCCACCAGAGTGCAGGTCCGTGAGCGGTTGATGAGCTGGCTCAACGGTACTGACGAGCTTCCGTATGATGAGATCCTAAAGGCCGTTGGATACCGTGTGAGCACGACGCCGAAGAAGACACCGGCAGGTACTTTTGGTGAGACCATCCCAGCGGCATCCGTTCCTGAGACACCATTCATCGGATGGACATTGGCCGACGTCGGAGGTAAGATCGTCGTTCGTTCCGTCGATGACGGCTCACCGGCACAGCAGGCGGGTGTCGGAATCGACGATGAACTGGTGGCCATTGATGGAATCCGGATTCTCACGCCTGCGCAGGCAGATCATGTTCTCGGTGGACGTATCGGTAAACCCGTGCAACTGACAGGGCACTGTGATGGGCGACTCTATTCCACCACCATTGAGTCTCGCGAGCGGATCATGCCCGCGTTGGTTGAAATAGATGCACCAACGGAGCGTCAACGGCAAATGCGGAACCGCTGGTTGCAACGACGTCTGTGACGCCCCTTCGCATCATATCGATCCTGTTCATTCTCCTCGTGATCGAGGGCCTGTCGGGCTGTGCGTGGTATGACAATCGCATCACGTACTTCAACACGTACTACAACATGCAGCGCATCCGTGGTGAGATTCTGGATGAGTTCGACTACCAAGAGGAGCTCAAGAGGAACCGCCCACGTGTTTTGGTGCCTGGACTAGATAGCATAAAGCTTGCTTCGGGTCCACCAAAGAACTCCGTTTACCAGTTCTTACGTGGCCTGCAGATCGATCGGACCAAGTTGCAGCCGGTGGCCACGAAGGTTGACTCGATCCTGATGAAAGGTTCGAAGGTTGTGGCCTTTCACCCGAAATCAGATTACATCGAGGGATCGCTCTTCTTGATGGCGGAGGCGTACTTCTTCCGTTCCGAATGGGTGCCGTCGCAGCAGAAGTGTCTTGAGTTGATCGAACGTTTCCCTGATGGCGAGTATTCTCCGGACGCACACATCCTGCTGGCCAAGGTTTACCTGATGCAACGCAAGGTGTCACAGGGAACGCAGGCCTTGTCGAAGGCAGTGGACGTGGCATGGTACCGTGACCGGTACGATGTTGCCAGTGAAGCATATCGCATTCAAGCGGAAATGGCAATTGAGGACGGTGACGTCGAGAAGGCCATCTTGCCGTATAAGCAGGCATTGATCATGTGCGATGACGGTGTGCAGCGTGCGAAGTGGCAGATTGAGATTGCCTCCATCTATTATCGCATCGGCAAGTTTGAACTCGCAGAGAAGGCATTCCGGAAGGTGTTCGATGAGAATCCGGACGCACTTGGTCAGTTTGAGACATTGCTCTACATCGCTTCATGTCGCGCCCGTCAAGGGCAGTTCGACGAGGCCAGTGAGCTGTATGCGAAGCTTGAGGACCGCAAGGCCTTCGCCGAGTGGGCCTCCTTCATCCAGGCCGAGCGTCTTGCTCTTGATCGCCTGCGTCAGGAAAACGCCAAGGACAAGACGCTTCTTGCCCGCGAACGATTTGCTGATACGTCATTTGTGGGCAAGCCCGAGCTTATGGCACAGTCATTCCAAAAGGGAATGGCTCTGTACAAGACTGGTGAGTATCCCGAGGCACTGAAGTACTTCGCGAAGGCCAAGATCATCCGCACCCCTGTGTATGACGTTGCGAACAAGTACTACACGGCATTGCGCTCGTGGGATGATGCCAAGCGCAGACTATACCTGTTGGACCAGCATCTCGTTGTCGATACGTCGCGGAGAGACTCCATCAACCGGCTACGGTCGGCAGAGTTGTATTCAATCGGTCGTGTACATGAGACGCTCGACCGAAAGGACAGTGCGCTGATGTATTACCGCTGGGCCTTCGGTGCCAGTGAGCCTGCATCAGAGGATGCTGGCAAGTGTCTCTTTGCCCAGGCACGACTCTTGAAGGATTCCGACCCTATCGTGTCGGATTCGCTGTTCGAAGTCATTTCATTGCGATGGCCGCGAAGCCCCTTCGCCAAAGAGGCTGCCGCAAACCTTGGATTCACCGCTGATGCCACGATCGACGATGCAGCGGAGCTCTACGCGTCGGGGTCGAAGTTCCGCATGATCAAGGATTACTCCTTTGCCTCTCGGCAGTTCATGACCGTGGTCAACAAGTTCCCACAGAGTGATGTTGCGCCGAAAGCCCTGTATGCGATGGGATGGATGTTCGAGCGCGACGTACAGAGAAACGACAGTGCGCTGTTTTATTACCAGCAGCTGATCGAACAGTATCCTCGTTCGGAGTATGCCCGTGAGGTCCGAGCAAGCGTCGAGTTTGCTCTGGCCAAGATGAATGGCGTTGAAGTGTCAGATTCAACGCTCCTGCGCGACCTGGACAAGGAGCTGCTGCAGCGTGCCACGGATAAAGACAAGGACGTGATGCAGCAATTGATGGACCGCAACAAGGATGCATTTCAGGTTACAGCGCCCGGTGTGAATGTTCCACAGATTCCAGGCATGACCCCTGGCGGATCCCTCAACAACATTCTGCAGGGTCAGTTCCGCGACGCACAAGGCAACATCATTGGTAACAAGCAGGATAGTGTTTCTGTACCGCCTCCTCTGCCAAAGCCGTAGCTAAGGGGCATATGGGGCCCACCCAAGCGGCTGATCGTCTCAGGTCTCGATCTGCGTCTGAAGGCCGATCTCTTCCAGTATCGATGATACCCTCAGGCACGGGGGCACATCTCCCTCGTACACCATCGCCTTACCACTGTGGTGGACTTCCAGCGTCAGTGACTCGGCTCGTTGCAGACTGCATCCGGTGGCCTTCATGATCTGAATGATGACCTCGTCAAACGTATGAACCTCATCATTGAAGAGGATGACGCGTGCCGCCAACCCGACTGTTTCAAACTGGAGCGTCTCCTGTTCTCCTGCCAGGTCGGGAATTCCGAGAAAAACCGTGTTGTTCTGTATGGTGACCACGGCGCAAAATTATGAAAAGACCTATCTTTGCTCTCCGAACTTCAGCCTATTCACGCTTACGAGGACTGTCCTTATGACCACGGAAGAATTCCTCCAGAAGCTCGATGAGATCGTCTCCGAGCGCCACATGCTTCAACACCCGTTCTACATCATGTGGAACGAGGGTGCGCTCACCGTTGAGATGCTCCGCGAGTATGCCAAGGAGTACTACCACCAAGTCCACCTGTTCCCAACGTACGTCAGCGCGACGCACGCCAACTGCGACGACATGGAGGTCCGCCAAATGCTCCTCGAGAATTTGATCGAGGAAGAGCATGGACCGGACAACCATCCCGAGTTGTGGCTGCGCTTCGGCGGTGCGCTTGGTGTGAGCCGCGAGGAAATGAAGGAACGTCGATTCCTGCCGCACACGCGTGAGTCTGTGCGTATCCTCAAGGAGCTTGCAGGTCGTAAGAACGCCTACGAGGGCCTCGCTGCCCTCTACGCGTATGAGTCGCAGATCCCTGAGATCTCAACAACGAAGATCGAAGGGCTCAAGAAGTGGTACAACCTCGACACGAAGGATGCCCTCGAGTTCTTTGCTGTTCACGAGCATGCCGACGAGATCCATCGCACCGTCACACGTGAGGCTCTCGTGCGCATGTGCGAGAATGATGAGCAGAAGCAGGCAGCACTCGACGCTGCTCGTGAGGCCGCCGATGCGTTCAATCTGCTGCTTGATGGTGTTTACAACACCTGGTGTGCGGAAAAGGCTGCCCTCAACTGATTCGTCGCTGACCTGATGTGCCGCTTCGTTGCCTATATCGGCCCATCTATTCTGGCTGATGATCTGCTCTACAAGCCGAAGTATTCGCTTGTGACTGCGCAGACCATGAATGCCGGAGAGATGTCCGTATCCGTCAATGGAGATGGGTTTGGCATTGGCTTCTATGCGCCGGAGCTCGATAATGAGCCGTGCGTATTCAGGAGCATCAAGCCGGCCTGGAGCGACAACAACCTCAAGAGTCTTGCCAAGAAGATTCATTCTCCATGCATGTTCGCGCACGTTCGCGCCGCATCGCCTGGCATGGCTGTTGAAGAGTTGAACTCGCATCCGTTCGCCTGTGGCAATCTGATGTTCATGCACAACGGGGTGGTAGGGGGCTTCAAGCAGATCCGCAGGAAGCTTCTGCGCATGCTCAATGACACCGCATATGATGCCATTCAGGGTAGTACGGACTCGGAGCACCTCTTTGGACTGATCCTGAATCACATCGCCAATCCCTACGGTCATGTCACGTGTGAAGAACTCGTGGCTGCAATGCACGGGATGTTCGCAGACCTCAATACGTTGCTGATGGATTCTGATGTTCGTCAGCATTCGTATCTGAATCTTGCCGTGACCAACGGTACCTGTCTGATCACCGTGCGGTACACGACAAACCCAAACGTGCAGCCGGCGTCACTGTATTACATGCATGGTCGAGAGTATCGGTGCGCCGGAGACAACTGCACCATGGAGCAAGCCTATGGCAAGCCGAGTGCGATTGTGGTTGCCTCTGAACCGTTCACGGCTCGACGATCAGATTGGATGAAGATGGAGCGCAACGCTATGATGGTGGTTGATGAGACCATGACGATCACCTTCCATCACGTCGAAATGGATGTAGAAAAACTGGATTTTGAGACAATAGCCCCGGAAATCGGATGAATTACGCACTGATACCGCTCTTCCCCCTGATCGGATTCGTTATCGTCGCTCTCTTTGGAAAGCGCATCAACAACGAAAAGGTTACGGGCTCGATCGCCAGCGCAGCCGTGCTGTTGAGTTTCATCATGGCCGTCATGGCGTTCAATGATCTGCGTGCCATCCCTGAGGATGTGCCGGCAGCAGAACAGCGCATCATTGCTCCCGTGTACACGTGGATAGCAACCGGCGACTTCTCGGTGAACATCAACTATCAGATCGATCGGCTGTCTATCCTCTTCACACTGATCATCACGGGTATCGGTTTTCTGATCCATGTGTACTCGATCGGATACATGCACGGCGACAAGAGCTTCCCGCGATTTTTCGCCTACCTAAATCTGTTCGTGTTCATGATGCTCAATCTGGTGTTGGCTGACAACATGTTGCTGACATTCTTGGGTTGGGAAGGTGTGGGATTGGCATCGTACCTGCTGATTGGTTTTTGGTACGATCGCAAGTTCGAAGGAACAAACATCACGTGGACAGGTGATGCAGCCATGAAGGCGTTCGTGGTCAATCGTATCGGTGACTTCGGAGTCCTGCTGGCGATGTTCCTGCTGTTTACTTCGGTCGGCAGTCTTTCGTACGCAGACATTCACGCAGCGGCTGTCGTTCAGGATCCGGAGCTCGTCTCGAACGTCATGCTCATCACGCTTCTGCTGTTTCTTGGCTGCACGGGCAAGAGCGCACAGATTCCTCTTGGTGTTTGGCTGCCCGATGCCATGGCTGGTCCAACGCCGGTGTCTGCCCTCATCCACGCGGCGACGATGGTTACATCCGGCATCTTCCTGATCGCTCGCACAAACGTCCTGTTCGCGATGTCTCCCACGACCATGGCCGTCGTCGCGGGCATTGGTATCACGACGGCACTGTTCGCCGGCCTTGTGGGTCTTGTGCAGAACGACATCAAGAAGGTCCTTGCCTACTCGACGGTGTCCCAACTTGGATTCATGTTCGTCGCGCTAGGCGTGGGTGCCTTCACAGCCGGTGTTTTCCACGTCATGACGCACGCCTTCTTCAAGGCACTCTTGTTCCTTGGCTCCGGATCGGTCATCCATGGAATGCACGAGGAGCAAGACATCCGGAAGATGGGCGGCTTGAAGAAGTACATGCCGATCACATACCGCACGTTCCTGATCGGGACGCTTGCAATTGCGGGTATCCCGTTCTTCTCCGGATTCTTCTCGAAGGACGAGATTCTCTGGTACGCTTGGCTCAATGCAAGCCCCGTACTCTGGGGTGTCGGTGTACTGGCGGCACTGACGACGGCCTTCTATATGTGGCGTTTGACGACGCTGACATTCGGGGGCGAGGAGCGTTTCGATCATCACCATGTGCATCCGCATGAGTCGCCTGCGACGATGACGGTGCCGCTCATCGTTCTGGCCGTACTGTCGGCTGTTGGCGGCCTTCTCGGAGTTCCGCACGTACTTGGTCATGCCCTACACTTTCCGAATCTTCTCGAACACTGGCTTGAACCGATATTCCGCGATGGCATTGCACTTCTTCCGAAGCATGAGGGCGATCACACATCGCTTGAGCTCACGCTTATGGCCGTCTCGTCGGTTGTGGCTGTCATCGGTATCTTGGCTGCCCGGTCCGTGTACAGTAAGGGGATGGACACTGCCAACTCCATTGCTGGCAAGCTCTCCTCAGGATACAAGCTCCTGCTGAACAAGTACTACGTCGATGAGATCTACAACATGGTCGTGGCAGGCCCGATTGTTGCCGCATCACGCGATTTTCTCTGGAAGATCGTCGATGTGGTGGCCATTGATGGACTTGTCAACGGTTCTGCCCGATCAATGGGTGTTCTCTCCGGAGTATTGCGCAGAATTCAGAGTGGTGTTGCCCAGAACTACGCTCTGATCATGATGATTGGCATCGTTGTGCTCATCGGCATCGTCCTTATGCCGTGATCGGCATGGTTCGCCCCCTTCCATGGCGAACCCCTGATGGTTGATGTGCTACACGGTTTCGATATTCTCTCAGACGCATGTCATTGAGACTGATCTTGGACAGCTGTTTGAGGATGCATCGGGCTTTGTGCCCTTCGTTCATGTGTCGGGTTTTGCCCATCCCGAACTCCCTGTGGGTGTGGCTGAAGACGGCATACGAATGATGAGATGGGGCTTAGTGCCACGCTGGACACGGTCGAGGCAACAGGCGGATGAGATGCGAGGGCGTACGCTGAACGCGCGGAGTGAGACGGTGTATGAAAAACTCTCCTACCGCGATGCAGTGCGCAAGCGCAGAGGGCTTCTTCCCGTCAATGGTTTCTTCGAATGGCGTCACGAGGGAAAGCTCAAGATCCCCCACATGGTACGCATGAAAGACTCCGAGATCTTCACCCTTGGATGCATTTGGGAGGAGTGGGTTGACCCCGAGACTGGACAATGTGAGGAGACATTTTCGATTTTGACAACAGAGGCCAATATCCTCATGTCGCATGTCCATAACTCCGCCCTGCGCATGCCGGTGGTGATTCCACGTCGAGACCGTGCAGTGTGGCTGCTGGCTGAGGATCGTGAGCACGTTCAGCCACTCTTCCGTCCGCTTGAGGATGGGCTACTTGAAGCGTATCCGATCACTCGTGAAGTGTCGAAGATCCGAGTCAATTCGTCCGAGCCCAGGCTGATCGAACCGGTTGGTGAAACCATCACGTGATGAGCGTGTTGTTGATTGCTGTCATGGGGCTTGTCTTCTCTGGGATCGAGGAGGTGAACCTGGTGCAGCTTCAGTCGAGGATCAATCGGCCGAGTGATACAATCTATGTGGTGAATTTCTGGGCAACGTGGTGTAAGCCATGTGTCGAAGAGCTCCCCGCGTTTGAGGCTCTTGCAAAGAAGTATGCAGACCAGCCGGTCGTTGTCTTGTTGGTGAGCCTCGACTCACCGGACGAACGCACGAGTAAGGTTGAACCGTTCATCCGACGTCGTGGGTACACGCGAAGTCAGGTGGTTCTGCTGAACGAGCCCAAGCCACACCTATGGATCGACACGATTGATCCGTCATGGAGTGGGTCGATCCCGGCGACGCTTTTCATTCACGGCAATCGTCGGGTGTTCGGAGAGTTTCAATTCGACGAAGTGCAATTGGATTCTACTTTTCAGTCCTTTCGGAAAGGTTCGCAATGAGGCTTGATCAGATCAGCCTGACGTCTGTATGGTTCTTACTTTACATGCTCGTGTTATGCCAGCCTCTGCTTGCATACAGTGATGGCGTCAATGTTGGGGACATAGCACCGAACTTCGAGCTTCGAAACATTGATGGTCGAGTGGTGAGTTTATCGCAGTACAAGTCCCAAAAGGGTGCCATCATCGTTTTTACGTGTAATCACTGCCCATACTCGGTCAAGTATGAAGACCGGATCATTCAACTCCATGATCTTTTCGCCCCTTTGGGATTCCCGGTCATTGCGATCAATCCGAACGACGCGGTCAAGGTTCCGGAGGATTCGTTTGAGAATATGAAGCTTCGAGCAAAGGAAAAGAAGTTCTCGTTCCCGTACTTGGTCGATGAGACACAAGAGGTTGCTACAGCATATGGAGCCAAGCGCACGCCGCATGTGTATGTCGTGGCCAACACGGCCGAAGGCATGATTGTTCAGTACATCGGGGCGATCGATGATAATGCAACGGACGCTGCTGCCGTGGAGACCCGATTCGTCCGCGATGCAGTGACTGCGCTCCTTGCCGGCAAGATGCCCACGACACCCATCACGAAGGCCATTGGCTGCACCATTAAGTGGAAGAGTAAGTAAATGCAAGACAGAGATATCAATCGTCGCCGCGGTGGACGCCAAGGTGGACGTCCGAATGATGAGCGCCAACCGCTCACAAATGAATCGGCTATTGGCCGCCCCGGACGTCAGCAACGACCCAATGGTCCCGGACCTTCCCGTCCGCGCTTTGATGATGAACGGCAACCTCTGACCAGCGAAAATCCATACACCGCTCGGAGCGGGCGCGATGATCGCCGTGGAGGCCCGCGTGATGACCGCCGCGGAGGTCCGCGTGATGACCGCCGTGGAGGCCCGCGTGATGACCGTCGCGGAGGCCCGCGTGATGACCGTGGTGGAGGTCCGCGTGATGATCGTCGCGGAGGCCCGCGTGATGACCGTCGTGGAGGTCCGCGTGATGACCGTCGTGGAGGTCCGCGTGATGATCGTCGCGGAGGTCCGCGTGATGATCGCCGTGGAGGAGCGCCGGGCAGAGACCGTCGTCCTGATAGGCGGCCACAGGGCCCACACGAGGGCGGATTTGATCGTCGTCCCACGTTCTCAGGTGATGAGCGTCAGCCCCTTTCCAATGAATCGCCGGCACTGCGCGGACGTGCGGGTGGTGGCGCACGGGGCAAAGGCGGAAGCCAGTCGCGTGGACGCGGTGGCAGGGGCGCAGCGCAAGGTAGGGGGCGAACACAGGGTGGACGCGGACAGAGCAGTTCCGGATTTGGTAGCCCAGCCTCTAAACGAAAGGAGCGTGAAGTGCGTCGGTCCAAGGCCTACGTTTCGGACGCATTCATGTATCGAGAGAATCTTGACGAGGCGAAGCCAACGGAGCGAAAGATGCGCAGCAGACGAAACAAACCCTCCGGTGGAGAGGTCCAAGGCGAGTAGAATACAAGTTCACTTCGGCAGTCATTACTTGGGGATTTAACGATGAATACTTTGCTTCGCTCTGGATCGATCATGATCCTGGCAATGATGTTGCTTTCCTTGGATCTGTCGGCGCAGACAGCCGAGAGCGACTCGTCAGACGCTATCGATGATGCCATTGAGGCCATGCTTGACGATTTCGATATCGATGATGATTCCAAGCAGGAGAGAATCTCACGCCGCCGCCAGCTGAAGGCACTGCGGAAGCCACGTATAGCCGCTACGTATGGTCAGGCGATGTTCTCACGCACAGGATTCTCCGGTGAGACCCATGGCTTGACAATGTATGGCGTAACGATCGGGATGGACCAATCTCGCCCCCTGTTTGTCGACAGAGACATCCTGAAGATCAAGAATGATGGACTCTTCCTCCATGTCGGCCAGAGTGGCAGCATGGCAACAACCGACTCATCGTTTGACAACGTTCCGCTTGCCATGCACACCTCCGCCAACTTTCTGAGTTTCGGCTTTGTCGATGAGAGCGGCTATGGATATGCCATCGGTGAGAACTCATCCATCCGCCTCTTGGTGACGGATCAGTCAACATGGACGTCCGTCAGCCCCCAGACATACGGCAATGACGTTGGCCCAGATCAGTGGCAGCACGTACGAGACTTTACAGGAACGCTTCGATTCGGTTCCACGATGGCCCCGACGATCGAGTGGAAGATGGGCTCGTTGTTGAGTGTCCGGGCCAACTACACGTGGACGCAGGTCCTTCCGCGACACATGTTCTGGTACTGGGCCGGAAGTGAGCTGATCGAAGGTGTGGCAGACGGAATCGCAAAGGCAATGATTTCGTCATTCGGCAGGTCTTCGTCGGCATCGTTGCCAGTGATGAACTTCGTCCTTCGAAATGCCGTCGCCTACGGCATTCGCGAACTGCGTCGTGACAAGATGAACTGGCCGTTCGACACGGCGGCGCCATTGAATATCACGTCGTGGAACGTTGGCCTGAGCTTGACCTTCTAGGGGGCCATCACGCCGGATATATCTCGGTACGTACGAGATCGTCGATGGTCTCGCGGCGGCGTATGGGCTGAATCTTGCCATCACGCACCAGAACCTCGGCCGGACGAAGCCGACCGTTGTAGTTGCTGGCCATCGTGAAGCCATATGCGCCGGCATTCGAAAATGCCAGAACATCGCCCTGTCTGATCTCTGCGATCTTTCGATCCCAAGCAAAGGTGTCTGTCTCGCAGATGTATCCCACTACGGAGTACACTCGAGGGGTACCCGATGGGTTGGAGACGTTCGTGATGTGATGATAGGCATTGTAGAGCATCGGGCGTATCAGGTGGTTAAAGCCCGAGTCGACTCCAGCGAACACTGTTGAAGTGGTTTGCTTGACGACGTTGACTCGTGTGAGAAACGTACCTGATTGGCTGACGAGGAATTTCCCTGGCTCTATCCAAAGGGCAACCGGCTTGCTTCGATTTGTGTTGAATGCGGCCAGTCGTTGACAGAGTTTCGTAGCGAGCTCCTCGATGTCAGTGGAGATATCGTCCGGCTTATATGGAACCTTGAACCCGCTCCCGAAATCAACAAATGTCAGGTCTGGAAACGCTTCGGCCACATCGAAGAGCAGCTCAGCGCCCTGGAGGAACACATCTGCATCGAGAATGTCGCTTCCCGTGTGCATGTGAAGTCCGTTGATATGCATTCCATGGGACGCCACGATGCGTTCCACGTGCCGCATCTGATGTATGGAGATGCCAAACTTCGAGTCAATGTGTCCAGTACTGATGCGCTCGTTCCCGCCCGCCATGATATGTGGATTGATCCGAATGCATACTGGTACACTGTTGCCGAATGTGCTTCCGAACTGTTCCAGCACACTGATCGTGTCAATGTTGATCTGAACGCCGATCTTCGCCACGGCACTGAGCTCCTCAAAGGAGACCATGCTGGGTGTGTAAAGGATTCGGGAGGGGGCGAATCCAGCGCGGAGCCCCAATTCAACTTCCTGAATGGAAACCGTGTCGAGACCTGTCCCAAGCCCATTCATGAGGCGAAGGATTGCGCCGGTGGAGAGGGCCTTGCATGCGTACATCACGCGCAGGTCTGCTGAGGCGAATGCAGACGTAAGGCGCGCAAGTTGGTTTTGGATCACGTCAGCATGATAGACGTAGACCGGGGTTCCAACTAATCCAACACATTCGAGAAAGGTTGAGCGCTCTAGCTCTCCGATCTCGTTCATTGATCGCCTTGCGAATTGGTGCCGCCATACTTGATGATGGCATATGGTACGATGACGCAGTACCCGACGACCAGTACGACAGGAGCAACGTCAACTGCCAAAGGATTGTCCCATTGACTGATGCCCGAGGCCAGAAGAAGAAAGCCGATAACGATCGTTGCAACCCCGATTCCGAGGATGGTGTAGTTCTGCTTTGTCCACGGGCTCGACCAGCGGACTCCGCCGGTGGTCTTTGGTGTTGAGCGCTTCGTCGGTGCGGGCATAGGAGGTGTATCCTGATAAAAGAAACCTGCCTGCAACCAAGGGGCTGTCAGGCAGGACGAATCTACAAAGAATCTCGCGACGTCTGAAGCAGTTGATCATTCAGACTCGTGAAGCAAGGAACATCGTGAGGCTTTCATGTGGCGCAAGATGGAACTTCTTTCGCATGCGCTCCCGGTGCTTCTCGACGCTTCGCACGGAACACGAGAAGAGCGATGCGATCTCTTTCGAAGGCATGGGCAGCCGCAGGAACGCCGCCATGCGAAGTTCAGTTGGAGTAAGAGTCGGAAAGTCCTGAGCAAGGCGTCTCAGGTATCCATCATGCATCGAATCCATAATGTGTTCGACATGAGCGAGACCGTCAGCTTCCAGAACCTCTCCAACCTCTCGTTGCAGTCTCTTTGCCGTCATCCGATGCTCGGGAGGAAGGGCAGATTCCATTTTGGCCAGGTCTTCGGCGACGTGCTTCAGCACGCCAGTGTATCGCATCTCGCGAAGCATGGCCGTTCGCGATGTCTGCTGATCTATAGCAGGGAGCAACGCCGGTTCAACCGGCAGGTTTGGAACGATACGCATTGATGTGGTTCCTTTCAATAAAAGGTGATAGAACACAACCGGATGAATCACAGGCGCGGAGCTAGCAACCGCACACGAGAAAGCCGGCGTGTTGATCGACGTGTTACGTACGCTTTCACGTTCAGATCAACGATGGCAATTTCGCATCGTACGTAAAGGAATTCTATGACGTACGTCAGGTTGCGGACTGATAAATGTTAGGTTGATACCTGACGAATGTCACTGCGGACGATGATAAAAATCACATTAATCACGAATGTTAGCAATATTGACCAATGCACGCATGTTGATGAGTTGTATCGTACGTCCATTTGTCGTGATCAGGTTTTCCGATTTGAACTCTGAGAGAGTCCGGATGACACTCTCCGGAGCTGTTCCTACGATGGAGGCTATTTCTTCACGAGTCAGGGGGCTACGCAACGTCATCCCGTCGGCATCAAGGCCAAAGGCCTCTTTGATGATAAGAAGTGCTTCTGCCACACGCTCACGGATGGGCTTGTGAGTTAGTTCGACGATCCGCTGGCTGGTAGATCGTAGCTCCTGCGAGATGTCGTGCATGACGTGTAGGGCCATTGATGGGTTTTCGCGCACGTTGCGGAAGAAGATCTCTGATGGTATGAGACAGATCGAGGAATCTTGCACGGCGATGCAACTGACGTTGTACTTCTCAGCCGCGAGCAAGGTGCCGTATCCAACAATGTTTCCAGTCCCTGCAAAACTGATGATGTGCTCGCGCCCGTCAGCTCCCATCTTGCTGATCTTGACGTGCCCCTTGTGGATGCAGAAGACGCCCCGCGGATATTGACCTTCGGCAAAGACGTATGAATTACGGGTAAACAGCTGGCTGTGTTTGATGTGCGATATCTCTTCGACCTGGTTGATGCTCAACTCAATGAGGCAGGTTGAAACTCTCGAACCGCACGAGTTACATTCGGGGTGTTTGAAAGAATCCATGTTGATGATCTTCCTTTCGTTGCAACAAAAACAAGCGATATCATTCGATCAACACCAGCTGATATTCTCATGAAAACTACAAACCATCGGGCCCACATGCGGCACACGGGAGAGAAATGCCGAGCAACGTCATGCCACAGTCCGTGCACGGACATCACATCTTGATCAGCGTCAATACCCAACCACCGACTCTAACCACGTATAGTCCCGGCGTGAACCCCATCATGGGCAGCAGGTGGGTATCGGCACTCACCGGTTGCGTACACATCAGTTGTCCTGCAGCAGAGTAGATCTCGAGTCTACTGCCGACGAAAGCCTCAAGGTTTACAATCACAGCATCATCCAGAATCGGATTCGGAAGCACGACGGGCCGAGAACAGTCGTGTACTCGATCTGTGACATCGACGTTCCCGGTCGTCACGAGCAGCGTGTCTGACCTTCCCGACGATGAGACGGCCACCACACTGCATTGAAGGGGCCTTTGCAGCGTTGATGTGCGGATGACGAGATCTGACCCCTCACGATACCACAGCGAGTCCGTCAGTCCGTTGCTGACATACAGCATTGCCAGTTCTGAGCACGTATCGGATTGCCATGAAAGTGATGCGCTGACTCGGATCTGAGCTTCTGCGGAATCGGTCCTAGCCGTCAGGCTCACGGAGTCTAAGCACACAGACCGAACATCGACGGCAGCTGCCGATCCATAGATCCTTCCCAGCTGAAAGCCATCGAGAGATCCATACGTCCAGCAGGCAAAGCGTCTTCCCGAATCCGTAGCAACCGTGTATATGCCCTCCGGAACGAACAGTGTCACCGTGCTGAACTCCGTACCTCCGATCGAAGTTGGGCGGGTCATTGATGTGATCATGCGTCCGTTCAGTCGGATGCGAGGGAGGTCGGCTGTGCGAGCCGCGATTGAAAGAACGTTAAACATCCCGGCGTGAGTCTGTATCGAGGTCTGCGTGACCCATCGCTCTACCGGGGGGATGTTCATCATGAGTGGCATCCCGGCATCGGTCGTCGGATCGTCCTCCGGTAAGGTTGCCTGGGAGGTAATGCGTCCGTACGACTTACCGTACTGCGCTGCCAGCACCGGTCTTGAGGTTCTCCAAACCGTTGGGGCCTCCAGATGATCATGTGTAAAGACGCGCCCCCTGTCGAGAATCGTATCGGTAACGACCGTTCCATCGCTCGAAATGCGCATGATCTTTGTGGAGTCTTCCAGGGCGATCATGCGTAGCACGTCCCCTCGGTCATTCGTGATTCCCTGATTGCTCAGGTCGAGTCCCCGCAGTCGCGTGGGCGTGTACAACAACGGCACAGAGACAAACTCCGTTCCTGCCATGGTCTCAGGAAACATAGCTTCATGCAGATTGCCACGGCATCTGTTGGCAGACCGGGCGTATGGCCCCGTCATTGGCAGGCCGTCCGGGTACGCCGGCACGGCGGCCTTTGCGTGTCCGGATACAACCCCAACAGGCTTGTCAGCCCAAACGGCAAGGCCCGTTGGGTCAGAGACGTACTGCCGGAGGGATGCTGTGTCGACCTCCTCGCTGACAAGCCAGAACTCGCCGGCATTCAGGACAGTGTCGCGACGTCCCGTTAGCGTCTCGACGGATACGCGCGTTTCATTTTCGCGCGCGATGATGAGCCGCTTTGCACTCGAGTATCGCATTGTCGAACTATCGAGTCCATGTCGATCGGTCCACCAGGCGAATGGACGATAGGAACGTCCCCACGAACTACTTGGCAGGTGCCACGACTGTTCGCCATTCCCGTCAAGATCCTGGTGTGAAAACACGGAGATCGGACGTGTGCTGGTGACTTCGACGACGTCTTTCACTGGAAGCTTGACGATCAGGGGCTGGCCGGCTTCG
>JBEAYU010000060.1:0-2650 GCA_041170435.1 Bacteroidota bacterium
TGGATTTACTAGCCCCGGGCCTTGGCCCGGGGTACGAATGGGCGATGCGCGAAAAACAATCGCGATGACGGGTTCCGTCATCCCCGCGAAAGCGGGGATCCATTCCGTCAACCCCGCGCAGCGGAGTCCCTCCGCAGGAGTCCCTCCGCAGGCGTCCCGTCGCAGACGTCCCGTCGCAGACGTCCCGCGGCGAAGCCGCGTCCCTTGGCAAAGTCCCGCGGCGAAGCCGCGTCCCTTGGCAAAGTCCCGTCGCAGACGTCCCGCGGCGAAGCCGCGTCCCTTGGCAAAGTCCCTCCGCGAAAGCGGAGTCTTCTACCGCAACAGCACCGGCACCCCGCAGGCGGGGCAGTCCGGCCGACCCCAGACGCTGTACATGCCGGGGGGTAGATCATGAACGTTGATGATGGCAGTGTTTGACAGGGGGCTGAGGGACGTCTTGAGAACAACCGACCCGTTGATGTCGCGCACGACGATCTCGGATACCTGTTCGTAGGGTGTCGGAAACTGTACGGTGATCACATCATCGGCAGGATTGGGGCTGACCGTGATGCGGTATTGATCTGTATCCTCGTGAACGCGTGTGGTGGATACCACACCCGTGCGATCATAGCTCGTGACCACATCCCAGACCATGTTCTGTAGGTAGGCGGCAAGTTCCGGAGTGGGGATCGGCGTTCCTGAGGGGGCGTTGGGCAGCAGGTTGTTCGGAAGTCCGACCGGGCTGCGGTTGTAGATGCATGCATAGTGGATCATGGCGATGGCATACGCACCACGTTCATTGGTGTGGATGGCATCACTGAAGAACTGACCGATCGAGGTGATACCAGGAACAGCCCCCTTCCTGATATCGTCATAGAGTCGAGCCATCATCTTGTGACCGGGGATGATGTACACCGGTGGGGCACCGGCCGGACGTCGCTCATTGGCATGGTCCTGCATGCGCTCCCACTCGCGTCCCTGCACGTCCAGCATCTGTCGGAAGTCACCGCTCGAACCATCGACATGTACCCATGTTGTCCAGAGCAGTGTGGGAGCCCCCTTACCAGAGTTGCCATTCGTCCAGGCGTTGTTGACGAATTGCGAGAGGGCGTTTCGCTGATCCTGAATGCCCTGGATGTACCACGCTTGCGTGCTGCCACCTTCATAGAGAAGCGGCACACGCTCGGTGATCGACAGTAGCTCCCAGTTGCCGATGCCATGCCGGGCATCAGGTGCACCAAAGCCCGGTGGCGTTGTCCATCGGGCCGACAACGATGACCCCGGTGTTGTGGACTTGCCGATGGTCCTGTCCATGATCTGCCATGGCTGCTGTTGCAGAACCTGCCCCATGAGGTTGACGTACTGTCCGGGCCAGTGGGGATAGAACAGCGGGTCAGTCAGACTATGTCCGCTATGGATCTGCTTGATGGTAAGCGGATAAGCCTGCTTCGGTGCGAGCGGCTGAGCATGACATAACACCGCCAAAGAGAGTGCTGTCAAGATCGAAACTGTTTTCATGACACGGGCCCTTCTTGGTTGCCGAATCTCCTGCGAGGCAATAATAACGAAGTGGAGGATGGGGCTGAGAGCTGACATGTTTCGCGTTGAGCCGAGAGATATCTTTGATGAGTCCTGCCTCACGTACATTTTGGAAGCCATTATGACCTCTCTGCGACACCTCCAGCTGCCCTGGCTTGTTCTGGCCTACTGCATGCTGTCTGCGCTGGAGATCCATGCGCAAGACTATTCCGTATCAACGGGCTTTCTAAACCGCAATGGCTTTCAGGGCGATCGTAACTATACATACTACTTTCGCACCAACGCTGAACATGTCATGCTACCTCCGGCGAATGACACGCTTTCGCAGTGGCAGACATTGCCGTTCCCGTGGACGTTCTACGGTCAGGATGTTCAGGGGTACTTTATCAGCGACAATGGGTACATCACCTTCGACCCAACGGTCACCGTGAGCGTGTCGCGCAACACCGCCTTGCCAGATGACGCGGCCCCTAAGAACGCCATCTTTGCATTCTGGTCGGACATCACCCTTGTCGACGGAACCGGCCAATGGTCCAACGAGGTCGCCACCTCCACCGTCGGTGAGGCTCCAAACCGTGTTCACCTGATCTACTGGCTCCGCGTCGTCCCCACCGGCAGATCGTTCAACAACAACAACTTGAGTTTCCTCATCGCCCTGTATGAGCAGGGCGGGTTTGACATTGGCTTTACAACTCAGGTAGGGGGCGGGCTGGGCGTCGCAGGTGAGTACGGAGTGGTGGGTGCCAAAAGCGCCGACGGACTGAAGTGGCAGACCGTGACGAGTGACTCGATCATTGCCTTCCCACCATGCGGCTACGGAGACGCCGACGACATCGGGTACTTCTTCCGTCAGCCCACCAGCGTCAACGAAGATGTCGCCAACAGCAGCGCCCTCCAAATCCAACCCAACCCCTCGGCCGAACGCATCACTATCGCATCTACGAAGTCCTCCAGCGCCCAATCGCTTGGGTTGTATGACATCACAGGCCGCCCCGTTGTCAGCCTGCACAACATCCCCCTCCCTTACCAACTGGATGTCTCAGGCCTTGCTCAAGGTGCCTATCACCTTGTGATCGTTGCACCCCATGGCGCACTGCACCACACGCAGGTGAGTGTAAAGAGATAACAAGTG
>JBEAYU010000061.1:0-8764 GCA_041170435.1 Bacteroidota bacterium
GCAGGGTCAACACGATAGGGCTTTGTATCACCAAGCAACGTGATGCGGTATCGATAGGCAACACCAGTGCGTGCCGACTTATCGACGAAACGCATGCCAAGCCCAGTTGCAGCATCCCTACTTCGTTCGGCGGCAAGAGCGGCCATACTGTAGGCCATTTCGAATCGGCTACGTGCCTCGCGCAGCGCATCAAGCTGTCCGGGGTCGTTGGCAGGGTAGTCCGCCGGATCCATGGTCTCATCCGACAGCATGGCCGCCACTGCAACTGGGCCCATCACGTCCATGTCCTGACTTGGATTTGCGTTCGCATACTCCTCCCACTGCGTCGTCGTCCAGGGTTTGATTGGCGTATCTGAGAGTGGCGCAAACGATCCGACCTGCATGCCCTGAAGCTCGGCGCGTTCGATGCGGTAACCAGCGGATTTGGCCTTTGTCCAGAGCGCCGATGTGCTTGGAGCCCATCGCAGTACAACCGAATCGGCATAGCGTTTGGCGATACCGGCAACTCTGTGCTGCAGGGCCTTGTCAAGTTGTGCAGGGGTCTGAGCGTATGTACTGCCGACGATGCTGCACATAGCGATCACGAGCATCAGCGGGCGTATCATCGATGTCGTCTTCATGTTGATGTTCCTTGAGCCGTCGTGATCATTTGTTGGAATTGACCGGCTTAGCATTCTTCACAGCTGCTGTCAGATCGATCGGCGTGGAGAAATTCTGCGTCACCGTCTGTTTCACGTCCTGATTGGTAGAACGATCCTTGGCAACTACCCAGTTGCCGCCCACAAGCTCCCACAGTGTGCCTTCAACGGTGATGCGGTAGGTCTTGGACTTTTCCCAATCGGCTGTTCCCGAAATGAAGCTCTGTGTTCCGCTGTTGTCAAAGCTGAAATTGTCACTCTCCGTCGGCGTTGGGTTCGGCTTTTCTGGGTCGAGCAGATACGTCCCCGGACCCTTGGGTGCCGCAACTCCCTTCACAGGCGAACTTGGTGGTGGAGACGGGGGGGTAGCAACCTGGGCCGTAAACTGCAAGCCCCCTACTGAAATACCTGCCGACGCTGGAGCAGTTCCGCCACCCTTGCCTCCGCCGGCTGTCTTGGCTGTAGCAGAGATCGGCGTTGCTGTTGTGTTGATGAAAACACTCTTCCTCATGCGGAACAGATACGCACCCAGCGCATCCTTGGTTGATCGAAGTGAAAGGGGCTTCCAGGTTGCCCCATACTTCTCATCAATGCCAACCGAATATGTGACCTGGAACGTACGATTGATCGTGTTGCCGGACGCACCACCTGTCATCTCCTGCAACTCAAAACTTGCACCTGGCTCAAAGTTGTAGACCACCATCACTGGCTCCGTCAGCGCAACGTTGTTTGCAGGCACTGCCGGGGTAACAGACTTTATGAGTTGATTCTTCTGCTCGGCAGCCACATCCTGAGCCGCGGTCGTTGTTGCTGCAGGTGCAGCTGGGTAGCAGGATGAACCCATGTTGAAGTTCGCCGTGAAACTACCTTCAATGACGCCGTTAAGGAAGCTGAATGACCCCGAGGCCTGGCCCTCCACCCACGATGGATTGGGGAATCCGGCTTGAGCCCAGGCGCCGAGCTTCAGATTAGCGAGATTCCAGTAGCATCCGTCACGACAATAGACTCTACCGGGTTCAACCTCAATGCCACACGAAGCGACTGCCCAGGCGGCAGCATTGGCACGGAAGTACCACCAATTGTAGCCGTTTTGTCCGCAGAGCGAACCTTCAGGATAGCGCAGAAACGAGGCGTTGAACTCCATACCACCGCCAAAACGCCACTTGATGTTCACGCGTCCGAAGAGGTGTTTGCTTCTGTTCCCGGTATCGAATCCTAGGTCTGCTCCGCCGGCATAACCATTGCCCGCAATAGCGTCCGTTGTACCTCCTGCACTGGGTGCCATACCATAACAGCCCACAGAGGCCAAGCCATTGTTTGTTCGAGTTGTAAAGCCGCTCGGCGGTGAGATGTTCTTTCCGAACATGAAGTATGAGTTCGAACTGATACTGGTGTTAAAGACATTCACATTGAGAACGTTGCGGTTCACCGGGTCGCCCAACTTCACCCACCAGATGCCGGTCTTGCCTTCGATGTGAATATTCAGGTTGGCATTGCCAGTGATCGGCGCTTTGTTGACGATCACGCCAGCGTTGAGGTCGAAGATCTTCGTAGTGAAGTCGTACACAATATTCAGCGTTCCCTTTACCGGAGCATTCGTACGCTCAAGCATCTTGGCCTGCAGCCACAGATCTCCCTGAAGGCCTATGTAGCTCATTCCTCCGGAGTTGTTGAATTGGCCGAACAATGCGATATCGGCGTTCATCTTCTTTGGATCGGGCGACGTGCCCAGCACCGCCATCGCGCGGAAGCCGAACGACACCGTACGATCTGGCACCATTGATGCACCACTTGTTGCCGAAGTTGTTGTGCTAGCTGCAGCAGCCACAGCATTGATGTTGGGCTGAGCAGGAAGCATATTCACGTTCACTTTGCGCCAGGCCGCAACACCGAACCCATAGAACGCGTAACCTGGGAGAAAAACAATACCCGGTGGCGGCAGGATGGCCTTTGCACTGGCGTACCAGTACCGATACCGAACGTTGTTGTCAACCTTTGAACCGAATCGTGCCTCCGCGTCGAGTTGCATCTGCAACTCCTTGAACTTTGCTTTGATCACCGCAGCAAAACCATTCCCCCATGTCGGATCAGAATTGTAGAAGTTCAACTCGCCGTTCATCTGAACCGCGGGAAGGTTTGCGAATACGGTGATCTTGCTCACGTCAAAGTCGACGAATTTGGGCTTGAACTTGAAGTTCGCATTTGGCGTGGTCTTCTCTACCGCGCCGATCACTTGGAATGAGCCCCTTCCGCCAATCCGATTGGAATCCAGCGCTACCACCACGTCAAAACCCAGCTTGCCTCGGAAGAGCTCATTTCCCTGCGGCGTTGCCTGATCGAACTTCACCTTGTCGATGGTAACTGGGAACTTGGCAAGCTTCTTCTGCGGACTTGCAAAACTCCAATCACCGGCATCATAGCCGAATGGCTTTGTCAGCGAATCATCATAGAACATTCTCATGTTCTCGAACTCTGGTGATAGGTCCAGAGTGATCGTTTTGGATCCCACCGTCAGCGTTGCATCGTTCCAACCCGCTTCGCCATTGAGGTTGATGAGGAATTTCTTTCGACCCTTTTTAAGAGTCATTGTTAGCGTAGACGTCGGCTCGATCTTCAGTTTTGCACTTCCGAAAAGCTTCATCTCGATGTCGTTCTGCGGCTGCATGGAAAAATCAAACGTCTTCTGAACGTTGTTGAACAGCGCCTTGTACACGACCGCGTTTTGTGGCGTTGAGTCCGTTACCGGCAAGAGCATGCGACCACGCATATAGGCCTGGGTAAGGTTGCTGTTCAGCATCACCACCTTCACCGTGTCGACGCTGGCTCCGAGTCGGTTCAGGTTCATTGCCGGGAACATGATCACATTGGCGGCAAGCATAGTGCCTGTGAAGCCATTCTTATTGATGATCAAGTTTTGTGCTATGAACTGTGGAGCGGCATTACTGTCGGTAAATGTTCGCCAGCCATCCGGCATGAACATCTTGATCTGCTTGGCGTAGAAACCGTTGAACGTGTTGTCCTGGATTCCCACGTAATTGGCTGGAAATGTCATTCCCGGCGCATTTTCCAGATCGCTGTAATCGAACGTCATCGTGTCGATCTGCAAACCAAGTCCATTCGTGCCGGCAAAAGTGGTCGGCGTCAGGTTGCCGATCAGCATCCATTCCTTCCAATCGATCGTCTTGCCACGAAGCGTCGCGATCGACTGCTTGGTGGTGTCGACATCCGGACGCGGTGTCATCCATGCGCGTGGGAACATCACGTCGATGTCGAGCGACATCGTATCGGAGTTGTTATCGCAACCCCATGTGATGTAGCAGCCCGGACGTGTGCCAGACTTTGCCTTGGCGGCGATCGTGAATGTAGGCTGTGAAGATGTGATACCCCGGATATCGATGTCTTGAAGAAGCTCAAGACGACCGGACTTGCCAACGCCCTCCGGACAGATAGGTAGCTGTTTCAGACCAAAACTCAGCGTGTCATCGAGTTTGGTAAGGGGCAAGGTAGCCACCGACGCCATCACCGCCTCTGTCGGCATGAACTTCATCTCTGAGATGCAGAGCGTATATCCATTGACGTTGTTGAATCCCAGCGGCAGCTTCAAGGGCGTGTTCATGCTGTTGACTTGCTTTACAAGCTGTCCGTTGGCCTTCACCCATTGATCCAGTGCAGCCACCTGCGTCTTGAGCCAGTTCCAACTCGTCACCTGATTGATGGCCCACTGCTGGGGATATGGTGGTGCCGATGCATCAACCTCGCCGCTTACCTGTCCGGCAACCACGCGGCGTGCGGCGTTCACAACGATGTTGTCAAACGTCACCTTCATGCGAGCCAATAGCCACGGTATAACGATCTCGCCCTTTCCTGCAGCACTGCCGGACGAGGCATTTGTGACCTCGGTAACCTTCATCATGAATTTTCCGACGACGAGAGAATCATTCACGGCAATGGGCTGTGACCCTGCAAGGGTGTCGGTCAAAACAACCGCCGATCCGCACGTGCCACACGGCTGACCCGGTGGATTCAGATCGATCTGTGCCGAGTCGACCCCCTGGTTGCCCGTGCCGGTACTCTTTGTTTTGTTGCCGGCACCTGAGTCTTCGCCCCCTCCGGCCGACTTCTTCGCAAAGGTTGTGTCTCCCCCACCGGACTTCTTCGCCCCCTCATCGCCACCTGACTTTGCACTGGCAGTGCACGTAAACGTGAATGGAGTGGCATACCCATCCGGTTCGCCCACAGCGGCTCCCCGGTCATCGGTGGCGCGCACGGTCCAGATGTACTGCTGGCCTGCTCGCGGAAGTTCAACATCCGGCGGCCACAACAGCTGCGTCGTGGTAACGTTCGGTTGGTCCAAGATCGGTTTGTTCACTCGGAAGGCATTGATCGCTGTTTGACCGCGCATGACCTCAAACACTTGTACGCGGTAACTGACCGGATAATCAGGACGGGGCGATACCGGAGACCACCGCAGCATGGGGCGCGTTTGGAAGGCCACCTCACTCTTATCGATCGGCAGAAGCAGGATCGGCGCCTGATAACTCTTCATTGTGAAATTGCGACACACCGGCTGGGAAATCACGGCGTTGGTTGTCGGGTTCAACAGGCCAACGCAGAACTCATACAAACCGGCGGGCAGCATGCCCGTTCGTATAGCCGTTTGGTCGGCTCCATTGGCGACGCTCATAGCTTCGAGCGGCACAAGATCTTCTCCGAAGTACTGACTCACACCGGGCGGGATCGACAGAACGACCATTTTCTCTGGCTTTGTTCGAGCCAAGTATGACCCATCCTTGTTGACCACGCAATTGAATTTGGCCGCGACATCTGATCCGGTAGAGTTCGTCACCGTCACGATCACAACATCTTTTCTCTGTGACCAGTTTGATAAGTACGGGTCAGGACGCGGACTCAGGTTTACACTGACCCTGAGCTGCGCCGACAGCGGCACAAGGCCGCTCATCAGCACAGTCAGCACAATGATTGTAGGGCGGAACAATAATTTCATACGTTCATTCCGAGAATCGAGTTCAGAAAGTTGCAGATATGCCCACATTGAGCATCTGTTCAACGAAGTTGCTTGCTTGGGTGTTTCCAACGCCGTACTGGTAGGTGTTGAGGCCGTAGCTTCCGGTCACATTGAGGTTCTTGGTCATCCGCCAGCGGGCTCCAACCTTCACAAACATCTGCTGATCCGGCGAATTGCCAGCGAATGCAGATCCGGATTGTGTGATGGAAATGCTTGGCACCAAGGCACCGTCCAGCAACCGGTACGAGGCGTTAACGCCAGCAGAGCGGATCACCAGCTTTCCCAATGAGAGGCTGTTCTCCATGTAGCTGACGCTTGCACCAAAGGTCAGAGGAATACTCTGCACCATGCCGGAATACGACAACAGCGCACTGCGCGTGTCGTTCGAGCTTTCAACGCCGCTGACGATGTTGAAATCATCAAATCTGTCGATGCCCACGCTGGCCATGATCGTGTGTGATATGTCTGCCACGGCAAACACCACCATCGGATCTAGGCTGAAAGATTCGCTCACATTTTGAATCCGCGCCGAATCGAAAGGGTCCTGCCGGTTGTTCCGAATGCCGAAGTTGGAATATGTGGTTGAGAGGGAAACAACCTCGGAGAATCTGATACTCAACTGTCCGTTAGCGATGATCTGGGTAAGCTGCTCACCCCGAGTCTGCGAGAGGTTGTTCATCCGCTGACCTATCGTAGCATTCATCGAGACGTCACCATCGAAGAGGTTCACAGACGGCGATACTTTGAGATCGATACGATCGGTCTGCGCAAACGGATAGCCGAGGGGTTGGAATCCGGCGCCCATATACAGCGCTGTTAGACCAAGCCCCCACGAGGTGAATCGAAACATGAGACTTGCACTTCCGGCCCCATCGAACCGAGTCGAGGTCCGCGCCGTGAGCAACCCGTTGATGGGGTTCTGACCTTCATCCATGAGCGCCGATGCCTGGTCTCTCGTGAAGGCCGATATCGCTGCCTCTGCCGATAACGTCA
This sequence comes from Bacteroidota bacterium, assembly GCA_041170435.1. Lineage (GTDB taxonomy): Bacteria > Bacteroidota > Ignavibacteria > Kapaibacteriales > Kapaibacteriaceae > UBA10438. Next base: position 6,658 of record JBEAYU010000061.1, read on the forward strand.
CGCCGGGACCCAGGAGCATCTTTGCATCGATTGTTGCGATAAGTCCTTCCTCTGCGCGCAGACGTACGGTGTCAGCCGGAACAATGACAGTGGAATCATCCGGTAAGGGGCTTGCCGGGATGATCGATGAGATGGTATTACGCAGCGATCCGACATCGTCCTTGGCGTAAACCACATTTACGCCAACAGAAGACGTGTCTGGGTTCCCGAAGGCCAGCCGACCCATTGTCATGTCGCGACGATACGCCCCACTTATGCCACGCGCCACATCGGGCTCAACAGCGCGTTGAGAAATGCCACGGGATGCCGTTAGTTGTATCGGTCCCGGTCTGAGATCAACGCCAAGGCCGAACAACTGCAGATCTCCCCCCGACAGCTCCGATAACTGTGGGGTGTGAGACCCGAGGTGAAGTTGGGCCCATCCGATCTTGGGTGAAAAGCTCGACAGGCCGAGCGCATTGGCGGGATTGGTAAATATGTCTACCAGTGAAGGTGAGCTGATCGCGGGCGTCGTAGTGTTGGTTTCTGGAAAGGATATCATCACATTCAATGGCAGCGAGATCAGACCGCCGATGGTGATGGTCGGAGCTATCAGCATACGGTGAAGCACTGCCGGACGTCGGCCCAGCTGCGAACCCGAGGGCTTCGCCTCGAATTCATAGAAATCAGACGTGATGGAGGCACTGCCGGACACGGAAACCCAGGGTGTCGAACCCGTTGTGTCGGTAGGTGCTTCCTCCTGGGCATGCGCGGCCTGCGAGCACGTCAACAGCACGACGGTTGTGAACAGCTGCAGCACTGCTCGCATATGAGTTGCCTTATTAAGTATAATTCCCCATCGAATATAGGGCAACATTGGAGCCGGGCAACCTCATTTGTAGTAAACCCTATTTTAGCCGCAACCCGGCATCAAGCAGGTCACCGACCATCTCCACGGATGGGGCTTCGGCATAGAACCGCACAAGAGGCTCCGTGCCGGAGGCACGGATCAAAAGCCAGCCCTTGTTCACGTAGAACTTGAACCCGTCGCGGGTGTCGATGCGCTCTACGGCATAATCTCCGATCTTGGACGGCTTCTTGGCACACGCAGCAAGGATGGCCTGCTTGACTTCGTTGGTAACGTGGACGTCACGGCGGCGGTAACGGTGAGGTCCAAACTCCTCGTCGAGCTCGTCGCAGAGCTGCTTGAGCGACTTCTTCGTCACGGCCATCATCTCCAGCAGCAGCAGGCCGTTGAAGATCCCGTCACGCTCGGGTATGTGAAGCGACGTGCCCAGTCCGCCGGACTCCTCGCCCCCTATCAGGATCTTTTCCTCGTTCATAAGCTTGGCCACGTACTTGAAGCCAACCGGAGTCTCATGTACCTTGATCTTGTGCTTTTCGCAGTAGGCGCTCACCATGGAGGTGAGGGACACGGTCTTGACGACTGCTCCGCGACGCTTCTTGTACTCGTAGAGGTACTTCATCAGGAGCATGAAGATGCGATGCGGATCCACAAACGCACCGGTATGATCCACCGCCCCAACACGGTCAGCATCACCATCGGTGGCAAGCCCCATATCAGCCTTCTTCTTGCGGACAGCGATGGAAAGGGGCTCTAAGCACTCAGCGATCGGCTCGGGATGGTCCACTTCACCGAATGACGGATTGTACTCGCCATGGATCTCATAGACTCCGTCGAAGAGGCGATGCATGAAGTCAATGCCAGCCCCGTGCATCGGATCGTACACAAACTTCAGCCCACTCTTGCGGATGGCCTCAAAGTCGATCTTCTTTTTGAGGTCGGCGATGTAGTCCGTCTTCGCATCAAACAGCTTGATCTTCTTGGCCTTCACATACGCGTCAAAGGTCTCCACCTTCATCTTCGGAGCAACACCCTTGAGCTTTGCCAGCTCCTTCTCCACCTCGGCGACCTGCTCCGGCAGGGCGGGACCGCCAAACGACCCCTTCAGTTTGTAGCCATTGTACTGAGCCGGATTGTGCGAGGCCGTGATCACCACGCCCAGCTGCGCCTTCTTCTTCTTGGTGTGGAACGACACCTGCGGCGTGCTCGAAATCGTATCGCTGATGTGCACGGTGATGCCATTGGCAGCCAGCACACGGGCCG
>JBEAYU010000062.1:0-17043 GCA_041170435.1 Bacteroidota bacterium
CGGTGATGAATGGGCACATTCTCATCGACAACAATGACAACGTAGCTCGGGAGCTTCGCTTCGAAGAGCCGAGTAGTTCGGGCGCAAACTACACGGCCTTCCGTGCGGGCGCCCAAGCAGCAGACCTTACGTACACTCTGCCGACAACAGCACCAACGGCGGGTCAACTTTTGAGTAGCGACGCTAGCGGAAACCTCAGTTGGGCCAGTATAGTGTCAACGTCGTGGGGGCTCACCGGAAATGCCGGCACAAATGCTGCAAACAACTTCATAGGTACGACTGACGCCGTCGACCTTGTGCTTCGAACGAGCAACACCGATCGGTTCCGGATCCTCTCAGGAGGGAACATCATTATTGGTGGTCCACTCGGTGGTGGTGCCTCGACAGCCACACCGTTGACTGTAACGCTCGGTTCGACCTTTGCCGATGCGCCTACATCGAACAAGGCCAAACTTAGGATCTTCGAGTCATCGTCGGCCGGAAGTGTTTACGGCTTCGGAGTCTCGGCGAACCAGTTGAACTATTTCTCTCCTGCGGCCACAACGCACCGTTGGTACATCGGCGACGTCGAGATGATGTCGCTCTCAAGCACGTTGGTAGCGGTACCATCATCCAACATGGCCATCGGTACCTCTTCGTCAACTGAGCGCTTGACGGTCTCCGGCAACATCGCCCTTACAGGCTCGATCAACCTTGCCGGTACGGCCGGTGCACCGGGAACACCGTCGGTGCTGGCGCAGCAGACAACGTCTGGAGCAAACACCTGGATCTATCGTGAGAGTGCATTCCCTGCTTGGGGTGTCTATCACTACAACACCGACGATGCATCTGCTGTGCAGAATTCATGGATGTTCATGAACGGCGGTAGCGTTGGATGGTCGAACGCATCCTTTACCAGCATTCCAGCCGGCACAGCCGCATCGATCGTGTTGCAGAATCAAACTGGTAACGCTTACTTCGCAGGCAACATCGGTATCAACACCACCGCACCTACTGCGCGTCTGCATGTGACGGGCGGCAACATCTTCCTGGACAATGCCGGAACCGCCGGCGAACTGCGCTTCCGAGAGCCGAGTGGTAGCGGAACGAACTACACCGCCTTCCGCGCCGGTGCTCAAGCAGCTGATCTGACGTACACTCTGCCAACAACAGCACCAACGGCAGGTCAGTTCTTGAGTAGTGACGCTAGCGGTAACCTTAGCTGGGCCAATACAGTGTCGACGTCGTGGGGGCTCACCGGAAATGCCGGCACAAATGCCACAAGCAACTTTATCGGTACCACGGACGCGGTGGACCTTGTCCTTCGAACAGCGAACACTGAGCGCATGCGTATCCAGAGTGGTGGCACTGTGGTCGTCGCGGGGAATCTTTCCCTGGGAACTGCTGGTTCCGGAGCCTCGACGGCAACGCCGATTACCATTGACATGGGAAGTACGTTCGCATCGGACCTCAACCCGCAAAAAGCAAAGCTCAAACTCTATAGTGATGCGAGTGGCTTCGTTTACGGTTTCGGTGTTAGTAGCAGTTCATTCAACTCATTTGTGCATACCGGTGGGACCTATCGTTGGTATCATGGCTCGGGTGCTACCCCAACGGAACTCCTAGCATTGTCGTCCACAAGGCTCAGCATGCCATCAACGGTGGACCTTACCGTTAAAGGTGTGGCCTATACCTGGCCAACGGCCAATGGGGCAGCTGGAACTCTGTTGACGAATGATGGTAGTGGAACGCTCACGTGGGCAGCACCGTCGGCTTGGGGCTTCTCTGGAAACACCACCGACGCCAGCGGCTTTGGTGCTACTCCACTAGGGCAGCCGTTCGCCAGCTATCCAGGCACGGAGTACATCGGCACAAGCAATGCCACGCGGTTGTATTTCGGAACTAGCGGTACGAACCGAGGCTACATCGAGCCTACTGGCGGCTGGACCCTTGACGGTGCGGTGACGTTGAACAGCATCGCTGGTACCGCCGGCTCATCTGTCGGATCGAACGACCGCATCCTCTTAGCCACAAGCGCGGGTGTTATCAACCAGATCAGTTTCGCGGCCTTCGCAGCCGCGACAAACACGTCATGGGGCTTGACGGGTAACACTACCGATGCCAGCGGTTTTGGCGCGACTCCACTGGGCGCCTTGTTTTCTAGCTACGCAGGCACGGAGTACATCGGCACGAGCAATGCTACGCGCCTCTATTTCGGTACCAGCGGCACGAATCGGGGCTTCATTGAGTCGACGGGTGGCTGGAGCCTTGACGGAGCGGTGACGTTGAGCAGCATCGCGGGTACCGCCGGATCATCTGTCGGATCGAACGACCGCATTCTCTTGGCCACAAGCGCGGGTGTTATCAACCAGATCAGTTTCGCAGCCTTCGCAGCAGCGACAAACACGTCGTGGGGCTTGACGGGTAACACTACCGATGCCAGCGGCTTTGGCCCGACGCCACTAGGCGCCTTGTTTTCTAGCTACGCAGGCACGGAATACATCGGCACAAGCAATGCCACGCGGCTGTATTTCGGCACGAACGGTACGAATCGGGGCTTCATCGAGTCTACGGGTGGCTGGAGCCTTGACGGAGCGGTGACGTTGAACAGCGTCGCGGGTACCGCCGGATCATCTATCGGATCGAACGATCGCATTCTCTTGGCTACAAGCGCGGGTGTTGTCAACCAGATCAGTTTCGCCGCCTTCGCAGCAGCAACGAACACGTCATGGGGCTTGACGGGTAACCCTACCGATGCCAGCCCGTTTGGAGCAACGCCACTTGGTTCGGCGTTTTCTACGTACCCAGGCACGGAGTACATTGGCACAAGCAACTTGACGCGATTGTACTTTGGTACCAACGGCATAAACCGTGGCTTCATTGAATCGGGTGGTGGCTGGACGCTTGACGGAGCGGTGACGTTGAACACGGTTACTGGTACCGCCGGAACGACGGCCGGATCGAACGACCGCATCCTGGTGGCTACAAGCGCAGGTATTATCAGCCAGATAAGCTTCGCCGCCTTCTCAGCAGCGACTAATGCGTCATGGGGCTTGACGGGCAATGCTACCGATGCCAGTCCGTTTGGAGCAACGCCACTTGGTTCGGCGTTTTCTACGTACCCAGGCACGGAGTACATCGGCACAAGCAACTTGACGCGATTGTACTTTGGTACCAACGGCATAAACCGTGGTTTTATAGAGTCGTCCGGCGGATGGTCACTTGATGGACCACTGACCTTTGCGGGTATGGGTGGTGCGGCCGGCACATCGATGGGTTCGAACGATCGCGTTTTGGTGGCAACCAGTGCGGGGGCGGTTTCGCAGGTAAGCCTTGCGACGCTGAGCGCATCGATGGGATGGTCGCTTTCCGGTAATCCAACAGCCGATTCATGGAACGGTACCTCGGGTGCCCGACTTGGTACGACCAGTACTCAGCCCCTTGTACTCGCCACAACCAATGCCACGGCCCAAGACATTCGGTTCTTTACGGGAGCATCTGGAGCCAATGAACGCATGCGAATAGCTGGAGATGGATTGCTGTACGTGGGGATCACAACCGGCCCGACGGGACAGTTCAACATTGCATCGGGTGCGTCGACGAGGCCGGGCTTGGTCGTTCGTGCTGCCGCATCCCAGTCGGCGAATATCGTTGAAGTGCAGAACTCTGGTGGTACGGTGCTCACCAGCGTTTCAAATGAAGGCTCGGTTTCCGTGGGAGGACATATTGCAGCAACTCCCGGGACGCCTGCCACGGTTGCTGCGGACAACACCGCCATCACGGTCGGGGCAAAGAGCTTCCTTCGTATCACAAGCAACGGTACGCCGGCAAACAGAACGATTACCCTCAGCAATGGTCTTACGGACGGTCAAATCCTTGTCATCCGCGTAAGCGGCGGAGGCACGGCTGCAAACGGTATCGAACTTGCCGATGCCGGTAATCTTGTTTTGACCGGTACGGCACAGCTCACCGATGGATCGACGATTGTGCTGATTTGGGATAGCGCAACGTCGTGGTTTGAACTCATGAGAAGTATCAATTGATGCCATGATGACAATCTCCTCTGGCAAGCGAACGTTGAGTTTGCTCATAGTCCTTGTTGTGAAGATTTCTATTGCAGAGGCGCAAGGCGTGAATTCGTACCAGTCACTGCGGTTCATCAATGCGACTGCACCTACGAATTCCGTGACGTTGCAGCCCCCTGCCGGAGTGACATCATACAGCTTGACGCTTCCGACCGCGATCGGGACTGCGGGTCATGTGCTGGTAAACGATGGCAGTGGTCAACTCTCGTGGTCCTCAGGGATTTCGAGCGCACTGTCATCGATCGGAGCGGCAACCACGTCGTCTTCCATCAGCAATGGTGCATTCCATACCCTCTGGCAGTGGGATCAAGTCACCGGCGGATCGACGGCCTTCACACTTTCAAGCAGCTCCACAGCGGCTGCGTCGAATGCGCAGACATTGCTGAGGATCACATCGACGGGCAACAACAACAGTCTTTCGAACTCGCAGTCAATTGCCCTGAATGAAGGCACAACTTTGATAGACGGAGGAAAGACCTTCGGCGTGGTGATCGATACGCGAGGGGGAACCAACAATTATGCGCTCATTGTGCGTGCAGGTCAAACCGTGCTTGCCAGAGAGTCCGTTGTTGGGACAGCCACCGTGCTTCGGCCATCTGCCATACTCAACATTGGACGGTCAGATACCTACCCGCCGTTTGGTTCGCTTAAACTGACCAGCGGAACACTTCTGACGACTCCTGAGGCCGGGGCATGGGAGTACGACGGAACGGTGTTCTACAGCACGGTCGACAACGACGACCGCGGCGTGATTCCATCGAAGTCGTTTGTGGTCCTAACCGCTGATAACACACTTACGAGCCAAACCGCGGTACAGCCCCTCTTCGATGGTGGTGGTGGACCTGCCAATGGTCGAATCGTGCTGCCGGCGGGAACCTATGAGTTCGAATGTATGCTCTACCTGACATCGCTCGGCGCGACCAATTCCTTTGGGTTCGCCTTTGGCGGTACGGCAACCATTGCCTCTCAGCGATGGGGAACGGTAGGACGGAAAGTGGCCACCGGCGTAGCAATCACCACCCCTGCTGACGGATCGGGCGTCATGGCCACGGCTGCCGACCTTGCTATTGTGACAGGAAACACCGGAACTGTAGGATGCGTATGGATCACCGGTGTGATTCGACTCTCGGCAGGAGGAACACTCATTCCGCAAATATCGCTTGAAACGGCGGCCGCGGCCGTTGTCAAAAAGAACTCCTTCTTCATGATCTCGCCCCTTGGATCATCCACGGTCACCACTGTCGGGAATTGGAAATGAAGATTTCTTCTCTAGCCCGCCAACCGGACGTCGTGATCCAAACGTGGCTAACCGTGATGCTTGTGCTGTTCGCATTATCGGAGGCTCATGCACAGGGCACGAAGACGCTCCATCAACTGCAGCTTGTACATCCGGGTGCGCCCGCCAGTAGCATCAGACTACAGCCACCTGCCTCAGTGCCGACGTACACACTGAATCTACCCACTTCCGCGCCAGCCAGCGGTCAGGTACTGGCATCCAATGGTTCGAACGGATTGAACTGGGCATCGACCGGTGCAGCGTTCTCGAGTATTACCTCGACAACTGCTGCCAATACGATTGATAATGCGAACAACCCTATTACCTGGTCATGGAGCGGGTCATCGTCGAACAATGCGGTCATGTCACTAATTGCTTCTGCGCCGGTTACACCTGCATTGACAGGCTTGCGATTGTCTTTGACGGGTGCCAATGCAGCGGCATCTCAAACGACGACAGCACTTGCCGTTTCTAACACGCGAACCGGGACAAACTCCACAAACATTGGACTGTGGATCTATGGCGCCGAGGCGTTGGGCCCGGGTAACAATAGCGAAAACGGCCCCGCCCTCACAGTAGTAAACGGCCGTACCGGCTTCGGCTCCACGGCCCCGACAGCCATCGTGCAGATCGGCGCCGGCACAAGTACGGCCAATGCCGGTGCACCGCTCAAGTTGCACAATGGCCGTGCCGATGTTTCGCTCGACACGTACACGGCCGCCAATGATTACAAGGCCGGTGAGATGACATACTGGGATACGGTCTTTGTGTCCAGCGTTGCCAACGACATGATGGGCACAATGCCGTCAACGATGTATCGGATTACAAATGATTCACTGGTCAGTTTCGACGCTGCCAGTAACACATGGTACAATCTCTTTCGTTTCGGAAATCCCCCTAACGTCGCCGCCACTTCGGTGAATGCTACTGTTACTCTCGTGAAGGGCACATATGAGTTTGAGATCATGTTTCTTATGACAACCGACTATAAGATCGGCTTTGGCTTTCTTGAAGGTCCGGGCAGTACGGTTGAGTACAGCTGGATGGCAACAGGTTTTCAAGGTGGTCGCTCCACGGGGGCAACGGCCAACGTTGTAACATTCAATACTGCGGCAACGAACACAGAGATCATTCCCACGGGCGGTTCTCAATTCACCCAAGTGTTTATCCGTGGTATTCTTCGCGTTACTTCTGCGACCGCCGACATTACGCCACGTATTTACATCAACACTACCTCAGCCGGTGATGGTGCGGATCGCAACAACTACATGAAGATTTCCTGCCTTGGTGCGGATAATGTCAAACGCCGGGGGAAGTGGGAATGAGACTGCTGCGGCTACACATAGCTCTGATGATCGCCTCGTTAGCACTGTCGGCGGTGAATCTGTGCGCCCAGGGTAGCTCATCGGAACATATCATCCGACTCGTCGATCCGGCCAATCAGGCCTCCGGCATTAGCATCTTGGCGCCGTCGGCCCTGGCGACGTCGTATTCATTAACATTGCCCCCTGCTCAGGGGACCGCGAATCAAGTTCTTGTCTCCGATGGATCGGGAGTGCTTTCTTGGTCGAGTGGAGGCTCAGTGTCGCTGTCATCACTCACGGGCGCAGTTGCCAATGCGCCGGACGTGCGTCATTTCCATCCACAGACGTGGACGTGGAATACTCTTGCCGGCACTACTGCGCTGACACTCAGCTCATCACACACCTTCGTGTCAGGGGGCTCCACCAGTGCGATCACACTCTTTAGCTCTGCGTTTAACCAGAATTCGGACACGGTGCGCGGTCTTTTTGTTGAGAATGCGCACACAGGGACATCGTCAACCAATATTGGGGTCGATGCATCGGCCTCTGGCGGGACCCTCAACATTGGACTTCAGGTGAAGCACGGCAATTCCGGCTTTCTCTTAGGTTCCGGCGTGCTTCCCACAGCTCGATGTCACATCGGACCCGGTACGACAACACTTGCCCCATTGAAGTTCACCAGCGGAACGAATCTGACAAATGCCGAGAAGAGCGCTGTGGAATATGACGGCACGGTGTTCTACACAACCATCGACACCTTGGCGCGAGGTGTGCTGCCATCGAAGTACTTCGTGATTCTGGATGCCGATAACACCCTGACCAGCACGACAACTGCACAGGCAATCTTTGATGGCGGGGGCGGATCAGCCACAGGTGCGATTGATTTGCCTGCGGGCATGTATGAGTTTGAGATGTTGATTCACCTGACATCGCTGTCCGCAACAAGCGGATCGGTGAGTTTTTCGTTCGGTGGTACCGCAACACGACCCTCGTTGATCTGGAGGTCGTTTGGTGCCAAACCAGCTGACGTGGCTGCTCCAAATGGATCGGTAGGTAATTATCTGCACAATCGATATGCTGTTGTTGATCCACTCTCTGTCGCTACGACAAACACTGCAGCATGGTATCACGTCACCGGAATCATCCGCATCGGCGTAGCCGGTACACTCATACCAAACATCACACTATCTGTTGCTTCTGCCGGCGTTGTCAAGAAGGACTCCTACTTTAAGATCAACAGGCTAGGAGCGAACGGTGCCACCAACGTTGGAAGGTGGAAGTAGGGTTTTGGGTTTTGGGTTTTAGGTTTTGGGTGGGGTTACTTGCCGGGTTTTTGCTGACCGAACGACTTCAGGTCGTAGCTGAAGCTGAGCTGAGCATACCGACGAAGTGCATTGGTGCGAGAGTCTTCGATGGTGACGTCGTTGATCGATCGGTTGATGGCGTCGTTCTGGTTCAGGATGTCGTTGACGGTGAAGCGAATCTCGGCCGCACGATTCTCGAGGAATCGATATCCGACCCCGGCATTCCATACGGTGAAGGTGCGATTGAAGCCCGTGCCGAGGCCCGAGTAGAGTGTCTGGTTTACATCCGTGCTGCAAGCAACGGCGCCAATGTTCCAAATGATGCGTGCGCCGGCAAGATGGGTGAAGTAGTTGTCGTCGGCCGACGTCTGCAATGTGTTGGCAACCCACGTGTAGGATCCGTTGTAGTTGAACGAGATGTCCAGGTCTTCCGACGAAGACGAGCTCAGGAAGAAGCCCAGCGATCCCGTTGTGGAGTTGGCGTAGTTGGTCTGTGTGTTGATCAATCCCGGCGTACGCGAATAGAGAAGCGCCGCATTCGTGTTCAGGTTCATGCCCCAGATGGGGAAGCCATACGTGAAGAAGCTCCGTACGTTCCAGTTGCCTTCGAGGTTGACGGGGCGCGTGATCTGCGTACCCGGACCAAGGCGAATGGGCTGAGCCGCATCAAGCGTGGTGTCGCGCAGGACGATCTGACTTGAATTGCCGATGAAGTTGGACGTGTAGGAGACGTTGGCAACAGCGAAGAGGGTTCTGCCGACAAGCCAATCAGCTTTGACGAAGCGGGCGTTGATGTTGTGCGTGTATTCCTGCACGAGGTCGGGATTGCCCACCGTCAGCTGCAGTGGATTTGAATTGTTGACCACGTTCTGGAGCTGAGAGATCGAAGGGGCGTTGGTGCTCGTGCGGTAGAAGAATCGGATGTTGGTGGAGTTGGACCACTTGTGCTGCACAAGAAGCGTCGGCAGAAAGTTTTGGAACTCACGTTCGACGCCTGACACCACAGGAAACGTCTGATCACCGGTCAGGAGTGCGTATTGATAGTTGCCACCAAAGGTGATGATCGTGTTCTCCATGCGCCAGCGGTACAAAGCCCCAAGTCGATGCGTCTGGTAGTCATTCGTAAACGTGTTGCTCAACAATGAGTCGACGATGCTGAACGTGGCTGTTGCCGTATCCAAAGCATTCGTGGTTCTGCGCGAACCGTTGGTGGAGAACGATGGCTCGTATGACAGTTGTACCATATCGCGCTCGCCAATCGGCTCCGTGTAGGCGATCTGCCCGCCGACGGTTGTGCCGTCCGACGTGCCGTCTGACCTCTGGTCAAAGCGGATCGCCGAGTCAGCACCGAAGAAGAACCGATTGGTCGACGCCAGTGCACCGTCGTTCCAACGATCATTGCGATCCACATTCAATGATATCGCGAGCGAGCGACCGCTCTTTGAAATTAGACGTCGATAGGTTGTCCCAATCGATGCCGAGTATCCGCCGCTGGTGGTGGCATTGTCTGTGAGCGTTGAGTTCAGGTCCTGCTCGCGAAACGACGTCAATCCCGACACCAGGCTGTTCGCATTAGAGGCCTGAAGCGTGACCCGAGGGGAGACCACGATGACGTTGGCACTATCGATAACCGACTCGATACGAGCGTTGAATCGGTGGTTGCGGTTTATCGACAATGAGGTGTCGAGCTGATTGTAGAGTTGGCCGGCATTCTGCGCCGCCACAAACGTCCGGTCAAGAGAACTCGTTCGGTCATTGTCGGCGTAGTTGAAGAAGTAACTCGACGAAACATTCGTGCGCTCGCCCCACATGTCGGAGTAGTTCATACCCAGGGCATTCGTTTCCGTGATGCCCCCTTGCTGGCCAACAAAGAAGTTGGAGAAACTCGAGAAGGGGCCGCCACCCCCACCGCCGCCGCCCATACGCATCATGGCCTGCATACCGCCACCACTCATGTATCGCTGCATCATGCGGCCCATGCCACCACCCATGCCACCTCCACCAGACATTCCGAGAATGTCTTGAAAGGCAAAGTTCTGTTGGTTGATGTTATTGCTCAGGCCCAGCACGGTAACGCGTTGCATGCCGCGGAAGTCATTGATGGTGCCGCCCACGCCATAGCGGTCTTCGGTGCCGTAACCGGCATAGACCCGGCCGAAGGCGCCGTTTCGACGGTCCTTGCGCGTCACCAAGTTCATCTGCTTAGATGTGTTACCGTCATCAAATCCGGAGAACATCGACAGGTCGCTACCGCGATCGAACACCTGCACGCGATCGACCATGTCGGCCGGCATGTTCCGCAGCGTTGCCTGGGCATCGTCACCAAAGAACTCACGTCCGTCAACCGTCACGCGCCGCACCTCTTCGCCCTGTGCGCGCACCGTGCCCCCTTCAACCGTGATGCCGGGCATCTTCTTGACAAGGTCCTCTGCCGTGGCATTCGGATTCGTTTTAAAGGCCTGGGCGTTGTAGTCCATCGTGTCGCCCTTCACCTCCATGCGCACAGCCGTGGCCTCCACCTCCACCGATTTGCCTGCAACTGTGTCACGCTGTAAGCGGAAGGTTCCAAGGTCGGATCGTGATTCCCGAACGAACTGCGTCGACTCTAATCGACGATACCCGACGTACGAGATCGTCATCCGCCATGAACCCGTCGGTAGTTCCTTGATGCTGAAGGATCCGTCTCGCTCGGTATAACTACCTCGTACGATGGAGGTGTCCTTGAGCGACACGAGGCGCACTGTGGCACTTGGTAGGGGGCTGGCATCATCCGCGCTCACCACTTTGCCGCGGATCGTAACGTTCTGTGCAACAGCGGCGCTAGCCGTCAGCAGCAGCAGGTGCAGAAGCAGTACTGATTTCATCAGGTCTATAACGTATTTGTCGATCGATTGGTGCCTGGTTGTGCAAAGATTATTCCGCGGGAAAATGCCGCAAGTAAATGACTCTATCATTTTTTGAAATTGAATACGTCCTCGAAGGGGCGCAAAACGAAACAATCACATAATTTTGTGTTCTATGCCCAAAAGAATCATCACCACACCAACCGAGCCGGCGGTTTCCGGACATGGTATTCGGCTTTACTTGGCAGCCTCGCGCTGGCGTGCATACGTCGATGCCGTTTATCGCGACGCCGGACTGTCGCCACTGCAGGTCAACGTGCTTCTGGCCGTGCAGACGCTTCAGCGTACTGCCGGAGTTGCCAAGCAGGTTCACATTGCCAACTACGCCGGTATCGACGTCATGACGCTCTCAAAGAACGTCCGTGCCCTTGAGGAAGAGGGGCTCATCCGACGAGTGGATGATCCGAATGACTCACGTGCTAGGCTCGTAGAGCTTACGCGCGAAGGCACAGCTCGACTCAAGAAGGTTGAGAAGGGGCTTGAGAAGGCCGACCGCGACATCTTCACCGACGGCAAGTCCATGGGTGCATTTGAGCGCACGATCTCGATGGTCATCACCAACACGCGATGAAACCTTCGCTGATCACCTCGCTCGGATACGTGCGGGTGGCCACGATAGCCCCCCTCGTTTCGATCGGTGATGTTCAGCGGAACATCGTGAACATTCAGCGTGTCGTCTCGGATGCGCATGTCCAAGGCGCCGAGATCATGGTGCTGCCGGAGCTGTGTCTGACTGGGTACACCTGCGGTGATATGTTCCGAGATGCGTCTTTGATGTTGGCCACAATGGCCGGTCTGGAGCACCTTCGACACTGGAGCGAGAACCTCTCCTGCCTCTTCGTGGTGGGAGCACCATTGATCCACGGAGGCCATCTTTACAACACGGCCGTGGCGATCTGCAACGGGAGTTTCGTGGCCTGTGTGCCGAAGACATTCTTGCCGAATACGGGCGAGTTCTACGATGGCCGTTGGTTTCGCAGTGGACGCGCCGTTGGATCGGAGTCGATCGCGATCGCAGGATCGCGCGTGCCCTTTGGGACCGATCTCATCATGGCTGATGTTCAGCGTCCAGAGTTACGCATTGGGATTGAGATCTGTGAAGACCTCTGGAGTGCCGAGCCCCCGTCAGGAAAACTCGCTCGGGCCGGAGCGACATTGATACTGAACCTCTCGGCCAGCAATGAGCTTGTTGGTAAATCAGTTTATCGTCGCCGGCTTGTGCACTCGCAGTCTGCTCGCACCTACACGTGCTATGCCTATGCCTCTGCCGGTGTGGGTGAATCAACCACCGATACGGTGTTTGGCGGACATTGCATGATCTCCGAATGCGGTGAGCCCCTTGCCGAGACAGATCGATTCGTCCTTGAGGGTTCGTCATGCATGGCAGATGTCGATGTTGCTCGGTGCACTCGCGAGCGGCTGGGCTCGACGTCGTTCCCGCAAGAGCTCGTGCCCGGTGGCGTTCTGAGCATCGAGCTGACGGTCCCTTGGCATACCAAAAGCACCATCCTGCGCCCCGTCAATCCGCGTCCGTTCGTTCCTTCGAATGCCGCCGATCGCCATGAGCGATGTCAGGAGATCGCCTCGATCCAGGCTACGGGGCTTGCCATGCGTGTTGAGCGCTCGCGCTCGAAGCGCTTGGTGATCGGGGTTTCGGGTGGACTGGATTCGACCCTTGCACTTCTGGTGTGCCGCGATGCGTGTCGGATGCTGAACCGTGCAACGGACACGATCTTAGCAGTGGCCATGCCGGGTCCTGGAACCACGCGTCGAACACATTCGAACGCTGAATTGCTGTGTGCCGAGCTTGGTATACCGTATCGCATGATCGACATCACCACGGCCGTGATGGATCACTTCCGTGATATCGGACATGATCCGTCGGTGCATGACGTGACGTACGAGAATGCCCAGGCGCGAGAGCGTACGCACGTGCTGATGGACCTTGCCAACATGCATGGAGGCATGGTGGTGGGCACCGGCGATCTTTCCGAGATCGCGCTCGGATGGAGCACATACAATGCCGATCACATGTCGATGTATAACCCCAATGCGGGCGTGCCGAAGACGCTCGTGCGGTCAATGATCGAATGGCATACATCGGCTCTTTCGGAGCAGACCGCTGTGATCCTTCGCGACATCCTTGACACGCCCATCTCGCCCGAGCTGCTCCCGTCGGATGCCAATGCCGACAGTTCGCAGCGCACAGAGGATGTGCTTGGTCCGTACGAGGTGCACGACTTCTTCCTCTACCATTTTGTGCGGTTGAGAGAACCCATCCCAACCATTGCCGCCCTGGCCACGCATGCATTTGATGGGGTGTATGAAACGGGGCAGATCCTGACCTGGCTCGAAGTGTTCGTCCGTCGCTTTGTACATAATCAATTCAAACGGTCCTGCATGCCTGATGGACCTAAGGTTGGCTCGGTGTCACTTTCTCCTCGCGCCGACTGGCGCATGCCAAGCGACATGAGTGCCGACGCCCTGGTGGCTCTGGTGCGCAGCATGGATATGTAACATTTTCTATGGAATAATGTTGTTTCGGGCCTGCGTGACCGTATTTTTTCGACAATGGACGACGGAATGCCTCAGAAGATTCGAGTCTTGATCGCTGATGACCACGAAGTGGTCCGCGCCGGAGTTCGCACGGTGCTGCTGTCCGAGGATGGACTCGACGTTGTCGGTGAGGCCGCTGATGGCGGTCAAGCCGTGGAGATGGCCCGTCGTACGCAGCCGGACGTCATCCTGATGGATGTGCGGATGCCGCTCATGAGTGGCTTTGAGGCCACGGCCTTTATCAAGAAGGAGATGCCGCGCATGCAGATCCTTATGCTCACTGCGGCATCGGATGTCGAGTCCATCGCGCGCTCGTTCGAAGTCGGCGCCAACGGCTACTTGGTCAAGGATGTGCTGCCGGAGGAACTGATCATGGCCGTCAAGTCCACCGGACTGGAGGAACGCGTCCTCAGTGCTTCGGCTCAGCGGGCCCTTGAGGATGCCGAACGTTCGGGGCCGGTTGTGGGAGATGGGCTGCCCCTTACCAAGCGAGAGCGGCAGGTTGTTGCTCTCGTCACTTCAGGGTTCACCAGTCAGCAGATCGCCGAACATCTCGAGATCAGCCGCCGAACGGTCGAAACGCACAGAGCTCGAATCATGGCTAAATTGGGGGTCAGCAATGCCGCCGGTCTTGTTCGTCTATCTATAACGAACACACCGAACGGGCAGGGAACCACCAAACAACACACTACCGATCCATGATCCTCACACCGGAGACCGTCGCCCAACTTGGCAGCATGGAATTGCGCGCCAGGCTTGTGGTCGAGGGATTTATCACCGGACTTCATAAGTCACCGTTTCACGGCTTCAGCGCCGAATTTTCCGAACACCGTCAGTATCGGCGCGGCGACGAGCTGAAGCACATCGACTGGAAGATCTATGGCCGCTCGAACCGCTTTTACGTAAAGCAGTTTGAGGATGAGACGAATCTTCGTGCCATGATCTGCGTTGACATGTCCGCCTCGATGTCCTACGGTTCCGAGGGCCACGTCAGCAAATACCGCTACGCCACCTTCCTGGCCGCATCGCTATCGTATCTGATCATGCATCAGCGGGATGCCGCAGGCCTTGCTCTCTACAACACGGACGTACAGGCCTATCTGCCCCCTCGCTCCAAGATGACGTATGCCCAGGAGCTGATGAAGACCCTCGAGATGGCGCGGCCATCGGCAGAGACCGGCTCCGGAACGTCACTGCATCATATCGCCGAGCGGCTTTCTCGCAGGGGGCTGGTGGTGATCATCAGTGACATGCTGGACGAGACCGAGGCGATCCTTTCGGGGCTCCGACATTTCCGGCATGACCAACACGATGTGATGGTGTTCCATGTGATGGACCCACGTGAGATCGACCTCGGATTTGATGCATCAACGGTGTTCCGTGATATGGAGACGGGGCAGGAGATCACCACGCAGCCCCTTCAGATTCGTGGCGCCTACCGCCAGGCCGTCGAAGATCACACAACCCGGCTCAAGCGCGGTTGCCACGCCTTGAATGTTGATTACGTCCGCATCACAACTGACATGCCCTTTGACGTGGCACTGCGTGAGTACCTGGTCAAACGCTCCAGCCGAAGCTGGTAACACTTCACCGATAAACGATCATGAAGATACGTGGACTCCACACGGCGATCGTAACGCCGTTTACGAAATCGGGCGAGCTTGACGTGCCGGCTTTCGAGCGACTCATCGACATGCAAATCGACGCCGGTGTCGATGGTGTTGTTGTCTGCGGCTCGACGGGGGAGGGGGCAACCCTTTCCATGGAAGAAAAGCAGACGCTCTGGCGCACGGCGGTTGAGCGCGCTGCGGGGCGCATCACGGTAACGGCCGGGACAGGCACCAACGATACACGCTCAACGATCGACCTGTCAGTGAAAGCCCGCCAGTGCGGCGTCGATGCCGTTCTGGTGGTGACGCCATACTACAACAAGCCAACGTCGGTAGGACTTGTGGCGCACTTCCGCGCGATCGCTGATGCGACAGATGTTCCAATGATCATGTACAACGTTCCCGGTCGTACGGGACAGAACGTTTCGGCAGAGACGCAGTTGGCAGTGGCTGAAGCGTGTCCAACGGTTGTGGCTACCAAGGAGGCCTCGGCGAACCTCGAACAGATGTGTCAGATCATCCGCCATGCCCGCACAGACTTCGCACTCCTTGCCGGTGATGACGTGCTGACACTTCCAGCCATCGCCTGCGGAGCTCAAGGTGTCATCGCCGTGATCTCCAACTATGCCCCGACGCGATTCGGACGTCTGGTGCGTGCAGCCCTTGATGGTGATCTACCGGTAGCTCGTAAAGAGCAGATGTACTTGATGGCCTTCTTCGCGGCTAACTTCATTGAATCGAATCCTATTCCTGTGAAGCACATCATGCATATGCTCGGTCACATCGATTGTGAGTTCCGCTTGCCCCTTTGCAGGGGATCGGAAGCGACGCAAGAGACCCTTCGCACGATCATGAAGGACTTTGTTGACGCATGACGATGCCTCGCATCATGGGCATTGTGAACGTCACACCCGATTCATTCTCTGATGGCGGCAAATTCAATGGCACGGCCGCCGCTGTGGAGCGTGCTCTCTTGCTCGTGCGTCAGGGGGCTGATATTCTCGACATTGGTGGAGAGAGCACACGGCCCGGTGCCGAACCAGTCTTGCTCTCCACGGAGCGCGAGCGTGTGATCCCCGTGATCGAAGCGATACGAGCCTTCGATTCTAAGGTCGAGATCAGCATCGATACGACGAAGTCGACGATCGCACGCATGGCTGTCGATGCCGGTGCAACGATGGTCAACGACGTCAGTGCCGGACGTGTCGATCCATCAATGCATGCAACCGTTGCCGAATTGGGTGTGCCCTATGTGGCGATGCACATGCAGGGAACGCCCGGCACCATGCAGGTCGATCCTCGCTACACGGACGTTGTCGCCGAAGTGCGGGACTTCCTCATCGAACGCGTCGAGACTGCCCGCAGCCATGGAATCAAGGAAGTGTATGTTGACGTCGGTATTGGCTTCGGTAAGACCTACGAGCACAACCTCACGTTGCTCGATAATCTCACGTCTTTCAACAAGATCGGTGCCGGCCAACTACTCGGCATCTCCCGCAAGCGCTTCATCGGCACAATGTTCGGGATCGAGAATCCCGCCGATCGAGACCACGCCACCGCTGACCTCCATGTCAAACTCCTCCCGGCAAATGTCAGCATCATCCGCGTTCATAACGTAGAGCTGATAAAGAAGATAGTGGCGAGTGACAAGTGACAAGTGACGAGTGACGAGCCATGGATTTACTAGCCCCGGGCCTTGGCCCGGGGTACGAGTGACAAGTGACGCAACACCCCTCCGCAGGCGTCCCGCGGCGAAGCCGCGTCCCTCGCTTCGCGAGTCCCTCCGCAGGCGTCCCGCGGCGAAGCCGCGTCCCTCGCTTCGCGAGTCCCTCCGCAGGCGTCCCGCGGCGCAGCGTCCCTCGCTTCGCGAGTCCCTCCGCAGGCGTCCCGCGGCGCAGCGTCCCTCGCTTCGCGAGTCCCTCCGCAGGCGTCCCGCGGCGCAGCGTCCCTTACGGCCGATACTCGGCGATATCGATGCCGATCTTTTTGATGCGGTTATGAAGGGTTTCGCGGCTCATGCCAAGGA
>JBEAYU010000063.1:0-2846 GCA_041170435.1 Bacteroidota bacterium
TCCGCCCGAGATGATGATCCACTGAAACGGATCCCACAGATTGATGTCGACCGGCATGCCCATCACGGTCTCGAGTGAGAAACCATGCAGGGCGCTGTGCTCTGCCCAGAGCTTGGCCTGCTGATACAGAAACGGGTAGAAGATGTTCACCGAGTCACTGCCGATATCGGCATACAGCAGCACCAAGTTGCCAAAGAGGAAGTCCCGGTAGACAAACAGGACCATGGCGACGGCCAGCAGGAGCGTTACGCCGAGTGCTTTGAGGGTTGAGAGTTCTTCGAAGCGGTCGACAAGATTTGACAGAACGTCGGACGTTGCTGAGTGTTGACCCGTTTTCGGTATGCGCTCGCGCTGCTGCTTGCTCATGAATTCGTCCCCCATATGCGATGCCAAATCTATGACATACGGAATTACGGAATGACGGAATTACGTTTCGCCCGTACAGCGTCTCGCCCCTACGTTTCGCTCACTTACAACAATATTCGCAAGAGTTGTTCATGGACGTAGTAGTTGATGCGGCCGATCTTTTCTTTTCGCAGTATGCCCATGCTTTCGAGTGTGGATAGGTACTTCGCGGCTGTTGGTCGTGATACCGAACAGTCACGCATGACATGATCGATCTTGGTGTATGGGTGCCTAAAGAGGTTGGCCAGTAGCTCCTGACTATACACTCGGGGATGCTCATTGCGAAGCCGGTGTTTGGTCTGGTGCATGAGCTCAGCAATGGCGTTTAGTGTCGTGAGCGTTTGACGTGCTGTTGACTCAACGGCTTGCAGCATGTATAGGATCCAGGGCTCCCACCCCCCCTCCTGGCGCACACCTTGCAGGTGACGGTAATAATCGGCCTTGTTACGGACAATTGCGCGGCTGAGATAGAGTACCGGAACGGTCAGAAGTTCATTCCGGATCAGGTGAAGCAGGTTCAGGATACGCCCCGTTCGGCCATTGCCATCGTAGAATGGATGAATGCTCTCAAACTGATGGTGGAGTACTGCCATCTGCACGAGAGGGTCTATACCCCATTGCTCGGAGGCATGAAACCACTTCAGAAAGTTGTCCATCAGGAGCTCGATTTCTTTCGGATCCTGAGGGGGTTCGTATACTACTTCCTGTGTGATAGAGTTTCTCAGAACTGTTCCGGGTAGCCTTCGAAATCCGCTGTTCGTTCGGCACAGCGTCTCGTGGATGGCGATGATGTCGGAAACTCGAAGAAATCCGTTCTGCTCGATAAGCGTAAATCCCTGCCGAAGCGCCCGAACATATCGATGGACCTCCTTGGCAGCAGGAGAGGCCTGCTCCGTCTCATCCTCGGCACCACGGTAGACCTCATCCTGCGTGGTAACAATGTTCTCCACCGTCGATGAATCCCGGGCCTCTTGAATGGATAGGGTACTAATGAGGATCTCTGCGCTAGGTATTGACCGCACAGCCCCCTTAAGCTCCGCAAGCGCCCTATGAGATCTGGCTGCCTGACGTAGGACCCCCGGTGTTTCCAGCTCTACCTCGCTACCTGGTGGTAGGTATTGCATTTGTGTGCCCATCTGACAAAATTATCGTTATTTCTTTGCATATCGACTGCGACATGTAAAGAAAAACGATGTTTCTTTCTATATCGGGGCAATTATTGAAAAAAAACGCGTTCTTCTTTACCATGTTTAATGACAGGATTTGACGTCCAACTCGTCCGCACGCGATGGCGGCATTGTGGAATGTAGTTTTGTCCCGGTCCACGCATGACCGAGCGCACGATCATCAACAGGGGAGAGCAGGCAGATGGCCGCAGCCAAGAACAGGCAGAAGTTGGATCAAAGGCGGACGCGAACGGCGGCAGCCGGTCCTTCAGTGGCAGGCTCTCAGGGGTGGCTGGCACCGGCTGTGCTTGCCCTGATCCTTGTGGCAACGTTCATCACGTACCTGCCGGTCTTTGACTCTGCAAAGGAGTTCACCAATTGGGATGATCCGGCATACGTGACCGAGCAGCCCCTTGTCCGCTCGCTCGACAAAGAGAACATCTCCAGGATGTTCGACACGGACACGCGCGTGGCTGCCAACTACCATCCGCTGACGATGTTGTCGTTGGCCATCGACTATGATCGGGGTGAAGGAAGCATGAAGTCCTTCATGCAGACGAATCTGCTTCTCCACCTACTCAACACCGCTCTGGTGTTCGTGTTCATAGGCATGGTGTTCCCGGGCAACCTCGTGATGGCCGTTTTGGTTTCGGCCTTCTTCGGATTGCACCCCATGCACGTCGAGAGCGTTGCCTGGGTGGCCGAGCGGAAGGATGTGCTCTACACCTCCTTTTTCATGCTCTCGCTCATGTCCTATGTGCGCTTTGTGAAAGGGGGCTCGTGGGCGTGGCTGGTAGGAGCATTCGTTGCCTTTGTTGCTTCATGCTATGCAAAGCCCATGGCCGTCACGCTGCCGGTGGTGCTGATCCTCATCGATCTGTTTCTTGGACGTAGCTTCAGTGTGCGTGGCATCGTGGAGAAGGTACCCTTCTTTATCGTTTCGGTGATCTTTGGTCTTCTAACGATCAAGGTCCAGTCGGCAACCGGGGCGGGCCTTGTGGATGTGGACACCTACTCGCTCGATGAACGGATGGTGTTCGCACTCTATGGGATCATTGAGTACGTCATCCGCCTCTTCGCGCCCGTGAATCTGTCGGTCTTCTATCCTTATCCGTCCGCCAACACCAACCCCAAGGCAATCGCCTACGTGTATTCGATCATCGCCCTTGCACTTTTTGGCGGACTGTTCTGGCTGCATCGAAGGGAGCGGTCCGAGCTCACGTCAAGGGCGTTGTTCGGAGTCGCGTTCTTCGTTGTGACGATCTCGATCGTCCT
>JBEAYU010000064.1:0-14635 GCA_041170435.1 Bacteroidota bacterium
GTGCGAGACCTGCGGTGCGAGACCTGCGGTGCGGGACCTGCGGTGCGAGACCTGCGGTGCGAGACCTGCGGTGCGAGACCTGCGGTGTTAGACCTGCGGTGCGAGACCTGCGGTGCGAGACCTGCGGTGCGAGACCTGCGGTGCGAGACCTGCGGTGTTAGACCTGCGGTGCGAGACCTGCGGTGCGAGACCTGCGGTGCGGGACCTGCGGTGCGAGACCTGCGGTGCGAGACCTGCGGTGCGAGACCTGCGGTGTCACTAAAACCCAAAACCCAAAACCCAAAACCTGACATTCATCATGAGTTATCTCTGCCTCGCCCCTTAACATGGAGGCTGGAGGTATGTGATGAGCTACTGTGTTCCGCTGAATAGCGTGACGATGAAGGATCTGGCGAGTGTGGGTGGGAAGAATGCCTCGCTGGGTGAGATGATGAATGCGCTAACCACGGTGGGCGTTCGGGTGCCTGATGGGTTTGCCGTGACGGTGCAAGCGTATAGGGAATTCATCCGATCGAACCGGCTTGATGCCGAGCTTTCAGAGATACTCGGCAGACTCAACACGCAAACACTCGGGAATCTCAATGAGGTTGCCAGCGAATGCCAGAAGCGAGTGCAACAGGGCATCATACCGGAACGTATTGCCGAGCAGATCGTCCGTGCCTATCATGCAATGAGGGTCGGCACTGAAGATGCCGTTGTGGCCGTCCGTAGTAGTGCAACGGCCGAAGATCTGCCAACTGCAAGCTTTGCCGGACAGCACGATTCGTTCCTCGATGTCAGAGGTGCCTCGGCGATACTCGACGCTGTGAAGAAGTGCTATCGGTCGGTCTTCAATGCACGTGCGATCAAGTACCGCATCGACAATCGGGCCGACCATTTGGAGCTGGGCCTGTCTGTGGGTGTACAGCAGATGGTGCAGACGGAGTCCGGCAGTGCCGGCGTGGCATTTACCATCGAGCCCGAGTCGGGCTCGACCAATGTGATCTACCTGACGTCAACGTGGGGGCCTGGCGAACAGATCGTCCAAGGTACGGTCACCCCCGACGAGGTGCTGATGTTCAAGCCCGCCCTGGCGGCAGGACGTCGAAGCATCCTGCGCCGGAAACACGGGCGAAACGACTCATCGGTCCAAGCCCCCATGGCCGGGCTGTCGGTAACTGATGCACAGGCCGAATGCCTCGGACGGTGGTGCCTGGCCATCGAGCGGCATTACGGCAGTGCCATGGATGTTGAATGGGCCCGCGACGGCGTCACCAACGAGCTGTTTATCGTCCAGGCACGACCCGAGACGGTCCGAAGCCGTGAAACGGACATCGTGGAACATGAGATCCACCTTAATGGCCACACGCCCCCTATCGTAACAGGGATCGCCGTTGGACGTGGCGTGGCCACCGGTACGGTTCGAATTGTCAAGGGGCTGGCAGATGCCCCACGCGTACAAAAGGGAGATGTTCTGGTTGCTGATACAACAAATCCGGACTGGAACTCGATGCTCCGCAATGCATCCTGCATCGTGACGTCCCGGGGCGGTCGAACGAGTCACGCCTCGATCGTTGCACGTGAACTCGGCGTCCATGCCGTTGTCGGCACCGGCAATGCCACAACTCGGCTACAGGATGGCCAGACGGTGACGGTTGCCTGTGAAGGGGGCGAAGTAGGCGAGGTGTTCGATGGCTCCCTCTCATGGACGCGAAACGAAGTGTATATCAAGGATGTGCCCCACACCCGCACAAAGCCAATGCTGATCCTGGCAGACCCGGAGCAGGCATTTCACATGGCACGCTATCCCACCGCCGGTGTCGGGCTGATGCGCATGGAGTTTGCAATAGTCAACTCCATCGGCATTCATCCCATGGCCCTTGTCAATCCCGACGCAGTGACGGATCCTGCAGATCGACAGGTGATCGAAACGGCCACGGTGGGATACGAAAGCAAGCAGCACTACTTCGTCGATAAACTCCTGCAAGCCATCTCAACCGTCGCAGCCGCATTCCACCCTCGCCCGGTGATCGTGCGGATGAGCGACTTCAAGACCAATGAGTATGCGAAGCTCACGGGTGGACGTCACTTCGAGCCCATCGAGGAGAACCCCATGCTTGGCTTTCGGGGTGCGTCGCGCTATTACCACCCAAAGTATCGCGAAGGATTCAAACTCGAATGCGAGGCCATCCGCATTGCTCGCGATGAGATGGGGCTGACCAACATCATCGTCATGATCCCGTTCTGCCGGACCATTGACGAGGCACAAAAGGTCCTCTCAACAATGGCGGAGGCAGGAATCTCCCGCGGCAGCAATGGCCTGCAGGTGTACGTCATGGCCGAGATCCCCGCCAATGTGGTGTTGGCCGAAAAATTCGCCGCACTGTTCGATGGCTTCTCCATCGGATCCAACGACCTTACGCAGCTGGTGCTCGGAGTCGATCGCGACTCGGAACTGCTTGGCCCCCTGTTCAGTGAACGGGATCCAGCGGTAACATCAATGCTCTCTCTGATGATTCAACGAGCTAAGCAGGCAGGACGCCCCATTGGACTGTGTGGTCAAGCTCCGAGCGACAACCCAACCTTCGCAGCCTTCCTCGTGGATCATCACATCGACTCGATCTCGTTTACGCCAGACGCCCTGATGCAGGGGATCCGGAATATCGCTGAAGCCGAGTCCGCATAACCCAAAACCCAAAACCTATAACCTGTCTCGTGGTCGCTATAGGATTTGAACCTATGACCTTTCGCGTGTGAGGCGAACGCTCTGAACCAGCTGAGCTAAGCGACCGAGGGGCTGCAAGTCTACGGCACTGTGGGCATTTCTCCAAAGCCAGTCCTCTGCGGGAAGCGTAGTTTCGTAGTCCGGTGAAGGCGATAGAAATGATATGCTCGGTGGTCTCTGTGTGCGCAGCGATGACAGTTGCACATGGCCAGAGGTCTGACACGATACGCGTCGTTGGGCCCGATAGCGCGATCGTCGTGACGGCGTCAGCATGGTTGTCCGATGTCACCGGTGCCGGGCCGGTGAGAATGGTGATGCCGCGTGACGTGATCCAGCGCATGGCACCGTTGACGATGTCCGGTGTTGTGGCGTTGTTCCCCGGGGTCTTCGTAAAGGATTACGGAGGTGTGGGTGGACTCCAATTGGTCTCCATGAGAGGGGGCTCATCAGCACAGGCACTGGTCATGCTCGACGGTGCACGGATGTCCTCGGCACAGAACGGGAGCATCGATCTTTCCTCGTTGCCGGTGCGATGCGTGGAGCGTGTTGAAGTGATACGCGGAGGAGCATCCGCATTGTACGGTGCCAATGCCATGACGGGTGTGGTGGATGTGCGGCTTCGGCTTCCGGATACCACCACCGCAATGGCGACGCTCTCGCACGGAGCATTCAATGAATGGCGCACGGCAGTGGGTGCGACACTTCGGATCGACGATCGCATGCGTATTGGCCTGGATGCAGACGTTGTTGGTACGCGCGGATCGTTCCCATTCATGACCACGCAGTTTGGAACGACATTCGACATCAACCGCCAGAACGGCGATGCGCGGCACGCCCGCGTTCTGGCACGTCTGGAGGTCGCCGACCGACATTCAGCGACCCTGCTACTGCGTAGCGCTGATCGGGGCGTTCCGGGTGCAGTGGTGCAGGGAGCTATCACGCAGGCGCGCGCCAGACTTACCGATGACGACGCCACCGTGATGATGCGCTCGGTGCTTGTCGATGCCTCGGCCGATCAGCTGCTACTGATGATGTCTGCACGATACCTTGATCAGCACTTTTCCGATCCCGATGCGACCATTATTGGAACCCAGGGTATTGATGTGCGATACGTTCAGCGGGATGCAACGCTAAGTGCGCTGTGGTTACGACAGACGCAAGCCATCAACACCTCTGTGCGATTCGATGTATCGCATGCAGATCTTCAGGGGGCTTCCGTGCTGTCCGTGGATGGAGAAATGGTGCGCCGGTGTTCCGCTAGCTTGTCCGCCGATGCCATCGTCCCCAACCTGCTCGGCTCTGACGTGGAACTTCGTATGGCGATGCGCGGAGATGTCTTCTCCGACGCCGGTGGCGCGTTCTCGCCGCTGATAGCAGCTCGACGCGAGGTCGCGGCTGGTGTTGCCCTGCGTCTGGGGTGGAGTATGAGCTTCCGTCCACCAACATTCAACGAACTCTACTACCTCAACTATGGAACACGATCGCTACGCTCCGAGCGCGCCACCACGTGGGATGCTGGCATTGTGTTCGAGCCGTGGTCATGGTGCAGCATCGACCTTGCAGGGTATGTCGCTTCGATCAACGACCTGATCGTGTCGGTTCCGGTGAGCCCCGTTATCACAAGCGCTCAAAATGTCGGATCGGCCACAAGTCAGGGGGCTGAACTGGTCGCTCGCATCCGCGGATTCGATGGCCGCCTACTTGCACAGTGGTCCCATACCGTGCAGTTCATGCGCGACGCAACGGGACGCAGTGGATTTGATGGGACGCTGATCGCATATGCCGTTCCGGAACTGGCCTCAGCACTCCTGCAATGGGACGGTGGTAGCTGGTTTGCCGGCACTCAATGGTCCTACACGGGGTATCGATATGCACTCGCCGGCGAGCCGGCTGAGGTGATGTTGCGCCCATTCGCGCTAATGTCGGTTCAAGGTGGACTGCGTGTGGCCGGCGGTGCGCTTCGGGGCAACATCATGCTGCAGTGCGACAATCTTTTCGATGTTTCATACCAGGTCGTGCGCGGCTACCCGATGCCGGGTCGCGCTCTGCGCATTGTCGTGAACCTGGAGGTTCGGTGATGACCCGCAAACCACCACTCGAACTCGATGCGGAGGTACTCCGCCGCCACGCCGAGGCATGTGCCAATGGCGAGGATGTGTACGTTGACCCGGGAACGGGGTATCGTGTGCTTACCGAAGTGGCACTACGCAGACGCGGAGAATGCTGCGGCAGCAAGTGCCGACATTGTCCGTTTGATTGGATCACCGTTCCGGACGCGCTCCTATCGTGGCTGATCGCACTCGTCGTTGCGTCGACGACGCTCTCAGCACAATGGCAACGAACGCCGCTTGACACGGTAAAGACATTTACCTTCGGTACTGGACAGAGAGGCGGCCAGGGCGCGTCGTTCTTTCCTGCGAATGTTCTTGGTGGCCCCTCGCCATTGGCACGGGACACGGTGCCGGTGACCGATCCGCGAGAGATTTGCTCGATCGGTCTCGGCGGTTCCATCACGATTGGTCTGCGCCGAGCCGTGATCATCGACGGTCCGGGTGCCGACTTCACGGTCTTCGAAAATGCTTTTCTCTATGGTAGGGGGCGAACCTACGTCGAGCCGGCGAGCGTGGAAGTGAGCCGCGATGGTGTGAGCTGGGTGCGCTTCCCGTTCGACTCCGCATCATGCGTTGGTCTGGCGGGCCTTACGCCAACGACGGGCAACGATCCGTATGATCCCGAGGTCGGGGGCGGTGATCACTTTGATCTCGCTGATGTGGGCGTTGACTCGGTTCGATGGGTACGGTTGACCGACGTTACGAGCATGATCCTTGCCAATCCGGCAAGCCCCTTCTTTGATCCGACGCTCACGGGGTTCGACCTTGATGCCGTGCTGACGCGGTATGCCGTGCCAGTGGCGTGGGATCTGGATGTACGTCCGGTCTTGACTATGGGAGCCGTCGAGCTGTCCATGCCACGGTCATCCACTGTCCAGATCATGGATGTGACCGGTCGTGTCGTTGAGTCAACACAAAAGCCGGCCGGCATCCTGCAGCTCGATATGTCGTGGCTGCCAAGGGGCTGGTACTATGTGATCGTTGACGATGGTCGTGAACGCGTTCTCGTGAGGTACCTGCGATCATGACCTTCGGCCTCAGCTATTGGAGCGTGCTGTTTGTTCTTCTGGCCCTTGCAGCCGGTTGCCTGCCGGTTCCGACGGACGTGTCGACCGATGAGGCCGACATTGCTGCTCCGGGGATCTTCGTGTTGTGCGAGGGACTGTGGCGGCAGGACAACGCAACGCTTGCCTACATCGGCGACGATGCCACCGTGGTGCCCGATGTTGTGCGTGCGCTCAATCCGGGGCTTCGTCTCGGAGACACCGGCACGGATGTGCACGTGCGGGGTGACAGTCTGTGGGTTGTGGTGAGTACGTCACGTTCCATCGAGCTTTTCCATCGTCGCACCGGCCGCTGGCTTGCACGATTACGTTTTGGTGATCTGCGCGAACCATACAAGATGGCCTTTGTGAATGATTCTGTGGCCGTGTGCACGTTCATAAACGACAATTCCATCGCCGAATTCAATGCCCGTTCCATGAGCACGCGACTTCAGCGGATCGACGTTGGTCCGGCACCGGAGGGCATCGCTGTGATGGACGGATCGATCTACGTTGCCAACAGCGGCCTCGGTGATCTGCGTGCCCAAGAGCCCCTTGCAGGAACGGTACTTGTTCTTTCAGCCGCCGACATGCTGCCGACTGATACCATCGTTGGTCTTGTCAATGCCATGTCGATCGTAACGGATCCTGCAACGTCCACCGTGTTGATGACCTATCGACATCGTGTTTCGCAACCCGATTCGTTGGGAGGTCTGGTTCGGTATGATCCGCGGACGAAGCAGATCACAGAGCACCATCGCGTGAGATCTCCCAGGGGGCTGGTGGCCGATCATCGCACCGGAGCGGCATGGCTCCTGCACGCCACCGGCGTGGATCGTCTTGAAGGGGGCGAGCGTAGGTTGATCATGCCCCGCGCGTCGAGTCAGAACTGGTATGCCCTCGGGATCGACAGGCGTCAGGGGCGGCTCATCATCACCGATGCGCGCTCGTACGTGACGCCCGGCGAGGTGATCATCGCCGACACCACGGGCCGGGTCATTCGTGCGCATCCGGTCGGCATCAATCCCGGCGCCGTAGCGGCAGGGGACTGAGCTGGGCACTAGCCGACGCGGTAGCCTTCCTTGACAAGGAGGTCCTTGACGCGCTGCTGATGATCACCCTGCATCTCAATGGTCTGATCAACGATCTGTCCACCGGCACCGAGCGACTTCTTCATCAGCGTCAGCAAGCGCTCCAGCTCCTTCGGGTGTGACGAAAAGCCCCATGCGATGGTGATCGGCTTTCCACGGCGCTTTTCGATGCGCACGCGCAAGCGCAGCACCTGCCCGTCGTGGCCGACGCGTTTGGGTGGCTCGTTGGTGGGTTTCTCGCTCTTTTCGGGCATTCCGAGCAGCGAGCCGAGGTCTTGAAGTCCAGGCATGGCCGCAAATATGCATGTCGGGAAGTTCTTGGTGAAGCAGCCGAACCTTGCGAGGTTTGCCGGATGCGAACATGGCTGATCATTCTTGCCCTGATCATCATGACGGTGGTCTATGCCGTTGCGGTGACGGTGCACATGCTCCTGTGGCGCAACCCTGATGTGTACTTCGCCTACGCTCGTGCCTGGTCACGCCTAGTGTTGCGCTGGTCCGGTGTAGAGGTGATCGTCGAGGGACACGAGCACCTCGTGCCCGGCGAACGATACGTGTATGCGTCCAATCACGCCAGCATGTTCGACATTCCGGTGATCCTTGCCTACGTGCCCGACAACGTGCGCATCATGTACAAGAAGGAGCTCGAACGCGTTCCGTTCTTTGGATGGAGTCTGGCCGTTTCGCCATTCATTGGCATCGATCGCAGCAGGACACGTCAGGCAGCAGCGGTACTCGACGAAGTGACATCGACGCTGAAGCAGGGTAGCTCCGTGCTGGTGTTTCCCGAAGGCACACGCAGCGCCGACGGTCGACTTCAGGAGTTCAGACGCGGTGCATTCTCACTTGCCGTCAAAGCAGAGCGCCCCATCGTGCCGGTGGCATTGCTCGGAACGGCCTCAATCCTGCCGAAGGGGACACGTCGACTCCGCGGTGGCACGGTCCACGTGCGGATCTTCCCTCCTGTGAACGTCCCTGCATCGGCGACGCGAGATCAGGAAAGGGGGCTTATGCATCAGGTGCATGACATCATCGCCGAAGCCGTAGATTCGCAGTCATGACAATCGCAGAAATCCACGCCATTGCCTCGCTTGCCCGGTTGAAGTTCACCGACGAGCAGGCTGCTGCATTTGCCGAGGAGTTCACCGACATCGTGTCGTTTGTGAATGTGCTCACGTCGGTGGACCTTTCGGATGTCGAGCCCATGAGCTCGGTCAATTCCGAGAGCAATGTCCTGCGTGATGACGTTGTGGGCGATTCGATCCCCACATCGGAGGCCCTCGCAAATGCTCCGAGGAAGAACGAGGCCTTCTTCAAGGTGCCAAAGGTTCTGGGATGATCGTCGGAATCATTCCGGCACGATACTCTGCCACGCGCCTGCCGGGTAAGCCCCTTGTCGACCTGTGCGGACAGACCATGATCGAGCGCGTCTGGAGCGCCAGCAATTCATGTGCGGAACTCGACAAGGTGATCATCGCTACGGATGATGTTCGGATCGTTGACGAGGCACGTCGCATTGGCGCAGAGGCGGTCCTGACCGATCCGGCCCTGCCAAGTGGCACGGATCGATGTTACGCGGCAGCCATGACGT
This sequence comes from Bacteroidota bacterium, assembly GCA_041170435.1. GTDB lineage: Bacteria > Bacteroidota > Ignavibacteria > Kapaibacteriales > Kapaibacteriaceae > UBA10438. The sequence continues at coordinate 8,541 of JBEAYU010000064.1, forward strand.
TGCCGACTGTTCCGGAGATCGTGATCAACATTCAGGGCGATGAGCCGCTTTTGCGACCGGAGGTGCTATCGAGTCTGATCGAAGCACTTCGACAAGGCCGTGCCGATGTGGCGACGCCCGTGTCGCGCATCACCGACTCAGCCGAACTGTCCGATCCAAACGTCGTCAAGGTCGCGATCACGGAATCTGGTCGTGCGGTGTACTTCTCGCGCTCTCCGATCCCTCACCAGCGCGGGGCATCGATCGAAACGTGGCTCGATCACGGACCATACTGGAAACACATCGGCATCTATGCCTATCGTCTTGATGCCCTGAAGCGTCATGTGCATCTGTTGCCAACGCGCCTCGAACAGTCCGAGATGCTCGAGCAGCTTCGGTTGCTTTCCGACGGGGCAACGTTCGAATGCGTCGAAACGTCAGCTCGGTTCATCAGCGTGGACACGCCGGAAGATGCTGATCGCGTGCGGCAGTATCTGACTGAGCACTAAGGACGGTGCAAGAGCTCAGTAACGGCCCCCACTACTGATTCAACGCTGATGGCTGACATGTCATCACCGGGGCCGCTTTCCAGGACGATCGCATTTTGCGTGTAGGGTCCCCATCGCCTTTTGCTCATGCTGGGTGTTGTCGGGAATAGTCCAACCACCGGTATGGAAAGAGATGCGGCAACATGCAGCACTCCAGTTGAGTTAGCCACCAGCATATCGGCACCGGCGATGAGATCGATCATCCCGGCAAGATCATGCCGCCCACACAGATCAATGGCATCCGGGCACTGGCGCAGGACGATATCGCAGAGTACTCGCTCGGTGGCGATACCGGTAACGAGGATCTCGGCATTGTGTGTTTCGCGTAGCCTCTGAGCAAGAGCACCGAAACGCTCGGCGGGCCAGTCGCGCGCAGAACCTCCGGATCCCGGATGGATGATGATGCGCGGTCTGTCCGGAGCGCCGGCACGGTCCCGATGTCTGAGTGGGGAAACAAGGTTCACCGCTGGCATGGGGCAGCCAAAGGCATGCATGATCATGCGGACATTGTATTCGGCTTCGTGATGCGTCGCCTCTGCCCGATGTTCTCGAATGCGGCGGTTGTAGAGGAACGAATACCAGCGATATGCTGAGCCGATGCGACGTCGCACGCCGGCACGCACGGCCGCCCATGCCTCGTTGAGACGTGGGCGCGGGAAGAACACTGCATCGATTTTCTCTTGACGAAAGATCGTTGCGATATCTACATCCTCATCGTGGAATACGACCGAGTCTATACAGTCGAGGCCTTTGACAAGTGGCTCTACGTATCGAGCGGCGACCAAGGTTAGCCGTGCCTCAGGATGCAGCGCCCGAAGAGCGGGGAACATCGGCAACGTCAGCACCATGTCTCCCAAACGGTCGGTGCGGACAACGGCGATATGTCGGGGCGATGTGCTCATGCGTTGGTGAAAAGAGAAAGGGGGCGAAGCATGATCCATCTGCTTTCGCCCCCTGAAGACAACATCAATGTCACAGATCAGTCAAGGTCCAGGTACCAATCAATGCCAATGGCTGGGGCCATGATGCCAAAGCTCAGATTTTCATTTGTGCTGCTGAGGGGAAGATTTAGGAGGGAGACCTGGGCCCAGACGCCCACGTTCTTGGTGGCCATGAATTGAGCACCGACACCCAGCACCAATCCTTCGTTGGCATACTTGAAGTTGGAGTTCGGCGTACTGAAAAACTTTTCGCCGGGCGAGATGTAGAGCTGGCCAATTGCATAGGCGTTAAAGTCATCACCGGCAGCAAAGAAGTATCTGCCGAACGGCGAGATCGTCACATCTGTGCGACTTCCCTGATCGGCCTCGAGTTCGTTGACGCGCACACCGAGTTGCATCCCAAGTTGAAAATTGCTGCTGATTGTGTATCCGATGTGCGCTCCCGGGAGCCATCCCATGGATGCTCCAGCTACGACGCGTTCTTCGGGCATTTGTGCAAGGCTGCTTGCGACGGCAACGGTCAGTGCAAACAGGGTCGAAACCACGATCTTCATGCTGCTCTCCATTCTACACAGTTGGTGAAACATTGGCCGCGCAATATAGCTTGCAGAGCTCCACTGCGTAACTTCGTCGCACTCAGGCCACCTCACGAGCGTGATAACCGTCCATCCATACACGGCAGAGCATCGTCAAGAATGGGATGCATTTGTCGAGTCGTCCAACAATGGAACGATGTTCCACTTGCAGCGCTTTCTGGACTACCATCCGGAGGGCAAGTGGAATTGGCATCACTTAATGTTTCGCCAGGGAGACAAGCTTGTTGGAGTGCTGCCCGGAGGCATCAACGCACACGGAGCGTTTTGGTCGCCCACGGGAGCATCCTATGGGTCGATCTGCATTGCCGACTGCGGGTTTGAGCGATCATTGGAGATCGTTGATGCCTTCATTGATTACTGCAAGGGACGAGGCATCCTGGATGCCTACCTCATTCCGGCGCCGCTGATCTACACAAAGAACTACGATCAGCATCATGAGTATGCGATGTTGTATCGCAAGGCGGGCTTTGAGCTGCACTACATCTCGCATGCAATCGATCTCAAGCATGGTCAGGATTACTTCCGGCACTTTTCTGTGTCTGCGCGCCGAAACATCAACCGTGCGCTGCGCGACCCGGCCCTGCGAATCACCGAGAGTGACGATTACGAGACCTTTCATCGGATCCTTGTTGAGAACAAGGCCAAGCACGACGCGAAGCCCACACATTCGTTGGATGATCTGTACCGGCTCCGCGAGCTCGTTCCGGATAAGTTGCGGCTCACGATGGTGTATCACAACGATGAGCCGATCGCCGGATCGCTGGTCTTCATTCCCAACCGCAAGGTTGCTCTATGCTTTTACAACATGCTTCGCTATGAGTACGAGCATCTGCATCCGATCTATCTCATTCTGAATGAGACCTGTCAGTGGGCTGTAGAGAACGGCTTTGAATGGGTCGACATCGGCGTTTCACAGGATACGAAGTCAGACAACCCGATGACGCCGTCCCTGAGTCTGATCAACTTCAAGGAACGGTTCGACGCGCGCGGCATCCTCAGAAGCACGTATCACTTGGATCTGCGATAGTGTCCTCGACGTCATCGACGGATGTACTTCTTGTGGCTCTTGCCGACGTGTCCCGTGACGCGCGGACTCTCAACCTCGCGCATGCCTTGTCGGCGAGCGGCCTATCGGTGACGATCCTGGCTGCTGCTCCGTCGCCGGAGTATCAGCCCCCTGCCATGAATGGTGCTGCAGCGCCGCGATTGATCTACTGGCCCGATCCGGGAGGACGAGCCGTCCGGCGCTGGTGGTCTCTGCGACGGTATGCCTCCAGACTGAGCATTCGAGCGCGGCTTGTCGTTGCCATGGACCTATTCGCACTGCAGGCAGGCGTCAGCATTGCACGCCGAACCAATGCTCAACTCGTGTATGACATGCGCGAGTTGTACTTCGCTCTTGGTCCACTCGAAGGAAGGGGGCTCAAGCAGCGCCTTCTAGAAATGCATGAGCGCTCAATGCTGCGCTATGTTCATCGTGTGCTGGTCTCGGGAGAGCTTGATGCTGACCTTGTCAGCAATCGATATGGGCTTTCGCAGCGGCCCCATGTTCTGCTCAACACGCCGCCCTATCGCGACGTTGTACCGAGTGATCTGCGAGGATTGTGTGGGATTGAATCTGGTCAGCCCCTTGCCATCTATCAAGGTGTCGTGCATCACGGACGCGGCCTCGAGCCGATGTTCAGCGCCATGGCGCTGCGCCAGGATCTGCACCTAGCCGTCGTCGGCGATGGTCCTGCCGAGGCCGAGCTGCGCACGGCGGCTCGTGCGGCGGGCGTTGAGGATCGCGTTCATTGGCTGGGAAGTGTTCCGTACGAACAGCTTCATGCACTCACGTGTGGAGCTGATATGGGGGTGTGTCTGATCGAACCTCTTTCGCTCAGCTATGAGGTGGCGCTTCCCAACAAGGTCTTTGAGTACATGATGGCCCGCATCCCGGTGCTGGTGAGCGATCTCCCGGCGCTGCGGGATCTGGTGCAACAGCATCCGATCGGACTCCTTGTGGACCGGTCCTTGTCGCCGCAGAGCATCGTTGCCGCTGTTGAGCAGATCCTGATGCCGACGCGTCGTGCCGAAATGATCACCGCTTGTGCTGCGTCGAGGGACCTATGTTATGAGCGTCAGTCAGAGACGACTGTGCGCATGATCAGCGACCTGCTCTCATGATGCTCTACATGGTCATGCTGCTGCAGCAGCTCATTGCCTCAAGCACGCATCTCATCGCCAAAGATGCTACTGCGCACCTTCACCCGGTCAGCGTCGTGTTGATACGTGGACTGTGGACGTGTTTGGCCTTTGGTCTATGGTTTGCATTCCGCCGCGATCGATGGAGGCGCGTCGAGGTCAGAGATCTCAGTCTGATCCTTGCATTGGGATTGATCAATCTTCCGATCAATCAACTTCTCTTCATCTGGGGCGTGTCATATACCACTCCGCCCAACGCATCTCTTGCCTACGCGCTCACTCCGGCATTCGTCCTTGCACTCGTGGTCCTTGTGCATCGCCGCTCCATCCCGCCGCGGAAGATGATTGGCGTTGTCATCGCCCTCATCGGAGCGAGCATCGTATTGGTCGATCGTGGCGCGGATATCACGGGTGGACAGACACTCGGCAACGTCATGGTTCTTCTTGCGAGCTTCTCGTGGGCAGCCTTCACGCTCTACGGGCAGCGTATCGTCGAGCGCTACGGACCGGTTCAAGCCATTGCGATGACGTTCTTTGCGGGCATTGCGTGGTATGTGCCGGTGTGGTTCATGATGCCCGTTGGCCGAGGACTTGACCCACTGGTGGGGGGTGGTGCCGCTGGACTCTGGTGGCAGCTGTTCTATCTCGGAGTTGTCACCTCCGGTATCGGTTATGCTTTGTGGTACTACGCTCTCAGTCGACTCGATTCCGGCAAGGTTGCCGTGTTCAACAACCTGCAGCCGGTGCTGACGTCGATTCTCACGTTGATGATCTTTGGTACTTCGCCTACGACACTTTTCCTGGTCGGCGGAAGCATTGCCTTGGCGGGCGTCATCATCACTCAGAGGTCGTAGTTTTGCCCGGCCACATCCCAGGTTCCACACTCTCACGACGGAGGTAGTCGATGCGACTCGACGCAAGTCATTCCATGGCCCTGTGCATTGATCTGCAGGAGCGTCTCTTCCCTCATATCCACGGTCACGATGAACTGGCCGATCGTTGCAGTCGACTCATTTGCGGGCTGCGTGCCCTGGACGTCCCGATCATTGTCACCGAGCAATACGTCAAGGGTCTTGGTCCCACCATTGCCCCCATCAGTGAGGCTCTCGGCCAGTACGAGCCCCTTGAGAAGATGTCTTTCAGCTGCTGCGGCGTCGATGACATCGAGGCGCAGGTTCTCGGAGCGCGCCGTCACACCATGATCCTGTTCGGCATTGAGACGCATGTGTGCGTTTTGCAGACCGCTCTGGACCTACTTGCGCAAGGACAGACCGTAGTGGTGGTGGAAGACTGCGTGTCGTCTCGCAATGCCAACGATAAGCGCATTGCCATTGAACGTATGCGCTCTCACGGTGCGATCATCACGAGCATGGAATCGATCCTCTTCGAGCTTCTGCGCGTTGCCGGTACGGACACATTCAAGGCGATCTCTGCGATCGTAAAGTAGTTTTTGTTTTGGAAGGGGCGTTCCATGGCATCCCGATCAGTCAAGTCCCGCACCAAGGGGTCAACCGCACAATCGGATCATATCTCATCGGTGCTTCAGGAACATCGCGCCTTTGCGCCCTCTGACGAGTTCCGATCGCGCGCGCATGTCTCATCCGCGCGGCAACTATCAACTCTTCGGCAGCAGGCCGAGTCGGACCCGGTCGTCTTCTGGGAGGATCGTGCTCGAGAGCTGACCTGGTTCCGTCACTGGAAGAGGGCGCTCGTCTGGAAGCATCCTCACGCCCAGTGGTTTGTTGGGGGCGCGACGAATGCTGCGATGAATTGTCTCGATCGGCATCTCGGTGGATGGCGCCGCACGAAGGCAGCGCTCATCTGGGAGGGCGAGCCGGGAGACGTGC
>JBEAYU010000065.1:0-30000 GCA_041170435.1 Bacteroidota bacterium
CGAAGAAGCGATCCTGAATGATGCCAAGATCGTTGTCACCGCCGACGGTGTCGACATCCCCATGACCTACGTCGACGGTCCGCGCGGGGGCACCTATCGCGCCGTTGACACCGCCTACCGCGTCAAGCCCAGCACCCTCTACAGCGTGGTCGTTGAGGCCCGAGGTGCAAGGCTGACGGCCTCGACGCGGACCCCTCCGAACTTTGAGTGGATACGGTCGCTTCCCTACCGCGTCCAATTCCCGCCAAAAGACTCGCTGCTGCTACCAGTTGCCGATACGCTGCTTATCTCGTGGACTCCGGTGCCGAATGCCGAGCTCTACATCATCGCTCTGACGTGTCTTGACACTCTCGGCTACGGCTCCTATCTGACTCCGCCGACTGATGATACCAACGAGCGGACCGTGCGCGCAAATCCCGACTTCTTCGATCGCTCCGGCACACTGATCGCAAACGAACGCACGACGCTAGGAGTGACACGGTTTGCATCCACACCTACCGTGTGGGGAGTCTTCCGCTGGTACGGTCTGCATGAGCTACGCATCTATGCGCCGGACCGCGCGTTCTCGGAGTGGTTCGCACAGGTCGGGAGTGGACGTCGGAGCACATACGATTATCGACTCGGCAACATCACCGGTGGCCTTGGCGTATGGGGATCCGCCTCACTCGTAAAGAGCAACAGCTTCCTTCTCAAGCAACCACGTTGAAACGATCTCATTCGCCCAATACCAACGGGTCACGTTCAGTTCACCATGCAACATCACTTCATCACTCACAAAAAGACACAACCATGAAGAACATCATCCTCGCACTCGCAGCACTTGCAACGCTGGCGATGACCGCTCCTGCTCAGACGCAGAATGAAGAGAGCACCTATGGCATCGAGACAGACATCCTTTGGCCCCTCCTGGTGCAGACAACGCGGACGCACTTCGTTGTTAAGCTATGGCAGAAAGGACACTTGCGCGGCGATGTTTACGGTGGTGTGAATATTGACTTTCCGAGAGACCGCGAAACGGAAGGCCGCTTCGCAGACTACAGCATAGCAACCGGCTATCGGCAGTACTTCTGGGAAGGACTACATCTCGAGTTTTCGCAGACAACCGGCTTGGGCGTCCTGGAAAACCACGTCAGCACGGGTAAGACCTACAACAGCTTCGACTGGCTGATGTCGGGCTACGTTGGATACAAGTTCGAGTTTGCAAACAAGAAGCTCTACGTGCTGCCACAGTTTGGAATGGCTGGAGTGGTGTACAAATCCAACCCGTGGCCAATCTTTGAAGACAAGACCCTGACAAAAGAGGTTGGCGAATCTCCATTCCTACTCGGTACGATACGTTTCGGGTACAACTTCTGATCGCCGGTCAAACCTGACCATGGGCGATGAGAAACGTCCGATCGATCCAACACGAATGCAACGACACCATTGGAAGGAGACCCCACGCGCAACCTTCCTGGCAGAGCTGTCAGTTCCTTACATGGTTTACGACTCTGGAGCACCGAAGTTCATCACGCGGGAGTCGCTAGGCACGTGGCGAGCAGCGCCGGCGAGCCCCCTTACAAGCTTGGCCCCAGCATGTCTTCCGGACGCACCCACTCATCGAACTGCTCTTCGGTGAGAAGGCCAAGGGCGAGAGCTTCCTGCTTGAGGGTGGTGCCATTCTTGTGCGCGGTCTTGGCGATCTTGGCGGCGTTGTCATATCCGATGTGCGGATTGAGAGCCGTCACCAGCATGAGCGTATTGCGATTGTAGTAGTCCAGACGCTCCACGTTCGGGGTGATGCCAACGGCGCAGTGTTCGTTGAACATGGTGCAGGTGTCGGCCAGCAGACGCACGCTTTGCAGGACGTTGTAGATGATGACGGGCTTGAAGACGTTGAGCTCGAAGTTGCCCGATGCGCCGCCGATGTTCACGGCTACGTCGTTGCCCATCACCTGCGCAGCTACCATGGTCATGGCTTCGCTCTGCGTGGGGTTGACCTTGCCCGGCATGATCGAAGAGCCAGGTTCGTTTTCAGGGATGGAGATCTCGCCCAGACCGCAACGTGGACCCGAGGACATCCAGCGAATGTCGTTGGCGATCTTCATGAGCGATGCGGCAAGCGTCTTGAGAGCACCGTGCAGGAACACCAGTGCATCGTGTGCGGCAAGCGATTCAAACTTGTTCGGGGCTGATACAAAAGGAAGCGACGTGAGCTCACCGATCTTCGCTGCCGAACGCACAGCGAACTCTGGATGGGTGTTGAGCCCCGTGCCAACGGCTGTGCCGCCGAGTGCAAGTTCATAGACGCCTTCGAGTGCTTGGTCGATGCGCTTGAGGTCATTGGTGAGCGCCTGCACATAGCCCGAGAACTCCTGACCCAGTGTGATGGGCGTAGCGTCCATGAGGTGCGTTCGGCCGCTCTTGATCAGATCCTTGAACTCGTCGGCCTTTGCCGCAAGCGTGTCTCGCAGAGCCCTTACGGCCGGTACCAGACGCGACGTCACGCTGATGGCTGCGGCGATGTGCATGGCCGTTGGGAATGTGTCGTTGGAGCTCTGCGACTTGTTCACGTCATCGTTCGGATGCACGGGCTTCTTCGAGCCAAGCTCGCCCCCTGCCATTTCGATGGCGCGGTTGGCGATCACTTCGTTGACGTTCATGTTGGTCTGCGTGCCGGAGCCGGTCTGCCAGACACTGAGCGGAAAATGCTCAAACAGTTTACCGTCGATCACTTCATCGCAGGCCGCAACGATCAGCTGCATGGTCTCGGGCTTCAGCACTCCGAGGTCGGCGTTGACCATGGCGGCAGCCTTCTTCAGGATGGCCATACCTTGCACCACTTCTCGTGGCATCCGCTCTTCACCGATGGCGAAGTGGATCAGCGAGCGGGCTGTTTGTGCCCCGTAGTAGGCGGTTGACGGAACGGCGATCTCGCCCATCGTGTCGCGTTCAATGCGTGTACTCATGATCGTACTAAGGTGATTCGTGAATGATTCGAGGGAAAAGCCGCCAAGCGGAACGGCGGCAAAAATACGTCAGGGGGCTTACCGGACTAAACGTCCGCTCAAACGCAGAGCCTCGATGGCCGAGGAATAGACCTCGAACTCGAGCTGAGCCATGCGCGTGGTGATCTCCACCAGAGACTGCTGCGCTTGGCGCACATCAAGGTCGCTGACGAGGCCCTGACGATACGACTCCAGGACCACGTCGGCGTTGGCACGCGCCGCAGCAAGTGTCGAGCGCTCGAGCACGAGCAAACGCTCACCCGTGCGATAGCGGTCGATACTTGAGGCCAGCTCTCCGCGCATTCGCGCTCGTAGATCATCGATCTCGGCTCGACGTCGCAGTGTTTCGACGCGGGCCAGCTCTTGGGCCTGCTCATCGGCAAAACCACGGAAGAGATTGAATCGCATCTGCAGTCCTGCATTCCAACCTGTGGTGCGATTCTCCAGGATGAAGCCTGCTTCAGTAGAGTTATTCGTCATCCCATAGCCCCCTACCGCATCAATACGCGGCCAAAGAGATGCCGATGCCTGACGTTCTTCGGCGCGGGCGGCCTGCACTTGCTGCTCGGCAGCCAGCAGCTCGGGGTTGCGCTCTAACATGGCCGCTTCAAGGACTGCCGGATCATCCAGCTGAGGCATGGCAAGCCCCGTATCCACCGCAAACGTATCGGCCGGGTCACGTGCGATCAGCACAGACAGGGCCGTACGGGCAATGCGCAATGATGTGCGCTGACGTTCTAGGAGCGACGCGGTGGCGTTACGATCGATCTCGGCTTGGGCAACGCTCACCTGCGATGTCTGGCCTACGTCCAACCGGCGCTTAGTGAGTTCCAGCCTGCGTTCAGCAAGGCGCAGGGCTGCGCTGCCACCCTCGAGCGCATGCTCAGACGCCACCACGGCAGCATAGCGCGTCATCACGTCGGCGATGACGCGGGCATAGGCACCGCGCGCAGCCTCGCGCTCTGCATCGGCCATGCGCGACATTTGCTCGTCGATGGCCACCATGCGGAACCCATCGAACAAGGTCCATTGCAGCGTCGCATTGGCGTTCATGTTCGTAAAGCCCGCACCGGCGCGGTCGATGTTCACGCCGCTGGCCGTGCGCTGCGAGATGTTGTTCTCACCCGTCAACCCGTTGGCAGCAATGTCCACGCTTGGATAGAGTCCCGACGCACCCATGCGCGCCCGTGCGCTGGCCGAGGCCGAGTCAAGTCGCGCGATCGTCAACCGAAAGTTCTTCTGCATGGCCTCGCGAATGGCGTCGCTCATGCTCAGCCGCTGCGCATGCAACAGGCAAGGGGCGAGCATTCCCGCAACCACAAGGCCAAGTGCTGCCACCACATGCTTACGCATGAGCACCTCCTCGGTGCGACTTGAGGCGTGACAGGACCACGTAGAGTGACGGGATGACGTAGAGTGTGAGCAACGTTGAGATTGCCATACCGCCCACGACCACCACGCCCATACCAACGCGACTTTCGCTGGCCGCTCCCAGCGAGAAGGCGATCGGCACCGAGCCCAGGATGGTGGCCAGCGAGGTCATCAGGATCGGACGAAATCGGAGCGACGCAGCATCAAGTGCGGCCCGCGCATGGTCAGCCCCTTGCTCAAAGCGCTGATTGGCAAACTCAACGATTAGGATACCATTCTTGGTCACCAAACCAATCAGAACGATGCTGCCGATCTGCGAGAAGATGTTCAGCGTATCGCCAGTGATCCACAGTGAGATCACCGCACCGGAGAGGGCAAGCGGCACGGTGAGCATGATGGTAAGCGGGTCGATCCAGCTCTCAAACTGGGCAGCCAACACAAGGTAGACCAAGGCCAGAGCGAGCACGAAGGCAAACAGCAATGATGAGGAGCTCTCGGCGTAATCGCGCGAAGCGCCCGTGAGGGCTGTTGTGAATCGACCATCAAGCGTCTTGCCCGCCACGCGCTCCATGGCTGTGATTCCGTCGGCGATCGTTGCTCCCGGCGAGAGGCCCGCACTGATGGTGGCGCTGACCGAGCGGTTGTAGCGATATAGTTGCGGCGGTACACTGCGTTCCTGTAGTGTCACCAGGTCCACCAGCGGGATCATGGCTCCGGCAGAGGATCGCACCGCGACCTCCCGAACAGCGTCGGGTGTGGAGCGCGACTGACGTTCCAGCTCGCCGATCACCTGGTACTGCTTGCCGTCGCGGACGATGTAGCCGTAGCGCTGACCCGCAAAGCCGGCCTGGATGGTCGAGGCCACGTCGGTGACGCTCACGCCCAGGGCGCGTGCCTTGGCGCGATCCACCGTTACGTCGACCTCGGGCTTTGTGAACTTCAGATTCACATCCACCACACTGAACGCCCCTTCCTTCTGCGCCTCTTCGATCACGTTCGGTAGCACCTGCCGCAGCGCTTCGATGTCAGGGGCCATCACCACCACCTGCACGGGCAGACCGGCGCGCTGTCCGGTGGAGATGGTCTGCTCCTGAATGACCACGGTGCGGGCTTCCGTGGCATCGCGCATCATCTTGGTGAGCATGCCGGCGATGGCCATCTGGGAGCGTTTACGCTCCTCTGGGTCGACCAAGATCAGTCGCACAAAGCCGGCATTGCTGCCCCCGGAAAGGAAGAACGGCGAGGTGACAGTGAGCACGAACTTGCGCTCCGGCACGGCGCGTTCGATGCGCTGCCGCAACGTGTCAATGATCACATTCATCCGATCATACGTTGTGCCTTCGGGACCGGTGATGTTCATCGACATCACCGACCGGTCCTCGAGTGGGGCGAGTTCGTTCTTGAGCTGACTGCCGATGCCGAACAAAGCGGCCACGGAAAGCACCATGATGATCACGGCGCGAAGGGGGCGACGAATGATCGTTGCCACTGAGCGCTCGTAGGTCGAGGTCAGCCACACAAAGAACGGCTCTGTGAGTCGATGCAGCAGACCTTCATCGCCGGTCCGGCGCAGGATGACCGTGCTCATCATAGGCGTGAGAGTGAGCGACACGAGAGCCGAGATCAGCACCGACGTGGCCACCACCAGACCGAACTCGCGAAAGAGTCGACCCGTGATGCCCTGCAGAAAGATCACCGGCAGGAACACCAGCGCCAGGGTGATCGTGGTGGAGATGATCGCGAAGGTGATCTCACTCGCCCCCTTCTCGCCGGCAGAGCGAGGGTCTTCTCCCCCTTCGATGCGCTTGTAGATGTTCTCCATCATCACAATGGCATCGTCGACCACCAGACCCGTGGCCAGCACCACGCCGAGGAGCGTTAGCAGGTTGATCGAATAACCAGCCAACCAGACGAAGAAGAACGATGCCACGAGCGACACCGGAATGGCCACCACCGGGATGATCGTGGCGCGCCATGTGCGTAGGAAGAGGAAGATGATCAGCACAACCAGCGCAAAGGCGATGACAAGCGTCTCTTGCACCTCGCTGATGGCACCGCGGATGAAGCGGGTATTGTCGAAGGCGATCTTCAGCTCAATGCCCTCGGGAGCGGCTGCCAGCAGGGCGTTATAGCGACGGTAAAACTCGTCGGCGATCTCGATCTGATTGGCGCCCGGCTGCGGCGAGATGGCCAGCGCCACCATCGGCACCCCATCGCGCTTGAGCACCGTGCGCTCGTTCTCGGCGCCAAGGTACACACGGGCCACATCGCCGAGGCGCACCACGCCGCCGTCATCGTCACGCAGGATCAGCGACGTAAAGTCTTCCGGCGTTGAAAGACGTCCAAGCGTGCGCAGCGAAAGCTCCATCGACGTTCCTTCCAGACGTCCGGCCGGGAGTTCGACGTTTTCGCGCGATAACACCTGGCGAACGTCGTTCGGCGTCAGGGCGTACGCGGCCAAACGTTTTGGATCCATCACGATGCGCATGGCGTACTTGCGCTCGCCCCAGATGGTGATCGACCCTACGCCAGTGATGGTCTGCAGACGTTCCTTTAGTACGTTGGCGGCGTATGCACTGAGGTCGGGCAGGGACCGGTCGCGGCCCTGCACGGTCATCACCACCACGTTGTTACTGTTCGACTCGGCCTTCGACACCACGGGTGGATCGACGTCGGCCGGAAGCTGCCGTTTGGCCCGCTCAACACGGTCGCGCACATCGTTGGCGGCCTGCTCAAGGTCACGCTCCAGCTCGAACTCCACCGTGATCGTGGACCGTCCGTCTGCGCTGGTGGAGGTGAGTGAGCGGATCCCGTCGATCCCATTGATCGATTCCTCAAGGGGCTCGGTGATCTGCGACTCTACCACATCGGCGTTGGCGCCCGTGTAGGTGGTGCTGACGGTGATATTGGGTGGATCGACGTTCGGGAACTGGCGAATGCCAAGGAACGAAGCGCCCACAAGCCCCATGACAATCAGCAGGATGCTGATGACGATGGCCGTTACGGGACGTCGAATCGACAGAACGCTGATGTTCATTGGACGGTGGCCTTGACCGGCTTACCGGGTTTGACGAACAGGATGCCGCTGGTAATGATGGTGTCGCCGGCGGACAGTCCCGACGTCACCTGCACCTGCGTCATGGTGCGTGCCCCGATCCCAACCAGAACCGCCTCGGCACGACCACTGCGCACGCGATAGACCGTGGCGCCGTTCATGTCCTGAACGACCGCCTCCGAGGGCACGAGAATGGCGTTGCGTATCGTTTCGCGCCGCAGGAGCACGTCGGCAAACATGCCGCTGGCCAGCCCCCTGGCAGAGGCCAAGCGTGCGCGTATTCGTTGCGTTCGGGAGCGCTCATCGAGAATGGGCTCGATGGCAACCACGGAGGCTGTCCGCCCGGTCGTATCGGCTCCGCGCATGCGGAGGTTCAGTGTGCTTCCAACCGTCACCGTGCCGACGTAGCGTTCGGGCACGGAAACATCAACGTTCAGGGTCCCGACCGACGTCAGCGTTGTAAGCAGCGAACCAGGTCCAACCACCGCACCAACGCTCACGGCGCGCAGGCCCACGCGTCCGGCGAACGGCGCACGTATCTGCGTACGCGCGATCTGCGCGTCCAACTCGGCGATCTCGGAGGCTCTGATGGCGGCCTGCGTCTCGGCGGTCTCGAGCTCTTCGGCCGACACGCCGTTGACGGCCTTGAGCGAGCGCAGCCGATCGGCGCGCTTGACCTCGAGCTGGCGTTGCTGCTCGAGCTTCTGACGTCGAGCCACAAGATCATCGGCCACCAGCGTCGCCAGCACTTGTCCGGCACGCACATCCGCCCCCTCCCGAAAGGTGATCGTGGCAATTCGACCGTTGATCTCCGGCCGCACCTCCACCGACTGGTCGGCCACGACCTGGCCGGTGAGGGCCACCTCGTCGGTGAACTCCGCTTGGCTCAGCACGATGGCCTGCACGGAGGGGGCCTGCATGGGCCCGCCCGGACCACCTGCGGCAGCGGTTCGGGAACTTCCGGGCTCGCTTGCTCCTTGAGTGCTTCGCCAGCGGTAAACGCCAACGGCCACAAGGACGACGAGGGCGATGAGAACGGCAATACGTCGGGTAGTCATTGTGCAAACTTCGGCAATTTTTCCGACGCTATATTTGCGCCCGAATCGTCACCGTAGGCCCTTTCGGTTTACCAAAAAACACCACGAGGTTCACATGCGTTTAAGCGCTCTCATCTGTTCCCTGCTGATGCTTCCAGCCCTAGCCTTTGCCGCTGAGCAAAAGGTCACCATGAACGTTGCCGGCAACTGCGGTTCCTGCAAGAAGCGCATCGTAAAGGCTGCCGAGTCCATCGATGGTGTCAAGGATGCAGCTTGGGATAAGAAGACCAAGGTCTTTACCGCTGTTTATGACGATGCTAAGACCAAGCCCGAGTCCATCAAGAAGGCCATCGCCGATGCCGGCTATGACGTCGAAGACGTCAAGGGCAACGACGAAGCCTACGGCAAGCTGCCCGACTGCTGCCGCTATCGTGACAAGACACATGAGTGACGCAGCCGCCGCCCCGGCGAAGGAATCGTCACCCCGGCGAAGGCCGGGGTGGGGTCATCGTCATTCCCGCGAAAGCGGGAATCCACGGGACGACAACGACGGAATGGGTCCCCGCTTTCGCGAGGACGACGGAGAATGGGTCCCCGCTTTCGCGAGGACGACGGAATAACACCTGTAACCTGTAACCTGTAACCTGTAACCCGATGCACTCCGACATCTTCGAACACCGCCATCACGGACTTTCCCACGCCGACATTCAGGCCATGCTTGCCGCAGTCGATGCCTCGAGCATCGACCAGTTGGTGGAGCAAACGGTGCCTTCCAAGATTCGTCTGGAGAAGCCCCTTGACCTTCCGTCGCCACTGACGGAGATCGAGATGCTTGCAGAACTGCAGGGCATCGCCACAATGAACACGTCGGCCAAGTCGTACATCGGCATGGGCTACTATGACACAACGACGCCTCCGGTGATCCTGCGGAACCTGATCGAGAATCCGGGATGGTACACGCAGTACACGCCCTACCAGGCAGAGATCGCGCAGGGACGTCTTGAGAGCTTGCTGAATTTCCAGACGATGGTCACCGATCTGACCAAGATGGACATAGCCGGCGCGTCGCTGCTGGATGAGGCCACGGCGGCTGCCGAGGCCATGCACATGGTCTATGCTGCCCGCACAGGCGCTGCGAAGGCGGCCGAGACGTTCTTTGTGGATGCGAACGTGTTTCCACAGACGCTCGAGGTGATTCGCACTCGCGCTCTTCCGCTCAACATCAACATTGTTGTGGGCGATTGGAAGACGACGCAGTTCGATGGATCGATCTTTGGTGCCTATGTGCAGTACCCTGCCGGAGACGGCGAGGTGCGTGACTATCGTGAGTTCTGCGAACGGGCTCATGCAGGGGGCGCACTGGTGATCGTTGGCACAGACCTATTGGCACTGACGCACTTGGTCCCGCCGGGTGAGTTCGGGGCTGACGTTGCCGTTGGCTCTGCACAGCGCTTTGGAGTGCCGCTCGGGTATGGCGGACCTCATGCGGCCTATATGGCCACGCGCGAGGCCTACAAGCGGATTATGCCCGGACGGATCATCGGCGTGAGCGTTGACGCGCAAGGCAACCTTGCTCTGCGCATGGCGCTTCAGACCCGTGAGCAGCATATCCGCCGCGACAAGGCCACGTCGAACATTTGCACTGCCCAGGCCCTGCTGGCCAATGTGTCGGCCATGTACGGCGTGTATCACGGACCGGACGGCGTGCGTGGCATCGCCAACCGCGTGCACACGCTCACCTCGGCGCTGGCCGCCGGTGTGAAGTCGATGGGCTACACGCTGTGTCCGGAAGCCTTCTTCGACACGCTCTGCATCAATGCCGATCAGGCTGCCGTGCGTGGTGTTGCCGAGCTACGTGCCATCAACGTGCGCTACTTCCCGAACGGCACATGCGTGGGCGTCTCGCTGGATGAGACCACGACGGTTGCCGATCTTCAGGATCTGCTCGACGTGTTTGCCGCGGCAAAGGGAGTAGGCTCACCATCGGCAAAGGACCTTGTCGGCACAGCCCCGAGCGGTCTGCCGGCCGGACTTCTTCGTACGTCGACGTACATGACGCATCCAGTCTTCAACAGCTATCACACCGAGCACGAGATGCTTCGCTACATGAAGCGTCTGGAGAACAAAGACCTGTCGCTGACGCATTCGATGATCTCTCTGGGCTCGTGCACGATGAAGCTCAATGCCACGGCCGAGATGATCCCCATCACGTGGCCGGCCTTCAACCGCGTGCATCCTTTTGCACCGACGTCGCAGACGCAGGGCTATCAGCGCATCTTTTCTGAGCTGAGCACGTGGCTGAATGAGATCACCGGTTTTGATGCCTGCTCTCTGCAGCCAAATGCCGGCGCCCAGGGCGAGTATGCCGGACTTTTGGCCATCCGCGGGTTCCATCATGCACGGGGCGAGCAGCACCGCAACGTGGTGCTCATTCCTTCGTCGGCCCACGGCACCAACCCCGCTTCGGCGGTCATGGCCGGCATGAAGGTGGTCGTGGTCAAGAGCGATGCACATGGACACGTTGACGTAGCCGATCTCCAGGCACAGGCCGAAGCACATTCGGCAAACCTCGCAGCACTGATGGTCACCTACCCATCAACGCACGGCGTCTTCGAAGAGGCCATTAAGGACATCTGCGCCATCGTGCACGAGCACGGTGGACGCGTGTACATGGACGGCGCGAACATGAACGCCCAGGTGGGGCTGACCTCGCCGCGCGCCATCGGTGCCGACGTGTGTCACCTGAACCTGCACAAGACGTTCTGCATCCCTCACGGAGGGGGCGGTCCGGGAATGGGTCCGATCTGCTGCACGGCAGAGCTCGCCCCCTACCTGCCCTCACATCCGGTGATCAATCCGATCGACGTCACAAACGTCGGCCCGGTCTCTGCCGCACCGTGGGGCTCCGCCTCGATCCTGCTGATCTCGTGGGCCTATATCCGCATGATGGGCAGCGTGGGGCTGACCAACGCCACCAAGCGCGCGATCCTGAATGCGAACTACATCAAGAGTCGCATCGAAGGTCACTACTCGATCCTCTATACCGGCACGAACGGACGCTGCGCGCACGAGATGATCGTGGACCTGCGTGAGTTCAAGCAGCGCGGAGGCATCGAAGCCGAGGATGTGGCCAAGCGCATGATGGACTACGGATATCATGCACCAACGCTCAGCTTCCCCGTTGCAGGTACCATCATGATCGAGCCGACGGAGAGCGAGAGCAAGGCCGAGCTCGATCGGTTCATTGAGATGCTTCTGTCCATTCGTACCGAAATTGAGGATGTCTGCACCGGCTCCATCGATGCAAAGGACAACCCGCTCAAGAATGCTCCGCACACCATGTTTGTTGTCACCGCAGACACATGGGAACATTCGTACTCACGTCAGGTTGCCGCCTTCCCACTCCCGTGGGTGCGCGACCGGAAGTTCTGGCCATCCATCGGCCGCGTCGACAACGCCCACGGCGACCGCGTGCTGATCTGCACGTGCCCATCGATTGAGGAGTACGTTTGAGGAGGGACGGAGTTACGGAGTTACGGAGGTACGGAGGTACGGAGATACGGAGTTACGGAGGTACGGAGATACGGAGTTTCGGAGGTACGGAGGTACGGAGGTACGGAGGAAATGAGTTACGTAGTTACGGAATTACGGAATGACGTCTCTCGTCTCTCGTACCCCGGGCCAAGGCACGGGGCTAGTAAATCCACGGTTCCGATCGTGGGTTTGCGTCACGTATTTGTGATGTAATGATCATCGGTGGTCTCGCCCCTACAACGTCCATTCACATCCCGGGTGATTCTTCCTCTGCAGGTAAGGGGAAGAGCTTCTTGACGATTGGTACGAGTGATGACAGGTCTGGCAAAAGGGGCGAATCAGGGTCGACTTCCCGCATTTCGCCATTGATACCAATGACCAGGGTAAGTCCGCTACGCCGATACTGATCGCGCACGTCATAGCTGGAACGCACAAAGGCTGCGGCAATGCGCGCCCTCTCGATATCTCCGGAAAGGAGGTCAGTCCTCAGCGAGTCCACCACGTCCACTGGCGATTTCTTCGGGAAGTGTGGCAAATCCATCAAAGAGACTCCACTCATGACATACTCCTTGGTAAATGGAGAAGAAGTTGCTGAAGGACCGATCGAATCTACGGATTTGAACATCAAGCGGAATGTCGTGTCCACCTCTTGCAGCCCTGCGTGCTACACGTCGAGATGATACGTTCACGGACGGGACCCACAGCATGATGATCACTATCCGATAACCCGACCGAGCTGCCGCCTGTAACTTGAGGGCTAATGATTTACCCGAGAGTGTTGATTCGATGGCAAATGAACGCCGTCATTGTGTCAACGAGTCGATAAGCCCCAAGGCGAGCCGGCCTGCACGTACGTTCCTCTCGGCAATTGGTACGTCCGTCAAATCACGAGCAATCGAATCCGGATCAACTATCAAATCGCAGTCTGACAGACCCTTGAGGTACCATTTGGCGAAAGTTGACTTGCCAACTCCGTTTGGGCCGGCAATCACGATGATGTATGGTGTGTTCATACATTCTTCGTGCAGCGAACCCACCAAAACGTGACTCGTCTCTCGTACCCCGGGCCAAGGCCCGGGGCTAGTAAATCGATGGCATGTCTCTCGTCTATCGTCTCACCCCAAACTGCCGTAAATGGTGGTCGAGGTGTTTGTACATCAGGTTGTTCCACTCAAGAGCTGTAAGCTTACCGAGTGATATCTGGTGTCTGCCCTCGAAGGCGCTCCGTCCCTGGTCGGCGAAGCGGCGTACATACTCCTTGAGACGGATACGGTTCGTTTCGAACTCGCTGTCTGCCAGCATTATGAAGGCAGGGTTGGTTGGTAGACCTTTCTTGTACGGCACCTCATTGGTCATGGCCTTCTTGAAAAAGAGCCGAAGCACCAGTCGAATGTACCACGCAGATTTCTGCGTGTCGTCTCCCAGCGCCTGCGCGTATGGCATGCAGCAGTGACCCAGCATCTGAGCCACATTCATGGTGCCCCACCTTGGCTGAGTGCTGGGTGTAAGAGAATCAATGCGCCGATGCAGATCTGCAACGCAGGCGTCGGACCAGATGTCGGGAAGTGGCATGATTAGTTGTTGTGTTAGTGAATAACAGAGTTACGGAGTTACGGAGTTACGGAGTTACGTAACTGCGGAATTACGGAATTACGGAATAACGGATTTACGGAATAACGGATTTACGGAGTTACGGAGTTACGGATTTACGGAATAACGGAATTGCGGAATCACGGAATTGCGTCTCTCGTACCCCGGGCCAAGGCCCGGGGCTAGCAAATCCATGATGCCGACCGTGGGTATGCGTCACGTATTTGTGATGCAATGTTCATCGGTGGTGTATGACAATGCTGCTCTAGCACGCCATGGAATTACTAGCCCGGGCCTTGGCCCGGGGTACGGAATGGTTGGTTCAATGGTCGTATCGCGAATCGATCGTTCATCAATACGTATCGCACACCCCGGGCCAAGGCCCGGGGCTAGTAAATCGATGGTATGTCACTTGTCACTCGTACCCCGGGCCAAGGCCCGGGGCTAGTAAATCGATGGTATGTCACTTGTCACTCGTCACTTGTCACTCGTCACTCGTCTCTTCCTCCCTATCTTCTTGGATGCAATTGCCAATTGAAGAGGTACTCGAGGATATCCGCGGCGTACTCCGGCGTGGAATGCCGTGCATCCTCGAAGCGCCGCCGGGGGCGGGCAAGACGACCATGGTACCCGCGGCACTTGTGGATGAGGAGTGGCTCGGTGGACGGAAGATCCTCGTGCTTGAGCCACGGCGGTTGGCGGCCAAGGCCGCTGCGCGGCGCATGTCGATGCTGCGCGGTGAGTCCGTTGGAGAGACCGTTGGATATCGCATGCGGCTCGAGACCGCCGTCAGTGCGAAGACGCGGATCGAAGTGATCACAGAGGGCGTTCTCACACGGCAGATCGCCCATGATCCGTCACTCGAAGGTGTTGGATTGGTGATCTTCGATGAGTTTCATGAACGATCACTCAATGCTGACACGGGGCTGGCGCTGACGCTTATGTCGCGCACACTGTTGCGACCGGATCTGCGCATCCTCGTCATGTCGGCCACCTTGCAGTCGATAAACTTCAGTACGATCCTTCCCGATGCCCAGCTTGTCCGCAGTGAAGGCCGGTCCTTTCCGGTAGATACCGTGTACCTGCGCAGCACATCAGATAAGCCCCTTCATGAGCTCATGGCTGCCGGCGCGCGCGATGCCATTCGCGATGACGTTGGCGACGTACTGTGCTTCCTCCCGGGTCAGGCCGAGATCCGACGCACCGCCGAGCTGCTTCAGCAACGCCCCGATGCACTTCAGGGGGCGAGTGTTCTGCCGCTCTATGGCGAGATGACCTCCGAGGCACAGGACGCCGTGCTGCGTCCGGCGTCGTCACAACGGCGCATCATCCTAGCCACAGCCATTGCCGAGACCTCGCTCACTATTGATGGCGTGCGGACCGTTATTGACGGTGGACGCTCTCGCGAGCCCCGTTTCGACCATCGATCCGGGATGACCCATCTGACAACCGTTGCGGTGTCAAAGGATGCCGCCGAACAGCGCAAGGGGCGTGCCGGACGCGTCGCCCCGGGACGCTGCATACGACTCTGGACGCAGCGCGAACATGACCAGCTTCCCGAACGTCGCATGCCCGAGATCCTGGCGGCAGACGTGACCTCGCTCCTTCTGGATGTTACAGCCTTTGGTGTGGACGTTCACGACCTGTCGTGGATCGACCCGCCCCCTGCCGGTGCCGTTGCTCAGGCGCGCGAGCTGTTGCGCGAACTGGGCGCGTTCGATGAGCATGACGCCATCACACCGCATGGGCGCGAACTTCTTCGTTACGGTGTGCATCCGCGCATTTCTCACATGCTGGTGCGCTCTCGAGAGCTAGGCATTCCGTGGAGGCAAGCCGCCTCTGTTGCGGCCATCATCGGCGAGCGTGACGTTCTCAAGGGGCTTCGCGTGGCCGATGCGCGGCGGCGTCTGGATGCCATACAGGGTGCGCATGATCCGCACGCTGATGCTGCCGCAATGGCGCAGGCTCGCAGGCGCAGAGATGCACTGCGAGAACCCCGAGAGTCCCTGGCCAATGCATGCGCCGTGACGTCGGACGATGTGGATGGCGTCCTCATCGCTTTGGCCTATCCCGATCGAATTGCTCGCCGCAAGGCCGATGGACGCTACCTGCTGCGCAACGGGCGTAGCGCGGCACTCTCGGCCGGTGATCCCCTCGGAACGCATGAGTGGCTTGCCGTGTCGGACATCGACGGGTCGAGCAGCGAGCCCCGTATCGCCATCGCCTGTCCGGTTTCCCAGCACGCCATCACCATTGTCTTTGCCGCCGACATCGTGGAGCGCGTGGAGTCGGGCTGGAATGATCGCGACGGAAAGATCGTCGCCCGACGTTCTCGGATGCTGGGAGCCATCGTCATCGACTCCCGCCCCGATACCACGGCCGATCCGCACGAGCTGGCACGGGGCTTTGCACGAGCCATTGCGCAGCGTGGATTGCACCTGCTTGCGTGGGACGCGGCGGCAGAGCGCCTACGATCGCGCGTTCTCTTTGTGCGCCATCACCAGGGCGACGTTCTGCCCGATATGAGCGACGAATCGCTCGCCGACAGTGTCGAATCATGGTTGGCCCCGCACCTTCTCGGGAAGCGCTCGCTGACGGATCTGCAAAGGCTCGATCTTCGCAGCCTCCTACGGCAGATGCTCACGCGCGAACAATCAACGTTGCTGGACCGGTTTGCTCCCGAGTTCTATAAACCACCCAAGGGGCGAGAGGTACCGATCGATTATTCCAATCCTGATCAGCCCCTTGCCGCCGTGCGACTGCAGTTCATGCTCGGCGTCAAGCGCAATCCCACGGTTGCGGCAGGGAACGTAGCTCTGACCATTGAGCTGCTGTCTCCGGCCGACCGACCCATTCAGAAGACCCGTGACCTGGCCGGGTTCTGGAGCGGATCGTACCAGGCGGTGCGAAAGGAAATGAAGGGGCGCTATCCAAAGCACGATTGGCCCGAGAATCCGTAATTGGCAAGTCCGTAGATTGCCGATCGTTCAAAGCCCCCTGAAGGATGATCATGATGCGTACAGTCGTGTCCCTCCGTACTCTCTGCTCGTTGTCCGATCGATCTCGGTCGTGGACAGCGCTGGTCGCGTTGCTTCTCATCGTCTCGAGTATCGCAGGCGCTCAGAACCGTCCTTGGAGCTATCGAAGCGAAACCCTACCCGGAGCGACCCCGAAAGTGCGGCTTGCCACAGGTGCAGTGGTGGTGTTCGACAAGGTCGCACTGCGCTCGATCGACCATGGCGTGACGCTTGATACGCTGAAGAATCTCGACGGTGAGCTGTGTGACTTCTTCGACTTTTCTGCCGGCATCAGCTTTGCCATCACCTATCAGCCGGCATCGCGCAAGGCGCTGGTGTACTTCTCGCAAGGTGGCACCAATTGGGAAAAGGTCGACTCTATTCTTGATGTTGCACGACCAACGTGCGGCGTTGCCTCAGGCTTCGACTGGTACATGTCAAGCGAGAACGGCTCGGTCATCCATCGCATCGGTGAAACGCTGACCACCATCAAGGGGCCGTCCCCGGAGCCCATCCGCGAACTGGTGCTTACCAGCACGTCCATGGTGGCCAATGTGGCCGGACGTCAGGTGGCCTACACAACCGACAAGGGTGCCTCCTGGAAATCCGTTCCGGCCGAGGGCCTCGGTCAGCTGCATGTGCTAAACGACGAGGTCTTCGCTGCCTCAGCGCGTGGCATCGTGCGACTCGACCAAGCCCAGGGTACGCTTGTGCAGGTGGGCGTGTGGAACCTACCCGGTGGGCAGGTTCCGGCAACGCTTGACGTGGACTCTCACATTGGGCAACTCTATGCCATGACGGCGGATTCGGGCTATCGGATGTTTCGACTCGATCCGGATGACAACGAGTGGGTGCGCTGGGGCTATCCCCTGCCGGGTTCACGTGCAGCCACCAGCTCGTCGATCATGTGCATCGAAACAGGATGGGCCGTTGTGGCCTTGAACATCACCGAGGGCAAGAAGGACACATCCGGCATCTACGCATTCGATCTCAACAACTTTACGACCGTCGATGAGCATACTCACCGTCGGACCATCGGCAAGGGGCTTGCCCTGATTGGCGATATCGGGAACATCGACCTCGGAATCGACGTCGTTGAGGCTGAACTCATCGACGTCGCCGGACGAAGCCTGCCGAGCCACGTGACCCTGGCTGATGGAACTGCCCGCATCGACCTGCAGGGTCTGCCGCACGGCGTGTATGTGCTTGTTGGGAAACGCCGCGACGTTTCGCTCACGCATACTCTGATCCTTCGGTAACGTTGACGTTGACCTGTCTGCAATGGCCAAGACCTCGGTAAACACGATCCAGAAGCGCGTGATGACGCAGAAGCGACTCATCACGATCATTGCGCTGACGACGGCCGTTCTGGCGTTTGCTCTGTTCTCAAACTACGGCCTGCTGACACGCATGACATTGATGTCGGAGACAGAAACGTTGCAGATGCAATTCGATGTTCTGTGCAACACCTCGGACAGTCTGCGGCGTCAGATACGCATCCTCGAGACAGATCGCAACGAGATCGAACGCCTCGCTCGTGAACGCTACGGATATGTGCGGCCCGATGAGGAAGTATTCATCATCAATCGCGATTCAACAAAGCCATGAGGTTCCGCAAGCGGTCCATGCTCATGCTGCCTCTTCTTGGCTTGGCATTCTTCATCACCTCGTGTACCACCATGAACACAACCATCATTCGCCCCTTCCTTGCCGAGGGTGCCGCTCCTGCTATCGGACCATATTCTCATGGCGTCGAGTGTTCCGGACGCATGCTGTTTCTCAGTGGACAGATCCCACTTCGCGCCGATGGCTCGATGGTCTCCGGCAGCATCACCGAGGAGACGCGTCAGGTATTCGCCAATATTCGCACCATCCTCTCATCGCAAGGGGCTGATCTGACGTCCGTTGTCAAGGCCACCGTCTTTCTGACCGACATGGGCGACTTTGCCGAGATGAATTCTGTGTACGCTGAAATGATGGGATCACATCGTCCGGCACGCAGTGCCGTGCAGGTGGCGCGTCTGCCGAAGGATGCACGCGTCGAGATCGAGGTCATCGCATGCGTTCCTTGACGCATCGTTGCATCTTCGGCGCGCTTCTTCTTGCGGCCACCACCGTCGGCATGGCCATGCCGGTAGATTCATCCAAGGGCTCAGACAGTCAGGAAGCACGACCGGTAAAATCCACCCAAACGGCTGTGCTGGCCTCACTGATCCTGCCCGGGCTTGGACAGGCCTACACCGAGAACTATTGGAAGATCCCTCTCTTCACCGGTACGGCCGCCGTGTCGGCCGTGCTCTTCTTCCAAAACAATTCGCAGTTCGCAACGGCATCGGATGAATACGACAAGGCTCTTGCCGATGGGACGAATGCAGCGACGGTGAACCTGTTATTGCGCCGCCGCGAGGTCTATCGCGACAACCGCGATATGTCCGCCGTGGTCTTTCTGATCACCTACGCCCTTGCAGCCGTTGATGCCTATGTCGGTGCAGAGCTGTATTCGTTCGACACCGGAGAAAAGCTCAGCATGAATCTCGGGCCGACACCATCACAGTCGATGGCACTGTCACTGCGGATGACGTGGTAGAACCACGCCCCCTATCTTTGCGCATGCTTCGCACCAGCGTCCTACTACTTCTCGTTGGCACCAGCCTCATGTGCGCCCAGTATCAGCCCATTGAGACACTGGCGCTACGTCTCGGCGGCGGCCTTTCGAGTACGTCTCACTCGGCAACACTGAGCAGTGCGGCGGGCATCATGGATTGCGGCACGCTCTCCTCCGGCAGCGGAATGGGCATCGCCGGATACCTGGCCATGGAAATACCGATGTCGACCTGGGGCGCCTTTGGACTCGAGGTTGGCCTGACGGACCGTAGCGGAGATTTCTCACGAACAAACACCTATCCGTTGCGTGACAGTGCAACGGGCAATGAGGTGACGCTTACGACGGACTATGTTCTGGCCACAACGCTATCGAACCTTGACATTGCGGCTCAGATTCAGCTACCCCTGTTGGGAACTTTGCGCAACCGCACCCTGGGCATAAGCATCGGACCTCGGATCGCTCTTCCGATGACGGCCTCGTTCGTTCAACGAGAGACGATCGTAAGCCCAGAAACGGCGGTCTTCTTTGAGAACGGAGTACCGGTGCAGGAGCGCCAGATCAGGCAGGGGGCTCTTCAGACGCGCTCTTCTCTGATGTTCTTCCTCTCATCGGCTCTCGAGTCCTTCATACCGCTGTCCGAGCGACTCTCGCTGGTTCCGCGCGTAAGCCTCGACTATGCTCTCAACGATGTGTTGACCGATGCGCCGTGGAAGCCCCTTTCCATTCGGTTGGATGTGGCCCTGCGTTTGTCACTGACGCGCACACCACCAATGGCTCCCCCACCGCCTCCGGCCCTTATCGTTGAACAACCAATGCAGCAGCCGATCTATGCACCACCAAGCCTCGAGCTCACGCCGCGCTCCTTCACCGGAGAGATCGTCACCGGCAATGTGCTGAGAGCATCGACGCCGATCGTTAACGCCGTGTTCTTCGACAGTGCCAGTGCCGTCATTCCATCGACGTATCGTCGCGACGGCGACATCACGTCGATGAGCACCGACGCCGTCGATGCACACGGGTACATCCTGGGCCGAATCGCGTCGATCGTCGCTGCCAATCCATCAGCCCGTGTGGTTGTCGAAGGGGCCACCAGCGGCCCTACAACGGAACCCGAGGGGATGGCGTTAGCACGACGTCGTGCCGAGGCCGTGCGTGAGGCTCTGATCGCCCTAGGTGTGCCGACAGGATCCGTCACCGCTACCGCCTCCATCACCCCACGCATCTCGTCCAATTCCGAGTTGCCGGGCGGACGTGCTGAGAATCGGCGGGTGGATATCATTCTGCAGAACGCGCCGTTGCAGCGCTTTGTCGTCACCGAAGAGTTTGCCGAACTGCGTGGAGTGGCCACCGTCGGATCACGGTTTGTGGGCGGTGCACCGGATGAAAGACCATCGCAGCAGACCATCACCATCAATGCGCGGGACACGGTGGTCTCGTCTCTGGATGCCGTGGTGTCAGTGCCGGTGGTGGTTCGGCTCGACGATTCGGGTCAGCCCCCTTCGATGATCTCGGCAACGTCATCGGCAGGTGGACAGTTCGCTGAGCGTCCGCTGAGGATCGACGGAATGTCGCTGCCTCGCCGGCGCATCGCTCTCAGTCTGGACGGGTTTGTTGCCACACTCCGGTTCGACTACAATAGCGCAGAACTCAGTGACGACGTCAAGACGCTTCTGCGTCAGCTTGCCGAGCAGGTTCCGGCCGGCTCGACCATCACCATTGAGGGGAGCGCCGACGTTCTGGGTTCACAAGAACGGAACAGACAACTCTCGGCCAATCGTGCCTCGAACACCGAGTCCTATCTGCGCTCCATCACGTCAAAGACGTTCACGTTCTCGACCTCGTCGCAGTCCTCGCCGTTTAGTGATGACACGCCTCAGGGACGCTTTCTGAACAGGAGCATTCGCATCCGCGTGCGCTGATCAGCTTTCCTTGGGTGGCTCCAAAAGCCCCATCTGTTGCTTGAGTGCCAACAGGTCCTGATCGACCTTACCCGATGACGACAGCTTGCGAAACTCCTCGTCGAGCTGCGTGTTCTCACCTGCCAATTGCTCAAAGGCCGACGCTTCGGCTTCGAGCTTTTCGATCTTGGCCTCGTACTTGTCGAACTTGCTGAAGGCATCCTGACCGATGCCGGCGGCCGACTTGGCGATCTGCGCCTGCGCCTTGGCAGCCTGCGAGCGAGCGATCAATGTGCTCTGGCGTGACCGTGCCTCGTCGAGCTTGCGTTTGATACCATCGAGCTGCTCACGGATCTTGGCCGTCGTGGCTCGTGCCTGCTCGTGCGTCGGCATCAGTTCGGCCACGTTCTTATCGGCAATGGCCTTCTTCTCGAGAGCAGCACGGGCAAGGTCTTCACGGCCGGCGTTGAGAGCCTGCATTGCCTTTTCCTGCCAGCTGGCACTTTCGGCCTTTTGCGCCGTGATGCGCTTTTCGAGGCTCCGTTCATTGGCGATCGCATTGGCAACGGCCAGGGTGGTCTGGTTGACGGATTCCTCCATGTCGAGAACCGCCTGCTTGAGCATCTTCTCAGGATCCTCAGCGCGATCCAGAGCATCATTGGCTCCGGCACGGAACAGGTCGGCGATGCGTGAAAAGATTCCCATGGCAGTTCCTTGCGTAAGTCTTGAATCGCTGCGGGATCGACCGACGGTCGACCCCCGATTTTGTTTCGCGAAATTACGGCAGACAGGGGGCTGACAGGTTGGTATTTTTGCATCATGCTTCCGTCTGAATCGATCGAACGCGTCGTCGAACTCTTTGCTTCCCTGCCCACGATCGGAAAGAAGACCGCTCGGCGCCTGGCCTTTCACCTGTTGAGACAAACCGCTTCGGACGTAGAGCACTTCGCCTCAGCGCTTGTGGAGATGCGCGCCCGCGTGCAGGAATGCACCGTGTGTCAGACATTCACAGACGTAGAGGTCTGTGGGATCTGTGCCTCGGAGAAGCGGATTGGCACCATGATCTGTGTTGTGGAGCAACCCTCCGACGTTATGGCCATCGAACGCACGGGCGATTTCCGAGGTCGTTACCACGTGCTGCACGGAGCGTTGAGTCCGCTCGATGGGATCGGACCCGACGATCTGCGCATGAAAGAACTCATTGCTCGGCTCGGGCCGGGCGTCGAAGAACTCATCCTTGCCCTCAATCCGACGGTCGAAGGCGAGGTCACCACACAGTACATCGCCAAGCTTGCTTCGCCCCTTGCCATTCGCGTGACACGCATCGCACGAGGCGTGCCGATGGGATCCGATCTGGAGTTCGCCGATGAAGCAACCCTAGCTCGTGCCTTTGAAGGGCGGACTGTCGTATGACCAACCCCGCAGCAGCAGACGCACGTCCATGGTACGCCACGTGGTTTGAATCGCCATGGTACATGGAGCTCTACCGTCATCGTGGCGACGACGAAGCGCGGCAAGTTGTGCAGTTGATCGACCACACGATGCACATTCCCCATGGGGCCCAGATCCTCGACCTCTGTTGCGGTTTCGGACGTCATACCGTGGCCCTTGCCGAACGCGGCTACGTGACCACCGGACTTGATTATTCGGAGTACCTCATCGCACATGCGCGCCGGTACAATGCCCATGACAATGCACGATACGTTGTGGGCGACATTCGCGGTCCGTATCCGTCGAACTCGTACGCACTGATCGCAAACTTGTTTACCAGCTTTGGATACTTTGACGACCACAGCCAACATCTTGCAGCCCTGAGCGCCGTCGAACGTCATCTTGCCGCTGATGGGCGCTTCGTGATGGACTTCTTCAATGCCGACGTGCTGCGGCGTACCCTTGTGCCGGAATCGATGACCATGATCGGGCAGACCACGGTGATCCAAGAACGGTGGATCGAAGAGCACTTTGTGTGCAAGAGGATCACCATCAATGATCCATGTTCGAGCGAGCATACCTTCGAAGAGCGTGTTTGGCTCTACTCGCCCGAGGATCTTCGGCAGATGATGACGCAGGTGGGGCTCAGTCCGATACGAGCATTCGGGTCCTATCACGGAGAGACGTTTCAACCGGACGTGTCGACTCGGATCATCCTGATCGCTGAGAAGGCTGCCACGTGAGATTCGTCAACCGCGCACTATTCGGAGCACTCTTCGCCGCGATCATCGCCGCAGGGGGCTGTGCAACGCGCACGCCGGAGGAGCCGTCTGGTGACCGAGGCACATATGAGCCACCGACCAGTCCCTTGATTGTGGTTGACAATCTGCGCAACGCCGTCATCGAAAAGAACACACAGAACTTCATGTTGTCGCTGGCAGATCCTTCTCGCAGCAGCGCAGCGTATGCCTTCGAGCCTTCGGCAGAGGTCGGCGCTCGCTACCAAGCGGTCTTCCTCGCATGGAGCGTCGACCGTGAGCGCCAGGCCTTTCTGAGTATGATCAGCCGCCTTCCTGTGGATCAGCGCCCCAACCTTGTTTTCTCCAACACGCAGGTTGCGTTCTCCTCGCCGGACTCGCTTGTTTGGGTAAGTGACTATGAGCTGACCGTACGACTCAATATCACGGCCCTGCCGTCGCTCCTGACCGGAACCATGGCTCTGACGGTGACGCCGGAGCGCAGTGGGCTGTGGAGTGTTTCACGCTGGCGCGATGCAAAGCGACCAGGTGACACCGTCGAGTCAACCTGGTCGCTTCTCAAGGGTCAGCTATCAAACTGACCCCACGGAGCCGAGGGCGCGCACCCGCCCGTCAGCGTCCGTATCGCTCGTTGTAGGTAGGGGGCAGATCGATCGCGTACTTGACGGCCATGCCAAGTCGCAGGACGTTGGTGCGCCAATTCGTGTTGTACAAGATGTCCGTGATCCCAAACGTGTATTGAAGCTCAGGTCCAACCGTGAGCTGTGGCATGTTGGGTATCGTAAAGTCGTACCCGATGCCGGCATTGACGCCGAACTGGATGTGTCGCACGTCCGAGAGAAATCCTGACTGAACGTTGCGCTCTCTCGATCCATCGACGTAGGTGATCGAGGCAGGAGACACGATCGACTCCTTCTGTGTGAAGGACGTTCCGGTGATATACCCGCACTGAATGCCCAGCCCGATGTCAAAACCGAGAACGTTAAAGCTGGCGCCCGGCTCAATGAACACCGCATGCACTGTGGCAGAGATGTCATGCCTGACGGTGAGTTGTCGTGAGGTGAGTTCTCCGTTGTACGCCCACAGAGTCTCGTCCGACGAAAAGTCGCCGCCTAGCTGCGTGTACATAGCACGCAGATACGGCGTGACGCCCATCGTGAGCGGCACTTCGACCACGGCATCGATCGAGTAACCGGTCTTCTGCTCGTCACCAAATCCGAGACAACACGTCGCCACTTTTGGTAACGATGGGAAGTCTGCCTGAAGGAAACGCTGATCCACTGATGCTGCGAGGCCCAGCCGGATCTTGTCATACATGAGCGTCGGGCGCGTCTGCGCCGTCAGCGCAGCGCTTGCAAGCAGCAGTGCTAAAGATGCCGGCAGAAGTCGGTGCAGGACGCTGCATTGTGTGATCATGAGATGCTCCTATCGTACGATGATGAATTGTTCAGCCACCGACTGCCAGCGCGTGCGCACCGACATCACGTAGGGACCAGCCGGAAGGTCCATCGATGCGAATGGAAGCCGGAACTCGCCTGCCGGTACGGAGCCCGTGAAGAGCTCGCGCACGGCCGATCCGTTTCCGTCATAGATGACCACCTGGATGTCTTCGGCCTGTCCGAAGTCCACAATGACCTCTCCTTTGTCGGATACCGGCTGTGGCATGACTCGAAGAACCGGATGACCGGCCACGGCCGTGAGCCGTGGTCCTCCAGCCTTGCAGATGCTCAGGTCCGTGAACGAACCATTCTCGGGGTAGATGCGCATACGTGATGGCTCATCCCACGTGAACGACTCGAACGTCAGATCTGTGGTCGTGTCATTACCCAGTCGCACGAATGCTCGAAAGGAGGCCAGACGCTGAATTGTATCGGTTGCCGTTCCTTTGAGGGTGACGATGTAGTAGTTGTCGTCTTCCTCCACGGTCGTCAAGTCACGGGGCTCCAACATCGACTTGTTAAAGCGGATCTTGGCCGTCCAGTGTTTTACACCGGCAACGATCATCTTCTGCGTCGACACCATGGTGATGGGTATCTCGATGGTCTCGCCATTGCGGCCGGTGATCTGCGGCAACGTCACCGTTGTGTGCCAGCCGTTGGCATCATGGATGCGGCTGGCACTGTACCAGAATCCCTGCTCGAGATGTTTTGGATGACGTTGAACGATACCGATCACGGGCTGGCCAAGGGAGCCATTGAATGTGTTCTGTGCCGACGCTGCTGCATTTCCGCCATTCGAAATGAGATATTGTCGAACGGAATGTTGTGCCGCCAGGGGGCTGGCCAGCACCAAGGTGAGGGCCAGTCCGACGCAGGACAACGTCGTCGTCATATGTGAATGATGTGTCATGGTGTTCTCCTTTGGGGCAGATCAGTTGTTACTAACGATCTCGACCCAGCGGCTGAGCGAGGCGATGTACACGAACATCATCAGACCATTGTTGTTCAGCGTCTTGCTGGCAATGAAGAGTTCAAACTGATTTGCATTCAGAGACCGCGCATCGTTACTGTAGAACTTGAGCTGCTTACCGGAGCCGTTGAAGATGATGAGCAACCGTCCATCCGATCCACCTTCAAAGCCGGTGACGTGGGTTTGCGCGGTCGCATCGATGAATCTGATCAGACCAGCCTCTGGAATGTCCACGTCGTTGAGCTCGTTGCCTGCGGTCTGGATGAGATCGACATCGATGACAGCACCCTCACGCAGATACACACCCGTAGGCAGTTCTCCCTTCTTGGTGTTGGTCCATTTCTGCGTGGTATCATTCCACGTCAGCACATCTTGATTCGAGAGCGTCATGTTCGAATCGATCAGCTCATTCTGGATCTTTTGTACCGTCGGATTCGGATACGTACCCTTCAGGTCGCCCCCTGCCGCACCCGTCGGCGAACTTGATGATGGAGCTGCAGGCTCCCATGCGTTCGATGTGCTGTTCCAGGTAAGAACATTCCCCGAGGCCGGTGCAAGAGTCGACACGGTCCGTCCCTGGATGCGACTCACTGTAGGATTCGGATAGGTACTCGATAGATCGCCTCCCGCCGAGCCGCCCGGAGTGGTTCCAGAGATGGTAACATTCGTCACGTTGGTGAGCCGTCCATCGGCATCAACAGTCAGCTGTGGCACTTGCGTTGTGGTGCCGTACGTGCCGCTGCTGACAGCGGTAGCGGCAAGCTCGCTAGGGCCGACCACGTCAGCACCAAGCTGCAGGTTCATCGTGTTGATGTTGCCCGACACCGTGGCGTCTGAGCCGGCGGCCGTGGCCGGCACGATGGTCACGTTCGAGGCCGAGGTCAGACGTCCCTTCGCATCGACGCTGAACTGCGGCACTGCGCTCGTGGTGCCATACGTGCCGGCACTGACGCCGGTGGTGATCAAGGATGGATTCGGATACGTGCCCGTCAAGTCGCCCCCTGCCGGACCCGAAGGAGCGGCACCCGAGATGGTAACATTTGTTGCATTTGTGATTCGACCGTCGGCATCGACCGTGAACTGTGCTACCTGCGTTGACGTGCCATACGTACCGCTACTGACGGCGGTGGAAGCCAGCTCGCTTGGTCCAACCACGTCAGCACCAAGCTGCAGGTTCATCGTGTTGATGTTACCCGACACCGTGGCGTCTGAGCCGGCGGCCGTGGCCGGCACGATGGTCACGTTCGAGGCAGAAGTCAGACGTCCCTTCGCATCGACGCTGAACTGTGGTACTGCGCTCGTGGTGCCATACGTGCCGGCACTGACGCCGGTGGTGATCAAGGTTGGATTCGGATACGTGCCCGTAAGGTCGCCACCGGCTGAACCACCCGGTGTCGTGCCGGAGATGGTCACATTGGTGACACCTGTCAACCGTCCATCGGCATCAACGGTGAGCTGTGGCACCTGCGTCGTTGTACCATACGTTCCGAGCGTAACTGTTGTTGGTGCCAGCTCCGTGGGGCCAACGACGTTGCTGCCGAGCTGCAGATTCATGGTGTTGATGTTACCCGTCACTGTAGCGTCTGAGCCAGCGGCCGTTACCGGTACGATGGTCACGTTCGAGGAACTTGTGAGACGCCCCTTCGCATCGACCATGAACTGGCTGACTTGATGATCGTTACCATAGGATCCAGCCGAGACGCCGCTTGGCACCAGCGTTGGATTGGGATACGTGCCCGTAAGGTCGCCACCGGCTGAACCACCCGGTGTCGTGCCGGAGATGGTCACATTGGAGGCGTTGGTGATTCGTCCATCGACATCGATCGTGATCTGTGGGATCTGGGTCGTCGAACCGTACGTGGCAGCGGCAACGCCGGATGAAGCAAGCTCGATCGCACCCACCACATTCGGTGCAAGCTGAAGATTCATCGTGTTGATGTTGCCGGTCACCGACACATCAGATGCCCCAACCGTGTCAGGGATAATCGTCAGGTTCGATGCTGCCAGGATGCGTCCCTTTGCATCCACTGTGATCTGTGGCACAGCGAATGTGGTGCCATACTGATTGGCTGTCACTCCAGTGTTGATGAGCATGGGGCTTGGATACGTCCCTGTAAGATCTCCACCGGCCGCGCCGCCGGGCGTGGTGCCGGTGATTGTAACGTTTGTGACGTTTGTCAGACGACCATCGGGATCGACCGTGAACTGCGGCACCTGTGTGCCCGACCCATATGTTCCGCTTGTGACCGTTGTGGCGGCCAACTCCGTTGAGCCTACCACGCCGGTGCCGAGCTGGAGATTCATGGTGTTGATGTTACCGGAGACTGTGACGTCTGTTCCGGCTGCCGTGACGGGAACGATTGTGACGTTTGAGGCACTTGTGAGGCGGCCCTTGGTATCGACCGTGAACTGGCCCACCTGGGAGTTGCTGCCGTACGATCCGGCGCTGACGCCCGTGGTGATGAGCATTGGATTCGGATACGTGCCTGTCAGATCGCCTCCTGCAGACCCACCTGGCGTGGTGCCGGTGATGGTCGTGGAGGTCAGCGCCGTTACGCGGCCATCGGCATCAATGGTGACAACCGGAACGGACGACGCCGAACCGACGGGACCGACGGGACCCATGTGCAGGTCCGCCAGCTCGGCCGAGCCGATACGTCCGGACTTCACCTGAAGGTCCATGGAATCCAGATGACCGGTTACCGTTAGGTCCGACGCCGTGATTGTTCCGGGATGCTCGATCTTGGATGCATCGATGACCGTCATCGATGATGAATTGTTGATCGCGTTGATGATGGAGGGTCCGGCCCCAGCGATGTTGATCGTCGGGTTCGGATATGTTCCCGTTAGATCGCCCCCTGCCGGACCGCCGGGCGTTGTGCCGGAGATGGTAACGTTTGTGGCGCTTGTCAGTCGGCCATCCACGTCAACCGTGAATTGCGGCACCTGCGTGGTTGTGCCATACGATGCCGCTGTCACACCGGAGGCGGCGAGCTCATCGCTTCCTACCGTATTGCTCTTGAGCTGGAGATTCATCGAATTGATGATGCCCGTCACCGTCATGTCCGATCCCGCGGCCATGACAGGAGTGATGCCGACATTGTTGACGTTTGTGATGCGCCCTTTTGGATCGATGGTGATCTGGGGCACGGCGCTTGTGTTTCCGTAGGTGCCTGACGTTACACCGGTGTTGATCAACGTTGGATTCGGATATGTACCTGTCAGGTCGCCCCCTGCCGGACCGCCCGGTGTTGTGCCGGAGATCGTGGCCGACGTGAGCGCCACCACTCGTCCGTCGCGGTCGATCGTCACCACAGGAGCGGTGGACGTCGACCCGATCGGCCCGATGGGTGCCGGATGCAGATCCATCAGTTCGTTTGAGTTCACGGTTGAGGCCTTGATCTGAAGATTCATCGAGTCGAGCGGCCCCGTCACGCTCAGGTCGGACGCAGCCACGGTGCCGGGCAGTTCGATCTTTGAGGCATCAATCACCGTTGTCGTGCTGCTGTTGTTGATCGCATTGATGATGGTGTTGCCCGATGTGGTCACGTTCAGCGTAGGGTTCGGATACGTGCCTGTCAGATCGCCACCTGCCGGATCGCCGACCTTGATGGCATTGAGGGCCACCGACGAGAGTCCTGTCACCCGACCATCGACATCGATACTCACAACGGGGATCTGTGAGATGCTACCGATGGGGCCGATCGGGGACGGATGCAGGTTGGCCAGTTCGGCGCCATTGACCGTTCCGGTCTTGATCTGCAGGTTCAACGAATCGAGTCTGCCGCTGGCCTGAATATCCGATGCCGGGATGGTGACAGGGGGCTCAATGCGTGCCCCATCGATCAGTAGTGAGTCCTCGAGATTGATGGCGGTGATGATGTCACCCCCGACAACGTTGAAGTTGATTCTCGGATTCGGATAGTTCCCGGTCAGGTCGCCCCCTGCCGGATCGCCGGGACGCATGGCAAGAATCGGGATCGACGAAAGCTCGCGTACGCGGCCATCACGATCGACGGTAATGACTGCTGAGGTGAGGGCATTTCCCTGCGCCACGAGGGGCAGACCCGGGACGTCTTGGAGTTCGTCCGTGCCAATGGTGGCGGGCTTGACCTGCAGATTCAGACTATCGATCGGTCCGCTCATAAGAATGTCGGACTGTTGAAGAGATTCCGGGCGTATCTGCCAACTCTGAGCCTGAGTGATGCGCCCCTTCGAGTCGATCGTCAGCTGAGGTACATGCGTTCTACTGCCATAGGTTCCCGCTGCGACGCCTGTGGCGCGCAGCTCCGGATCGGGATAGACGCC